>NZ_JAATUR010000009.1 GCF_011881725.1 Escherichia coli | reverse complement strand
AACTTTTGTCGGTTGTTTCGCAAGATGGTAATAGCAATCGGGCAAGAATTAACCAGACAGGAGATTATAACCTTGCGTATATTGATCAGGCTGGTAATGCCAATGATGCAAGTATTTCGCAAGGCGCATATGGTAATACTGCGATGATTATCCAGAAAGGTTCTGGTAATAAAGCAAATATTACGCAGCATGGTACTCAAAAAACGGCAATTGTAGTGCAGAGACAGTCGCAAATGGCTATTCGCGTAACACAGCGTTAATTTCCATTCGACTTTTAAATCAATCCGATGGGGGTTTTACATGAAACTTTTAAAAGTAGCAGCAATTGCAGCAATCGTATTCTCCGGTAGCGCTTTGGCAGGTTCTATTCCTCAGTTCGGCGGCGGCGGTCACCACGGTGGTGGCGGTAATAATAGCGGCCCAAATTCAGAGCTGAATATTTATCAGTACGGTGGTGGTAACTCTGCAGTTGCTCTGCAAACGGATGCTCGTAACTCTGATCTGACCATTACCCAGCACGGTGGTGGTAACGGTGCAGATGTTGGTCAGGGCTCTGATGACAGTTCCATCGAACTGACCCAACGTGGCTTTGGTAACAGCGCGACACTGGATCAGTGGAACGGTAAAAACTCTGAAATGACTGTTAAACAGTTTGGTGGCGGCAACGGTGCAGCGGTTGACCAAACTGCATCTAACTCCAGCGTCAACGTAACTCAGGTTGGCTTTGGTAACAATGCTACAGCCCATCAGTACTAATATATAAATCGTATTACTGAAAACAGGGCGGAAGCCCTGTTTTTTTCGGGAGACTTTTATCAGGAGAAAAATATGAACGCGTTATTACTCCTTGCGGCGCTTTCCAGTCAAATAACCTTTAATACGACTCAGCAAGGCGACATGTACACCATTATTCCAGAAGTTACCCTGACGCAATCTTGCTTGTGCCGGGTGCAAATATTGTCTCTGCGTGAAGGCAGTTCAGGTCAAAGCCAGACCAAACAAGAAAAGACCCTCTCATTGCCCGCTAATCAACCCATTGCCTTGACGAAATTGAGTTTGAATATTTCCCCGGACGATCGGGTGAAGATCGTTGTTACTGTATCTGATGGACAGTCACTACATTTGTCACAACAATGGCCGCCTTCCTCAGAAAAGTCTTAATATTTAGATGTGTCGAGCATAATATAAATCGGGAGAATGTGGTCTGACTTGCGTCGGCCAATCTGAACCTGAATGCATGGATTACACCCCCTCAAGGATGATTAATCATTGAGGAAATATAAAAATGTTCAGACCGATTTTAAACTCCCTTATGCTCAGCAGTCTGGTTGTGCCTTTTATTGCCACTGCAGGGAGCGCTGCGCAAGGCGGTATAATAAGCTTTCGTGGTGAAATTGTTGAGTCACCTTGCGAAGTCAGTGCCGAGCAAGCACACGTTAAAATGACCTGTATGCAAAATGGCCTTGTTCACACCAAACGCTACTCCAGCAAAGGATTTATGAGTGGAGTACAAAAAACCAGCAAATCGCCTCAGTAAAAATGCAGTACGTTAATGAACAAAAAACATTGGCGGTAATGAGTATCGAATATAAATGAGTCCCGATTTGACCACGAAGCTGACAAGAAAAATGCGATTTCTCTAAAAACCCTGCTGTACACTTAAGAAACAAGATGGTGTAAGGAGGCGTTATGAAATCGCGTATTCATGTTGTACAGGGCGATATTACCAAACTGGCCGTTGATGTGATTGTGAATGCGGCTAATCGGTCATTAATGGGGGGCGGCGGCGTCGATGGAGCCATTCATCGCGCAGCTGGCCCGGCGCTGCTTGATGCTTGTTTAAAAGTCAGGCAACAGCAGGGCGATTGCCCTACAGGACACGCAGTCATTACTCTTGCAGGCGATCTCCCCGCCAAAGCTGTTGTACATACCGTTGGACCCGTGTGGCGTGGCGGAGAACAAAATGAAGATCAGCTATTGCAGGATGCCTATCTCAATAGCCTGCGACTGGTCGAGGCGAACGGTTATACGTCGGTAGCTTTCCCAGCCATTAGTACTGGTGTTTACGGATACCCACGCGCTGCAGCGGCTGAAATAGCAGTAAAAACCATTTCAGAATTTATTACCCGTCACGCTTTACCCGAGCAGGTATACTTTGTCTGTTATGATGAAGAAAACGCCCATCTCTACGAGAGACTCCTTACCCAACAAGGAGATGAATGATTTGCCCCGGCTGGCGAGCGCGGTGTTGCCCTTGTGTTTGCAACACCCAGGACTGTGCGGCATTTTCCCTCTTGATAAAGGTCTGGATGCGTTTGCCGCACGTTATCGCCTGGCAGAAATGGCGGAACATACGCTGGATGTGCAGTATTACATCTGGCAGGACGATATGTCGGGGCGGTTACTGTTTTCCGCACTGTTAGCCGCAGCAAAGCGTGGCGTTCGTGTCCGTTTGCTGCTGGATGACAACAATACGCCCGGACTTGACGACATTTTACGCTTGCTTGATAGCCATCCGCGTATTGAAGTTCGACTCTTCAATCCTTTCTCGTTTCGCTTGCTACGTCCGCTTGGTTATATCACCGACTTTTCCCGCCTCAATCGCCGTATGCATAATAAAAGTTTCACCGTCGATGGCGTGGTGACGCTGGTGGGAGGGCGAAATATTGGTGATGCTTATTTTGGTGCCGGGGAAGAGCCACTTTTTTCGGATTTAGATGTCATGGCAATCGGGTCGGTGGTGGAGGACGTTGCTGATGATTTCACCCGCTACTGGTATTGCAAATCAGTTTCACCCTTGCAGCATGTTCTGGATGTATCCGAAGGTGAAATGGCTGATCGTATTGAATTACCCGCATCCTGGCGTAACGACAGCATCACGCATCGCTATTTGCGCAAACTTGACTCCAGTCCTTTTATGAATCAACTCGTTGAGGGGACGTTACCGCTTATTTGGGCAAAAACGCGTTTATTAAGTGATGATCCTGCGAAAGGGGAGGGCAAAGCAAAACGCCATTCCCTTCTGCCGCAGCGTCTGTTCGATATCATGGGGTCACCCGGCGAGCGGATTGATATTATCTCTTCCTATTTTGTGCCGACGCGTGCAGGTGTGGCACAACTGTTACGGATGGTAAGAAAAGGAGTAAAGGTAGCGATCTTAACCAACTCACTTGCCGCCAATGATGTCGCAGTGGTGCATGCTGGCTACGCACGCTGGCGCAAAAAATTGCTCCGTTATGGCGTGGAACTCTTTGAACTGAAGCCGACGAGGGAACAACCTGGTACACTGCATGACCGTGGAATAACCGGGAATTCCGGTGCCAGTCTGCATGCCAAGACCTTCAGTATCGATGGCAAAACCGTGTTTATTGGATCATTCAATTTCGACCCGCGTTCAACATTACTCAATACTGAAATGGGCCTGGTTATAGAGAGCGAAGCGCTGGCGCAACTGATCGATAAACGCTTTATTCAGAGTCAGTATGATGCGGCCTGGCAGTTGCGTTTGGATCGGTGGGGGCGGATTAACTGGGTCGATCGCCACGGGAAGGAAGAAATTCTTCTCAAAAAAGAACCCGCAACCAGTTTCTGGAAGCGGGTTTTGGTCAGACTGGCGTCAATATTACCCGTTGAATGGTTATTGTAAGCGTAGCTCAGCGTGCAGGCGCTTTATCATTCTCGCGCTTAATGGCCGGTTTTCCTGAGAACAAAAACTTCAACAATGGAATGCGTAAATGAATTTCATACAGAATTATCGCAATCCCTACCACGAATATCAGGCCACACATAAAACCAAGCCAATTCGAGGTGATGTGCGGTGTAATGTATGCGCCGAAAAACAGTGTTAATGGGTGGTGAACCAGATAGATAAACAGCGATGCGTTCACAAAGTAGGTCACCCGTGCCGACTGGAAATTAAGCAAACGGTGGCCGAAGGAGAAAACCACATTCACCATCCACAGGCCAAGTACCATCGTGATCACTGACTCGGTTTCATACATCCAGGCATCGCCGCTCCCGTAACGTTGGTTGAGCAAATATGCGACAAATGCCGTTGCTGCAGCGAGCGTACAACCACGAGAAGGTGTGGTAAACAAGGCTTTAAGATTAGGGAAAATAAAAGCTAATGCACCAAGGATAAAAAACGGTATATAAAACAGCGTCTGCATGAAAATAAAATTGAACATGCCATTGCTTAAAATGGGTGGATAAACGATAAACAGTGTTCTTCTTATTACCGCATAGCTGATGCCGAGGCCTAAAAATATCACCGAAAGTTTAACCATCGAGAAATTTTTATTTAAATTTTCAGAATTATCTAACTTATGTTTGATGTGCTTAAATATCCATATGCAAAGCGTCGTCATGACCACCAATACCAGTAAAAACCACAGGTGCGAAATTAATTCCCAGGCCAGAGTATTATATTTGTCATACAATGACAAACCGGGCCAGCTTTCTGCTTTGCCTTTGACATACTGTAGCATAATGAATTGTGGCAAGGTCAGCAGGGGAATAGCCGTTAACATTGGGATCCCCACGCGTTCTACGCGAACTTTCCACCATTTTTTCAATGGATAGCGCAAAAAAAGCATGTAGGAAAAATAACCAGAAATAACGAAAAATACCTGCATGCGGAACGAGTGGATGAAATCGTTAAAAAGTGTCAGCAACCAGGACGACTCTGCGCTATTCACATGCCAGGTATGGCTTGAATAGATTAAAGAGATATGAAAAGGGATCCCTAACAACATCAACCAGGCGCGGATGGAGTCGAGGAAATATTCACGCTGCGCGGGTACTGGATTCATATATGGTTAACTAATCTCGGATTTTTCGTCTTATCGCTACCGGGTAATGCCTTTAGGCTTTTACCATAACAACATCGACCTGGCCGCATGTGGCGCAGGCTTCACAGGGGTTTTTGCGCGGCATAGCCACTTCCATTAACCCAAATGGAAGCACCTGTAAGACTGTTGATAAATAAATTTGCTGGCAAACCCTACACGAACTCGCTGCTTCTGTCTTTAGGAGAAGCACGGAAAGTGAAAACGGCCGCAATCAAGTGCTTAATCCATGAGCCAGCATGCTGAATAACACTGGGATTCTGTTGTCGGAATGGCTGGTTATCCATTAAAATAGATCGGATCGATATAAGCACACAAAGGGGGAAGTGCTTACTTATTATGAAACTTAAACTAAAAATGATGAAAATGCGTTGGTTGAGTGCTGCAGTAATGTTAACCCTGTATACCTCTTCAAGCTGGGCGTTCAGCATTGACGATGTTGCAAAGCAAGCTCAATCCTTAGCCGGAAAAGGCTATGAGGCGCCTAAAAGCAACTTGCCCTCCGTTTTCCGCGACATGAAATACGCGGACTATCAGCAGATCCAGTTTAATCATGACAAAGCCTACTGGAACAATCTTAAGACCCCATTCAAGCTCGAATTCTACCATCAGGGTATGTACTTCGACACGCCGGTCAAAATCAATGAAGTTACTGCAACGGCAGTAAAAAGAATCAAATACAGTCCGGATTATTTTACATTCGGCGATGTTCAGCATGATAAAGACACGGTAAAAGATCTTGGTTTTGCCGGTTTTAAAGTGCTTTACCCGATCAACAGCAAAGATAAAAACGATGAAATCGTCAGCATGCTCGGGGCCAGTTATTTCCGCGTGATTGGCGCAGGTCAGGTTTATGGCCTGTCTGCCCGCGGCCTGGCAATTGATACCGCGTTGCCATCCGGTGAAGAATTTCCTCGCTTTAAAGAGTTTTGGATCGAGCGTCCAAAACCGACTGATAAACGTTTAACCATTTATGCATTGCTTGACTCGCCGCGTGCGACAGGCGCTTACAAGTTTGTGGTTATGCCAGGACGTGACACGGTTGTTGATGTGCAGTCAAAAATTTATCTGCGCGATAAAGTCGGCAAACTGGGCGTAGCACCGTTAACCAGTATGTTCCTGTTCGGACCGAACCAACCGTCTCAGGCGAATAACTATCGTCCGGAATTGCATGACTCAAACGGCTTGTCTATCCATGCCGGTAACGGCGAGTGGATCTGGCGTCCGTTGAATAACCCGAAACATCTGGCGGTCAGCAGCTTCTCTATGGAGAATCCGCAAGGGTTTGGTCTGTTACAGCGCGGTCGCGACTTCTCACGTTTCGAAGACCTCGACGACCGTTACGATCTGCGTCCAAGCGCCTGGGTAACACCGAAAGGTGAGTGGGGCAAGGGTAGCGTTGAGTTGGTAGAAATCCCGACTAACGATGAAACTAACGATAACATCGTCGCTTACTGGACGCCGGACCAACTGCCGGAACCGGGTAAAGAGATGAACTTTAAATACACCATCACCTTCAGCCGGGACGAAGACAAATTGCATGCGCCAGATAACGCCTGGGTACAGCAGACTCGTCGTTCAACCGGGGATGTAAAACAATCAAACCTGATTCGTCAACCTGACGGTACTATCGCCTTTGTGGTCGATTTTACTGGCGCAGAAATGAAAAAACTGCCAGCGGATACGCCAGTCACCGCACAAACCAGTATTGGCGATAATGGTGAGATTGTAGAGAGTACAGTGCGTTATAACCCGGTCACCAAAGGCTGGCGTCTGGTAATGCGCGTGAAAGTGAAAGATGCTAAGAAAACCACTGAAATGCGTGCTGCGCTGGTGAATGCCGATCAGACGTTGAGTGAAACCTGGAGCTACCAGTTACCTGCCAATGAATAAAACAACTGAGTACATTGACGCAATGCCCATCTCGGCAAGCGAGAAAGCGGCATTGCCGAAGACCGATATCCGCGCCGTTCATCAAGCGCTGGATGCCGAACACCGTACCTATGCGCGGGAGGATGACTCCCCACAAGGGTCGGTGAAGGCGCGTCTTGAACAAGCCTGGCCGGATTCGCTGGCTGATGGGCAGTTAATTAAAGACGATGAAGGACGCGATCAGCTTCAGGCAATGCCGAAAGCAAAACGTTCCTCAATGTTTCCCGATCCGTGGCGAACTAACCCGGTAGGGCGCTTCTGGGATCGTCTACGCGGGCGCGATGTGACGCCGCGCTATCTGGCTCGGTTGACCAAAGAAGAACAGGAAAGCGAGCAAAAGTGGCGTACCGTCGGGACAATCCGTCGTTACATCCTGCTTATCCTGACACTGGCGCAAACCGTTGTCGCCACCTGGTACATGAAGACGATTCTGCCGTATCAGGGGTGGGCGTTTATTAATCCGGTTGATATGGTCGATCAGGATCTGTGGGTTTCCTTTATGCAGCTTCTGCCTTATATGCTGCAAACCGGTATTCTGATCCTCTTTGCCGTTCTTTTCTGCTGGGTATCTGCCGGTTTCTGGACCGCGCTGATGGGCTTCCTCCAACTGCTCATTGGTCGCGATAAATACAGTATTTCTGCGTCGACCGTTGGCGATGAACCGCTAAACCCGGAGCATCGAACGGCATTGATTATGCCCATCTGTAATGAAGACGTGAACCGCGTCTTTGCAGGCTTACACGCAACGTGGGAGTCGGTAAAAGCCACCGGCAATGCTAAGCACTTTGATGTCTACATTCTGAGTGATAGTTACAACCCGGATATCTGCGTCGCAGAGCAAAAAGCCTGGATGGAACTTATCGCTGAAGTCGGCGGCGAAGGGCAGATTTTCTATCGCCGCCGCCGCCGTCGTGTAAAGCGTAAAAGCGGTAACATCGATGACTTCTGCCGTCGCTGGGGCAGTCAATACAGTTACATGGTGGTGCTGGATGCCGATTCAGTGATGACCGGTGATTGCTTGTGCGGCCTGGTGCGCCTGATGGAAGCCAACCCGAACGCCGGGATTATCCAGTCTTCGCCGAAGGCGTCCGGTATGGATACGCTGTATGCACGCTGCCAGCAGTTTGCGACCCGTGTTTATGGGCCATTGTTCACTGCTGGTCTGCACTTCTGGCAACTCGGTGAGTCGCACTACTGGGGACATAACGCGATTATACGCGTGAAACCGTTTATTGAGCACTGCGCACTGGCTCCGCTGCCAGGTGAAGGTTCTTTTGCTGGTTCAATCCTGTCACACGACTTTGTAGAAGCGGCACTGATGCGCCGCGCAGGCTGGGGAGTATGGATTGCGTACGATCTGCCAGGCTCTTATGAAGAGTTGCCGCCAAACTTGCTGGACGAGTTAAAACGTGACCGCCGCTGGTGTCACGGCAACCTGATGAACTTCCGCCTGTTCCTGGTGAAGGGTATGCACCCGGTACACCGTGCGGTGTTCCTGACGGGGGTGATGTCTTATCTCTCCGCGCCGCTGTGGTTTATGTTCCTCGCGCTCTCGACCGCATTGCAGGTGGTGCATGCGTTGACCGAACCGCAATACTTCCTGCAACCACGGCAGTTGTTCCCGGTGTGGCCGCAATGGCGTCCTGAATTGGCGATTGCACTGTTTGCCTCAACAATGGTGCTGCTGTTCCTGCCGAAGTTATTGAGCATTTTGCTTATCTGGTGCAAAGGAACGAAAGAATACGGCGGCTTCTGGCGCGTTACGTTATCGCTGCTGCTGGAAGTACTGTTTTCTGTGCTGTTGGCACCGGTTCGCATGCTGTTCCATACGGTATTTGTTGTCAGCGCCTTCCTCGGCTGGGAGGTGGTGTGGAATTCACCACAGCGTGATGATGATTCCACTTCCTGGGGCGAAGCATTTAAACGTCACGGCTCGCAAATGTTACTGGGTCTGGTATGGGCGGTTGGCATGGCATGGCTGGATCTGAGATTCTTGTTCTGGCTGGCGCCGATTGTCTTCTCTCTGATCCTGTCACCGTTTGTTTCGGTGATCTCCAGTCGTGCCACCGTGGGACTGCGTACTAAACGCTGGAAACTTTTCCTGATCCCGGAAGAGTATTCACCGCCACAGGTGCTGGTCGATACCGATCGTTTCCTTGAGATGAACCGTCAACGTTCTCTCGACGATGGCTTTATGCACGCGGTGTTTAACCCGTCGTTTAACGCTCTGGCAACGGCAATGGCGACCGCGCGTCACCGCGCCAGTAAGGTGCTGGAAATCGCCCGTGACCGCCACGTTGAACAGGCACTGAACGAGACGCCAGAGAAGCTGAATCGCGATCGTCGTCTGGTGCTCTTGAGCGACCCGGTGACGATGGCACGTTTGCATTTCCGCGTATGGAACTCTCCGGAGAAATATTCTTCGTGGGTGAGCTTCTATGAAGGGATAAAGCTCAATCCGCAGGCATTGTGTAAACCGGATGCGGCTTCGCAATAAAAGTGTAGATGCCTGATGCGCTACGCTTATCAGGCCTACGAGATTGCAATACTTTCCAGGCCGGAAAGGTGTTTACACTGCATCCGGAAAAAAACGAGCACTTAGTTAGCGATAAAAATACCGGCGTGGGGCCGGTATTTTTTTAGGAAAGAGGTATCAAATGCGTTTCATTGTGGTAGGCATCATGGTTACCTTACTGAGTGGCTGTGGCAGCATTATTAGCCGCACTATACCAGGGCAGGGGCATGGCAACCAATATTATCCTGGGGTGCAATGGGATGTTCGTGACTCCGCATGGCGCTATGTTACGATCCTCGATCTGCCGTTCTCTCTCGTCTTTGATACCTTACTGCTGCCCATTGATATTCAACATGGGCCATATGAGTAATTAACGCTCATCCCATTCATCGGCGGCTGCGCGTCCTTCTTCTGTATCCAAAGGCGGCTCAAGCTGAAATTCGCCTTCGTCCCATTCGTGCAGCGTATTCTCTTCCTGCCATTCCTGGCGGATTTCAATTTCATCATAATCGCCGTCAAAGACGCTTTGTGCAGCTTCTCCGCTGAACATTGGCAGACATTCACCTTCTTCGCCTTCATCAGCGAAAAACTCAACCTGCCACATAATGTCACCATCTTGCAGAATGTATTTCTGGACATTGAACTGTTGCACATTTGCTTCATCAGCATCGATTCCGGGGTTGTCAGCAAGAAACTCTTCCCGTGCGGCATCAATGGCTTCTTCAAGCGTTGCGTACATAGTCATCACGATTCTCCCTTTGATTTGATGATGTATTCAGGGAAAGAATAGCTGATTATTCGCTTTTGCAAGTATGAAAGGGAAAAATCAGCCAGTCACTTGGGGCAATCGGCGGCGACGCAGACTGTTCCAGGAATAAACCGCGTTAAATAACACAACCCCTGCAGTGACCAGAAACACAGCACGGAAACCATAGTTTGCCGAGATAGCCGCGCCCATCAATGGTCCCGTTACGTTGCCAATATCGCGAAATGACTGGTTGTAGCTGAAAATTCGTCCAGCAATTTGATTTGTTGAGTTATAGACCAGTAGCGTTTGTACAGCGGGGAGTAACGCGCCATCGGCGGCCCCGAGTAAAAAGCGTAAAATCCCAAGTTGGAATGGTGTCTGGACGTAAGACATTGGTATCAACAGCAGTACAGAAAAGATCAACGCGGTAATCAGGATCTTTTCTGGTCCGATTCGATCGCCAAGTTTGCCAAGTCGTGGCGCGCTAAGTAGCGCTGCCACGCCGGGGACCGAGGCAATCATGCCACTGATAAAAGCAACATTACTGACATTCCCCGCCAGTTCGCGGACATAGAGGGTCAGGATTGGCGCGATTGACCCGGTTGCGACCTGAATGATTAATGTTGTGACAAACAGGCTAAGTACCAGCTTCGGGTTTTTAAGCGATGTCACGACTTCCCGCATGTGCAGCATTTCTTTTTTGCTGACTGGCTGGAATTTCTCTTTGATACAAAACAGTGTGACGAAAAAGCAGAGTATTAGCACACTGGCGGTAATAAAAAATACCGGACGTAAGCCATAGTTATCGGCGAGCAAGCCGCCAGCCATGGGACCAAGCAGCGCGCCACTAACGCCGCCTGTGGAAAGCGTACCCAGCGCCCAGCCGCTTTTATTGCGCGGGACCTGAGTGGCGATTAGCGCGTTGGCATTAGGGACAAATCCACCGAGCAGCCCCAGTAATGCTCGTAGGATCAGAAATTGCCAGATATTTTGCACTACTCCCATCAGCACCATCACGATGCCCATCCCGAGGGCAGAGCGCAGAAGCATAATTTTTCGACCTTTACGGTCAGCAAGCCCTCCCCAGAACGGAGAAGCAATGGCGGAAAATAGAAAGGTAATACTGAAGACAATCCCTGACCACATATTTAGTGCCGAGTGGCCCGTAACGCCGAGTTGTTCAACGTAGAGGGGTAAGAATGGCATTACCAGACTGAAGGCTGCGCCGGTAAGAAAACAGCCTAGCCAGGCAATGAGCAGGTTTCGTTTCCAGTTTATGGGAGTGTCATTTTCACAGAGTGACATAGCAATCCGCTGTTGGTGCGCCAGGGCGCGGTGAACAAGAGAAAAAAAGATAAGCACACTAATTATGCGCCTGACTTATAAGTGAGGCAATGCGGAGAGCTTTTATCGCTAAATCGGGGGATTTGATGCTGATGTGCCGGATGCGATGCTACGCATCTTATCCGGCATAAAGAGGGTTAGTAACGTGAAGGAACGCCTTCCGGGCGCGTTTTGAAGCGGCGATGCAGCCACATGTACTGTTCTGGCGCCATCATGATGCATTTTTCGACCACTTTGTTCATCCACGCGGCGGTGGTTTCAGCGTTATCCAGTGGCGGTGAACACTCTGGCGGCAGCATGATCAACTGATACCCTTTGCCGTCCGGCTTACGACGAGGGACAAACGGCACCAGACATGCACCGGACATCCGCGCCAGCATCCAGGTGCCGGTAGTGGTCGCCGCCTGCTCAACGGCGAACAACGGTACAAAAACGCTCGAGCGCGGACCGTAATCATGATCTGGTGCGTACCAGACGACTTCACCTTTTTTCAGCGCTTTAATCATCCCTTTTAAATCTTTGCGATCGAGCATCGATTTATTTGAACGCAGGCGGCCCCAGGTTTGCAGCCAGTCGATTAATGGATTGTCATTCGGACGATAAACCCCGATGCCCGGCTCCTGCATTCCAAATTGTCGTGCACCGAGTTCCAGCGTCAGAAAATGGATGCCAACTAACAGGATGCCACGTTTTTGCGCCTGCACATCACGGATATGCTCCATGCCGATGACTTCCGTCCAGCGGGCAATCCGACGATCTGGCCAGAACCACGCCATGCCGGTTTCCATCAGTCCCATACCAACGGATTCAAAATTCTTAATCACCATCTGATGGCGCTCTTGTTCGCTCATTTCCGGGAAGCACAGTTCCAGGTTGCGATGCACAATTTTGGCGCGTCGTTTCATAAAACGTAACGCCAGTCGTCCTGTCGCACAGCCGAGGCGATAGATAATCGGGTAGGGCAATTGCACGACCAACCAAAGTACGCCAATACCCAACCAGGTTAACCAATAACGCGGATGAAGCAGTGCGGTGGAGAACTTGGGTAGATTCGTCATATCAATCCTGTCTTTCAACCTATACGGGCAATTGTATGTATTGTCGCATTTTTTTGCCCTCAACCAAAATTTGAGACTGAAGACTGGGCGAAATTGCCGCGCTTGTAAATAACAAATAATTTTTAATGCGTAAATGTAGCGTAAAATGTGTGGATGTTAATTATCGATAATTGCTATATCATGCCGCGGATTTTTACTTTCCCACCTCGCAGGAACCGTACACCATGCCAGTGTTACACAACCGCATTTCCAACGACGCACTGAAAGCCAAAATGTTGGCTGAGAGCGAACCGCGTACCACCATTTCGTTTTATAAGTATTTCCACATTGCCGATCCTAAAGCGACCCGTGACGCTTTATATCAGCTGTTTACCGCGCTGAATATTTTTGGGCGAGTGTATCTGGCGCATGAGGGTATTAACGCGCAAATCAGCGTACCAGCAAGCAATGTTGAAACATTTCGCGCGCAGCTATACGCCTTCGATCCGGCTTTAGCTGGCTTACGCCTGAATATCGCGTTGGATGATGATGGGAAATCCTTCTGGGTACTACGCATGAAGGTGCGCGATCGCATCGTTGCTGATGGAATTGATGATCCTAACTTTGACGCCAGCAATGTTGGAGAGTATCTGCAAGCGGCGGAAGTGAACGCCATGCTTGACGATCCCGATGCACTGTTTATCGACATGCGTAACCACTATGAGTATGAAGTCGGGCACTTTGAAAACGCGCTGGAAATTCCGGCGGATACCTTCCGTGAGCAGCTGCCAAAAGCAGTCGAAATGATGCAGGCAAATAAAGATAAAAAAATCGTGATGTACTGCACCGGCGGTATTCGTTGTGAAAAGGCCAGTGCCTGGATGAAACACAACGGATTCAACAAAGTCTGGCACATCGAAGGCGGAATTATTGAATACGCCCGTAAGGCGCGCGAGCAGGGCTTACCGGTACGTTTTATTGGCAAAAATTTTGTTTTTGACGAGCGGATGGGCGAGCGTATTTCTGACGAAATTATCGCGCATTGCCACCAGTGCGGCGCTCCGTGCGACAGCCATACCAACTGTAAAAATGATGGCTGCCACCTGCTGTTTATTCAGTGTCCGGTATGTGCGGAGAAGTACAAAGGTTGTTGTAGTGAGATTTGCTGCGAAGAAAGCGCGTTACCGGCAGAAGAACAGCGACGCCGTCGGGCTGGGCGAGAAAATGGCAATAAAATCTTTAATAAGTCGCGGGGACGCCTGAATACAACGCTGGGCATTCCTGACCCAACAGAATAAATATCATTGCCGGATGCGTGCCATCCGGCAACATTTCAGTCTTACTTCTGCTGTATACCTTCCACTGAAATAATCAGATCCACTTCCTGAGATGCTGGACCTAAATCCGACTTGATATTGAAGTCTTTCAGCTTAATTTTGCCTTCGGCCTCAAAGCCTGCACGTTTACCGCCCCACGGATCGTCGCCCTGACCAATTAATTTCGCTTCCAGCGTGACTGGTTTGGTTACGCCATTCAGCGTCAGATCGCCGGTAATATCCAGTTCGTCACCGTCTTTCTTCACGCTGGTGGAGGTGAATGTTGCCTGCGGATATTTTGCAGTATTGAGGAAATCCGCACTGCGAAGATGTTTATCGCGTTCGGCGTGATTGGTATCAACACTGGTGGTGTTAATTGTCACATTCACTTTATCGGCAGCAGGATTCTTTTCATCAAAGGTAAAAGTTCCGTCGAAATCTTTAAAGGTGCCATATAGCCAGCTATAGCCGAGGTGCTGGATGCGGAAATTAACAAAGGCGTGTTGGCCTTCTTTGTCAATTTTGTAATCGGCGGCGACAGCTGAACCGGCAGAGAACATCAGGGAAGCGAAGGTTAAACCAAGCAGGCTTTTTTTCATTTTTTATACTCCATAGTCAGATGACGACTTTCCCAGCATGCGCTTCAGAGTGTCGTCTTTATCGATGAAATGATGTTTCAGCGCCATAAGTCCGTGCATAACTGACAGGATGACGACACTCCAGGCAAACCAGAGATGTAAAGTTCCGGCTAAGTCAGCTTGCGTGCCGGCATCTGCAAGCGTTGCGGGGATTTCAAACCAACCAAAGACGCTGATGGGTTTGCCATCGGCGGTAGAGATAAGGTAACCGCTCATGCCAATAGCAAAGAGCAAAAGATACAGTGCCAGATGACCAGCTTTCGCTCCGTAACGTATAGCGGGGGAATAACTTTTCAGTGGGGCTGGCGGAGGAGAAATTAAACGCCAGAGAACGCGAATAACCAGCCCCATCATTAACAGAATACCGATGCTTTTATGCAACTCTGGCGCCTTGTGATACCAACCGTCGTAATAACTTAACGTTACCATCCACAAACCTAAAGCAAACATGCCATAGACAATAATTGCCGTCAGCCAATGTAAAGCGGCAGAAATAACACCATAGCGTTGAGGGGAATTTATGAATTGCATAACTGCATCCAGAACATATTCACAAGGCAATGAAAATGGCTTGTCATGAGAAGAATTGCAACTGAAAAATAACAATCCGAATGATATTTATTTTTATTTCAATAATTTTGATTTAATAATGAAAAAACCTTCATAAGTTTAGTGGTTGCAGGGGGAGGGATGTCTGGTGAGTGCTGTTGCGACTGGATTAGGGTTATTCAATTTCTCACGCCAAATGAAAGGGAGATTAAATGTTTGTCAATTTACGTCAGCCCTGATGGTTAAAAATAAAACACATAAATCAGATCCATAATCGCCAATACCCCCCAGAGAAAAAGATAAAGCATGAGATGTTCGCGAATATTATTGATGAGATAGTTCACCAGACGACGCATTAAAAGCTCCTGCAAAAACGGCCTCAACTTAGAGGCCGCGATGATGATTATTGGAAGCGGGAAAGCCGGAATGGCGTTAAATCAAAATCGATTTTTTTGTCTTGCGCAAAGTCAGCTGCTATTTCCCCTAACACCGAAGCAAATTTAAAACCATGCCCACTCAGGCCAGTAATCAGCAGCGTATTATCGTGTCCTGGTAGGGTATCGATAATAAAATCTTCGTCAGGCGAATTATCATAGGTGCAGGCAGCGCCATACAGGCAGCAACCGATACCCGGTAACACATTGCGCAAGAACGGGAAGGCTTCCGAACCATCGCTGGCTACTTCCGCAAACGGAACGCGTTCATCCGCTGAATGTATTACCTGACCACCGTTATGTTTACCAATTTTCAGCGCATCGTTTTCCGCCGGAAAACCGTAGTATTGATCGCCATTGGGCAGTTCACCGGTAAAGGCCGGGAATTTATTTTTCACGCTATAGCGGCCATCGGCCTGATACCAGGCGAATACTTTACGTACAGGCTGGATAGGCAGATCCGGAAGCAGGTCTTTTACCCAGGTGCCCGCACAGACGATTGCTTTTTTCGCCTGATACTCTCCGTCCGCCGTTTCAATAGTTACGCCGCTATCGTCATGACGAATAGCGGTGACCGGACAGTTAAACAGTTGCGCGCAGCCAGCTTCATTTGCCAGTTTGATCCAGGTATTAATCGCCAGTTCACTGCGTAAAAAACCGGAGTCGGCCTCAAATAGCCCGATATAGTTGTCAGGGACGCGTATTTCCGGCCAGCGAGACATAATGGCTTGCGCATCCAACTTCTCGACGTTGAGTTGCCATTGTTTGGCGCTGTGAGCGACATTGGCGAGAAACTCGGAGTCGGCAGGGCCGAGGTTGATCACCCCTGAGCGCACAAAAATAGGATCCTCTTCGTTGTAACGGGAGAGTTCATCCCACAGGGTTTGCGCACGGAGCGCTAGCGGAACATACTTTTCGCCTTCACCATAAGCATGGCGAATTAATCGCGTATTGCCGTGGTGACTGCCGTGTTGATGTGGCGGCATATGGCTGTCGGTCATCAACACTTTCAAACCGGCCTGGGTAGCATAATACCCGGCTGCAGCGCCTACGGAACCGCTGCCAATAATGATGAGATCGTATTTCATTTTTTTCTCTCTGCTCTCATGGTGTAAGCAGAGTAAATAAGTAACAAACGATATACAACCCAGAAATGGTAAAGGCACCGGTAAGGTGCCTTTTGGGTGGATGGTCATGTCATGTTAATGACGCCGATACTCGTTTACCTGGAAATCACCAGATTCAATTTTGGCGATTCCTGCTTCTAATATCGAAATAAATTGTCTGGCAACATCAGTAGTTAACCAGAGTGTCTGACCAACTTCAGTCCCTTCCTGCTCGGACTTATTTGGGGTCTGGTAGTGCAAACGCAACATCAGCGCATCATAACTATCAACGGTACTGATGTCCCACCCTACGAGCGGATGAGTCTGAATGACTTCATTGTTTTTTTCCATCATGGCCCCCTAATTCGTGTTACTAGACAACGTTATTCGAGGTTCAATGCGTTTTTATCTGAAGCAACTTCAGTATATCAATAAATATGGGTATTCACCGAAAATTTAAAGGGGTAGTGGATGTTTTTTTGCTTTTAAGATTTATATGAACAATAAAACAGCATGTCATTCATATTTTTTTAGCATATTGTGCAATTATTTTGAGGAAGTGTGAAATTTGTACGAACAATCTTAAAATATAAAAAAGCCGGGGCGACCCGGCAAAGACAAACATCACTGCATATTATTCGCTAACAAACCAGTCATCGGCGCTTTCCCACGTTTCTTGTAGAATTTCGCTAATGCGCTGTTTATCTTCTTTTGTCGCGCCAATAACCGATAAATTATTTGCCGCAGCATATCGTACCGATACGTGACCTTCATTGTCCGGAAACGCATGCTGAATGCGGCGAGAAAGCTCACCCGCCAGAGCATCAATGGCGCCAGTGGGTAGTGGTGAAGTTTTCGCTATGGTGACTTCAATTCGCATAATAGCCCCCTGTTGAATATACTGGTTATTTATACAGGCAAAATAATCTAAAGACAACAGGTGGCTACGTTTTTTATTGCTTAACAGACCAGCGTACAGTTTCCCCTGCCAGGAAAGGAACAAGCGTGTCGTCTGTCAGAGCGATACTTTCAGCAATTTGCTGCTCTTCGCGTATCAATTCAATAAAGGATTCATTGACCGGTAATCCATAAAATTTTGGCCCGTTTAAAGAACAGAATGCTTCAAGATGCTGTAGTGCATTCATTTCTTCAAATACGGTGGCGTAACTACCCAGCGCCGTTGGCGCATTAAAGCAACCTGCACAGCCGCAGCTACTCTCTTTGCGATGACGCGCATGTGGCGCGGAATCGGTACCCAGAAACACGCGTTCAAAACCACTGGCGGCCAGCTCACGCAGCGCCTGTTGGTGAATATTGCGTTTGAGTATCGGCAGACAGTAGAGATGCGGACGCACACCGCCAACCAGCATATGGTTACGGTTAAACATCAGATGCTGGGGAGTAATGGTGGCGGCCAATAGTTCATTTCCGCCACGGACATAGTCGGCAGCATCTTTGGTGGTGATGTGCTCGAAAACAACTTTCAGCGCGGTCAGGCGCTGGCGCAGTGGTTCCATCACACTTTCAATAAAGCGCGCTTCACGATCAAAAATGTCGATGTCTGCATGTGTCACTTCACCATGCACCAACAGCGGCATACCGATTTTTTCCATGCGCTCAAGTACCGGCATGATCGCTTCAACCGACGTCACGCCGTGGCTGGAGTTGGTGGTGGCGTTCGCAGGGTAAAGTTTTGCGGCGGTGAACACGCCTTCGTTAAATCCACGCTCCAGCTCATTGGGGTCCAGCGAGTCAGTTAAATAACAGGTCATCAGCGGGGTAAAATCGTGTCCGTCAGGTACGGCGTCAAGAATACGTTGGCGATAAGCCACGGCAGCCTCAACGGTTGTTACAGGCGGTGCCAGATTGGGCATAACGATGGCCCGGCCATAAGTTTCGCTGGTATACGGCACGACAGTTTTTAACATGTCGCCATCGCGGAGGTGAAGGTGCCAGTCGTCTGGGCGGCGGATCTTTAATACCTGGGATGGTGCAGTCATTAATCTCTATGCTCCGGCTGAAGGGATGTTTTGCCGGACACAAAGGATAAGCGGAAACGTTTTCCTTTGCACGAAAAATAAAGGGCGCAAATGCGCCCACTTAATTAATCAGTGAACGGAATGACTATTTCACCCGGTTTCACTTCAATGCCTTTCGCCAGTTTTTTCGCCATTGCTTCGCCCTGGCTGCCATCTTCGCGCAGGACGTAAGCAGGTTGCTGGTTAAAGTAATTGCGTAATGCCTGGTTCAAATAGGGAAGTAACGTTTGCATTACGGTTTGCATTTTTTCCGGCTGCACGGTCGCGTCGACCACTTCCATCTCTTTCAGGAAGATAGCGCCTTTCTCTTTATCAAACACCGGTAGCGCTTTCAACTTCAGTTTCATGGTTGCTTTTTGGCTACCGAACAGAGAGTTCATATCCAGATTGGCGTCCCCGGTTAGGGTAACCTTATTAGGCTCTTCGCGACCAATTTGGCTGGTCAGGTTTGTCAGAACGATATGGGCGTCAGCCACGCCGGGCAAACCAATATCTTTTGAGAAATTGTTATGTTTCGCAAGCGACTGGTTAATTTCTTGTTCGGTGATGGTGTATTGGGTGAGTTGATTACAGCCAACGAGCAGGCCACTGACGATCAATGCAGCGGCAAATAAAAACTTGTTCATGGTAGTCCTCGACATGAAATCTGCGCCAGTATCCTGACACAACGCAGCATGTGTCACCAGCGATAAACTCGCCAGCAGAAAAAACTGAAAATGGCGGCAACCTGCGAATACAGGCTGCCGCGGCGGCTCAGGATTAAATCGCCATTGATGATAACAAATTGATTTGTGTCTGTTTCGCCATGTTATCGCGGTAATCAGCGACGCGGCTTGGCCAGTTTATGCCGGCAACCAGCGTCAGATTACGCAGTAGCGGAAATAGCTGAATATCATCTTCCGAAAGTTCACCATTCACGGCGTTCGGTTTGACGATAAGTTTATCCAATGCACGTAAATCATCGCTGATATTTTTAATCAATCCATCAGAATGAGAGAGAAGCTCGGCAAAATTACCCGCGCTTGCCTCTTTCTTGTCGATGAAGTATTTGCGTGCTGCGGGAGTAGAAAACTCATCAAAAGCCGATTTGGCAAAACGCGGCAACAGCAGTTTATTGGCGTAGCCGTTCACCTTGCGTAGCCACTCTTCAATGGCGGGGGAGCGTTTACCCGTCAGTAACGGTTTGCCGTCGAGCTTATCAACATAGTGAACAATGTCCATGCTTTCTGGCATATAGCGGCTGTCATCTTTTTGCAGAATAGGAACCTGTTTTTGACCGACCATCCGGGTGGGCGTTTCTGCATCGTCGTTGAGCAGAACATGTAATTCGACGGGGATATTTTTAAGACCGAAAATCATGCGGGCTTTGAGGCAGTAAGGGCAGTGATCGTAGATATATAGCTTCACGTGACTCCTCCATTTGGCTGTCAGTTCACTTTCAGTATGGAGGAGTCAGGGAGGAGTATCAAATCAGGCGTCGCGTTCCAGCAACCGACGCGCGGCACGTTTATGGCTAAATTGCCAGCCCAACGCAAGGAAGGTAATGATGCCAATAACGCCCAACATCATCCACGGCAATTCCGGTTGTTGCGTGGATTTACCCAGGTCAAACAGCCATCCGCCGCCGATATAGCCAATAGCGCCGCCAATCGCCAGGCCCAGCCGACTAAACCCCATGTAGCTGCCGCGCGCTCGTGCGTCCGCCAATGAGGCACTAAGCGTTTCACGCGCAGGTTCGGCAATGATCGAGCCAATGTAAAACAGACAAATCAGGGTGAAGAGCTGTTGCAGGCCGCTGACCATGCCCACTGGTATCATGCTTAATGACATTATCAACAATCCAGCCATCAACCGGTGTTCCAGACGAAAACGCTTTTCGCTCCAGCGGGCGATAGGGTAAAGCAACGTTAACGACAGACACGCTTCAATGGCATACATCCATTTAACGGCAGAGGGCGCTCCGGCAACGTCGTTGACCATAATCGGCAGCATCAGCATCACCTGCACAGCCAGCATGTAGTAGCCCGCGAGTGTCAGGACATAGGTGACAAAACGCTTGTCGCGCATCACGCGGGCCATGCCTTCGCGGACTGGCGTGCGCACGGTAGAGAGTTTCCACGCAGGTAACAACCAGGCGTTAAACGCTGCACACAGTACAAACAGAATTGCTCCCGTGGCGCAGACCAGGCGAAAATCGTATTGCAATAACCAACTGCCCAACAGCGCGCCAATGACCGCACCCGCGCTGTCCTGCATCATCAACAGGGAGAAAAAACGGCCCCGTTGTTCCGGACGAATTAATTTCACCACCAGCGCCGAACGCGGTGGATCAAATAACGTACCGCCGAGTCCCGAGAGCAAACATGAAAACCACAGCATCCAGGGTTCGTGGGCAATACCCATGGTGGCGAATCCGGCAGCGCGCATCAGCATACCGGTAACGATCATCGGTTTAGCGCCAAAACGGTCGGCAATAGCGCCGCCGAAAATACCCAAACCTTGCTGAATGAACTGACGCAGACCGAGAGCAATACCGACCATTACGGCGGCCCAGCCCATTTGATCAACGAAGCGGATTGAGATCAGCGGGAAGACAACAAAGAACCCCAGCACGACCAGCATATTATCGACGAGAAGGAAATATTTACCCAGGTTCCTCGCCTGCGATACGCGCGACATTTCCCCTCCCGGGAAATAAAAAATGAGCACTTTCTATTCTGCATTGCCGCTAAGACTTTTCCCATCATATCGGGGACAATATTTTTTTATCAAAACGTCGCTTTGATAGAGAGTTTTTATCAAATATGTGAATAATGCAAAAGATGACATTTTGGACTTTTCACAGGCTCTGGTTGCGCAGGTATAGTAATACTTACAGCGTATTAAAGACGTTACGGGAAGGAGTAGGTATAGAATGTTTGGCTATCGCAGTAACGTGCCAAAAGTGCGCTTAACCACAGACCGATTGGTCGTGCGTCTGGTGCATGAACGTGATGCCTGGCGACTGGCGGATTATTACGCAGAGAATCGCCATTTCCTCAAGCCCTGGGAGCCAGTGCGCGATGAAAGCCACTGCTATCCTTCAGGCTGGCAGGCCAGGTTAAGCATGATTAACGAATTTCATAAACAAGGATCTGCCTTCTACTTTGGCTTATTCGATCCGGATGAAAAAGAGATTATTGGCGTAGCCAATTTTTCCAATGTTGTTCGCGGCTCTTTTCATGCCTGCTATCTCGGTTATTCGATTGGGCAAAAATGGCAGGGCAAAGGATTAATGTTTGAAGCCCTGACCGCCGCCATTCGCTATATGCAGCGTACCCAGCATATTCATCGCATCATGGCTAACTATATGCCGCATAACAAACGCAGCGGTGATTTACTGGCGCGACTGGGTTTTGAAAAAGAAGGCTATGCGAAAGATTATCTGTTGATTGATGGACAATGGCGCGATCACGTACTGACGGCATTAACCACCCCGGACTGGACGCCCGGCCGCTAAGGAGAATCTCATGAAGTATCAACTTACCGCACTGGAAGCCCGTGTAATTGGCTGTTTGCTGGAAAAACAGGTGACGACGCCGGAGCAATACCCGCTTTCTGTAAATGGCGTGGTAACGGCCTGTAACCAGAAAACAAACCGTGAACCGGTTATGAATCTGAGTGAATCAGAGGTGCAGGATCAGCTGGATAATCTGGTCAAACGTCATTATCTACGCACGGTGAGTGGCTTTGGTAACCGAGTCACCAAATATGAGCAACGTTTTTGTAATTCAGAATTTGGCGATCTGAAACTGAGCGCCGCAGAAGTGGCGTTAATCACCACGTTGTTGTTACGCGGTGCTCAGACGCCAGGTGAACTGCGCAGTCGCGCGGCGCGGATGTATGAATTCAGCGATATGGCGGAGGTAGAGTCCACACTGGAACAACTGGCTAATCGCGAAGATGGGCCTTTTGTGGTGCGTCTGGCTCGCGAACCGGGTAAACGCGAAAGCCGCTATATGCATCTTTTCAGTGGTGAATTGGATGATCAGCCTGTGATCACGGAAACGTCGGACGCGGTTGGCGGTGATTTACAATCTCGTGTCGAAGCCCTGGAAATCGAGGTGGCAGAACTGAAACAGCGTCTTGATTCGTTGCTGGCCCATCTGGGAGATTAATGTGAAAAAATTACGTATCGGCGTAGTGGGATTAGGCGGCATCGCGCAAAAAGCGTGGTTACCGGTGCTGGCGGCAGCGTCTGACTGGACGTTACAAGGAGCGTGGTCGCCAACGCGTGAGAAAGCTCTGCCAATTTGTGAAAGCTGGCGCATTCCTTATGCCGATTCGTTATCCAGTCTTGCTGCCTGTTGTGACGCGGTTTTCGTGCATTCCAGCACCGCCAGCCACTTTGAAGTGGTCAGTGCATTATTAAATGCAGGCGTTCATGTCTGTGTCGATAAACCGCTTGCGGAAAATCTGCGCGATGCCGAGCGACTGGTAGAACTTGCAGCGCGCAAAAAACTGACACTGATGGTCGGGTTTAACCGCCGTTTCGCTCCGCTGTACAGTGAGTTAAAAACACAGCTTGCCAGTGCGTCCTCGCTTAGAATGGATAAACATCGTGCTAATAGCGTCGGGCCACACGATCTTTATTTCACGTTGCTGGATGATTATCTGCATGTGGTGGATACCGCGCTGTGGTTGTCTGGCAGCAATGCAACCCTCGAAAGCGGTACGTTGCTGACCAATGAGTCGGGCGAAATGCTGTTTGCCGAGCACCATTTTTCTGTCGGTCAGTTACAAATCACCACCTGTATGCATCGCCGTGCCGGAAGTCAGCGTGAAGCTGTGCAGGCCGTAACTGAAGGGGCATTAATCGACATCACCGATATGCGTGAATGGCGTGAGGAGCGCGGGCAGGGCGTGGTGCATAAACCAATTCCTGGCTGGCAAAGTACCCTCGAGCAGCGTGGATTTGTTGGTTGCGCGCGCCATTTCATTGAATGTGTGCAAAATCAGACAGTTCCGCAAACCGCTGGTGAACAGGCGGTGCTGGCGCAACGCATCGTTGACAAGATCTGGCGCGATGCGATGAGTGAATAAACCCTGTAACATCTGGCGGTAGTAATTCACCATAATCCAGGTAGACTATTCGCCTCTTTCAGCGCCTGCTTTGCAGGCGTTTTGCCCGTGGGTCTGGATTAGAACACCGATGAATTTATTAAAATCGCTGGCAGCTGTCAGCTCGATGACCATGTTTTCGCGTGTGCTTGGCTTCGCACGTGACGCCATTGTCGCCAGAATCTTTGGCGCAGGGATGGCAACCGACGCCTTTTTCGTCGCTTTTAAACTTCCTAACTTGTTGCGCCGTATCTTTGCTGAAGGGGCATTTTCCCAGGCATTTGTGCCGATTCTGGCGGAATATAAAAGCAAGCAGGGTGAAGATGCCACTCGGGTCTTTGTCTCTTATGTTTCTGGCTTGCTGACACTCGCGCTGGCGATTGTAACGGTCGCTGGTATGCTCGCCGCACCGTGGGTGATCATGGTGACTGCGCCGGGCTTTGCGGATACTGCCGACAAATTTGCCCTGACCACTCAGCTATTAAAGATTACCTTTCCCTATATCTTGCTGATCTCGCTGGCGTCGCTGGTGGGGGCGATTCTGAATACCTGGAACCGCTTCTCGATTCCGGCATTTGCCCCGACGTTACTTAACATCAGTATGATTGGCTTCGCGCTGTTTGCTGCACCGTACTTTAATCCACCGGTGCTGGCGCTGGCATGGGCTGTTACGGTCGGCGGCATCCTGCAGCTGGTGTATCAGCTACCGCATTTGAAGAAGATTGGCATGCTGGTATTACCGCGCATTAATTTCCACGATGCCGGGGCGATGCGTGTGGTGAAACAGATGGGACCGGCGATCCTTGGCGTCTCTGTTAGCCAGATTTCCTTAATTATCAACACTATTTTTGCTTCATTTCTTGCTTCCGGTTCGGTGTCGTGGATGTACTACGCCGACCGCTTGATGGAGTTTCCCTCCGGTGTACTTGGCGTAGCGCTGGGGACCATTTTGCTGCCGTCGTTGTCGAAAAGTTTTGCCAGCGGCAATCACGATGAATATAACCGCTTGATGGACTGGGGGCTGCGTCTTTGTTTCCTACTGGCGCTGCCGAGCGCAGTGGCGCTGGGCATCCTCTCCGGTCCGTTAACCGTTTCGCTGTTCCAGTACGGTAAATTTACCGCCTTTGATGCGCTGATGACCCAGCGGGCGTTGATTGCCTACTCGGTGGGCTTGATTGGCCTGATTGTGGTGAAAGTGCTGGCTCCGGGCTTTTATTCACGGCAGGACATTAAAACGCCGGTGAAAATTGCCATCGCCACGCTGATTTTGACGCAATTAATGAACCTGGCGTTTATCGGTCCGTTGAAACATGCAGGGCTGTCACTTTCTATTGGTCTGGCGGCGTGTCTGAACGCTTCTCTGCTTTACTGGCAGTTGCGTAAGCAGAAAATTTTTACCCCACAACCCGGCTGGATGGCGTTTCTGCTACGTCTACTTGTGGCGGTACTGGTGATGTCTGGCGTGCTTTTAGGCATGCTGCATATTATGCCGGACTGGTCGTTGGGCACTATGCCCTGGCGTTTACTGCGTTTAATGGCGGTCGTGGGGGCGGGGATTGCCGCGTACTTCGCTGCACTGGCGGTGTTGGGCTTCAAAGTAAAAGAATTTGCTCGTCGTACTGTTTAACTGTGAATTCCGGCCTGCATCGCAGGCCGGAGAAAAACCTCAGATAGATATCTTTTTACCACTGCGCCAGGGTGTTGAGGTCTGACCGTTCGCCCCGTACAGTGTCGGCTCCTGATGCGGTTTCAGCATTTCCAATGCCTGTTGATTGCGCTCAATCAGCCCTTCCAGTAGCCAGCCGTTATGTTGATTTAACTGGCGCAGTTGCTGCGTTTTCTCGTTGATCTCCTGCCAACATTGAGCAATATCGTCGCTATTTTCTCTATCCGGTGCCTGCCGACGCAGCTGTTCCAGGTAATCCAGTGTCGCCAGCATTGAGCTTTTTTGTTCTGTAATATGTTGCAGCTGGCTACCGGTGAACTGCCCCATAGAGAGATGTTGCTGCTCCTGGACCATCACTATATTGAGATCGTTAAGCACCACAGACATCTGGTTGAGAATCTCAGCAAGACGCGGCATCTGATTATTTACTCAGTAAATCTTGTTGCACTTCGTTGATCAACGCATCAGCAATTTTGCCGATATCCATTTTTAGTTCACCATTACGAATTGCCAATTTTAATGCTTCTACGCGTTCAAGATTGATATCACTGCTGCCAGGTTGCATCAGTGTTGCCTGTGCATCGCTTAACTTGACGCTGGTACTGGCGGTAGCAGTCGTTTTTGCTGTGCGGGTATTAGCTACCGGAGCGTCACTGGTTTCGCGTGGCTGAATAGTGCTTACAGGCTTCAGGGGGGAAGTGCGGTCAATACTCATGGTTTATTCCTCATTGAGGGCGCTTTTATCATTTGTTGCTTATTTATCGGCAATGGACGGGCAATCTTTAATAGCTTACAGGTTTATAAGAATATTCCCATCAGCATCCACTAAGCCACTGACGACCTGGCCCGATATCATTCTCACGCGGGCCTTTTGCGCGACGGAAGCGTTATTCAGCGCCAGACCTTCAGCATTTGCACTGAAACCATCGCCACGGGCAATCACGTTAACGCGTTGTCCTGCTTTTACCCGCCAGGCCTGCCGCAGCATAGTCAGCTGTATAGGTTGTCCGGGGACCAAATCGCGCAGGCTTACCGCATCAACCAGTTGATTAACATCCAGAACGGTACGCGGTGGTAGTGTATCCAGTCTGCCACGTTTAAGTTTTACACTTCCAGCGTCAAGCGTTCCTCCACGCACAACAGGCATTGCTGCAACAACATAATTCCCTGTCGCCTGTACATTCACTTGCACGTAATGCTTATTGCCGCCGCAGCGTGCCAGCAGATTCACATTGCCCCACAGGCGGGTGGTATTGGTCATGGAAAGCAGAGGCTGTTCGCACGGCGGCAATAAATTGGGTGCAGTGCGAATAGAGACGTGGACCTCATCACTTAACCCTGCAAGTTGCGCAACAAAAAAGGTTTGTAATTGTGAGGGGAAATCACCAGCCGTACTCAGTGGACTGAACAACATCGCGATGATCGCCACGCTACGTTTTATTGCCAGCATTTTCGCCCCCAGCCATTTCTACAGCGTGAATTGTACCTGTGGAAAATGACCATCAACGGCATAAATAGCGACCCATTTTGCGTTTATTCCGCCGATAACGCGCGCGTAAAGGCATTTAAGCTGACGGCAGAATTTTGATACCTGCGGAGGAGATATGCTCGATAAGCTCGACGCCGCCTTACGTTTTCAACAAGAGGCACTCAATCTGCGCGCCCAGCGTCAGGAAGTGCTGGCAGCAAACATCGCCAATGCTGATACCCCAGGTTATCAGGCGCGCGATATGGATTTTGCCAGTGAACTTAAAAAAGTGATGCAGCGTGGGAGAGATGAAACCAGTGTGGTCGCGCTGACGCTGACCTCGTCGCAGCATATTCCAGCACAGGCGTTGTCACCTCCGGCTACAGAATTGCAGTACCGGATCCCGGACCAACCTTCACTGGACGGTAATACCGTGGATATGGATCGCGAACGCACCCAGTTTGCCGATAACAGCCTGCAATACCAGATGAGCCTTAGCGCCTTGAGCGGGCAAATCAAAGGCATGATGAACGTATTACAAAGCGGGAATTAACGGATGGCACTGCTGAATATTTTTGATATCGCTGGATCGGCGTTAACCGCTCAGTCTCAGCGTCTGAACGTGGCAGCCAGTAACCTGGCCAACGCTGACAGCGTGACGGGGCCAGATGGTCAGCCGTATCGGGCAAAACAGGTGGTGTTCCAGGTGAATGCCGCGCCAGGGGCTGCGACGGGCGGAGTCAAAGTGGCTGACGTGATTGAAAGTCAGGCCCCGGACAAACTGGTTTATGAGCCGGGCAATCCGCTGGCGGACGCGAAGGGATACGTGAAAATGCCAAACGTCGATGTGGTAGGCGAGATGGTTAACACCATGTCGGCGTCGCGCAGCTATCAGGCCAACGTTGAAGTGCTCAATACGGTGAAAAGCATGATGCTGAAAACCCTCACGCTCGGTCAATAAAGGAGAAAACCATGTCCATTGCGGTAACCACCACCGATCCAACAAATACCGGCGTCAGCACTACCAGCAGCAGTTCAATTACGGGCAGTAACGCCGCAGATTTACAGAGCAGCTTTCTGACTTTGCTGGTGGCGCAACTGAAAAACCAGGATCCGACCAATCCAATGGAAAACAACGAGCTGACGTCACAACTGGCGCAAATCAGCACGGTCAGCGGGATTGAAAAGCTCAACACCACACTCGGTTCGATTTCAGGACAGATTGATAACAGCCAGTCGCTACAGGCCAGCAACCTGATTGGTCACGGCGTAATGATCCCCGGCACCACAATTCTTGCCGGTACAGGCAGTGAAGAAGGGGCGGTGATCACCACCACGCCGTTTGGTGTTGAGCTACAACAGGCTGCAGACAAAGTGACCGCGACCATAACCGATAAAAATGGCGCAGTTGTGCGCACCATTGATATTGGTGAACTAAGCGCCGGAGTCCACAGTTTCACCTGGGACGGCACGTTGACTGATGGTACGACTGCGCCGAACGGTTCTTATAACGTGGCAATTAGCGCCAGCAACGGCGGTACGCAGTTGGTTGCCCAACCATTGCAGTTTGCGCTTGTACAGGGCGTGATTCGCGACAGTAACGGTAACACGCTGGATCTCGGGACTTACGGCACCACCACCCTCGACGAAGTACGGCAGATCATTTAAGCCTTCATATATCAGGAGTCAGTCATGGCCTTCTCTCAAGCGGTTAGCGGATTAAACGCTGCCGCCACCAATCTCGATGTTATTGGCAACAATATCGCCAACTCCGCTACCTACGGTTTTAAATCAGGCACGGCCTCTTTTGCCGATATGTTTGCCGGTTCGAAAGTGGGACTGGGGGTAAAAGTTGCTGGCATCACTCAGGATTTTACCGATGGCACTACCACAAATACGGGGCGTGGGCTGGACGTCGCTATCAGCCAGAACGGTTTTTTCCGTCTGGTAGACAGTAACGGTTCGGTGTTTTACAGCCGTAACGGACAATTTAAGCTGGATGAAAATCGTAACCTGGTAAATATGCAAGGTTTGCAGCTTACCGGGTATCCGGCAACCGGTACGCCGCCCACCATCCAGCAGGGGGCAAATCCGACCAATATTTCGATCCCGAATACCCTGATGGCGGCAAAAACCACCACCACGGCGTCCATGCAGATTAACCTGAACTCCAGTGATCCGCTTCCTGCTGTTAAAACGTTCGATGCTACTAATGCGGATAGCTATAACAAAAAAGGTTCGGTGACTGTTTTCGATAGTCAGGGTAATGCTCATGACATGAGCGTTTACTTTGTGAAGACCGGGGATAATAACTGGGAGGTCTACACCCAGGATAGTAGTGATCCTTCGGGTAAGGCTGACCCTGCAACGACCCTGGTATTTAATGCCAATGGTGTTCTGACGTCAGATCCAACAGAGGATATTACCACCGGCGCAATTAACGGCGCAGAACCCGCCACGTTCAGCCTCAGCTTCCTCAACTCCATGCAGCAAAACACCGGTGCTAACAATATTGTGGCTACCACCCAGAACGGCTACAAACCGGGGGATCTGGTGAGTTATCAAATCAACGATGACGGTACGGTAGTCGGTAACTATTCGAACGAACAAACCCAACTGCTGGGGCAGATTGTGCTGGCGAACTTTGCCAACAACGAAGGGCTGGCATCCGAAGGCGACAACGTCTGGTCTGCGACGCAGTCTTCTGGCGTGGCGCTGTTGGGGACTGCCGGGACGGGCAACTTTGGCACGTTGACCAATGGTGCGCTGGAAGCGTCTAACGTCGATCTCAGTAAAGAGCTGGTCAATATGATTGTTGCCCAACGTAACTATCAGTCTAACGCCCAGACCATCAAAACTCAGGACCAGATCCTCAACACGCTGGTTAACTTACGCTAATTGCTGACGGGATAGCTCGATGGATCACGCAATCTATACCGCGATGGGCGCCGCCAGCCAGACGCTGAATCAACAGGCGGTGACCGCCAGCAATCTGGCGAATGCCTCCACGCCGGGTTTTCGCGCGCAGTTAAACGCCTTACGTGCGGTGCCGGTAGAAGGGCTTTCTCTGCCCACACGCACACTAGTGACGGCATCTACGCCAGGTGCAGATATGACGCCCGGTAAGATGGATTACACCTCGCGTCCGCTGGATGTTGCATTACAACAGGACGGCTGGCTGTCCGTGCAAGCCGCTGATGGCAGCGAGGGATATACGCGTAACGGCAGCATTCAGGTTGATCCTGGTGGACAACTGACGATCCAGGGACATCCGGTGATTGGCGAGGCGGGGCCGATTGCCGTGCCGGAAGGGGCGGAAATTACTATCGCCGCCGATGGCACTATTTCGGCGCTTAATCCGGGCGATCCGGCAAATACCGTTGCACCAGTAGGACGGTTGAAACTGGTGAAAGCCATGGGCAGTGAAGTGCAGCGTGGTGATGACGGGATCTTTCGTTTGAGTGCGGAAAGTCAGACCACGCGTGGTCCGGTGTTACAGGCTGACCCGACGTTACGGGTGATGTCGGGCGTGCTGGAAGGAAGTAACGTTAATGCCGTTTCGGCAATGAGCGACATGATTGCCAGTGCGCGGCGTTTTGAAATGCAGATGAAGGTAATAAGCAGCGTCGATGACAACGCAGGCCGCGCCAACCAACTGCTTTCGATGAGTTAATTGAAGGATAAATGGCAAACATAAGTTGCCCGATGCGCAAGCTTATCGGGCCTACAGGTGGAATCGCAATTTATTGAATTTGCATGATCTTGTAGGTCGCATCCGACAAGAAGACATATGCACGTTGTCAGTAATCCATTACAGGACATTTTATGATCAGCTCATTATGGATCGCCAAAACGGGCCTCGACGCCCAGCAAACCAATATGGACGTCATTGCCAACAACCTGGCAAACGTCAGTACCAATGGTTTCAAGCGCCAGCGGGCAGTGTTTGAAGATCTGCTTTATCAAACCATTCGCCAGCCTGGCGCACAGTCTTCCGAACAAACTACTTTGCCATCCGGGTTACAAATCGGTACCGGGGTGCGTCCGGTCGCCACTGAACGCTTACACAGTCAGGGCAATCTGTCGCAAACCAATAACAGCAAAGATGTAGCGATTAAAGGGCAGGGCTTTTTCCAGGTCATGCTGCCGGATGGCTCATCGGCCTATACCCGCGACGGCTCTTTCCAGGTGGATCAGAATGGGCAACTGGTGACGGCGGGCGGTTTTCAGGTACAGCCAGCAATCACCATTCCGGCGAATGCGTTAAGCATTACCATTGGTCGTGATGGCGTGGTCAGCGTTACCCAGCAAGGTCAGGCTACTCCGGTTCAGGTTGGACAACTCAATCTCACCACTTTTATGAACGACACTGGCCTGGAGAGCATTGGCGAAAACCTCTATACCGAAACACAATCCTCCGGCGCACCGAACGAAAGCACGCCAGGTCTGAACGGCACGGGGCTGTTGTATCAAGGATATGTTGAAACGTCTAACGTCAACGTGGCAGAGGAACTGGTCAACATGATCCAGGTACAGCGCGCCTACGAAATCAACAGTAAAGCGGTGTCTACAACTGACCAGATGCTGCAAAAACTGACGCAACTCTAAGGCATAACCGGTGGCAGGTTCACCGGTTTACTGATTTTTGAAGATGATAGCCATGCAAAAAAACGCTGCGCATACTTACGGCATTTCCACCTTGTTGGTGCTTTCACTAACCGGTTGCGCCTGGATCCCGTCTACTCCGCTGGTGCAGGGGGCGACCAGTGCACAACCGGTTCCCGGTCCGACGCCCGTCGCCAACGGTTCCATTTTCCAGTCTGCTCAGCCGATTAACTATGGTTATCAGCCGTTGTTTGAAGATCGTCGACCACGCAATATCGGCGATACGCTGACTATTGTGTTGCAGGAAAACGTCAGCGCCAGCAAGAGTTCGTCCGCTAATGCCAGCCGCGACGGAAAAACCAACTTTGGGTTTGATACTGTGCCGCGCTATTTGCAAGGACTGTTCGGTAATGCCCGTGCCGATGTTGAAGCTTCCGGTGGTAACACTTTCAACGGAAAAGGCGGAGCCAATGCCAGCAATACCTTTAGTGGCACCTTGACTGTGACGGTCGACCAGGTGCTGGTTAATGGCAACCTGCATGTGGTGGGTGAAAAACAGATCGCCATTAATCAGGGCACGGAATTTATTCGCTTCTCTGGCGTCGTCAATCCACGCACCATCAGCGGCAGTAACACCGTACCGTCTACTCAGGTGGCGGATGCACGCATTGAGTATGTTGGAAATGGCTACATTAACGAAGCGCAAAACATGGGCTGGTTGCAGCGTTTCTTCCTTAACCTGTCGCCAATGTAAGTGAGGCTGTGGTGATTAAATTTCTCTCTACATTTATGTTGTTGCTGGTGACGACCGTGGTCCAGGCTGAGCGTATTCGTGATCTCACTAGCGTTCAGGGTGTGCGGCAAAACTCACTGATTGGTTATGGTCTTGTTGTTGGCCTTGATGGTACAGGCGACCAGACAACCCAGACGCCGTTTACCACACAAACGCTTAATAACATGCTCTCACAGTTGGGCATTACCGTTCCGACTGGCACCAACATGCAGCTAAAAAACGTCGCTGCGGTAATGGTGACGGCGTCACTTCCGCCGTTTGGACGCCAGGGGCAGGCTATCGATGTGGTGGTGTCCTCCATGGGGAATGCCAAAAGTCTGCGTGGCGGTACGTTGCTGATGACTCCGCTTAAAGGCGTCGACAGCCAGGTTTATGCGCTGGCGCAGGGCAATATTCTGGTCGGTGGCGCGGGCGCATCGGCGGGAGGCAGCAGTGTCCAGGTTAACCAACTGAATGGTGGGCGGATCACCAACGGCGCAATAATAGAGCGCGAATTACCCAGCCAGTTTGGCACGGGCAATACTCTCAATTTGCAACTCAATGATGAAGATTTCTCCATGGCGCAGCAAATTGCGGACACCATCAACCGCGCGCGCGGATATGGCAGTGCCACGGCATTAGATGCCCGAACTATTCAGGTTCGTGTGCCGAGTGGTAATAGCTCACAGGTTCGTTTCCTCGCTGATATCCAGAATATGCAGGTTAATGTCACCCCGCAGGACGCCAAAGTAGTGATTAACTCACGCACCGGTTCGGTGGTGATGAATCGTGAAGTGACCCTCGACAGTTGCGCGGTGGCGCAGGGCAATCTCTCGGTTACGGTAAATCGTCAGGCTAATGTCAGCCAACCAGATACACCGTTTGGTGGTGGGCAGACTGTGGTAACGCCACAAACGCAGATCGACTTACGCCAGAGCGGCGGTTCGCTGCAAAGCGTGCGTTCCAGTGCCAGTCTCAACAACGTGGTGCGCGCGCTCAACGCTCTGGGAGCCACCCCGATGGATTTAATGTCCATACTGCAATCTATGCAAAGTGCGGGATGTCTGCGGGCAAAACTGGAAATCATCTGATGATTAGCGACAGCAAGCTGCTGGCAAGCGCCGCCTGGGATGCACAATCCCTTAACGAGCTGAAAGCGAAAGCAGGCGAAGATCCTGCAGCAAACATTCGCCCGGTAGCTCGCCAGGTGGAAGGAATGTTCGTGCAGATGATGCTAAAAAGCATGCGCGAAGCCTTACCAAAAGATGGCCTGTTTAGCAGCGAGAATACCCGGCTCTACACCAGCATGTATGACCAGCAGATTGCCCAACAGATGACGGCGGGCAAAGGTCTGGGACTTGCGGAGATGATGGTAAAACAGATGTCGCCAGAGCAGCCATTGCCAGCAGAAGAGAGGCCTGCGGGACCGATGAAATTCCCACTTGAAACGGTGATGAGTTTTCAAAATAAAGCGCTCACGCAGATGGTGCAAAAAGCTGTACCGCGTAATTACGATGTTTTGCTGTCTGGTGACAGCAAAGCGTTCCTCGCAGAGCTCTCGCAGCCAGCGCAACTGGCAAGCCAGCAAAGCGGTGTGCCGCATCATCTGATCCTCGCCCAGGCTGCACTGGAATCAGGCTGGGGACAACGGCAAATTCGTCGCGAAAATGGCGAGCCAAGCTATAACTTGTTTGGCGTAAAAGCCTCAGGTACCTGGAAAGGGCCAGTGACTGAAATCACCACCACCGAATATGAAAACGGCGAAGCGAAGAAAGTTAAGGCGAAGTTTCGTGTTTACAGTTCTTATCTCGAAGCATTGTCAGACTACGTTGGGCTGTTAACGCGTAATCCGCGCTACGCTGCCGTGACTCGCGCTGCCAGCGCGGAGCAGGGCGCGCAGGCATTACAGGATGCAGGTTATGCCACCGATCCTGAGTATGCCCGCAAACTCACCAATATGATTCAGCAATTGAAAGCGGTTAGCGACAAGGTGAGCAAAACCTACAGTATGAGTATCGATAATCTGTTCTGAATAATTCAAGTCCGGCGGGTGTCTGCCGATAATGCTCTGTAATTGAAGGCTTATAAGGAACCTCCATGTCCAGCTTGATTAATAACGCCATGAGCGGACTTAACGCTGCCCAGGCGGCGTTAAATACGGCGAGTAATAATATATCCAGCTATAACGTTGCCGGATATACCCGACAAACCACCATTATGGCGCAGGCTAACAGTACGTTAGGGGCGGGCGGCTGGGTCGGCAATGGTGTCTATGTTTCCGGAGTGCAGCGTGAATATGATGCGTTCATTACCAATCAGTTACGAGCGGCGCAGACTCAAAGTAGCGGCCTGACTTCCCGTTATGAGCAGATGTCGAAAATCGACAATATGCTCTCCACCAGTACTTCTTCGCTGTCAACACAGATGCAGGATTTCTTCACCAGCCTGCAAACGTTGGTCAGTAACGCGGAAGATCCGGCGGCACGCCAGGCGCTGATTGGTAAATCAGAAGGTCTGGTTAATCAGTTTAAAACCACCGATCAATATCTGCGCGACCAGGACAAACAGGTCAATATTGCGATAGGTGCCAGCGTTGACCAGATCAACAATTACGCCAAACAAATCGCCAGCCTGAACGATCAGATCTCTCGCCTGACAGGTGTTGGGGCTGGGGCGTCACCTAACAATCTGCTGGATCAACGCGATCAACTGGTGAGCGAATTAAACCAGATTGTTGGTGTAGAAGTCAGCGTTCAGGATGGCGGCACTTATAACATCACGATGGCCAATGGTTATTCACTGGTTCAGGGCAGTACGGCGCGGCAGCTGGCAGCAGTTCCTTCCAGCGCTGACCCTTCTCGTACGGCTGTCGCTTATGTTGACGGGACGGCAGGCAATATTGAGATCCCGGAGAAATTACTGAATACCGGGTCGCTGGGCGGCATTCTGACATTCCGTTCTCAGGATCTGGACCAGACGCGCAATACGCTCGGTCAACTGGCGCTGGCATTTGCCGAGGCTTTCAATGCCCAACACAAAGACGGATTTGATGCCAACGGCAATGCCGGGGAAGATTTCTTTGCTATCGGTAAACCCGCAGTTCTGCAAAACACTAAAAACAAAGGTGACGTTGCGATCGGTGCCACGGTGACCGATAGTTCCGCTGTGTTGGCGACAGATTACAAAATCTCGTTCAACGATAATCAGTGGCAGGTCACTCGCCTTGCCAGCAATACCACTTTCACGGTGGCGCCGGATGCCGACGGCAAAGTCTCGTTTGATGGTCTGGAACTGACCTTCACCGGAACGCCGAAACCTAACGACAGCTTCACATTGAAACCGGTTAGCGATGCCATCGTCAATATGGATGTATTGATCTCTGACGAAGCGAAAATCGCTATGGCCAGCGATGAAACAGCCGGTGAAAGCGACAACCGCAATGGCCAGGCGCTGCTGGATTTGCAAACTAACGGCAAAACGGTCGGTGGAGCGAAATCCTTTAACGACGCCTATGCCTCGTTGGTTAGCGATATCGGGAATAAAACCGCCACGTTGAAAACCAGCAGTACCACACAAAGTAATGTGGTGACGCAACTTTCTAATCAGCAGCAGTCTATCTCTGGCGTCAATCTCGACGAAGAGTACGGCAACCTGCAACGTTTTCAGCAGTATTACCTGGCCAATGCACAGGTTCTGCAGACGGCGAACGCCATTTTTGATGCGCTGATTAACATTCGCTAAGGGGAGATAAGATGCGTTTCAGTACCCAGATGATGTACCAGCAAAATATGCGCGGTATCACCAATTCTCAGGCGGAATGGATGAAGTACGGCGAACAGATGTCGACGGGTAAGCGAGTCGTTAACCCTTCTGACGATCCCATTGCCGCATCACAAGCCGTGGTTCTCTCCCAGGCGCAGGCGCAAAACAGCCAGTACACACTGGCGCGGACTTTCGCAACTCAAAAGGTATCGCTGGAAGAAAGCGTGCTTGGTCAGGTAACTACTGCAATTCAGAATGCCCAGGAAAAAATTGTCTACGCCAGCAATGGCACGTTAAGTGATGATGACCGGGCATCGTTGGCAACGGATATTCAAGGGATCCGCGATCAGTTGTTAAATCTGGCGAATACTACTGACGGAAACGGGCGTTACATTTTTGCTGGTTATAAAACAGAATCTGCGCCGTTTAGTGAGGCTGACGGTGATTATGTCGGCGGAACAGAAAGTATCAAGCAACAGGTCGATGCCTCCCGCTCGATGGTGATAGGGCATACCGGTGACAAAATTTTCAACAGCATCACCAGTAATGCAGTGGCGGAACCAGATGGTACTGATTCTGAAACTAACCTGTTTGCTATGCTGGATAGCGCCATCACAGCGCTAAAAACACCGGTCGCGGATAGCGAAGCGGATAAAGAAACCGCCGCTGCGGCATTGGATAAAACCAACCGTGGCCTGAAAAACTCACTGAATAATGTTCTGACCGTTCGTGCGGAATTAGGCACGCAGCTGAACGAGCTGGAGTCACTGGATTCATTAGGTAGCGATCGCGCTTTAGGACAAACGCAGCAGATGAGCGATCTGGTTGATGTGGACTGGAATGCAACTATTTCATCTTACATCATGCAGCAAACCGCGTTGCAGGCCTCTTATAAAGCTTTTACCGATATGCAGGGATTGTCTCTCTTCCAGCTCAACAAATAAGCTCGATTTAAAACATATCATGAAACTGGGTATGTTTTGTCTGCCTGCGCCGGGATCGCCGGGGCGGGCATTTTTTTGTCTTAATTTGGAATAGATGGTTAGCAAGAATACAATTTAATGTATTCGAACACCTTGATTTTTAACTAAAATAAAAAGCCCCGGCAGTTGCCAGGGCTTGATCGCTTTGAGTCAGGTTTTACTCAACAGGTTGCGGACGCGCAGGGGCAGCAGAGGCATGATGCGTTGCTGCATGACCACCTGCGGCACCTTTACCTTCGAAGGCAAAGGTCGGACGCTGCCAGTCGCTGTGACGCGGAGCCTCCGGAACATATTCCGGTGCCGGAGCGCGTGTCATCGGCGCAGTGGCGTGGTTCTGTTCAACGATTACCTCGGATACAACAGGCGCTATCGTTTCCACTTCAGCTGCGACTTCAGCGACTACCGGAGTAGCAGGTTGAGCTACAACTTCAGGCTCAGCAATCACCACCTCGGCAGTTTCGGCAACTTCTTCGATGTCTGCTGTTTCTTCCTGTGGTTCAACTAGCGGTTCTGCGTGCTCTGCAGTGTCCTGCGCTACGGCAACATCGGCCTCGGCAATCACCTGAGGCTGTTCAGTTACCGCTGCGGCAATCACTTCAGGATGTGTTGTTTCAACAACTTCTGGTTGCGGCTCTGCAACCAGAACAGGTGTTTCTACAACTTCAGCCACCTCTTCGACAACCGGTGCGGCAACAACAGGTTCGACAGTGGCAGCAACAGGGACTTCTGTCACCATCGGCTGCACCTGTACTTCTTCCTGTTCGCGCTGCTCTTCAACCTGTACATCTTGCGGACGTACAATCGGATAGCGGATCCAGACTTTGCCAGAGGCCAGTTCCGGGGACGCGCACGCTACGGTCAACGGCATTGGCGACTGGGTTGGATAACGCTCGTCACGATAGCGACGACGACGCTGACCACTTACGCGCAGGTGACGAGGCGAGCGACGAGAACGACGCGGCATACCACCGTTGTCACGGTTATCGGCATTATTCTCTTCTGGCTGTTCCGGCGCAGTTTGTGCAACTACTGGCAGCGCGACTTTTACCAGTTCAGTACTCGGGGCTTGCGCTTCCTGAGTAACAGGCACGGCAGAGACAGGTTCTTCAACCACCGGTGCGGTTACCACTTCTTCCGTAACGCTTTGTTCATAGCGCACTTTCTGATTCAGTTGACGTTGTTTACGACGCGGCTGAACCGGACGTGTACGTTCTTCCTGTTCGGTTTCCTGAACAGATTGCGCATCAACATTCAGCGCCTTCACTTCTTGTTGCGCCTGACGTTTTTCATCGTTACGGCGACGGCTACGCTCACGACGCGGCGCTTGCTGTTCGTCAGTAGTGCGCGCTTTTTCCGTGACATCAGCCTGCTGACGGCTCTCGCGAGTCTCAGCCGTTTGCTGCTGTGCCTGGCGACGGTTACGACGGTTTTCTTCGCGATTATCGCTACCTTCCGTACGTTCGCTACGCGTGTCGCGACGCTCATTACGGTCACGGCGGTTGTTCTGACGAGGCTTACGGCGATCCTGTTGGCGTTCCGGTTTCGCTTCCGCTTTTGGTGCAGGTTGCTCGGCCGGTTTGGTTTCTTCACCGCCGCTGAACAGTGCTTTCAGTGCGCTGAAGAAGCGGCTCAGCAGCCCCGGTTGTGCAGGAGCCGCAGGTGTTGCTGGTGCAGCTTTAGGCGCTGGCGCTGCTACAGGCGCGGCAGGTTCAGCTGGGGTTGGCGCAGGTGGCACATCCGGCATGGCAAAGGTTGCCAACGCAGGTTGCTCCGGACGCTTACGTTCAGCGAACTCTTCTTCAGATGGCAAAGCCATCGCTTCTTCATGAAGTTTCGGCAGCATGTAGCTTAAGGTCGGCGTTTCTTCCCCTTTACGCACGCGCAGCACGTGGTAGTGCGGAGTTTCCATCTGATCGTTTGGCACAATCACACAGCGCACGCCGTCCTGACGGGTTTCAATGGCATTTACCGCAGAACGTTTTTCGTTCAGCAAGTAAGAAGCGATAGGAACAGGAACAATGGCGTGGACTTCCTGGGTGTTCTCTTTCAGGGCTTCTTCTTCAATCAAACGCAGAATAGAGAGCGACAGGGATTCGTTGTCACGCACGGTGCCGGTGCCGGAACAACGCGGACAAACGTGATGACTGGATTCACCCAGCGACGGACTCAGGCGCTGACGGGACATCTCCAGAAGGCCGAAACGAGAAATATGGCTGATTTGAATACGCGCACGGTCCTGGCGCACCGCTTCGCGCAGACGGTTTTCTACCGCACGCTGGTGGCGTACTGGCGTCATGTCGATGAAGTCGATAACAATCAGGCCACCGAGGTCACGCAGACGCAGCTGACGGGCAATTTCATCAGCCGCTTCCAGGTTGGTGTTAAACGCAGTTTCTTCGATATCGCCGCCGCGGGTTGCACGTGCGGAGTTGATGTCGATGGCGGTTAACGCTTCGGTGCTGTCGATAACAATGGAACCACCGGACGGCAGGCGGACTTCACGCTGGAAGGCGGACTCAATCTGCGATTCAATCTGGTAGTGGCTGAACAGCGGAATTTCACCGGTGTACAGTTTGATTTTGCTGCTGAAATCCGGGCGACCTAACGCAGCAATATGCTGACGCGCCAGTTCGAGCACTTTCGGATTATCGATAAGAATTTCACCGATGTCCTGGCGTAAGTAATCGCGGAATGCGCGAACGATGACGTTGCTCTCCTGGTGAATCAGGAACGGAGCAGGGCGGCTTTCTGCCGCTTTTTTGATGGCTTCCCAGTGCTTCAGACGGAAGCTTAAATCCCATTGCAGCGCCTCGGCAGATTTGCCGACGCCAGCGGTACGCACGATAAGCCCCATGCCTTCCGGCAGTTCCAGGCTTGCCAGTGCTTCTTTTAATTCGGTACGGTCGTCGCCTTCGATACGGCGAGAAATACCGCCTGCGCGCGGGTTGTTTGGCATCAGAACCAGATAGCTACCCGCAAGGCTGATAAAGGTAGTCAGCGCAGCCCCTTTGTTGCCGCGTTCTTCTTTATCAATCTGAACAATAACTTCCTGGCCTTCACGCAACACATCTTTAATGTTGGGGCGACCATGAGCACTGTAGTTAGCAGGGAAATATTCGCGGGCAATTTCTTTTAGAGGGAGGAAACCGTGACGTTCGGCGCCGTAATCAACAAAAGCTGCTTCCAGACTCGGTTCAATGCGGGTGATTTTACCTTTGTAGATGTTAGCCTTTTTCTGCTCATGCCCCGGGCTTTCGATATCCAGGTCATACAGACGCTGCCCATCTACAAGGGCAACGCGCAACTCTTCCTGCTGAGTTGCGTTAATTAACATTCTTTTCATCGTAACTTACTCATTATTCTTACATTGACGACTAAGCTGCGGGCAAAGTAACGCCTTGCCGGGTGTGAACCGATGGCCTCGTGTCTAGTCGCGTCGCCAACCTCACGGTTATCGTCAGCTCAAAGAGGCGCAGAGTGTCGGTTGCCCGTTTTTCATGCGGAAAAACAGCGCAATTATCAGAGAAACAGACTGGGTATTACTCTCCAGAAATATTTCCATCTACCGGTAAGGACTGCAACCCGCAGCCCGCTAACTGCCTGAAAGATCAATACGTCTTACGCCATTGCTGCGTTGATGATCGGTCGGGCAAAATGGGTTATTCCGTAAAATTTCTTGTTTTAACAAGGTTGGACACGGAAACGTTCTCATTATTCCATTGCAAGCCTTGTTATAGCAAGATGACTTTTACCATTTATCACCCACTTACTCACAGTTTTTTCACTTCTTGCTGGCGATTGGTTTAATAAGCACCAATTAGGTGATCACCCTGCGAAGTAATAAGGTGCAAAACTAAATATAAGCATAGAAAAATGAGTGGCGCGAATCCTGCAGGCTATTTAGAATCGCCCACCATGAAAACAGAGACTCCATCCGTAAAAATCGTTGCTATTACTGCTGATGAAGCAGGGCAACGTATTGATAACTTTTTGCGTACCCAACTGAAAGGCGTACCAAAAAGTATGATCTACCGTATTTTGCGCAAAGGTGAAGTACGGGTGAACAAAAAACGTATTAAGCCTGAATATAAACTCGAAGCTGGCGATGAGGTGCGTATTCCGCCAGTTCGCGTTGCTGAGCGGGAAGAAGATGCTGTTTCGCCGCATCTGCAAAAAGTCGCGGCGCTGGCTGATGTCATCTTGTATGAAGATGATCATATTCTGGTGCTGAATAAACCGTCCGGCACGGCAGTACATGGCGGCAGTGGCTTAAGTTTTGGCGTTATTGAAGGTTTGCGGGCGTTGCGTCCGGAAGCGCGGTTCCTCGAACTGGTACATCGGCTCGACCGGGACACCTCAGGCGTGCTGCTGGTAGCGAAAAAACGCTCGGCGTTACGTTCGCTGCATGAGCAGTTACGTGAAAAAGGCATGCAGAAAGATTACCTGGCGCTGGTGCGCGGTCAGTGGCAGTCACATGTGAAGAGTGTACAAGCGCCGTTGCTGAAGAATATTTTGCAAAGCGGCGAGCGTATTGTGCGTGTGAGTCAGGAAGGTAAACCATCCGAAACGCGTTTTAAAGTGGAGGAACGCTATGCGTTTGCCACTCTGGTACGTTGTAGCCCGGTTACCGGACGAACTCATCAGATCCGTGTACATACTCAGTATGCCGGTCATCCGATTGCATTTGATGATCGTTACGGCGACCGTGAGTTTGATAAACAACTTACTGAAGCGGGAACGGGGTTAAATCGCTTATTCCTGCACGCCGCAGCGCTGAAGTTTACCCATCCGGGAACGGGGGAAGTGATGCGTATCGAAGCGCCGATGGATGATGGTTTGAAGCGTTGTTTACAAAAGCTACGCAACGCGCGCTAATACCAACCTATTAGCCTGGTAATGGCCGTTAGGCCGGATGCGGTTACGTCGCATCCGGCAATCGGTGCTGGCTGCCTGATGCGGCGTAACCGCATCCGGCGTAAAAACTACCCCATCAGTGGGTTTTTTCCCTCCCGACGTAACATCTGACAGAGCGCGATTAGCGGTAAACCAACCAGCGTGTTAGGGTCACGCCCCTCTAAACGCTCAAACAACGTAATACCAAATCCTTCACTCTTAAAGCTGCCAGCGCAGTGCAGGGGATGCTCCTTACGCACGTAATTATCAATCTCCGCCTCGCTCAGGTGACGGAAATGGACGTCAAAAGGCTCCACTTCTGTTTGCAGATGCCCATTCGCCGAATTAAACAACGCCAGCCCAGTATAGAAGGTGACAATATTGCCGCTGGCTTTACGTAATTGCAGACGGGCATTTTCTTCCGTTAACGGTTTGCCGGTGATTTCGCCATCAAGAACACACACCTGGTCTGAACCAATAATTAAATGGTCCGGATAACGTGATGCTAAAGATTGCGCTTTTTCTTGTGCCAGTCGGAGCACCAGTTGGCGTGGTGATTCGTCGCTGCGTGGGGTTTCGTCGACCTCCGGCGCTGCACATTCGAAAGAGATTTGCAGTTTTTCCAGCAGGGCGCGACGCCAGGGCGAGGTGGAGGCTAAAATAAGTTTAGGCATATTTTTTTCCATCAGATATAGCGTATTGATGATAGCCATTTTAAACTATGCGCTTCGTTTTGCAGGTTGATGTTCGTTGCCAGCACTGAACGAAAATAAAGCAGTAACCCGCAATGTGTGCGAATTATTGGCAAAAGGCAACCACAGGCTGCCTTTTTCTTTGACTCTATGACGTTACAAAGTTAATATGCGCGCCCTATGCAAAAGGTAAAATTACCCCTGACTCTCGATCCGGTTCGTACGGCTCAAAAACGCCTTGATTACCAGGGTATTTATACTGCTGATCAGGTTGAGCGCGTCGCCGAATCTGTGGTCAGTGTGGACAGTGATGTGGAATGCTCCATGTCGTTCGCTATCGATAACCAACGTCTCGCGGTGTTAAACGGCGATGCGAAGGTGACGGTAACGCTCGAGTGTCAGCGTTGCGGGAAGCCGTTTACTCATCAAGTCTACACAACGTATTGTTTTAGTCCTGTGCGTTCAGACGAACAGGCTGAAGCACTGCCGGAAGCGTATGAGCCGATTGAGGTTAACGAATTCGGTGAAATCGATCTGCTTGCAATGGTTGAAGATGAAATCATCCTCGCCTTGCCGGTAGTTCCGGTGCATGATTCTGAACACTGTGAAGTGTCCGAAGCGGACATGGTCTTTGGTGAACTGCCTGAAGAAGCGCAAAAGCCAAACCCATTTGCCGTATTAGCCAGCTTAAAGCGTAAGTAATTGGTGCTCCCCGTTGGATCGGGGATAAACCGTAATTGAGGAGTAAGGTCCATGGCCGTACAACAGAATAAACCAACCCGTTCCAAACGTGGCATGCGTCGTTCCCATGACGCGCTGACCGCAGTCACCAGCCTGTCTGTAGACAAAACTTCTGGTGAAAAACACCTGCGTCACCACATCACTGCCGACGGTTACTACCGCGGCCGCAAGGTCATCGCTAAGTAATCACGCGTCTGCGTGATGAAGCTTAGTGAGGATTTTCCCCAGGAAACTGGGGAAAGACCAAACCGGGCGGCGACGATACCTTGACACGTCTAACCCTGGCGTTAGATGTCATGGGAGGGGATTTCGGCCCTTCCGTGACAGTGCCTGCAGCTTTGCAGGCACTGAATTCTAATTCGCAACTCACTCTTCTTTTAGTCGGCAATCCCGACGCCATCACGCCATTACTTGCTAAAGCTGACTTTGAACAACGTTCGCGTCTGCAGATTATCCCTGCGCAGTCAGTTATCGCCAGTGATGCCCGGCCTTCGCAAGCTATTCGCGCCAGTCGTGGTAGCTCAATGCGCGTGGCGCTGGAGCTGGTTAAAGAAGGTAGAGCGCAAGCCTGTGTCAGTGCCGGTAATACCGGGGCACTGATGGGACTGGCAAAATTATTACTCAAACCCCTGGAGGGGATTGAGCGTCCGGCGTTGGTGACGGTGCTGCCGCATCAGCAAAAGGGCAAAACGGTGGTCCTTGATTTAGGGGCTAACGTCGATTGTGATAGCACAATGTTGGTGCAATTCGCCATTATGGGCTCTGTTTTGGCTGAAGAGGTGGTGGAAATTCCCAACCCTCGCGTGGCGTTGCTCAATATTGGTGAAGAAGAAGTGAAGGGTCTCGACAGTATTCGGGATGCCTCAGCGGTGCTTAAAACAATCCCTTCTATCAATTATATCGGCTATCTTGAAGCCAATGAGTTGTTAACTGGCAAGACAGATGTGCTGGTTTGTGACGGCTTTACAGGAAATGTCACATTAAAGACGATGGAAGGTGTTGTCAGGATGTTCCTTTCTCTGCTGAAATCTCAGGGTGAAGGGAAAAAACGGTCGTGGTGGCTACTGTTATTAAAGCGTTGGCTACAAAAGAGCCTGACGAGGCGATTCAGTCACCTCAACCCCGACCAGTATAACGGCGCCTGTCTGTTAGGATTGCGCGGCACGGTGATAAAAAGTCATGGTGCGGCCAATCAGCGAGCTTTTGCGGTCGCGATTGAACAGGCAGTGCAGGCGGTGCAGCGACAAGTTCCTCAGCGAATTGCCGCTCGCCTGGAATCTGTATACCCAGCTGGTTTTGAGCTGCTGGACGATGGCAAAAGCGGAACTCTGCGCTAGCAGGACGCTGCCAGCGAACTCGCAGTTTGCAAGTGACGGTATATAACCGAAAAGTGACTGAGCGTACATGTATACGAAGATTATTGGTACTGGCAGCTATCTGCCCGAACAAGTGCGGACCAACGCCGATCTGGAAAAAATGGTGGATACTTCTGACGAGTGGATTGTTACTCGTACCGGCATCCGTGAACGCCATATTGCTGCGCCAAACGAAACCGTTTCAACCATGGGCTTCGAAGCGGCAACGCGTGCAATTGAAATGGCAGGCATCGATAAAGACCAGATTGGCCTGATTGTTGTGGCAACGACTTCTGCCACCCACGCCTTCCCGAGCGCAGCATGTCAGATCCAAAGCATGCTGGGCATCAAAGGCTGCCCTGCGTTTGACGTTGCCGCAGCTTGCGCAGGTTTCACCTACGCATTAAGCGTAGCCGATCAATACGTGAAATCTGGCGCGGTGAAGTATGCTCTGGTCGTCGGTTCCGATGTACTGGCGCGCACCTGCGATCCAACAGATCGTGGGACTATTATTATTTTTGGCGATGGCGCGGGCGCTGCGGTGCTGGCTGCCTCTGAAGAGCCGGGAATCATCTCTACTCATCTGCATGCCGACGGTAGTTATGGTGAATTGCTGACGCTGCCAAACGCCGACCGTGTGAATCCAGAAAATTCAATTCATCTGACCATGGCGGGCAACGAAGTCTTCAAAGTCGCGGTTACGGAGCTGGCGCACATCGTTGATGAGACGCTGGAAGCAAATAATCTTGACCGTTCCCAACTGGACTGGCTGGTTCCGCATCAGGCGAACCTGCGTATTATCAGCGCAACGGCGAAAAAACTCGGCATGTCAATGGACAATGTCGTCGTGACGCTGGACCGCCACGGTAATACCTCTGCCGCTTCTGTACCGTGCGCGCTGGATGAAGCCGTACGCGACGGGCGCATCAAGCCGGGGCAGTTGGTTCTGCTTGAAGCCTTTGGCGGTGGATTCACCTGGGGCTCCGCGCTGGTTCGTTTCTAGGATAAGGATTTAAACATGACGCAATTTGCATTTGTGTTCCCTGGTCAGGGTTCTCAATCCGTTGGAATGCTGGCTGATATGGCAGCGAGCTATCCAATTGTCGAAGAAACTTTTGCTGAAGCTTCTGCGGCGCTGGGCTATGACCTGTGGGCGCTGACCCAGCAGGGGCCAGCCGAAGAGCTGAATAAAACCTGGCAAACCCAGCCAGCACTGTTAACTGCCTCTGTTGCGCTGTACCGCGTATGGCAGCAGCAGGGCGGTAAAGCACCGGCAATGATGGCCGGTCATAGCCTGGGTGAATACTCTGCGCTGGTTTGCGCTGGTGTGATTGATTTTGCTGATGCAGTGCGTCTGGTTGAGATGCGCGGTAAGTTTATGCAGGAAGCTGTACCGGAAGGGACTGGCGCAATGGCGGCAATCATCGGTCTGGATGATGCGTCTATTGCAAAAGCTTGTGAAGAAGCAGCAGAAGGTCAGGTAGTTTCTCCGGTAAACTTCAACTCTCCGGGCCAGGTGGTTATTGCGGGCCACAAAGAAGCGGTTGAGCGTGCTGGTGCTGCCTGTAAAGCTGCGGGCGCAAAACGTGCGCTGCCGTTGCCGGTGAGCGTACCTTCTCACTGTGCACTGATGAAACCTGCTGCCGACAAACTGGCGGTTGAATTAGCGAAAATCACCTTCAATGCTCCGACCGTTCCGGTTGTGAATAACGTTGATGTTAAATGCGAAACCAATGGCGATGCCATTCGTGATGCGCTGGTACGTCAGCTGTATAATCCAGTTCAATGGACGAAATCCGTTGAATACATGGCAGCGCAAGGCGTTGAGCATCTTTATGAAGTAGGGCCGGGCAAAGTGCTTACTGGCCTGACGAAACGTATTGTCGACACCCTGACCGCCTCGGCGCTGAATGAACCTTCAGCGATGGCAGCGGCGCTCGAGCTTTAAAAGAGGAATAACATGAATTTTGAAGGAAAAATCGCACTGGTAACCGGTGCAAGCCGCGGGATTGGCCGTGCAATCGCTGAAACGCTCGCGGCTCGTGGCGCGAAAGTTATCGGTACTGCGACCAGTGAAAGCGGCGCTCAGGCGATCAGTGATTATTTAGGCGCCAACGGTAAAGGTCTGATGTTGAATGTGACCGACCCGGCATCTATTGAATCTGTTCTGGAAAAAATTCGCGCAGAATTTGGTGAAGTCGATATCCTGGTCAATAATGCCGGTATCACTCGTGATAACCTGTTAATGCGAATGAAAGATGAAGAGTGGAACGATATTATCGAAACCAATCTTTCATCTGTTTTCCGTCTGTCAAAAGCGGTAATGCGCGCTATGATGAAAAAGCGTCATGGTCGTATTATCACTATCGGTTCTGTGGTTGGTACCATGGGAAATGGCGGTCAGGCCAACTACGCTGCGGCTAAAGCGGGCTTGATCGGCTTCAGTAAATCACTGGCGCGCGAAGTTGCGTCACGCGGTATTACTGTAAACGTTGTTGCTCCGGGCTTTATTGAAACGGACATGACACGTGCGCTGAGCGATGACCAGCGTGCGGGTATCCTGGCGCAGGTTCCTGCGGGTCGCCTCGGCGGCGCACAGGAAATCGCCAACGCGGTTGCATTCCTGGCATCCGACGAAGCAGCTTACATCACGGGTGAAACTTTGCATGTGAACGGCGGGATGTACATGGTCTGATCGCGATTTGCACAAAATGCTCATGTTCCGCGCAGTCTGCGTGGTTATGAGTAATAATAAGTGCAAAATGATTTGCGTTGTTGGGGGGTATGGCCTCAAAATAACGTAAAATCGTGGTAAGACCTGCCGGGATTTAGTTGCAAATTTTTCAACATTTTATACACTACGAAAACCATCGCGAAAGCGAGTTTTGATAGGAAATTTAAGAGTATGAGCACTATCGAAGAACGCGTTAAGAAAATTATCGGCGAACAGCTGGGCGTTAAGCAGGAAGAAGTTACCAACAATGCTTCTTTCGTTGAAGACCTGGGCGCGGATTCTCTTGACACCGTTGAGCTGGTAATGGCTCTGGAAGAAGAGTTTGATACTGAGATTCCGGACGAAGAAGCTGAGAAAATCACCACCGTTCAGGCTGCCATTGATTACATCAACGGCCACCAGGCGTAAGTGAACATCTCCAGGCGGTCGTTCGACCGCCTGAGTTTTTTCTTTTTTGTCCCACTAGAATCATTTTTTTCCCTCCCTGGAGGACAAACGTGTCTAAGCGTCGTGTAGTTGTGACCGGACTGGGCATGTTGTCTCCTGTCGGCAATACCGTAGAGTCTACCTGGAAAGCTCTGCTTGCCGGTCAGAGTGGCATCAGCCTAATCGACCATTTCGATACTAGCGCCTATGCAACGAAATTTGCTGGCTTAGTAAAGGATTTTAACTGTGAGGACATTATCTCGCGCAAAGAACAGCGCAAGATGGATGCCTTCATTCAATATGGAATTGTCGCTGGCGTTCAGGCCATGCAGGATTCTGGCCTTGAAATAACGGAAGAGAACGCAACCCGCATTGGTGCCGCAATTGGCTCCGGGATTGGCGGCCTCGGACTGATCGAAGAAAACCACACATCTCTGATGAACGGTGGCCCACGTAAGATCAGCCCATTCTTCGTTCCGTCAACGATTGTGAACATGGTGGCAGGTCATCTGACTATCATGTATGGCCTGCGTGGCCCAAGCATCTCTATCGCGACCGCCTGTACTTCCGGCGTGCACAACATTGGCCATGCTGCGCGTATTATCGCGTATGGCGATGCTGACGTGATGGTTGCAGGTGGCGCAGAGAAAGCCAGCACGCCGCTGGGCGTTGGTGGTTTTGGCGCGGCACGTGCATTATCTACCCGCAATGATAACCCACAAGCGGCTAGCCGCCCGTGGGATAAAGAGCGTGATGGTTTCGTACTGGGCGATGGTGCCGGTATGCTGGTACTTGAAGAGTACGAACACGCGAAAAAACGCGGTGCGAAAATTTACGCTGAACTCGTCGGCTTTGGTATGAGCAGCGATGCCTACCATATGACGTCGCCGCCGGAAAACGGCGCAGGTGCAGCTCTGGCGATGGCAAATGCTCTGCGTGACGCAGGAATTGAGCCTGGCCAGATTGGCTACGTTAACGCGCACGGTACTTCTACGCCAGCAGGCGATAAAGCCGAAGCGCAGGCCGTGAAAACCATTTTCGGTGAAGCTGCAAGCCGTGTGCTGGTAAGCTCCACGAAATCCATGACCGGTCATCTGTTAGGTGCAGCAGGTGCAGTAGAGTCTATCTACTCCATCCTGGCGCTGCGCGATCAGGCTGTTCCGCCGACCATCAACCTGGATAACCCGGATGAAGGTTGCGATCTGGATTTTGTGCCGCATGAAGCGCGTCAGGTAAGCGGAATGGAATACACCCTGTGTAACTCCTTCGGCTTCGGTGGCACCAATGGTTCTTTGATCTTCAAAAAGATCTAAGTCGCCATTTTCCACCTACATAAAAGGTCCGCTTGCGGGCCTTTTTTCTTAGATTTCATTCAGACTTGTTCCGCAGTGAACATGCTGCCACACTTACAATCCTATTATAAGGAGCCGGTATGTTCTTAATTAACGGTCATAAACAGGATTCACTGGCAGCAAGCGATCGAGCTATACAATTTGGCGATGGCTGTTTCACGACAGCCAGAATAATCGACGGTAAAGTCAGTTTGTTATCGGCGCATATCCAGCGACTACAGGAAGCTTGTCGCCGGTTAATGATTGTTTGTGATTTCTGGACACAGCTTGAGCACGAGATGGCTACTCTGGCGGTAGACCAGGAGAATGGAGTGCTGAAAGTGGTGATCAGTCGTGGCAGTGGAGGGAGAGGGTACAGCACGTTAAATAGCGGACCGGCCACGCGCATGCTCTCAGTTACAGCTTACCCAATGCATTACGAGCGCTTACGCAAAGACGGGATGTTGCTGGCGCTAAGCCCGGTACGCCTGGGACGCAATCCTTATCTTGCAGGTATTAAACATCTTAATCGCCTTGAGCAAGTGCTGATTCGCTCTCATCTTGAGCAGACAAACGCCGATGAAGCGCTGGTTCTTGACAGCGAAGGGTGGGTTACGGAATGCTGTGCGGCTAATTTGTTCTGGCGGAAGGGCAACATAGTTTGTACGCCGCGACTGGATCAGGCAGGTGTTAACGGCATTATGCGACAATTCTGTATGCGTTTACTGGCACAATCCTCTTATCAGCTTGTCGAAGTGCAAGCCTCTCTGGAGGAGGCGTTGCAGGCAGATGAGATGGTAATTTGTAATGCGTTAATGCCAGTGATGCCCGTACGTGCCTGTGGCGAAGTCTCCTTTTCGTCCGCAACGTTATATGAATATTTAGCCCCACTTTGTGAGCGCCCGAATTAGTCATGAAAAAAGTGTTATTGATTATCTTATTATTGCTGGTGGTACTGGGTATCGCTGCTGGTGTGGGCGTCTGGAAGGTTCGCCATCTTGCCGACAGCAAATTACTTATTAAAGAAGAGACGATATTTACCCTGAAACCGGGGACCGGACGTCTCGCGCTCGGTGAACAGCTTTATGCCGATAAGATCATCAATCGCCCCCGCGTATTTCAGTGGTTGCTGCGTATCGAGCCGGACCTTTCCCATTTCAAAGCCGGGACTTATCGCTTTACACCGCAGATGACCGTGCGCGATATGCTGAAATTGCTGGAAAGCGGTAAAGAAGCACAGTTTCCGTTGCGACTGGTAGAAGGGATGCGTCTGAGCGATTACCTCAAACAATTGCGTGAGGCACCCTATATCAAGCACACGTTAAGCGACGATAAATACGCTACCGTGGCGCAGGCCCTGAAATTTGAAAATCCGGAGTGGATTGAAGGCTGGTTTTGGCCAGATACCTGGATGTATACCGCTAATACTACTGATGTCGCGTTACTCAAGCGAGCGCACAAGAAAATGGTGAAAGCGGTCGATAGCGCCTGGGAAGGGCGTGCGGATGGCCTGCCCTATAAAGATAAAAACCAGTTGGTAACAATGGCGTCGATAATCGAAAAAGAAACCGCCGTTGCCAGCGAACGTGATCAGGTTGCCTCGGTATTTATCAACCGTTTACGTATCGGCATGCGCCTGCAGACCGACCCGACAGTGATTTACGGTATGGGTGAGCGTTATAATGGCAAACTTTCGCGCGCAGATCTGGAAACGCCGACAGCGTATAATACCTATACAATTACTGGTTTGCCGCCAGGTGCGATAGCTACGCCGGGGGCGGATTCGCTGAAGGCTGCTGCGCATCCGGCAAAAACACCGTATCTCTATTTTGTGGCCGATGGTAAAGGCGGTCACACGTTTAATACCAATCTTGCCAGTCATAACAAGTCTGTGCAGGATTATCTGAAAGTGCTTAAGGAAAAAAATGCGCAGTAAGTATATCGTCATTGAAGGGCTGGAAGGCGCAGGCAAAACTACCGCACGTAACGTGGTGGTTGAGACGCTCGAGCAACTGGGGATCAGCGACATGGTTTTCACACGAGAACCTGGCGGTACGCAGTTGGCGGAAAAATTAAGGAGCCTGGTGCTGGATATCAAATCGGTAGGCGATGAAGTCATTACCGATAAAGCCGAAGTACTGATGTTTTATGCCGCGCGCGTTCAGTTGGTGGAAACCGTCATCAAACCGGCGCTGGCTAATGGCACCTGGGTGATTGGCGATCGGCACGATCTCTCCACTCAGGCGTATCAGGGCGGCGGACGTGGTATTGACCAACATATGCTGGCAACGCTGCGTGATGCTGTTCTGGGGGATTTTCGCCCTGACTTAACGCTTTATCTCGATGTGACCCCAGAAGTTGGTTTGAAACGCGCCCGCGCGCGCGGCGAGCTGGATCGCATTGAGCAAGAGTCTTTCGATTTTTTTAATCGCACCCGTGCCCGCTATCTGGAGCTGGCAGCACAAGATAAAAGTATTCATACCATTGATGCCACCCAGCCGCTGGAGGTCGTCATGGATGCAATCCGTACTACCGTGACCAATTGGGTTAAGGAGCAGGACGCATGAGATGGTATCCATGGTTACGACCTGATTTCGAAAAACTGGTAGCCAGCTATCAGGCCGGAAGAGGTCACCATGCGCTACTTATTCAGGCGTTACCTGGCATGGGCGATGATGCTTTAATCTACGCCCTGAGCCGTTATTTACTCTGTCAACAACCGCAGGGTCACAAAAGTTGCGGTCACTGTCGTGGATGTCAGTTGATGCAGGCTGGCACGCATCCTGATTATTACACCCTGGCTCCCGAAAAAGGGAAGAATGCACTGGGCATTGATGCGGTGCGTGAAGTCACCGAAAAACTGAATGAGCATGCACGTTTAGGCGGTGCGAAAGTTGTCTGGGTAACCGATGCTGCCTTACTCACCGACGCCGCTGCTAACGCCTTGCTAAAAACACTGGAAGAGCCACCAGCAGAAACCTGGTTTTTCCTTGCTACCCGTGAGCCTGAACGCTTATTAGCAACATTACGTAGTCGTTGTCGGTTACATTATCTCGCACCACCGCCAGAACAGTACGCCGTGACCTGGCTTTCTCGTGAGGTGACAACATCACAGGATGCATTACTTGCCGCATTGCGCTTAAGCGCCGGTTCGCCTGGCGCGGCGTTGGCGTTATTTCAGGGAGAGACCTGGCAGGCCCGCGAAACACTTTGCCAGGCATTGGCTCACAGTGTGCAATCTGGTGACTGGTATTCCCTGTTGCCGCCTCTTAATCACGAACAAGCCCCGGCGCGTCTGCACTGGCTGGCGACCCTGTTGATGGACGCACTCAAGCGTAAGTATGGCGCTTCGCAAGTCACCAATGTTGATGTGCCGGGCGTTTTAGCTGCGCTGACAAACCAGCTTTCTCCCTCGCGTCTACAGGCTATACTGGGGGATGTTTGCCACTGTCGTGAACAGTTAATATCTGTTACGGGCGTCAACCGCGAACTTCTCATCACCGATCTTTTACTGCGTATTGAGCATTACTTGCAACCGGGCATTGTGTTACCGGTTCCTCATCTTTAAGAGAAACATCATGTTTTTAGTCGACTCACACTGCCATCTTGATGGTCTGGATTATGAATCTTTGCATAAGGACGTGGATGACGTTCTGGCGAAAGCCGCCGCACGCGATGTGAAATTTTGTCTGGCAGTAGCCACAACATTACCGGGTTATCTGCATATGCGGGATCTGGTGGGCGAACGCGACAACGTTGTATTTTCTTGCGGCGTACATCCGCTAAACCAGAATGATCCCTACGATGTGGACGATTTACGCCGTCTGGCGGCAGAAGAGGGCGTTGTTGCGCTGGGTGAAACCGGGCTGGATTATTATTACACGCCAGAAACTAAAGTACGTCAGCAAGAGTCCTTCATCCATCATATTCAGATTGGTCGTGAACTGAACAAACCGGTAATCGTCCATACGCGTGATGCCCGCGCCGATACGCTGGCAATTCTGCGCGAAGAAAAGGTGACGGATTGCGGTGGCGTACTACACTGTTTTACAGAGGACAGAGAAACGGCGGGTAAATTACTGGATCTCGGATTTTACATCTCCTTTTCAGGTATTGTGACCTTCCGTAATGCGGAACAACTGCGTGATGCCGCACGTTACGTCCCTCTGGATCGGCTACTGGTGGAAACGGACTCGCCTTATCTTGCACCTGTACCGCATCGAGGAAAAGAGAATCAACCTGCGATGGTTCGTGACGTTGCAGAATACATGGCTGTGTTGAAAGGTGTTGCCGTTGAAGAACTGGCGCAGGTAACCACCGATAACTTTGCCCGTCTATTTCATATCGACGCTTCCCGCCTTCAATCCATCCGTTGAATGAGTTTTTTTAAAGCTCGTAATTAATGGCTAAAACGAGTAAAGTTCACCGCCGAAAATTGGGCGGTGAACAACCACGCTTGAAATATTGTGACATATGTTTTGTCAAAATGTGCAACTTCTCCAATGATCTGAAGTTGAAACGTGATAGCCGTCAAACAAATCAACACTGAATTATTTTACTCTGTGTAATAAATAAAGGGCGCTTAGATGCCCTGTATACGGTGAGGCTCTCCCCCCTTGCCACGCGTGAGAACGTAAAAAAGCACCCATACTCAGGAGCACTCTCAATTATGTTTAAGAATGCATTTGCTAACCTGCAAAAGGTCGGTAAATCGCTGATGCTGCCGGTATCCGTACTGCCTATCGCAGGTATTCTGCTGGGCGTCGGTTCCGCGAATTTCAGCTGGCTGCCCGCCGTTGTATCGCATGTTATGGCAGAAGCAGGCGGTTCCGTCTTTGCTAACATGCCACTGATTTTTGCAATTGGTGTCGCCCTCGGCTTTACCAATAACGATGGTGTATCCGCGCTGGCCGCAGTAGTTGCCTATGGCATCATGGTTAAAACCATGGCCGTGGTTGCTCCGCTGGTACTGCATTTACCTGCAGAAGAAATCGCCGCTAAACATCTGGCGGATACTGGCGTACTCGGGGGGATCATCTCCGGTGCGATCGCAGCGTACATGTTTAACCGTTTCTACCGTATTAAGCTGCCTGAGTATCTTGGCTTCTTTGCCGGTAAACGCTTTGTGCCGATCATCTCTGGCCTGGCTGCCATCTTTACTGGCGTTGTGTTGTCCTTCATTTGGCCGCCGATTGGTTCTGCAATCCAGACTTTCTCTCAGTGGGCTGCTTACCAGAACCCGGTAGTTGCGTTTGGCATTTACGGCTTCATCGAACGCTGCCTGGTACCGTTTGGTCTGCACCACATCTGGAACGTGCCTTTCCAGATGCAGATTGGTGAATACACCAACGCAGCAGGTCAGGTGTTCCACGGTGACATTCCGCGTTATATGGCGGGTGACCCAACTGCAGGTAAACTGTCTGGTGGTTTCCTGTTCAAAATGTATGGTCTGCCGGCTGCCGCAATTGCTATCTGGCACTCTGCTAAACCAGAAAACCGCGCTAAAGTGGGCGGTATCATGATCTCCGCAGCGCTGACCTCGTTCCTGACCGGTATTACCGAGCCGATCGAGTTCTCCTTCATGTTCGTTGCGCCGATCCTGTACATCATCCACGCGATTCTGGCGGGTCTGGCATTCCCAATCTGTATTCTTCTCGGGATGCGCGACGGTACATCGTTCTCGCACGGCCTGATTGACTTCATCGTTCTGTCTGGTAACAGCAGCAAACTGTGGCTGTTCCCGATCGTCGGTATTGGTTATGCGATTGTTTACTACACCATCTTCCGCGTGCTGATTAAAGCTCTGGATCTGAAAACCCCGGGTCGTGAAGACGCAACTGAAGATGCGAAAGCTACCGGTACCAGCGAAATGGCACCGGCTCTGGTTGCTGCATTTGGTGGTAAAGAAAACATCACTAACCTCGACGCATGTATTACCCGTTTACGCGTCAGCGTCGCTGATGTGTCCAAAGTGGATCAGGCTGGCCTGAAGAAACTGGGCGCAGCGGGCGTAGTGGTTGCTGGTTCTGGTGTTCAGGCGATTTTCGGTACTAAATCCGATAACCTGAAAACCGAGATGGATGAGTACATCCGTAACCACTAATCCGTCAGACGTTGGGGAGACTAAGGCAGCCAGATGGCTGCCTTTTTTACAGGTGTTATTCAGAATTGATACGTGCCGGTAATACTGAAATTACGTGGTGCGCCGTAGACGATAGAACCTTCCACGTTGGTATCGTAGGTTTTGTCAAACAGGTTATTGACGTTCCCCTGCAACGAGAAGTTTTTCGTCACCTGGTAGCGGGTGAATAGATCCACCAGCGCGTAGCTACCTTGCTCGGCGCGGAAGGTGCCATATGGTGTCACCGTATCGGTATATACGCGATTTTGCCAGTTAACACCGCCACCGACCGTCAACTCTGGCATGACAGGCAACCGATAGCTGGTGAACATTTTAACTGTAGTGCGTGGCAGGTTTGGGTTTACCGCATTCCCTTCGTTGTCTTCTGCAATATAGCGTGTTGCACCAAACGTCAGTTGCCAGTTGTCGGTAATTGCGCCGTTGAGTTCAAATTCCACACCTTTACTTACCGTTCCATCCACCGCTTTATAAGCGGTTTCGCCGTTACTACCGGGGATAGGCATACCGGTGGACTGCGCGACATTATCCTGCTCAATACGGAAGATGGCCAGCGTGGTGGTCAAACGGCTATTCATCCAGTCTGACTTCAGACCGAGCTCATAGTTGTTACCCGTGATTGGCGCAAGATATTTGCCCGAACTGTCACGATCATTTTGCGGCTGGAAAATAGATGTGTAACTGGCATAGGTCGACCAGTTGTCATTAATGTCGTAAACCAATCCGGCGTATGGGGTTGTATGGTTTTTTTCCATACTGTAGGTCAGTGTATCAATCCGCCAGTTGGTATAACGCGCTCCGAGGATAAGATGTAGTGGGTCGGCAAGTGTGACACGGGTGGCGGCATACAGAGATTTCATATGTGTGGTATCGTCCTGCGCCAGGCTCTGCGGAGACCAGTCGGTTTGCGGAAAATTGCCATTAAAGTTGTAGAAACTGCCGATTTCATTCGGGAATATATTGGCCCATGAGCTGAAGTAACGATTATTTTGTTTGCTGTAACTGCCACCAAACATCAGATTATGCTGACGACCAAACAATTCGTAACTGCCGTCAGCGAACAAATCTAGCGCATCAACTTTACGCTTGCCGCTGTTCCAGCCGGTACCGCCAACATAATCAAAGCCAGGTCCATAATTACTGTATGGCCCAACCAGCATGCCATTCGCTTTGTTTACATAGGCATCGACATACATCATTTTGCTGTCAAATTCGACTTCGGAGTGGGTGGCATTCAGCGTCGCTTGCCAGGTATCAGCAAAGCGCTGCTTCAAGGACATAAAGACTTTGTTGATCTCTTTATCGTTGTACGCCCAGTCAGGTGCGGTACTGCGTGCGCGATCATAATTGTTGCTGCTGCCGTCGGTATTCCAGCGCGGTAAACCGCCCCAGGTCGGGCTATTAACATCAATGCGTTGGTATTCGTAACCTGCAGAAAGTGAGGTAAGCTCGCCTAAATCAGCATCGACAATGCCGGAGAAAAAGGTTTTTTCACTGTTGTAGCGGTCCAGCCATGAGTCGTTATTCTGGTAGCCACCAACAATTCGCGCGCGGACATTGCCGTCTTCGGTTAGTGGACTTTGCAAATCCGCCACATACCGTTCTTTGTTCCAGCTACCGTATTCCGCCGAGATATCCCCTTTAAATTCACGACTGGTCGCGTGTTTACGAACCATATTAATTGCCGCGGATGGATTACCCGTGCCGGTCATCAATCCCGTCGCGCCTCTCACCACTTCTACGCGTTCAAACAGCGCCATATCAGAAAGTGCGTCGCCCAGATTCCAGCGCGATTCAAAATAGGTTGGGATACCGTCGACCATATAGTTATCGATCTGGAATCCACGCGAATAATAAAGAGTACGATCGGAATCAGCCTGGCTTTTGCTGATCCCCAGAGTGTTTTCCATCACTTCTCCCAGCGTTTGTAACTGCTGATCTTCCATCCGCTGCTGGCTGACAATGGTGACCGACTGAGGGATATCACGCTGAGTCATCTGCATTTTGGTACCCGCAGAGGTAGACGTAACGCTGTAATCATTTTCGTCATCAATCGGCAGAGTGCCTGAACTCTCAACAATCACCGTTTCTTCAGTCGTTGGGGCGGCAAAAGCGGCAGAAGGAAATAGTGCCAGCGCTATGCAGGCGGTAAGCAGCGACGGTTTGGTTACGGCTTGATGTGGATTATCCCTGTGAAATTGTGTCGAAAGCATTTGAAATCTCTTGGTTTATATTGTCGTCATGCTCATCCCAGAGGAGGGCGATGAGCAGTTATATTTAGCGCGCGAATAATTTTGCATGTAAATGCAAATGAGAAATATACGCATTCATATTTAATATGTAAACCAAACAGAGAATGACTTTTCAGCGCATTCGCAGGTAGAAATGGGAATAATGGCGATATATACGGCAGCATTATGATTTTTTGCTTAATAAATCGTGGCTTAAGGTTGAAAGAGCAGGTTTAACTCGACCATACTCTATACTCGCAGTGTGGCGCGGCGTAGCATGGTGCAACGCATGGCTATTTGAAAAAGGAAAATGTCGTGGCAGAAGAAACTATTTTCAGCAAAATTATTCGTCGTGAGATCCCCTCCGATATCGTCTACCAGGATGAACTGGTAACGGCGTTTCGCGATATTTCACCGCAAGCGCCAACGCATATTCTGATCATTCCAAATACCCTCATCCCTACCGTGAACGACGTATCTGTCGAGCATGAGCAGGCGCTGGGACGTATGATCACCGTAGCGGCAAAAATCGCCGAGCAAGAAGGCATTGCCGAAGATGGCTATCGTTTGATCATGAACACCAACCGTCATGGCGGACAAGAGGTCTATCACATTCATATGCACCTCCTGGGTGGCCGTCCGTTGGGGCCAATGCTGGCACATAAAGGCCTGTAACGATGAGAAAAGGATGCTTTGGGCTGGTGTCTCTGGCGTTGTTGTTGCTGGTAGGCTGTCGTTCTCATCCGGAAATTCCGGTCAATGATGAACAATCGCTGGTGATGGAATCATCTTTACTGGCAGCGGGCATCAGCGCAGAAAAGCCGGTGCTTTCTACGTCTGACATTCAGCCTTCAGCATCCTCGACGCTTTATAACGAAAGGCAAGAACCCGTTACCGTTCATTATCGTTTTTACTGGTATGACGCCAGAGGACTGGAGATGCATCCTCTGGAAACGCCACGCAGCGTTACCATTCCCGCACATTCGGCGGTAACGCTGTACGGCAGCGCCAATTTTCTGGGGGCGCACAAAGTCAGACTTTATCTATATTTGTAAGGGGTGAATCTTGATGACAAAAATGAGTCGCTACGCCTTGATTACTGCACTGGCGATGTTTCTCGCCGGGTGTGTGGGGCCACGAGAACCTGCACCGGTAGAAGAGGTGAAACCTGCGCCGGAGCAACCTGCCGAGCCGCAACAGCCAGTACCAACAGTGCCATCAGTGCCGACGATCCCGCAGCAGCCAGGGCCAATTGAGCACGAAGACCAAACAGCACCACCTGCGCCGCATATTCGTCATTATGACTGGAACGGCGCAATGCAGCCGATGGTCAGTAAGATGCTAGGGGCTGACGGCGTGACTGCGGGTAGCGTCCTGCTGGTTGATAGCGTTAACAACCGCACTAACGGTTCGCTGAATGCCGGAGAAGCGACCGAAACGCTGCGTAATGCGCTGGCCAATAATGGTAAATTTACCCTGGTTTCCGCCCAGCAGCTTTCGATGGCCAAGCAGCAATTAGGTTTGTCGCCGCAGGACAGCTTAGGCACCCGTAGTAAAGCCATTGGCATTGCTCGCAATGTAGGCGCTCATTATGTGCTTTATTCCAGCGCCTCTGGCAACGTTAACGCTCCTACTCTGCAAATGCAGCTGATGCTGGTGCAGACGGGCGAAATTATCTGGTCAGGTAAAGGTGCCGTTCAGCAGCAATAATCCCATCACGCGCGACGAATTATTGTCGCGCTATTTCCCGCAGTATCACCCCGTCGCGACGTTTAACTGTGGACTTAGCGGCGGGAGTTTTCTCATTGAATATCAGGACCAGCGTTTCGTAGTGCGTCAGCCACATGACCCCGATGCGCCGCAGGCCTCTTTTCTTCGCCAGTATCGGGCGTTATCACAATTACCCGCAGGTCTTGCGCCACAGCCGCATTTGCATCTGCGTGGCTGGATGGTGGTCGACTATTTACCTGGCGAGGTAAAAACGCAATTGCCGGATACCGACGAACTGGCAAGCTTGCTGTATTATCTGCATCAACAACCACGTTTTGGCTGGCGAATAACCCTGTTGCCGCTGCTGGAATTGTACTGGCAACAGAGCGATCCGGCGCGGCGAACAGTGGGATGGTTGCGGCTATTAAAACGTCTACGCAAAGCGCGAGAACCACAGCCGTTACGATTAAGTCCGTTGCATATGGATGTTCATGCCGGAAACTTAGTCTATACCTCGTCGGGGCTAAAGCTCATCGATTGGGAGTATGCCGGTGATGGCGATATCGCTCTGGAACTGGCGACGGTGTGGGTGGAAAATAGTGAGCAGCACCAGCAATTAGTTAATGATTATGCTGCGCGGGCGAATATTAATCCGGCGCATTTGTGGCATCAGGTCAGGCGCTGGTATCCCTGGTTACTGATGCTGAAAGCAGGGTGGTTTGAGTACCGCTGGCAGCAAACCGGCGATCAACAATTTATCGGGCTGGCCAATGACACCTGGCGGCAGCTATCAATAAAACAATAAGGAGAGCAGTGTGGGTCCAGTAATGTTGGATGTTGAAGGTTATGAACTGGACGCGGAGGAGCGCGAAATACTTGCGCATCCGCTGGTGGGAGGTCTGATTCTCTTTACGCGTAACTATCATGATCCTGCCCAGTTACGTGAACTGGTGCGCCAGATCCGCGCGGCTTCGCGCAATCACTTAGTGGTGGCGGTGGATCAGGAAGGTGGACGCGTGCAGCGTTTTCGTGAAGGTTTTACCCGTTTACCGGCAGCACAATCTTTTGCTGCGCTGTTGGGAATGGAAGAGGGCGGCAAACTGGCGCAAGAGTCAGGTTGGCTCATGGCCAGCGAAATGATCGCCATGGATATTGATATTAGCTTTGCGCCTGTGCTGGACGTGGGACATATTAGCGCGGCGATTGGCGAACGTTCTTATCATGCCGACCCGGAAAAAGCCCTGGCAATCGCCAGCCGTTTTATTGATGGTATGCACGAAGCCGGAATGAAATCTACCGGGAAACACTTTCCTGGCCACGGTGCAGTAACGGCAGATTCACACAAAGAGACGCCGTGCGACCCTCGCCCGCAAGCGGAAATTCGTGCCAACGATATGTCGGTTTTCAGCACGTTAATTCGCGAAAATAAACTCGATGCCATTATGCCTGCGCATGTGATCTACAGCGATGTTGATCCGCGCCCGGCGAGCGGTTCTCCCTACTGGCTGAAAACGGTTTTACGTCAGGAGTTGGGGTTTGACGGCGTGATTTTCTCTGACGATTTATCGATGGAAGGCGCAGCGATTATGGGCAGTTATGCCGAGCGTGGTCAGGCATCACTGGATGCGGGTTGCGATATGATCCTTGTCTGCAATAATCGTAAAGGGGCCGTCAGCGTGTTAGATAATCTGTCACCGATCAAGGCAGAGCGTGTTACGCATTTGTATCATAAAGGTTCATTTTCGCGACAGGAACTGATGGACTCGGCTCGCTGGAAAGAGATCAGCGCCCGTCTGAATCAGTTACATGAACGCTGGCAGGAAGAGAAGGCAGGTCACTGACCCTGGCTTATGTGAGGAAGCGATGATTATCTATTTACACGGTTTTGACTCTAACAGTCCGGGTAACCACGAGAAAGTCTTACAATTGCAGTTTATTGACCCGGATGTACGCTTGATAAGCTACAGCACTCTGCATCCGAAACACGATATGCAGCATCTGCTTAAAGAAGTGGACAAAATGCTGCAACTGAATGTCGATGAGCGCCCGCTCATTTGTGGTGTTGGTCTGGGTGGCTATTGGGCGGAGCGGATTGGTTTTCTCTGTGATATCCGCCAGGTGATCTTCAACCCCAATTTGTTCCCTTATGAGAACATGGAAGGGAAGATTGATCGCCCGGAAGAGTATGCCGATATTGCCACCAAGTGTGTGACCAACTTCCGTGAGAAGAATCGCGATCGTTGTCTGGTTATTTTATCGCGTCACGATGAGGCGCTTAACAGCCAGCGAACATCTGAAGAGTTGCATCATTATTACGAGATTGTCTGGGACGAAGAGCAGACGCATAAATTCAAAAATATCTCTCCGCATTTGCAGCGCATTAAGGCATTCAAAACCCTCGGTTAATTGGCATCGTCGCATCAGGTCACCTTGTCGGTATCTGATGTGGCCCCGGATTCTGTAGATCGGATAAGGCGTTCACGCCGCATCCGACACTGGCAATGTGCCTGATGCGACGCCGTTCGCGTCTGATCAGGCCTTGTATTATCCCTTCCAGACAGAGAGAGTCGGCCAGCTCTCTCTGGCATGCCTGCAATCCGGGAAACCGGGGAAGAAAAAACTTGCAGGCCATAACAGTATCTACCAAACGCCCTCCGTATACGTCTCACCCTATATCACCCTCCCGATTTCGTTTAAATAATAAACAATAAGCTGTGTTTTTTGATCTCAACTGGTAAATGCGCCTATCTTTTCAGCAACAAAACTTGATTAACATCAATTTTGGTATGACCAATGCACCATTCATGTTATTCTCAATAGCGAAGAAGGTTTTCATTGTTGTAACCTGTTGTTAATTAAGAGCTATATAAATAACTATTAATTAACAATTGGTTAATAAATTTAAGGGGGTCACGTTGACTACGCCATTGAAAAAAATTGTGATTGTCGGCGGCGGTGCTGGTGGGCTGGAAATGGCGACTCAGCTTGGACATAAGCTGGGACGCAAGAAAAAAGCCAAAATTACGCTGGTAGATCGTAACCACAGCCACCTGTGGAAACCGCTGCTGCACGAAGTGGCGACCGGATCGCTCGATGAAGGTGTCGATGCGCTGAGCTATTTGGCCCATGCACGTAATCACGGTTTCCAGTTCCAGCTGGGTTCTGTGGTCGATATCGATCGTGAAGCGAAAACAATCACCATTGCTGAATTGCGCGACGAAAAAGGTGAACTGCTGGTACCGGAACGTAAAATCGCTTATGACACCCTGGTAATGGCGCTGGGCAGCACCTCTAACGATTTCAACACACCAGGTGTGAAAGAGAACTGCATTTTCCTTGATAACCCGCATCAGGCGCGTCGTTTCCACCAGGAGATGCTGAATCTGTTCCTGAAATACTCCGCCAACCTTGGCGCGAATGGCAAAGTGAACATTGCGATTGTTGGCGGCGGCGCGACGGGTGTAGAACTCTCTGCTGAATTGCACAATGCAGTGAAGCAGTTGCATAGCTACGGTTACAAGGGCCTGACTAACGAAGCATTGAACGTAACGCTGATCGAGGCGGGCGAACGCATTTTGCCTGCGTTGCCGCCACGTATCTCTGCTGCTGCCCACAATGAGTTAACGAAACTGGGTGTTCGCGTGCTGACGCAAACCATGGTCACCAGTGCTGATAAAGGTGGTCTGCACACTAAAGAGGGCGAATATATTGAGGCCGATCTGATGGTGTGGGCTGCCGGGATAAAAGCCCCAGATTTCCTGAAAGATATTGGTGGTCTTGAAACCAACCGTATCAACCAACTGGTGGTGGAACCGACACTGCAGACCACGCGCGATCCAGACATTTACGCTATTGGCGACTGCGCGTCATGCCCGCGTCCGGAAGGGGGCTTTGTACCGCCGCGCGCTCAGGCCGCGCATCAGATGGCGACCTGCGCAATGAACAACATTCTGGCGCAGATGAACGGTAAACCGCTGAAAAATTATCAGTATAAGGATCACGGTTCGTTGGTATCGCTGTCGAACTTCTCCACCGTTGGTAGCCTGATGGGTAACCTGACGCGTGGTTCAATGATGATTGAAGGACGTATTGCGCGCTTTGTGTATATCTCGCTATACCGAATGCATCAGATTGCGCTGCATGGCTACTTTAAAACCGGGTTAATGATGCTGGTGGGCAGTATCAACCGCGTTATCCGTCCGCGTCTGAAACTGCATTAATCGGCGTGCACTGGCGGATGTGGCGTAAACGCCTTATCCGCCCTAAAGAAGCGGTACGATCTGTAGGCCTGCTAAGATGTGTTAAGCATCCTGTCAGGCATCAGACTCCTCTGAATCCCTCCGTTTTTCCTGTTATTCCCGCGCTTTTCATCTTCTGTCTGATGGTCGTTTCACCCCTTCGCTTGCATGATTGACATAACTGCAAAGAAGGAGGTGTTCCCGTGAATAAATCAATGTTGGCGGGTATCGGGATTGGTGTCGCGGCTGCGCTTGGCGTAGCGGCAGTGGCCAGTCTGAACGTGTTTGAACGTGGCCCGCAATACGCTCAGGTTGTATCTGCAACCCCAATCAAGGAAACAGTTAAAACACCGCGTCAGGAGTGCCGCAATGTCACGGTGACCCATCGCCGACCAGTGCAGGATGAAAACCGCATCGCGGGTTCAGTCCTCGGGGCTGTCGCTGGCGGGGTGATAGGGCATCAGTTTGGTGGTGGTCGCGGTAAAGATGTCGCCACTGTTGTAGGGGCGCTGGGCGGCGGATATGCCGGTAACCAGATCCAGGGCTCTCTCCAGGAAAGCGATACTTACACTACCACGCAGCAGCGTTGTAAAACGGTGTATGACAAGTCAGAAAAAATGCTCGGTTATGATGTGACCTATAAGATCGGCGATCAGCAGGGCAAAATTCGTATGGACCGCGATCCGGGTACGCAGATCCCGTTAGATAGCAACGGGCAACTGGTTCTGAATAACAAAGTATAACAAGGCTGTACTCTGCAATTTAGCCCCTCATTCGCTCAGGCTGAGGGGCTTTTTTTGCGTTTTACTTCACCAGTTCGGGCCATAAACGCAAAGTAGTTCGGGCAATCTGCATCAGTTTTTCCAGCGATGCGCCTTCACAGGCGCTTATCGACATCCCCTGAATAATACAATTAAGAAATTCCGCAAGATGCGTCACGTCACAGTGGGCGGGAATTTCCCCGCGAGCCTGGCGTTGACTTAAAAACTGCTGCAAGGTGCGTTCTTGCATTGCGTGGCGTGATTTAACCGTATGGGCAATATCGCCAGAATCCGGTGAGAGCGTGGTGCAGTTGTTGATCATAAAGCAACCAGCGGGGGTGTCTTTGCTGGTAAAGCAGCTGGCGACGGCAGCGAAATAGTCCGCCAGTGCAGACTCCACGCTTTTTTCTTCACAAAACAACTGCGCCTCATGCTTAGCGGCAAAGTGATCGATATAACGGTCGAGTACGGCGCGGAATAACCCCTCTTTATTGGTGAATTCAGCGTAGAGCGTTGGCGCTTTGGCTCCGGTCGCTTCGACGAGGTCCGCAAGAGAAGTCGCTTCATAACCGTGCTGCCAGAACAATTTCATGGCCTTATCAAGCGCGGCATCCCTGTCGAACACTTTTGGGCGGCCACGGCTTTTTTTTACACATTGTGTTGAATCAGTTGCCATGATGCCGTTGTACCTGGTGGCTGTGAATGAATGGTTATTATAAAAATAATCACCTCCGTTCACCAGTCCAGATCCCATAAAAATAATTTCTTTCTATTTAACTGAAATTTAAAGCTTTTTAATTTAGTTAGTGATTGTTATAAAAAAACTCTTGTGTGTGATCCAGATCACATCTATCATTTAGTTATCGATCGTTAAGTAATTACTTGCGACGCCATTCATCTGCATAAGGCTACTATTATGAAAAACGTAAAAACCCTCATCGCTGCGGCGATTTTAAGTTCTATGTCATTTGCCAGCTTTGCTGCTGTCGAAGTGCAGGCAACACCAGAAGGCCAACAAAAAGTGGGTACTATTAGTGCTAACGCGGGGACAAATCTGGGATCGCTGGAAGAACAGTTGGCGCAAAAAGCGGATGAGATGGGCGCAAAATCTTTTCGTATTACTTCAGTAACCGGTCCGAATACCCTCCACGGAACGGCAGTCATTTATAAATAAGCATTAACCCTCATTAATGCCCGCTATTGCTACTTTTCCCCGCGACACTCTGTGCCGCGGGGATTTTTTTATTCGGTATTTACAGCGTTTGTGGGTTCAGTTGATGACGGCGAACATCCACCGGCATACCGGAACGGACATCCATCACATGCTGCATCACTTCAGCGTCAGTTTGTGCTGCATCTTTAAATGATTGCATTGCGCTATTCAGCGTAATTGGTAGCAGTTGCGGATCATCATCAATCTTCTCTGACAGCGGCTGATGTACTTCAACCAGACGCGCGCCGTTTGGTTCGACAGCGACTTTAATCGGCGTGTTGATGATATTGACTTTGGTGCCAGGGGTGACCTGGCTAAAGAGTGTTTTGATATCATTATCACGCAGACGTATACAGCCAGAACTTACCCGCATGCCAATGCCGAAATCGGCGTTCGTTCCGTGCAACAAATAAACGCCGCCATAGGCCGCCAGACGAATCGCATGATGCCCCATTGGGTTATCCGGTCCTGCTGGCACTACCGCAGGCAACTCAATACCCTGCGCTTTATAACGGGCGCGGATGTTCGCCGTAGGCGTCCATGTCGGATTGGCGCGTTTATCTGAAACGGTCGTCACCATTGTTGGCGTCAGCGTGTCACCACCTAATTGACCAATGCCTATTGGATACACAGTTACCGAATTTTTGCCCGGCGGGTAGTAATAGAGGCGCAACTCTGCAATGTTGATCACAATACCTTCGCGAGGCGCATCTGGAAGTAGTGTTTGCAACGGGATCGTTAACACGCTACCCGCGCGCGGTACGTAAGGATCAACGCCGGGGTTAGCCTGTAACAGAGCGAGAAAGCCGACGTTATATTTTTTGGCGATAGCTTCCAGCGAACCGCCGTCATTTTCCACCACATGAAATTTGTTTTCGCCAACCAGACGACTGCCCGCTGCCGGCAGCGGCCAGGTGTTGGCTTTTGCCGGTAGCGCCAGCGCCACGGCAGCGGCGAACGTAAAAAACGTCAGCCAGCGAGAAAAACGCGTTTTTATCATCACCAAAAATCCATAATAAATACAAGGTTATTATAATAAAAAGATAAGCCTGAATTATGGATGGTGACAGTGTCGGATAGTGCAGGGAAGTGCAAAGAATTTGTAAATGTTGCAGATGGGGGCGCAGAAACGCCCCCGATCTAACCATCAAGCGATCGCGTTCTCTTCCAGTTCACGCATAAACTGGCGTACCCATTCGATACGCGTTTTCCGCTCGCTCAAATCCTGAATAAACTTCAGGCGAGTCGGGCCATCAAGGCGGTAATGTTGCGGCTGTTTTTGCAGCAAACCAATCAGCCAGGCTGGATTCACATGATTCTTCTCGGCAAATTCGATCACGCCGCCTTTCTCATTACCTTCTAGCTTCCTGATCCCCAGTTTCTGCGCTTGCTGGCGCAGACGGGCAATATCCAGCAGGGTACGCGCCGGATCCGGCAGCAGGCCGAAACGATCGATAAGCTCGACTTTGATCTCTTCCAGTTCGTTTTCCGTTTTGGCGCTGGCAATACGCTTATAGAACGACAAACGCGTATTCACGTCAGGGATGAAATCATCCGGCAGTAGCGACGGCATCCGCAGTTCGACTTCCGTTTGCTGGCTGGTGAGATCTTCCAGCGACGGCTCGCGTCCGGCTTTCAGCGCATCAACGGCGTTTTCCAGCAACTCCATATATAGCGAGAAGCCGATGGTTTCCATTGAGCCGCTCTGTTCTTCGCCGAGCAGTTCACCCGCGCCGCGGATCTCCAGATCGTGTGTTGCCAGGGCAAAACCTGCACCGAGATCTTCCAGCGAGGCAATCGCTTCAAGACGTTTTTGCGCATCGGTAGTCATCGCTTTCGGATGCGGCGTCAGCAACCATGCATATGCCTGATGATGCGAACGTCCGACGCGACCACGTAACTGGTGCAGCTGCGCCAGACCGAAGTGATCCGCGCGTTCAATGATAATGGTGTTGGCAGTCGGGATGTCGATCCCAGTTTCGATAATGGTGGTACAAACCAGCACGTTGAAACGTTGATGATGGAAATCATTCATCACCCGTTCCAGTTCGCGCTCACGCATCTGCCCGTGACCGATGGCAATCCGCGCTTCCGGCACCAGTTCCGCCAGTCGTTCGGCGGCTTTCTGGATGTTTTCTACATCATTGTAGAGATAATAAACCTGACCCCCGCGCAGAATTTCACGCAGGATCGCCTCCCGGACGACCAGACTATCGTACTCACGGACAAAGGTTTTAACTGCCAGACGACGGGCGGGCGGCGTGGCGATAATTGACAGATCTCGCATTCCGCTCATCGCCATATTCAACGTTCGCGGAATCGGCGTTGCAGTAAGCGTCAGAATATCTACGTTTGCGCGCATCGCTTTAATCCGCTCTTTATGACGTACCCCGAAGCGGTGTTCTTCATCGACAATCAGCAAGCCTAAATCTTTAAATTTGACGTCGCTTTGCAGCAGTTTGTGCGTGCCGATCAGAATATCGATTTTCCCTTCCGCCACTTCCGCCAGGATTTGCGTCTGTTCTTTGGCGCTGCGGAAACGGGAGATCATTTCGATGCGTACCGGCCAGTTAGCGAAACGGTCGCGGAAGTTATCGTAATGTTGTTGCGCGAGAAGGGTGGTTGGTACTAATACCGCCACCTGCTTGTGGTTCTCTACAGCGAGGAAAGCTGCACGCATTGCCACTTCTGTTTTACCAAAACCAACATCGCCGCATACCAGACGATCCATTGCCAGCGGCTGACACATATCGCTAAGTACAGCATTAATGGCCTGCGCCTGATCCGGCGTGGTTTCGAACGGGAAGCTGTCGCAGAACAGTTGATATTGCTCGCGATCGTGTTTGAACGCGAAGCCTTCTTTGGCAGCACGTTGCGCGTAGATATCCAGCAATTCCGCCGCTACATCACGCACTTTTTCTGCCGCTTTCTGCCGCGCGCGTGACCACGCATCGCCGCCAAGTTTATGCAGCGGGGCGTTTTCTTCCGCGCCACCAGCGTAACGGCTGATCAGATGTAGAGACGACACCGGAACATACAGTTTGGCATCGTTGGCATAGGTGAGCATCAGGTACTCGGCAGTAATGCCGCCCGCTTCCAGCGTAGTCATTCCGGCATAGCGCCCGACACCGTGTTCCAGATGCACCACTGGCTGACCAATATGCAGCTCTGCGAGGTTACGGATCAGCGTGTCGGGGTTGATGGCGCGACGTGAGTCCTGACGGCGACGGGCAACACGTTCACCGAGTAGATCGCTTTCGCAAATTAATGCCAGGTTGCGTACCGTATCGACAAAACCATGCTCTGCAGCGCCAATCATCAGATAACGCCCACGGTCGCTGGCTTCATCAAGACGCATAATACGTTGCGGAGCAATTTTAATTCGCGCGAGCAGTTCGCCCAGCGCTTCACGGCGACCTTCACTTTCTACCGAGAATACTACCGGGCCATCGAAGGTTTCGAGGAACTTGCGCAGCGCGTCCAGTGGCGCTTTTTGTTGCGCCTGAACGGCCAGATCTGGCAGTTTCTGGAAACCTAAATTGGCATTCGCTGCTTTCGTCGGTAAATGTTCGGTTTTTAGCTGCACCCGCGGCCAGTTTTTCAGCTCTGAAAATAGTTCATCGACCCGCAGCCAGAGTGATTGTGGCGGCAATAGCGGGCGCATCGGATCGACGCCGCGATTCTCAAAACGTGCCAGCGTGTCTGCCTGAAAACGTTCGGCACTGTTTTCCAGATCGCCAGTATTCACCAGCAGCGTATTGGCAGGGAAATAACTGAACAGTGGCGGCAGTGGTTCGCTGAAGAACAGCGGCTGCCAGTACTCGATCCCGGCAGGTAATGTGCCTTTACTTACTTGCTGATAAATATGTTCCGGATCGCGCTTTACTTCGAAGGTATCGCGCCACTGGCTGCGGAACAGTTCAATCGCCGCTTTATCGGTCGGAAATTCGTGCGCGGGCAGCAGGTTGATGGCTTCAACTTCCTCCAGCGTACGCTGGCTGTCGACGTCAAACACGCGCAGGCTGTCGATTTCATCATCAAAAAAATCAAGACGATAAGGCAGTTCGCTGCCCATCGGGAAAAGATCCAGCAACGCGCCGCGCGTGGCGTATTCGCCGTGTTCCATAACCTGATCAACATGGCGATACCCGGCGCTGTCCAGTTGCGTACGCAAAGCATCTCGCGATAACCGCTGCCCTTTTTTCATCACCAGCGCGTGGCCGTGGAGAAAACTGTGCGGGCAAACACGCTGCATAAGCGTATTCACCGGAACAATCAGTACGCCACGCTGCATCGTCGGTAGCTGGTAAAGAGTGGAAAGGCGTGAGGAAATAATGTCCTGATGAGGCGAAAAACTGTCGTAGGGAAGGGTTTCCCAGTCCGCCAGATTCATCACCATCTGGTCGGTGAACTGGCTGATTTCATCATGCAAACGCAGAGCATTTTGCATATCTGGCGCAATAAGCACCACCGGTCCGGCGTGACGTTCGGCAATTTCCGCCACCAGCGTCGCACAGGCAGCGCCGGTTAACTCGCCCAGCAGACGCTGCTCACCCGCTTTGACGGGCAGCGTATAACGATATTGTTCAGGCATAACGGTTGTCAGAGTCTCGTTAGGATATGCCTCAACATATGGGGGCATATCTCTGATAAGCAATGCTGTTCATTATCCGTAATCGACATGGTTTAGCAAATTGAATCGCCCCGGCAGGGGCGATGGCTTAACGAGAGTAACCGGTGACAGGCAGAGAAGGCGGTGAGAACAACACGTCGCTGAATACGCGTTGTGAAAATTTTCGCACCAGCAAGCCAGCCAGTGTACAAATCAACAAACTGACAAAGGGATAAACCAGCAGGAGGGCCAGTTCGACTTGCGACGACAAGCGTGCCGCATTTATTTGTGGAATCAGCGTTAAGCTGAATACCTCTACCAGAATGCGATGGGTGGTGTAGATAGCAATGGTGTTGGAACCAATCACATTCAGCAGGCTGGAAGAACGCATGCCAGAACGCTGTTCATACTGATAAAACAGTTTCATGATCACCACAATCGACACCAGCGACAGCAGCAGTGACACATTAAACAACCAGGCGGCAACCGCCAGAACAGCCAGCAGCGAAGCCACCAGCAAATGGCGGCGTAGAGGCACCTCTTTAACATAGGTCATTAGCGTTGCACCAAACCATGCACCAAGACTGTAGTAAGGTAGATTGCGGATCACACTGTTCATTCCCCACCACGGTGTGGGAACGAAATTAACAGCCACACTCAGCAGCACAAACAAGGCGAATAATGGCAGCGCCAGACGGCTAAAAATTTTACACACCACGAAATAGACAATTAAAGCGTACAGATACCACAAGCTGGTGCTGGCGGTGATCATCCCGTGCAGGAATTCGCCAGAGGAATCAGCATAAGCGGCATTGGAGGCATTGCTTAAATCGCGCTCAGGTGCCAGCCACTGATTCAGCGCACTTAACGCCAGCCACTGAACCACGCCCCAAAGCGCCAGCACCCAAAAGATGCTCCAGATCCGTTTATCGAGACAATTTCCCCATGGCACGCTGTCGATATAGCGGCGAATTAAATAGCCGGAGATAAAGAAAAAAACCGGCATACGAAAGGGGGCAAGGTAAAGATTGAAATAGATCCAGCATTTGCTCAGGACTTCCGATAACGGATGCTGGAAGTTGGTCAGATGTGGGTAAAAGGTAATAACCGAGTGATAAACCACCACCAGACAGATACATAACCCTTTGATCTGATTAAGCCATAGCTCTTTTTGTTTCATCAGGACAACACACTTTTTTATTTAACATGCTGGTGATCCTGCGGGGCGGGTAGCGTGGTGTAACGCGTATCTGTCTGTATTTGGTTATTTTTCAGATAAAGATCAGGCTGCAAGATTGATGATTAAACATGGCAATTTAGCCGATTGATTTGCAGATACTTTTCAGATTAGCCCTGACGATCACTTACAGTTCAGACGTTTACCCATCTTGCTTTCGCTTATATACTGGTGTCTTTGCTAACAGCAACCAGACGGATTTCATGTACCAACCTGTCGCTCTATTTATTGGCCTGCGTTACATGCGTGGGCGTGCAGCGGATCGCTTCGGTCGTTTCGTCTCCTGGCTTTCTACCATTGGCATTACCCTCGGGGTGATGGCATTGGTTACAGTATTGTCAGTGATGAACGGCTTTGAGCGCGAGCTGCAAAACAACATCCTTGGCCTGATGCCACAGGCAATCCTCTCTTCTGAGCATGGCTCTCTTAACCCGCAGCAACTCCCGGAAACGGCCGTTAAACTGGACGGCGTTAATCGCGTCGCGCCTATCACCACCGGTGATGTGGTACTGCAAAGCGCACGCAGCGTGGCGGTCGGGGTGATACTGGGTATCGACCCGGCGCAAAAAGATCCGCTAACCCCATATCTGGTCAATGTGAAGCAAGCCGACCTTGAACCGGGCAAATATAATGTCATCCTCGGCGAACAACTTGCCTCACAGTTGGGCGTCAATCGAGGTGATCAAATCCGCGTGATGGTGCCCTCTGCCAGCCAGTTCACACCCATGGGCCGTATACCCAGCCAGCGCCTGTTTAATGTGATTGGCACCTTTGCCGCAAACAGTGAAGTCGATGGCTATGAAATGCTGGTGAATATTGAAGACGCCTCGCGTCTGATGCGTTATCCGGCAGGCAATATTACCGGCTGGCGTTTGTGGCTGGATGAACCGCTGAAAGTTGACTCTTTAAGTCAGCAAAAACTGCCTGAAGGCAGTAAATGGCTGGACTGGCGTGACCGTAAAGGCGAACTGTTCCAGGCCGTACGCATGGAAAAAAATATGATGGGCTTGCTACTGAGCCTGATTGTCGCCGTTGCGGCATTTAACATTATTACGTCGCTGGGGCTGATGGTGATGGAGAAGCAGGGTGAAGTGGCGATTCTGCAAACGCAAGGCTTAACTCCGCGACAAATCATGATGGTCTTTATGGTGCAAGGGGCCAGCGCCGGGATTATCGGTGCAATACTTGGAGCCGCGCTTGGCGCCCTGCTTGCCAGTCAGTTGAATAATCTGATGCCAATCATCGGCATCCTGCTTGATGGCGCGGCGTTGCCGGTCGCTATCGAACCTTTACAGGTCATTCTTATCGCGCTGGTGGCGATGGCCATCGCGCTGCTGTCTACGCTTTACCCTTCATGGCGCGCTGCCGCCACTCAACCCGCTGAGGCTTTACGTTATGAATAAGATCCTGTTGCAATGCGACAACCTGTGCAAACGCTATCAGGAAGGCAGTGTGCAAACCGATGTGCTGCACAATGTCAGTTTCAGCGTGGGCGAAGGTGAAATGATGGCGATCGTCGGCAGTTCAGGGTCCGGTAAAAGTACCTTGCTGCATCTGCTGGGCGGGCTGGATACGCCAACCTCCGGCGATGTTATCTTTAACGGTCAGCCGATGAGCAAACTGTCTTCGGCGGCGAAAGCAGAACTGCGCAACCAGAAGCTGGGCTTTATTTATCAGTTTCACCACCTGCTGCCGGATTTTACCGCCCTGGAAAACGTGGCGATGCCGCTGTTGATTGGTAAGAAAAAGCCCGCTGAAATTAACAGTCGTGCTATGGAGATGTTAAAAGCGGTGGGGCTGGAGCATCGTGCGAATCATCGTCCGTCAGAGCTTTCTGGCGGCGAACGCCAGCGTGTGGCGATTGCCCGTGCCCTGGTCAATAACCCGCGTCTGGTACTGGCGGATGAACCTACCGGTAACCTCGATGCGCGTAACGCCGACAGCATCTTCCAGTTGCTTGGGGAGTTGAATCGCTTGCAGGGCACCGCCTTCCTGGTGGTTACTCACGACCTGCAACTGGCAAAACGCATGAGCCGCCAACTGGAGATGCGTGATGGTCGCCTGACGGCGGAACTGAGCCTGATGGGGGCGGAGTAATGGCGATGCCTTTATCGTTATTAATTGGCCTGCGTTTTAGTCGCGGACGGCGGCGCGGCGGCATGGTGTCGCTAATCTCCGTTATTTCTACTATCGGCATCGCACTTGGCGTGGCGGTATTGATCGTCGGTCTCAGCGCGATGAACGGCTTTGAACGCGAACTGAATAACCGCATTCTGGCGGTAGTGCCGCATGGTGAAATTGAAGCGGTGGATCAGCCGTGGACTAACTGGCAAGAAGCACTGAATAACGTGCAGAAAGTGCCGGGTATTGCCGCCGCAGCGCCATATATCAATTTCACGGGACTGGTGGAGAGCGGCGCGAATCTGCGCGCGCTTCAGGTAAAAGGTGTTGATCCGCAGCAGGAACAGCGGCTGAGTGCGTTGCCATCCTTTGTCCAGGGTGATGCCTGGAGCAATTTTAAAGCGGGCGAACAGCAGATTATCATCGGCAAAGGCGTGGCGGATGCATTGAAAGTGAAGCAGGGTGATTGGGTGTCGATCATGATCCCCAACTCGAATCCTGAGCATAAACTGATGCAGCCGAAACGTGTGCGCTTGCACGTTGCCGGTATTTTGCAACTGAGTGGTCAACTCGATCACAGTTTTGCCATGATCCCGCTGGCGGATGCCCAACAATATCTTGATATGGGTTCCAGTGTGTCGGGCATAGCCCTTAAAATGACCGATGTTTTTAACGCCAACAAACTGGTACGCGACGCGGGTGAAGTGACCAACAGCTACGTTTATATCAAGAGCTGGATTGGCACTTACGGCTATATGTATCGCGATATCCAGATGATCCGCGCCATTATGTATCTGGCAATGGTTCTGGTAATTGGCGTAGCCTGTTTCAACATCGTCTCCACCTTAGTGATGGCGGTGAAAGACAAGAGTGGCGATATCGCAGTATTAAGAACGCTGGGGGCGAAAGACGGTTTAATTCGCGCCATCTTTGTCTGGTATGGATTGCTGGCAGGACTGTTCGGCAGCCTGTGTGGCGTGATTATCGGCGTGGTGGTTTCACTGCAACTGACCCCGATTATTGAGTGGATTGAAAAGCTGATCGGTCATCAGTTCCTGTCCAGCGATATCTATTTTATTGACTTCCTGCCATCGGAATTACACTGGCTGGACGTTTTCTACGTACTGGTCACAGCATTGTTGTTGAGTCTTTTGGCAAGTTGGTATCCGGCGCGACGCGCCAGTAATATTGACCCTGCGCGAGTCCTTAGCGGCCAGTAAAGGCAGTACATTATAACAAGGAGCGGCAATGTATTACGGGTTTGATATTGGTGGAACAAAAATTGCGCTTGGCGTGTTTGATAGCGGTCGGCAGTTGCAGTGGGAAAAGCGGGTGCCGACACCGCGTGACAGCTATGACGCATTTTTAGATGCAGTGTGCGAGCTGGTGGCCGAAGCCGATCAGCGTTTTGGCTGTAAAGGTTCTGTCGGCATCGGTATTCCGGGAATGCCGGAAACAGAAGATGGCACGCTGTATGCCGCCAATGTCCCCGTCGCCAGCGGTAAACCGCTACGTGCTGACCTGAGCGCACGTCTTGATCGCGATGTACGCCTTGATAACGATGCCAACTGTTTTGCCCTTTCAGAAGCCTGGGATGAAGAATTTACTCAATATTCACTGGTTATGGGATTGATTCTCGGTACCGGCGTGGGGGGCGGGCTGATTTTCAACGGTAAACCGATTACCGGCAAAAGCTACATTACCGGCGAGTTTGGTCATATGCGTCTGCCGGTTGATGCGTTAACCATGATGGGGCTGGATTTCCCGTTGCGCCGCTGCGGCTGTGGTCAGCTTGGCTGCATCGAAAATTATCTGTCTGGTCGCGGTTTTGCGTGGCTGTATCAACACTATTATCATCAACCGTTGCAGGCTCCTGAAATTATTGCGCTTTATGATCAAGGCGATGAGCAGGCAAGGGCGCACGTCGAGCGTTATCTGGATCTATTAGCGGTTTGTCTGGGAAATATCCTGACCATTGTTGATCCCGAACTGGTGGTTATTGGCGGTGGCTTATCGAATTTCCCGGCAATCACAACACAACTGGCGGAAAGGCTGCCTCGTCATCTCTTACCTGTCGCTCGTGTTCCGCGCATTGAACGTGCGCGCCACGGGGATGCGGGAGGAATGCGCGGTGCGGCCTTCCTACATCTCACCGATTAATCAACAGAGGTTGCTATGCTGTCGCGTCGGGGTCATCGGTTAAGTCGTTTTCGTAAAAATAAACGCCGCCTGCGCGAGCGTTTGCGTCAACGTATTTTTTTCAGAGATAAAGTGGTGCCGGAAGCAATGGAAAAACCAAGAGTACTCGTACTGACTGGGGCAGGGATTTCTGCGGAATCAGGTATTCGTACCTTTCGTGCCGCAGATGGCCTGTGGGAAGAACATCGGGTTGAAGATGTGGCAACGCCAGAAGGTTTTAATCGCGACCCTGAACTGGTGCAAGCGTTTTATAACGCCCGCCGTCGACAGTTGCAGCAGCCAGAAATTCAGCCTAACGCCGCGCATCTTGCGCTGGCTAAACTACAAGATGCTCTCGGCGATCGCTTTTTACTGGTGACGCAGAATATCGACAACCTGCATGAACGTGCCGGTAATACCAATGTGATTCATATGCATGGGGAATTGCTGAAAGTTCGTTGTTCGCAAAGTGGTCAGGTTCTCGACTGGACCGGAGACGTTACGCCAGAAGATAAATGTCATTGTTGCCAGTTCCCGGCACCCTTGCGCCCACACGTTGTATGGTTTGGCGAAATGCCACTCGGCATGGATGAAATTTATATGGCGTTGTCGATGGCCGATATTTTCATTGCTATTGGCACATCCGGGCATGTTTATCCGGCGGCTGGTTTTGTCCATGAAGCAAAATTGCATGGTGCTCACACCGTTGAACTCAATCTTGAACCGAGCCAGGTCGGTAATGAATTCGCCGAGAAATATTACGGCCCGGCAAGTCAGGTGGTGCCTGAATTTGTTGAGAAGTTGCTGAAGGGATTATAAATCAGGAGTAATTGCCTGATGCGCTACGCTTATCAGGCCTACAAGGGGCGCAATTAATTGAATTTGCGGGTTTTGTGGGCCGGATAAGGCGTTCGCGCCACATCCGGAATAATATACGCACAATTTACTGCCTCTTTTACCGTTTACTCGTCAATAACAACGCGGCAATAAACGTACAAACACCAATCAGCCCAGCCCAGAGCGGCGATATTCTGGTAATCGCAAAGCTATTATCGATGTACAAACATAAAGCCTGATAACCCATATTGGCAATAGTCATTGCCATTGCAAACTTTAATGCATAATTAAGGCGTGTTGTGTAGTTAAAAAATGCAGTAAAGACGATGAATGCAACCGCCCAGGCAAAAAGGCCTAATGTCGTGGTACTGCCGGGTGGATCATTTTCATGCAGTTGTTCTGGATGCGGATAATACGTCAGCGGTGGCGTCGGTTGTTTTAATATCTGTGCTTGTAAAACAGCCAATGCATTATTGATTCCCTGATACCAGAGGTCCGCATGTAAATAAGCCAGAGTGTGATTTTCTACCAGAAGGCCGAGATGTTTATCGTCCAGACCGCTTTCAACCTGGCCGCTGGTTATCATAATTAACCGTGGCTCGCGGGTGGTAAAAAGTAACAGGACGCTGCCTTTTACATCACTCAATGAAGATGACGCATGCGCCAGCATCGCTTTGCCATTTTGCCTGAAGCTTGCTTCATTAACGCCAGGTACAACCACGATAAACGGCGCAATCCCGGTTTGTTGTCGAAAAAGCTCCGCTTTCCGCGCAATCTCCTCAGCATCCGGTACAGTACCTGTAACATCCGTAAAAAGTGTCTTCATTATTGGAATCAATGGCTTACTGGTTGCCGTCAGAGGCAGAAGTATCAGTAAACTGAGCAGTATTATGATTTTTTTCATGGGCGGGACTTCCGTTTCCTGCGTGTCTTTTTAGAGGAGGGCATACTGATTAATAAACCGACGGCGATAAAAATAACGCCCATAATGCCGATAAACCCCCATTTAAAGAAATTAACCCACGGGTTATTTATCTCAGCCTTTTCAGGATGTCCTGGAGAATAATAAACATTAACTTTATCGCCTTCGCTGTCTTCATAAAAATCGCTGCCGATACTCGAATTGAAAATTAGCGTGTAATCTGGCGTCGGGCGAAAGGCAACGACGGGATACCACGAACCATTTTTACCCGTGCGATGAGAATGACTGGAGTGCCAGACGGTATCAACAATGACGCCTTCGGTATGAATCGCGTCTTTGCTATAGGTGAACTGGTTATAAAAGATAACAACAGAAATGAGGATCAGTACCAGACCGATACCGAGGAATATACGAAAGAAAACTTTACTGTCCTGACTCATTAGCCACATCCTTGCGAAATAAAAAACGGGCGGTAATACCACCGCCCGCTTGCTGAATTAACGTCCTGCTTTCAGCTTCTGATAATACTCTTCATAAATGCTGCTGGCTGCGCCAACGTCATTCTGCCATTCACCATTTTTAATGGTTTCAGCATCCGGGTAGAGCGTCTTGTCGTTCGCTATTTCCGGGCTTAACAGCTTACGCGCGGCGAGGTTTGGCGTTGGATAACCGATAGTTTCAGCAACCTGTTTTGCCACATCCGGGCGCAGCAGGAAGTTGATCAGTTTCAGCGCACCTTCTTTGTTTTTGGCATTGGCTGGGATCGCCAGGCTATCCATCCAGAAAATGCCGCCTTCTTTCGGCCACACCACGTCAATTGGCGTACCTGCCTGGCGTGCGACGAAAGCAGATCCATTCCAGATCATGCCGAGGTTAACTTCACCTTCCATGTACGGGTTAGCCGGGTTATCGGAGTTAAACGCCGCTACGTTTGGCATCAGCTTTTTCAGCTCGTTATACGCAGCTTCAATCTCTTTCGGGTCAGTAGTGTTGCCAGAGTAGCCCAGCTTACGCAGCGCCATCTGGAACACTTCGCGGGCATCGTCGGTCAGCAGCAGGCTACCTTTGTACTCAGGCTTCCACAGATCGGCCCAACTAGTGACAGATTTCGGATCCACCGCATCACCGTTAACGCCAATCGCTGTCGCACCCCAGATATACGGAATGGAGTAGTCGTTATTCGGGTCGAACGGTTTGTTGAGCATGTCTGGATCGAGGTTGCTGAAGTTCGTTAACTTCGATTTGTCGATCTTCTGGATCATCCCTTCTTTACGCATTTTATCGACGTAATAGGTTGAAGGAACCACCAGGTCATAGGCACCGTCTTTGTACGTTTTCAGCTTGGCGTACATGGTTTCGTTCGACTCGTAAGTCGAATAGATAACCTTAATACCGGTTTCTTTGGTGAACTGTTCAAGCAGTCCTGGTGGCACGTACTCGGTCCAGTTGTAGAAATACAGCGTGTTGTTGTCATCGGCGTGAGCGGCGCTCATGCCCAGTGCCAGAGCACCCGCCGCGAGCAGGTGGCGTGACCATTTTTTCATTTAACGTCCCCTGTGTTACCTTTCGTTTTATCACGAGCAATAAGCTGACTGGCAATAACCATCACCAGCGACAGCACCAGTAATATGGTTGCCAGCGCGTTAACTTCCGGCGATACGCCGACTTTGACCATCGAATAAATTTTTAACGGCAGGATTTCATAGCTTGGTCCGGTGACGAACGACGAAACTACCACATCGTCCATCGACAGGGTAAAGCTTAACACCCAGCCCGCCGCCACCGCAGGCATTGCCAGCGGCAGAATGATTTTTCGCAGAATGGTAAATTCACTGGCACCGAGATCTTTCGCCGCTTCCAGCATCCGCACATCAAAGCCTTTCAGGCGCGAATACACGGTCACCACCACAAATGGCAGGCAGAAGGTGATATGCGAGAACAATAGCGACCAGAAGCCAAGCTGAATACCCAGCAACATAAACAGCACCAGCAGAGAAATCGCCATTACGATATCTGGCGACATCATCACCACAAACAGCATTCCGCTAACGAACGGCTTACCGCGAAAGCGATAACGGTACAGCGCAACTGCTGTCAGTGAACCAATAAGCGTAGCAAACGTCGCCGAAAACACCGCCATCGTCAGTGAGTGCTGCGCTGCCTGTAACAGGCTGTCGTTGTTCATCAGCAGGCTATACCATTTGGTGGTAAAACCCTGCCAGTTGATGCCAAAGCGCGAGCTGTTGAAGGAGTTCACAATCAAAATAATGATTGGAATATACAGGTACGCGTAGATAGCGGTCATAAAACCGCCGCGAAGCAGTCGACCGATCATTCGAGTTCCACCTTCTTATTCAGCAAACGAGACGCGCGCCAGTAAACCAGCAACATCAGGCCCATTACGATAGTCAGCGTAATGCTGGTGGCTGCACCAAACGGCCAGTCACGAATATTGAGGAACTGTACCTTGATGACGTTACCGATCAGCAGGTTTTTCGCACCGCCCATCAGGTCGGACACATAGAACAGCCCCATCGCTGGCAGCATCACCAGCAGACATCCGGCAATAATTCCCGGCATCGTCAGCGGGATAATGATGCGGATAAAGGTCTGTAACTTGCTGGCACCGAGATCGCGCGCGGCCTCAAGTAACGGCTTATCCAGTTTTTCGATACTGGAGTACAGCGGCATCACCATAAACGGCAGCAGAATGTAAACCAGACCGATAATCACCGCACTGGGAGTGAACATGATGCGAATTGGTGTGTCGATTACACCCAGCCAGAGCAAAAACTCGTTGAGATAGCCTTTGGTGCTGAGGAAAATTTTCAGCCCATAGATACGAATCAATGAGTTGGTCCAGAAGGGAACAATCAGCAGAAACAGCAGCAGTGGACGTACCTTGTGTGGCAGCTTCGCCAGAAACCAGGCAAACGGGTAGCCCAGCACCAGGCAGGCGAGAGTGGCGATCAGCGCCATATTCAGCGAGTGCAATAGCACTTCAAAATAGAGCGGATCGAGCAGACGCGTGTAGTTATCCAGCGTAAAGACCATTTTGACGAAACTGGCGTCGTCGCGGGTCAAAAAGCTGGTGCCAATGATCATCAGGTTGGGCAGAAAGACAAACAACACAAGCCAACCGACAATAGTGACAATCACTACATTCTGGAACTTACTTGTGTTCTTCATCAGCCAGTACGACCTCCCAGCTTTCTACCCAATTAATGGCCATTTTTTGGTCGAGAGAGTGGTCAAAGTCAGGATCGTCTTCATTGAAGAATTCGCTGACCATTACCATCTTGCCATTTTCCAGTTCGACAACAGACTCCAGCGTCATGCCTTTGTAGTTACGCTCGCGAACGTAACCAATCAGCCCTTCAGCGTGGTTGTCGTCGTTAATCTCTTCAACACGTAAGTCTTCCGGGCGCAGCAGAACATGCAGTTTTTGCCCCGGTACAACGGCGAAGTTAACGTAGATATTACACTCGCGGCCTTCAACGTTGGCGCGTACGCGCTGCTCGTCGAGACGTTCGATGACCGTGGCGTTAAACATATTGATTTCGCCAATGAACCCAGCAACAAACAGGTTTTTCGGCTCTTCGTAGATTTCACGCGGTGTGCCATCTTGTTCAATGCGACCATCGCGCATCACCACAATCCTGTCCGACATGGTGAGTGCTTCTTCCTGGTCGTGAGTCACGAAGACGAATGTAATGCCAAGCTTACGCTGTAACGCTTTCAGCTCGTTCTGCATTTGCTTGCGCAGTTTGTAATCCAGCGCTGAGAGGGACTCGTCCAGCAACAACAGACGAGGCTTGTTAACCACTGCGCGGGCAATGGCTACACGTTGTTGTTGACCGCCAGAGAGTTGATGCGGTTTGCGTTGAGCGAAGGTTTCCAGCTGCACCATCCGCAGGGCTTCCATTACGCGGGGCGTAATTTCAGCAGCGGGGGTTTTTTGCATGCGCAACCCAAAGGCCACATTTTCGAATACGGTCATATGGGGGAATAGTGCGTAGCTTTGGAAAACGGTGTTCACATAGCGGTTTTCCGCCGGAACGTGGGTGATGTCCTCGTTATCCAGCATGATGCGCCCGGAATCAACAGTTTCCAGACCTGCAATCAAGCGAAGAACGGTTGTTTTACCGCAGCCAGAAGGGCCAAGCAGCGTGAGGAACTCGCCATTGTTGATAGTCAGATCCAACTGGGGAATGACCTCTTTACCATCAAAGCATTTGCGAATTCCCGCCAATTGCACCAGCGGTGAAAGCGAACTCGGTTGTTTATTCAATTTTTTACTCTGTCCCATGTAAACGCAACGGATGGCTTACCGATGCGGGGTTTGTGGTTAACCACCTTGGTGACTCTTAATGAGGGCCGTAATTCTACGGCAAACCGCTTGAATCGCCAATCTTTGTTGTGAATTACTGGCTTAGCTTTATATTCATTAAGGTAATGCTGATAAATATTCCCGCTTGCAGGGGTAAAAGTGACCTGACGCAATATTTGTCTTTTCTTGCTTCTTAATAATGTTGTCACAAAAAGTGAGGGTGACTACATGGATAAACTACTTGAGCGATTTTTGAACTACGTGTCTCTGGATACCCAATCTAAAGCGGGGGTGAGACAGGTTCCCAGCACTGAAGGCCAATGGAAGTTATTGCATCTGCTGAAAGAGCAGCTCGAAGAGATGGGGCTTATTAATGTGACCTTAAGTGAGAAGGGCACTTTGATGGCGACGTTGCCTGCTAACGTCCCTGGCGATATCCCGGCGATTGGCTTTATTTCTCATGTGGATACCTCACCGGATTGCAGCGGCAAAAATGTGAATCCGCAAATTGTTGAAAACTATCGCGGTGGCGATATTGCTCTGGGTATCGGCGATGAAGTTTTATCACCGGTTATGTTCCCGGTTCTGCATCAACTGCTGGGACAGACGCTGATCACCACTGACGGTAAAACATTGTTGGGTGCTGACGACAAAGCAGGTATTGCAGAAATCATGACCGCGCTGGCGGTATTGCAGCAGAAAAACATTCCGCATGGCGATATTCGTGTTGCCTTTACGCCAGATGAAGAAGTGGGCAAAGGGGCGAAACATTTTGATGTTGACGCCTTCGATGCACGCTGGGCTTACACCGTCGATGGCGGTGGCGTAGGCGAACTGGAGTTTGAAAACTTCAACGCCGCGTCGGTCAATATCAAAATTGTAGGTAATAACGTTCACCCTGGCACAGCGAAAGGTGTGATGGTGAATGCGCTGTCGCTGGCCGCACGTATTCATGCGGAAGTTCCGGCGGATGAAAGCCCGGAAACGACGGAAGGTTATGAAGGGTTCTATCATCTGGCGAGCATGAAAGGCACCGTTGAGCGCGCCGATATGCACTACATCATTCGTGATTTCGACCGTAAACAGTTTGAAGCGCGTAAACGTAAGATGATGGAAATTGCCAAGAAAGTGGGCAAAGGGTTACACCCCGATTGCTACATTGAACTGGTGATTGAAGACAGTTATTACAACATGCGCGAGAAAGTGGTTGAACATCCGCATATTCTTGATATCGCCCAGCAGGCGATGCGTGACTGCGATATTGAACCGGAACTGAAACCGATCCGCGGCGGTACCGACGGCGCACAGTTGTCGTTTATGGGATTACCTTGTCCGAACCTGTTTACCGGCGGTTATAACTATCATGGCAAACATGAGTTTGTAACTCTGGAAGGAATGGAAAAAGCGGTGCAGGTGATCGTTCGTATTGCCGAGTTAACGGCGAAACGGAAGTAAGCGAACCTGGATGCGGCATGTTATGCCGCATCCGGCTTCAATTCAAACTTACCCTTCGAAGAACCAGTATCCGCTATTGACCAGTGCCGCGAGCATTGCGAGGAATGACGGATCTTCCAGCGCATCACCAAAATTCTCCGCCGTCAGCGCAATGTTGCTGGCGAGCGCGTCGAGTGCCGGACGGTGCGGGGATTCGATCTTCTCACCATTGGCATACACTTCGTCGCCAATGCGCAATACGCGCAGACCACCCAGACGCACCAGCACATCACCTTGTTTCAGCGCATCGTAGATTTCATCCGGCTGATAAGGCGGCTCTGGCGGCGCGATATCCAGTTCATGACGTGACTGGGATATAAACTCTCCAAACCACTGTTTAAAGTGTTCCGGCTGGTTAATTAATTCCAGCATCATCTCACGCAGTTTATCCATCTCTTGCGGTAGAACGTCTGCAGGATGAGCACGAGGTGGGACATCCGGATCGCTGTAGTAATTGCCGCCCAGCTCACGTTGCAGCACATAATCGGCAAATCCGCTGATCAGTTCCCGCGCATTTGGCGCGCGAAAACCCACGGAATAGTTCATCGCATTTTCCAGCGCGTAGCCTTCATGCGGGAATCCTGGCGGAATATAAAGAATATCGCCTGGCTCCAGTTCTTCATCAATGATGGCTTCAAACGGATCGACCTGTAACAGGTCCGGATGTGGGCAGTGCTGTTTCATTTGCAGTTTTTCGCCCACTCGCCAGCGACGACGACCTGTACCCTGAATAATAAACACATCGTACTGATCGAGATGCGGGCCGACGCCGCCGCCAGGTACGGAAAACGAGATCATCAGGTCGTCAATGCGCCAGTCCGGTAGTTCACGGAACGGACGCATCAGCGCGGCGGCCGCTTCATGCCAGTGATCAACCGCCTGGACCAGCAATGACCAGTTGGTTTCGCCCAGATGGTCGTAGCTTTCGAATGGTCCGTGACTGACCTGCCATTTGCCATCCTGATGGCTGACCAGCCGACTGTCGACTTCACTTTCCATCGCCAGGCCCGCCAGTTCGTCGGGAGAAATAGGATCAATAAAATTATTAAAGCCGCGTTTTAAAACCACGGGACGTTTCTGCCAGTGGCGTTCAAGAAAATCGGGCCAATTAAGGGTTAGTTGGTATTCCATGTTAAGCGTCCATAGGCGGGTATCTGCAACCGATTATAACGGATGCATACTGTAATGCGTGAAGAAAGGACATATTTATTCATCTTTCGGTATGGAATGCTGGCGACCAAAAATCACCTCCATTCGCGCACCGCCGAGCATGCTCTCTCCGGCGATGATTCTTCCATCGTATTGTTCAGTAATTTCACGGGCAACTGCCAGCCCCACGCCTTGCCCCGGGCGTAAGGTATCAACGCGTTGACCACGGTCGAAAATCACCTCACGCTTGCTTTGTGGGATCCCCGGACCATCATCTTCGACCACTATGTAGAGATGCTTGTCAGTTTGCCTTGCGGAGATTTCGACAAACTCGAGACAATACTTACAGGCGTTATCCAGCACATTGCCCATTACCTCAACAAAATCGTTCTGCTCACCGACAAAGCTGATTTCTGGCGAGATATCGAGGGAAATATTGACGCCTTTACGCTGATAAACTTTATTCAGTGCCGATGTAAGATTGTCCAACAACGGGGCCACTGGATGTAGTTCGCGGCTAAGTAATGTCCCGCCACGCATACTGGCGCGGTGCAGGTAGTAACCAATTTGTTGCGAGATACGGCTAATTTGTTCCAGCATCACCGGTTCCGCCTCACTGACGTTCATCTTTTCGCTTCGCAAAGAACGTAACGTACTTTGTAGCACTGCCAGAGGCGTTTTCAGGCTGTGAGTCAGGTCAGTGAGCGTAGTGCGGTATTTGTCGTGACGCTCACGCTCGCTTTTTAAAAGTCGGTTGAGGTTACCCACCAGACTGGTCAATTCTCTCGTCGTTGCAGGGTTGAGCAATTCGCGGTGGTGTTCTTCGAGTTCGCGGACTTCTCGCGCCAGGGCCTCGATAGGGCGTAAGCTCCACCAGGCTGCGACCCATAGTAATGGGATCACTAATAACAGGTTGGCCAGGAGAACATAGAGAAACCAGCTCCATACCGTATAGGAACTTTTAAGCTCCACCGGAATGGTATCGACCACAACAATGGTTAACTTCGGCATCCGCGATGTTGCCGAGTAGACGTTTACCGCCACCGAGTGGGTCATCTCCGCGTCGTCATCATCTTTCTGCACTTCCTGCAACTGTTGCTGTATCGACTGATCTCCGCTCAGCAAGAGGCTGGTATCATTAACATCCGCTTCAATTTCATGAAGACCGTTCGATTTCAGCCAGTCAGGCTGGATCATTTTCATCAGCCAGGGAACGTCACGCTGCGCCCACAATAAATTGCCGTTCTCGTCATAAATCAGAGACATAGTGGGGCTTTGCTTGTCGATATTTTCCGGCAGTTCGACATGTAGCTTATTGTTTTCCCATTTTGCTAGTGTATAGAATAAATTGCTCTCGCCGCGTAACAGACGAAACGTAGTTTTATCGAAGCTAACGCTATAACCGATCAGGGCGACCATACCGTAGGAAAGCGAAAGCACCAGTACTACCGCCGCCGTCGCCAACAGAAAACGTACCCGCAGCGAGAGCGGGAAAAAAAGACGCAATAATTTTTTCATTAGCGCAATTCGAACAGATAACCCTGGCCGCGAACGGTGGTTATCACCTCGTGCGGGTATTGCGCCTGGATTTTTTTGCGCAGACGCCCCATCAGTACATCAATGGTATGGCTTTCACGCAGCTCTGCATCCGGGTAGAGTTGCAACATCAACGAATCTTTGCTGACCACTTTGCCATTATTACGAATCAACGTTTCCATAATGGTGTATTCGAATGCGGTCAGTTTGATCACTTCGTCATTGATGGATAATTCGCGACGGGAGAGATCAACCTGAAACGGTGGCAGCGAAATGACTTGTGAAGCCAGACCGCTATTACGACGCATTAATGCCTGCATCCGCGCCATGACCTCTTCAATATGAAACGGTTTAGTCACGTAATCGTCAGCGCCAGCACTTAATACTTCAACTTTGTCCTGCCAGCTTTCGCGGGCGGTTAATACCAGAATGGGCAGTGAAATTTCATTGCTGCGCCAACGGTGGATCAGCGACAGGCCGTCTTCGTCAGGCAAACCGAGATCGACAATCGCAATATCCGGTAAATGTTCATTGAGATAATAATCGGCTTCTTTGGCATCTTCTGCGTCATCGACCTGATGACCAGCGTCCTGAATCTGAACTTTAAGATGGTGACGTAACAACGCATTGTCTTCAACAACCAGTACGCGCATTTTTATTTCTCCCTGTCTTAATTATTAAAATAGTGTAACGCGATTATGTGTTTATGGGGTAAACATTAAATAAACCAGCGGGGAAGGGAGGGAGGTAAAGTGGAAAAATAAAAAGCGGATAATCGTAATAGACAGGCCGGACAGCATCGCCATCCGGCACTGATACGAGGCTTATTTCAGTTCATCAACCATCGTGATGGCGCGACCAATATAGTTAGCCGGAGTCATCGCTTTCAGGCGTGCTTTTTCTTCTTCCGGCAGCGCCAGACCGTCGATAAATTGCTTCATGCCTTCGGCGTCAACGCGCTTACCGCGAGTCAGCTCTTTCAGCTTTTCGTACGGCTTCTCAATCCCATAACGGCGCATTACCGTCTGGATCGGTTCTGCCAATACTTCCCAGTTGTGATCCAGTTCATCCAGCAGATGGTCACGGTTCACTTCCAGTTTGCTCACACCTTTCAGGGTGGACTGGTAAGCAATCAGCGCATAACCGATACCTACGCCAAGATTACGCAGTACGGTAGAGTCGGTCAGGTCACGCTGCCAGCGGGAAACCGGCAGTTTGCTTGCAAGGTGCTGCAACACAGCGTTAGAAAGCCCCAGGTTACCTTCGGAGTTTTCGAAATCGATCGGGTTAACCTTGTGCGGCATGGTAGAAGAACCGATCTCACCGGCAATGGTTTTCTGTTTGAAGTGGTTAAGGGCGATATAGCCCCAGACGTCACGATCAAAATCGATCAGAATGGTGTTAAAGCGCGCAATGCAATCAAACAGTTCGGCGATGTAGTCGTGCGGTTCAATTTGAGTGGTGTACGGGTTCCACTGAATACCCAACGAGGTGACGAACTCTTCGCTGAACTGATGCCAGTCAACTTCCGGGTAAGCAGCAATGTGGGCGTTATAGTTACCGACCGCACCGTTGATTTTGCCGAGGATCTCCACCTGGTTAAGCTGACGGAACTGGCGCTCCATACGGTAGGCGACGTTAGCCATCTCTTTGCCAATGGTTGACGGCGTAGCTGGCTGACCGTGGGTACGGGACAGCAGCGGAATATCGCGGTACTGAACAGCGAGATCTTTAATGCTGTCAATCAGTTGACGCCAGTATGGCAGGATCACTTCATCACGTGCGGTTTTCAGCATTAACGCGTGGGAGAGGTTATTGATATCTTCCGAAGTACAAGCAAAGTGAATGAATTCAGAAACTGCGTGCAGTTCCGGGATCTCCGCCACTTTTTCTTTCAGGAAATACTCAACCGCTTTAACATCGTGGTTGGTAGTACGCTCGATGGTTTTGATTCGCGCCGCATCTTCTTCACTGAAATTAGCGACGACTGCATCAAGGTAACCGATTGCGTCGGCAGCAAAAGCAGGAACTTCCTTGATCGCTGCGTGCGCGGCCAGTTTTTGCAGCCAACGTACTTCAACTTGTACACGGAATTTCAGCAAACCATATTCGCTGAAAATCCCGCGCAGCGCGCTGACTTTATCGCCGTAGCGTCCATCGACAGGGGAAACGGCGGTCAGTGAGGATAATTCCATAGATCACAACTCCGGGGTTAAATGAGCAAGAATTTGTTTTGCCTGAGTGGTCAGGCGATTACGAGAAAACATCAGTTGCAGACGTCCGCCGCCGACCTGGTGCCAGAGCACGGCGGCGCGAATGCCTGCCAGCAGGGTAGCGCGAACTTTCGCCTGCACCTGTGGGCTTTGCAGTACGGCAGGGGAACCGGTGACCTGAATGCGTGGGCCAAGCGGACTAATTACATCAACATAAATAGCGGCCATCGCGCTCATCAGCGTTTCGGACTGTAAATCGAAGTGTTCGAGCTGACGTTGCAGGCCGTTAATCCGGTTACCCAGGGTGTCGAGCGCGCCTTTGGCTGAAGAGAGCTTGCGCTCAAGTACCATCAGGCTAAGGGTGTAGCGGGTTAACTCAGCGTTTAAGCCCTGGCGACTGCTGGCATTGAGCACGCCGAGCAGGGTTTCCAGCCCGACGCGCAGGTTGGCTTCGCTGCCGCCAAAAACCGCCAGCGTGGAGCTGGGGTTCATATCGATAATACTGTTGAGTGAAACGTGTAGTGCATCGGCATCACAATGCCCCTGGTGAGCGAGTTGTTGCACCAGGCGTGCCGACTGACAAATTCCGGCCAGGGCGAGGGTGATGTCATAGTAATTCTTTGCCACGTTCACTGCTTCCTTGTTTTAATTAAAGAAAATAATCAGACCGGCAGCGGTAGACGCTGCTCAATGATACCGCCACCCAGGCACACTTCACCGTTGTAGAAGACGGCAGACTGGCCCGGCGTCACGGCGGCCACGGGCTCATCGAAAAGCACTTCGATGCGATCATCGTCCAGTGCTTTGACGGTGCAGGGGATGTCGGTCTGGCGATAGCGGGTTTTCACCGTGCAACGCATAGTGCCGGTGAAGGGTTCACGATCGACCCAGTGCAGCTGTTGAGCAATCAGCCCGACAGACATCAGACGGGGGTGTTCATGACCCTGAGCGACAACCAGAATGTTATTCTCGACATCTTTATCAACCACGTACCACGGCTCTTCGGTGCCGTCTTTAGTGCCACCGATACCCAGACCTTTACGCTGACCAAGGGTGTGATACATCAGCCCCTGGTGCTCGCCAATTTCATCGCCATCGACGGTAATGATTTTGCCCGGTTGCGCCGGGAGATAACGGCCCAGGAACTCGCGGAATTTACGTTCGCCAATGAAGCAGATGCCGGTAGAGTCTTTTTTCTTCGCGGTAACCAGACCGAGATCTTCAGCAATCTTACGCACCTGTGGTTTTTCCAGTTCGCCAACCGGGAACAGGCTTTGTGCGATCTGCTCATGACTGAGCGTATACAGGAAGTAGCTCTGGTCTTTATTGCTATCCAGACCACGCAGCAGGCGGCTCTTGCCATCGACATCTGCACGACGAACGTAATGACCGGTAGCGATATAATCGGCACCTAAATCTTCGGCGGCAAATTCGAGGAAAGCTTTAAATTTGATCTCTTTGTTGCACAGAATATCCGGATTCGGCGTGCGACCGGCTTTATATTCGGCAAGGAACAGTTCAAAGACGTTGTCCCAGTACTCGGCAGCAAAGTTGACGGTGTGCAGTTCAATGCCGAGCTTGTCGCAGACAGCCTGGGCATCAGCCAGATCCGCTGCTGCCGTACAATATTCCTCACCGTCGTCTTCTTCCCAGTTCTTCATAAACAGGCCTTCGACCTGATATCCCTGTTGTTGCAACAGCCAGGCAGAAACGGAGGAATCGACACCGCCGGACATGCCGACGATCACTTTTTTTGCGGTTTCAGACATTGGATTACTCACGACATTGAACTTCAAGGCGGCGTATTCTATCACGCAGCCTTTTAGATGACACCCTTTGTAAAAGGCCAGTTAAAATCGCCAATCATCTCCAGCGGATAGCGTTGCCCGCTTTGATAACAACGAATACTTTCCGCCACCAGTGGCGAGCGCAGGTTGGGCGCCTGTAAAATTTCTTCAGCACTGACCCAACGGCAGCAGTCAATATCGCTGTCATGAGGTTGTGTCGGGCATATTTGCTCAAGCTCAATGGCAAACAGGAAACGCAAAAACGGCGTTTTATCCGGCGCAATCCACTGATGCATGCGGATAAAGTGTTGCGGTTGCGCACTGATGCCGGTCTCTTCCCACAATTCACGAGCGGCGGCTTCTGCTAAGGTTTCATCTGCTTCCAGATGCCCTGCTGGTTGGTTCCATAACGCTTTACCATTAATTGTCTCTTCAACGACTAAAAATTTGCCTTCTGCGTGCACCACGCAGGCAACGGTAACGTGCGGTTTAAACATTTTGCGTCCTTATTCTGTTGCTTCTCGCCATTCGCCATTGGCAAGATTATCCAGCGTGTAATTACCCATCGCATAGCGAATCAGTCGCAGCGTGGGGAAACCAACATGGGCGGTCATGCGGCGCACCTGGCGATTACGTCCTTCATATAAGGTAATCTTCAGCCAGCTGGTGGGAATGCTTTTACGCTCTCGAATCGGCGGATTACGCGGCCATAACCACTCCGGCTCTTCAACCAGTTCTACACCAGCAGGCAGGGTAGGGCCATCATTTAAGGTTACGCCAGCGCGCAAGGCTTCAAGTGCATCTTGCGTGGGAATACCTTCTACCTGCACATAATAGATTTTTCCGGTGCGTTTGCCCGGCTGGGTTAAACGCGCCTGTAACGCGCCATTATTGGTCAGCACCAGTAAGCCTTCGCTATCTCTGTCGAGACGACCCGCTGCGTAAACGCCCTGAACCGGGATGAATTCTTTTAATGTTTTGCGCCCGGCTTCATCGGTGAATTGTGGCAGGACATCGTAAGGTTTATTGAACAAGATCACGCGCGTAGGCTGGTTTTCTGACTTGCGCTTGTTAGTGCGTTGCGAGCTGAATCGCTTAACCTGGTGATTTTTAAAAGAAGTTTTTTGCATGGTATTTTCAGAGATTATGAATTGCCGCATTATAGCCTAACAACGCACATCTTTCATGACGGCAAACAATAGGGTAGTATTGACAAGCCAATTACAAATCATTAACAAAAAGATTGCTCTAAAGCATCCGTATCGCAGGACGCAAACGCATATGCAACGTGGTGGCAGACGAGCAAACCAGTAGCGCTCGAAGGAGAGGTGAATGGAAAGTAAAGTAGTTGTTCCGGCACAAGGCAAGAAGATCACCCTGCAAAATGGCAAACTCAACGTTCCTGAAAATCCGATTATCCCTTACATTGAAGGTGATGGAATCGGTGTAGATGTAACCCCAGCCATGCTGAAAGTGGTCGACGCTGCAGTCGAGAAAGCCTATAAAGGCGAGCGTAAAATTTCCTGGATGGAAATTTACACCGGTGAAAAATCTACACAGGTTTATGGTCAGGATGTCTGGCTGCCTTCTGAAACTCTCGATCTGATTCGTGAATATCGCGTTGCCATCAAAGGCCCGCTGACCACTCCGGTTGGTGGCGGTATTCGTTCTCTTAACGTAGCCCTGCGCCAGGAACTGGATCTGTACATCTGCCTGCGTCCGGTACGTTACTATCAGGGCACCCCAAGCCCGGTTAAACACCCAGAACTGACCGATATGGTTATCTTCCGTGAAAACTCGGAAGACATTTATGCGGGTATCGAATGGAAAGCTGACTCAGCCGACGCAGAGAAAGTGATCAAATTCCTGCGTGAAGAGATGGGCGTGAAGAAAATTCGCTTCCCGGAACATTGCGGTATCGGCATTAAGCCGTGTTCTGAAGAAGGCACCAAACGTCTGGTTCGTGCAGCGATCGAATACGCAATTGCTAACGACCGTGACTCTGTGACCCTGGTGCACAAAGGCAACATCATGAAGTTCACCGAAGGCGCGTTTAAAGACTGGGGCTACCAGCTGGCGCGTGAAGAGTTTGGCGGTGAACTGATCGACGGTGGTCCGTGGCTGAAAGTCAAAAACCCGAACACCGGTAAAGAGATCGTCATTAAAGACGTGATCGCTGATGCGTTCCTGCAACAGATCCTGCTGCGTCCGGCTGAATATGATGTTATCGCCTGTATGAACCTGAACGGTGACTACATTTCTGATGCCCTGGCAGCACAGGTTGGTGGTATTGGTATTGCCCCTGGCGCAAACATTGGTGACGAATGCGCGCTGTTTGAAGCTACTCACGGTACTGCACCGAAATATGCCGGTCAGGACAAAGTTAACCCAGGTTCTATTATCCTTTCCGCAGAAATGATGCTGCGCCATATGGGTTGGACTGAAGCGGCTGACCTGATTGTTAAAGGTATGGAAGGCGCAATCAACGCCAAGACCGTAACCTATGACTTCGAACGTCTGATGGAAGGCGCTAAGCTGCTGAAATGTTCAGAATTTGGTGATGCGATCATCGAAAATATGTAATACGGTAATTTGTTAAATCCATTAACGGGAGCGTAACGCTCCCGTTGTTTTTTGGTCGGCTGCTAACGGTTATCAAAATTTTATCAAAATAAGTTATCAAAACCTTCTGGTAATTTGGGGGAGGTTGGTCAGTCAGATGGCAGTTCCTCAGCCAGGTTTCCATTAGGCATTCCTCAGGTTTTTTATTATCTCTGGTGAACGCTTGCTAATATTTAGATATGTATTTAAAACTGTTGCCCAATGATTATTCTCGGTTATTATATTGTTTTTCTATAGTGTTATTGGAGCAATTAATAATAAAAACCAAAGCCATAAGAAAACTCGAAATAATTATTAATGATATTTAGGCTTGGTTGAATTTAAATGTTTTCTGAAAGTAATTGATATTTTTAATTCTCATAGACGAAATTTTTCATGTTATGATATAATATGACGAAAAACACAGGTTATCAACCTGTTATTAATGTAAATAAATTTCGAGGGGGTTATTCCAGTGGGACGTAAATGGGCCAATATTGTTGCCAAAAAAACGGCTAAAGACGGTGCAACGTCTAAAGTATATGCAAAATTCGGTGTGGAAATCTATGCTGCGGCTAAACAAGGTGAACCGGACCCAGAGTTAAACACTTCTTTGAAGTTCGTTATTGAACGTGCGAAACAGGCGCAAGTTCCAAAACACGTCATTGATAAAGCTATTGATAAAGCCAAAGGTGGCGGAGACGAAACGTTCGTACAAGGACGTTATGAAGGCTTTGGACCCAATGGTTCAATGATTATCGCTGAAACGTTGACTTCAAATGTTAACCGTACGATTGCTAACGTTCGTACAATTTTCAATAAAAAGGGCGGGAATATCGGAGCTGCCGGGTCTGTCAGCTATATGTTTGACAATACTGGCGTGATTGTATTTGCAGGTACTGACCCTGACCATATTTTTGAAATTTTGCTTGAAGCTGAAGTGGATGTTCGTGATGTGACCGAAGAAGAAGGAAACATCGTTATTTATACTGAGCCTACAGATCTTCACAAAGGAATTGCAGCTCTGAAAGCAGCTGGAATTACTGAGTTCTCAACAACAGAATTAGAAATGATTGCTCAATCAGAAGTTGAACTTTCACCAGAAGATTTAGAAATCTTTGAAGGACTTATTGATGCCCTCGAAGATGACGACGATGTTCAAAAAGTATATCATAACGTAGCAAATCTCTAATTATAAATTAAAGAAATCTGTCTTTAAGGCAGATTTCTTAATCTTAAGGAATCTTATAAAAATAATATGTCCAATTGATTATAAAAACCCATACCTCCTTAGAATAAATCAAACTAATCGAAATCTCTGGTCTTAACTATCTTATGAACGATGGCAAAGAAGCATCTAACAGATGAATACTGCGCGAAAAACGTAATCAGAATAATTCAAATGTTATGGACTTGACTCAACGACGATACTAATGCTGAAAAGGCTTGAGTTGCAGGTCACAGGAATGCATTTAACCTTTTGATTCACATATGTATTAAGGCAAAGATTAAAGCCAAACAGAAACATGCCCAACCTATAATTTCGTTCCAGAATTATTACCCCATGTCTTTTGTCTGCTTAAAAACAATTGATTAACGCTGACATGAGTATTTCATCGGTCATTGAACGACTAGCGGCATGTTGGGCAAAATTTCATCTGGTGCGTGGATATTTCTGATACTCTCGACCATGCTCTCTGTAGACGCTAGATTAAGCGAATGAATGTCAACCCCTCGATTAACCTGTTGTCAGGGACACGCAGATGCGCAATACACTTATCGCTATCCTCGTTGCGGTTTGCCTGTTTGTTACCGGCGTCTCTATATTGAACATCCAGCTCTGGCATTCCGCAAAAGCGGAGAATCTGGCAGGGGCGAGATATGCCGCAAACAATATCAATCATATACTTGAAGAAGCGACACAGGCGACTCAGGCGGCACGGGAAATTGCCAGAAAAGGGTGCGATCTGAATGAACAATATCAACTAGGCACAGAAGCAGCGCTCAAGCCACACCTGCGTACGATCATCATTCTCAAACAAGGTGCGGTCTGGTGTACATCGCTGCCGGGCAATCGCGTATTGCTATCCCGCATTCCTGCGACACCTGAGAGTAATTTGCTGTTGGCTCCGGCAATCGATACGGTAAACAAATTACCCATTCTGCTCTATCAAACTGAATTCGCTGCTACGCGTATTATGGTGACTATTAGCGACCAGCATATTCGTGGGGCGCTCAATGTGCCGTTGAAAGGGGGGAAATATACTTTGCTCGTTGGCGATAGCATTATTGGCCTGTCGGGAGATGTGACAACTCTCAATGCAAATAATCATTTTTCTGAGCGAGTCAACTCCAAAAAATATCATTTTAGTATTATTTATAATCAACCACATCTATTTAGCTTTAGCCGTCTTATCGATAAAGGTCTGGGGGTTTTGATATTCATTCTATTAATTTCCTGCGCCGTTGCCTTCTTGCTTGATAAGTATTTCAACAAGAGCGAAACACCTGAAGAAATCCTGCGGAAAGCAATACATAACGGTGAAATTGTGCCTTTTTATCAACCAGTGGTAAATGGGCGGGAAGGGACGTTACGCGGCGTGGAAGTCCTTGCCCGCTGGAAACACCCACGGGGAGGATATATCTCTCCTGCGGCTTTTATTCCTCTTGCTGAAAAATCAGGGTTGATAGTTCCACTCACCCAAAGTTTGATGAGCCAGGTCGCCAAACAAATGAATGCGATCGAAAGTAAACTGCCAGAAGGTTTTCACGTTGGGATAAATTTCAGTGCCTCGCATATTATTTCGCCGACATTTGTTGAAGAATGCCTGAAATACCGGGACAGTTTCACGCGCCGCGATTTGAATCTCGTACTTGAAGTCACTGAGCGTGAGCCTTTGCATGTTGATGAAAGTCTGGTCCATCGACTAAACATGTTGCATGAAAATGGTTTTGTCATTGCGCTGGATGATTTTGGTACAGGATACTCAGGGCTTTCTTATCTCCATGATCTGCATATTGATTATATCAAAATTGATCACAGTTTCGTCGGTCGGGTCAACGCAGATCCTGATTCCACCAGGATACTGGATTGTGTACTGGATCTGGCGCGTAAACTTTCAATCAGTATTGTCGCCGAAGGCGTCGAGACGAAAGAACAACTCGATTACCTGAACAAAAATAACATCACGTTCCAGCAGGGATACTATTTCTATAAACCGGTGACATATATTGAGCTGGTCAAAATTATTCTTTCAAAACCGAAGGTGAGAGTTGTTGTTGAGTAAAAAATGATCACATAAGTATGAGGTGATGTTATTATAGACAGGTAATTAGCTCGTTGCGTCTTGTTACTATTGTTCATTATTTTGTTTGCTATAATTGTCTGAAATTTTTGACAGGATTACCATCAGTAGCATGAACAAGAGTAATAATCTGGATTATTTTACTTTATATATCATTTTCTCCATTGCATTTATGCTAATCACCTTCCTGGTTATCCTTTTTGCCAACCCCCGCACCTGGTTGGGAGAAGTGCTTGTTACTATAAATTTGCTAAATGCGTTGGTTTGGTTGGCGATCAATTTGGTTAATCGGTTAAGGGAAAAATTTGTTAGCCATAGGGATCAGCATTAATCTTTCTGTTATCACTGTCAGAAAACAGCTGAATGAGTTGCTGGCAGTGAACGTTTTTTCATGACATGACCTACCGATTAAACCACCATTCATTGAGCTAATATCCTGCTGGTGGTATCCCGCGTATCGTGGTAATAATTTCATCTGGTGTAAATCACAGGCTGTTGATTTCGAAAAAAACAAGGAGGGAATATTTCGAAAACAGCTCTCAAGAGTGGTGTGCTCACAAAATATTTTATAGGTGGGTTTTACATATAAGTTCTGATCTCTCCACCTGTTAAAAAACGCGCCGAATCAATCGGCGCGGTACTACATTAGCTATTATTTTTTGCCGATGGCACGCATGGTGTCATCAATGGCGGTAATTAACAGCATTTGCGGATCTTTAGCACAAACCTGGTTCAGTTTTTCTACCACTTTGGCACTCAGTTCCGGAGATTGCTCAATTTTTAAATCACGGCTCGTAACGCTGGCGTTACCCATTACAGCCACAATTTCTGCAACCTGTGCGCTGTCAGTTTTTGCCATTTCGTTGGCTTCAGCACAAGTAATATAGGTTTCTGCTGGCAAACCGTTCTTAATATTGTAGTCCTGCGCCCAGCTCATTGGTGCGAAAACAAACAGACCCGCCAGTAATGCAAATTTTTTCATCATCTTTCCTTATTTCATTTTACCCAGAATGGCACCACCCGTGCCGCCAACCACAGCCCCTTTAATCGCGCCTTCCAGACCATTGCCGGTCAACACGCCTGTGACTGCGCCAACAGCAGCACCCACTTTCGCACCTTTGCGGGCATTTTTACCGTCGCGACCTTTTTCAGTTACTGCACCAACACCAGCGCCTACAGCAGCGCCTTTCAGTACACCATTAATGCCATTGCCAGTCAGTAAACCGACGCCTGCACCTAACAGCGCACCTTTCGTAGTGCGGTTCATATCCGCCATCGCTGGCACGGAGCAGAGCAATGCTGAGATAAGCCCGAAGGCGAGTATTTTTTTCTTCAACTTAGATGTCCGGTATTAAGTAAGTTGCACACGCAATAATTACGTCTTGAATTAATATTTACTTAACTAAAGAGCACTCACTATTATTCAGATAATTCAAAATGAATGCGGTTGGTATAATAGTAATTGTGTTTTATGCTTGAATGGGGAAAATCTTAAATAAGGGTTAACTCATTGATTTGAAATATTTTCTTCAAGAAATGTCATCAAGCATTAATATATTATTGTAGATGTTATGAAACATGAAATATCAATATTGCTGTGTGATTTAAATGTGAATAATTTTTATCAAAAAAGGCAAGATAAATGATTTCGCTCTGGTGGCGATAATGTAAATCAGTGGCGATTTGAGCTGACAATGGAGGGAAAGAGCAAAGTTTAGACCAAATACAATCTGACAGATACCTGTATAAACAAACGGTAACTGTCAGATCAGGTTAGAGCTAATACAGCTTATTTCAGCTCTTCTGCTTCCGGTAACGTCACGTTCAGCTCAAGAATAGAAATATCACCATCTTTTTGCTCAAGTTGTACAGTAACCATCTCAGGATCTATTTGTACATATTTACAAATGACCTCAAGAATATCTTTACGCAATTGCGGTAGATAATGTGGTTCTGCATCGCTGCGACGGCGTTCAGCAACAATAATCTGTAACCGCTCTTTCGCAATGTTAGCCGTATTTTTCTTCCGTGAGAGAAAGAAATCGAGTAATGCCATAACTTATCCTCCGAACAAGCGTTTGAGGAAGCCTTTCTTCTCTTCTTCAATGAAGCGGAAAGGACGTTCTTCTCCCAACAGACGTTCTACGGTATCTGCGTAGGCTTTACCCGCATCGGCGTTAATGTCGAGAATTACTGGTTCACCCTGGTTAGAGGCGCGCAATACTGATTGATCTTCAGGGATCACGCCGACGAGTTTGATGCGCAGGATCTCCAGCACATCTTCCATGCTTAGCATGTCACCTTTGTTCACGCGGCCTGGATTATAGCGCGTTAACAGTAGGTGCTCTTTAATAGGTTCTTCACCGTTTTCAGCACGGCGTGATTTCGACGCCAGAATGCCTAAAATACGGTCAGAGTCGCGTACTGAGGAGACTTCTGGGTTGGTGGTGATAATGGCTTCGTCTGCAAAATAGAGTGCCATTAATGCACCAGTTTCAATCCCTGCCGGGGAGTCACAAACGATAAATTCAAAATCCATCGCTTTCAGATCATCAAGAACTTTGGCGACCCCTTCACGGGTGAGGGCATCTTTATCGCGCGTTTGCGATGCCGGAAGAATATAGAGATTTTCTGTACGCTTATCCTTAATTAACGCCTGATTTAGCGTTGCATCGCCCTGAATGACGTTGACGAAATCGTAAACGACCCGACGTTCACAACCCATAATCAGGTCGAGATTACGCAGGCCGATATCAAAATCTATCACGACAGTTTTCTTTCCCTTCTGGGCCAAACCAGTGGCGATGGCCGCGCTGGAGGTGGTCTTTCCAACGCCCCCTTTTCCTGAAGTAACAACAATAATGCGTGCCATAAAAATTCCTTGTTAAAAAGGGATCAATTTAACGATTGAACGGTCAAAGCGTTTTCGACTAATTGCAGCCGTGCCGCTTTGCCATAAAATTCTACTGGGATTTTATCACTCAGCCAGTATTCACCAGCAATAGATACTAGTTCGGCCATCAGGTTAGTACAAAATATTTGCGCTTCCCGATCACCACTTGCCCCCGCCAGCGCACGACCGCGCATTATGCCATAGACATGAATGTTACCATCCGCGATCAATTCTGCTCCTGCACTTACATTACTTGTAACAATCAAATCACATTGTGGAGCATAAATGCGCTGACCGGAACGGACAGGAGTGTCTATTAAACGTGTTTTTGTGTCCGGGATCGTATTTTGCGCTGGAGCCTGGGGAACGGGAGCTGAACGTGGCGCTTTTTCCTTTCCTTCAGTCAGGATTGGTAGCCCCATCTTTTCTATTTCAGCTTTCAGTTTCGCGTTTTTGCAGCCGCTGACGCCAATTATCCGCAAGCCAGTTGCTGAGATAGCTTTGTGCATTGCTGACCAGTTGACCAGTTCTTCAAGGTCACTGACATTGAGTACGACGGGAGCATGCTTTAAAAATGCGGGGGCCTGAGCGATTTTGTCTTCCAGCGCTTGATGAATAATCTTAGGCTCTGCCTCATGCAGATGAACCACTGATAAGGTGAAGTTGCTACCTTTAAGCTCGATTGGCGTGTTTGACATCCTGGCCTTACTCAATTAGCTAATTACCATCATCAGCGAGCGATGATATTACGAAGACTATAAGGCATGTTATAGTCTGGATTATATTGAGGCAAGTCACCCCCACATTTATTCAGAGTAAAATTATGTTTTGTGTGATCTATCGAAGTAGCAAACGTGACCAGACCTATTTATATGTCGAAAAAAAAGACGATTTTTCGCGTGTTCCAGAGGAGCTGATGAAAGGGTTTGGTCAACCTCAACTCACAATGATTCTGCCATTGGACGGCAGGAAGAAGCTGGTAAATGCCGATATTGAGAAAGTTAAACAGGCATTAGCCGAGCAAGGTTATTATCTCCAGTTACCACCACCACCCGAAGATTTGCTTAAACAACATCTTTCTGTGATGGCGAAAAATACAGATAGTACTAACAAATAACCGATATCCGGCGGTGGCATCATATTCGTTGGAGCGAGTTTTAAAAACCACGATGAAGTGAGAGGAACGTTATGTATCAACATCACAACTGGCAAGGTGCGCTGCTGGATTATCCGGTGAGTAAGGTAGTCTGTGTTGGCAGTAACTACGCCAGACATATCAAAGAGATGGGGAGTGAAGTACCCGAAGAACCTGTGTTGTTTATTAAACCTGAGACGGCACTGTGTGATCTGCGCCAGCCTTTAGCTATCCCCACTGATTTTGGCTCGGTTCATCATGAAGTTGAACTGGCTGTGTTGATCGGCGCGACGCTACGTCAGGCCACGGAAGAGCATGTGCGCAAGGCTATTGCGGGTTACGGTGTGGCTCTCGATCTGACATTACGTGATGTTCAGGGAAAAATGAAGAAAGCCGGGCAGCCGTGGGAAAAGGCCAAAGGGTTTGATAACTCTTGTCCACTTTCCGGGTTTATTCCTGCGGCAGAGTTCACCGGTGATCCACAAAATACGTCACTGGGTCTAATTGTAAACGGGGAACAACGCCAACACGGTACGACAGCGGACATGATCCACAAAATCGTTCCACTGATTGCTTATATGAGTAAGTTTTTTACCCTTAAGGCCGGTGACGTTGTGTTAACAGGCACGCCTGATGGCGTTGGCCCGTTACACAGCGGTGATGAACTGACCGTCACGTTTGATGGCCATTCTTTGACAACTCGCGTTTTGTAATACTTTTGCCGCCTGAAAGAGGCGGCAAAACTTGCATCGCTGTGCCAGACTGGTTATAAGGTGCGTTTTAACGTAATGGTGGAACACCTGATGAGCGATGTACCTTTCTGGCAAAGTAAAACCCTGGATGAAATGAGCGATGCAGAATGGGAGTCGTTGTGTGATGGTTGTGGTCAGTGCTGTCTGCATAAACTGATGGATGAAGACACCGACGAAATCTACTTCACTAACGTCGCCTGCCGTCAGCTCAATATTAAAACCTGTCAATGTCGGAACTACGAACGACGCTTCGAGTTTGAACCCGATTGCATTAAATTAACTCGGGAAAATCTGCCCACGTTTGAATGGCTGCCGTTGACTTGCGCTTATCGCTTGTTGGCGGAAGGTAAAGATTTACCTGCGTGGCATCCGCTTCTTACCGGTTCAAAAGCAGCCATGCATGGCGAACGCATTTCAGTGCGCCATATTGCGGTGAAAGAGTCGGAAGTAATTGACTGGCAGGACCATATTTTAAATAAACCTGACTGGGCGCAGTGATTAGTTGAAACAGATGCGATTATTGGTTACTCGTTTTGTGCATGGGGTAATGTCGGCGTATCAGAACGGAAAATTGCATTCAGCATTGCCAGTTGATGGCTATTAATGTCTGACATCCATTTTCCGTAGACGTTATAAACCATCTGAGCAGAGTTATGTTCATTTTGTGTGGTAATGAAGTTGAGGTGACTCCTGTGCTTAATACCCAGTAAGCAAATGTGAGGCTTGATTCATAGGCTTTACAATGAATTATATCTGCTCTTTTAAGAATGCTATTCCAGCTAGCACTAAAGGCGCCTGATGTATACCATCCACTGATGTCGGCATTTCTTTTTGTCAGACGGAGAACGAAGGCGACAGGGCATTAATTAAACATGTTCTACAAAATTGTCTTTTATGTATCGATATTCTCCCATGCTAATGCATATATTTCGCCGTGACGCATTCCTGCATTTATTGCTGACTTTCAGAGTTTATATGCCTGCTCATTCGGGCATTATTAAGAAAACGATAATATTCCTCATCGGTTATTGTGTTTGAGTCTAATTTTTTTGAGTGAAGAAAAGCCGTAATTGATTTTCTGGCAGCCTCAAGAAAAAACGAGGTTGGTTAGCGATCAGTATCCCACTCATCGGTATAAAGCGGCGGCCATGAGCATATCGCGCTCCGAATCATCTTGATGGCAGTTCACAGTGACAGAACCAACCCAAGATGGGGGCAGGTGTGACCGGGTAAACACTGGACATACCTGCCACGTACAGAGCCTGCAGGGCTCAGCGGTTAAGGCCAATAAATGAACTCAATCCAGAGGTCTGCTTTATCCCCACACAGTCCATTATTGACTAAGGGAAGTGTAAAGCCACCATTTTCACGATAAGTTGCGTTTTTACTTAATAACAAAACGTGCTACATTGTATTTCACTAGGAGGTGATACAAATGTCGACGAAACCTACTACGACAATACGCATCGACCTGGAAGTCAAGAGACGTGCCAGCGAAGTATTCGATGAAATTGGCATTGGAATGTCTGCTGCAATAAATACATTTCTCAAAGCGGTGGTTCGCGAGGGCACTATGCCATTTGATATAAATTTAGAACGCCCCAAATCACACTCAAAATCCAGAAATGCTACACTTAATCATGCCTTTATCGTCAAAAAGGACGAATTTTATACGCAGTACGAGGATGTGGCCAGGGAAATAATGAAACATCAGGAGCAGCTAAAGGGCAAGACCATACTCTGTAACTGTGACGATCCTTTCGAGTCAGCTTTTTTCCGGTTTTTTGTGCTTAATTTCGACAACCTCGGACTCGCGGGGCTGATATCCACGTGCTACTCAGGCTCGCCAATTGCCGGACGAGAATATCCATTAGAAGGGGGTACTGGCGCCTATAAGGCTGTAGTCACCGAGGTACCAGATGAGCCTCTGATTAGACCAGATGGTTCGCTAGATCTGGAGCCCTTGTTCGCCATACCTGGTAACACTCTCGAACACCTGAGTGGCGATGGTGATTTCCGTTCAGATGAATGTGTAACTTTGCTTAAGAAAGCAGATATAGTAGTCACCAATCCCCCTTTCAGCCTATTTCGTGAGTACATTAGCCAACTAGTACGTTACGAAAAAGATTTTATTATCCTTGGGAACATGAACGCAGCAACATATAAAGAGGTCTTCCCTCTTTTTTGTAATAATAAAGTCTGGTACGGAGAATCTATTCGCTCAGGGGATCGCAAATTTTATGTTCCCGATAGTTATCCATTACATGCCACTGGTTGCGGCATAGACGAGGGTGGACGACGTTTCATCCGTGTAAAGGGGGTACGCTGGTTCACTAACTTGGATACAAGCAGACGACATGAGCCTATAGAATTAACCTGCCGCTATACGCCAGACGAATACCCACGTTACGAAAACTACGATGCTATCGATGTTGGACGCACCAAAAGTATTCCCGTTGACTATGATGGATTGATGGGGGTGCCAATCACATTTCTCGATAAATACAGTCCGGACCAGTTCGATATTGTCATGCTTGCCAATGGCAATGCACGTACCAATGTATCTCCTGAGATCCTTAAAGAGGTAGGGTATCGCCCGCACTCTGAAGACCGAGGTGGTGTCGGTATCATCAATGGTCGACGTGTTTATGCACGAATTTTGATTCGCAGGAAATCGTCATGAGCAGCCGAATGCGAGTACCCTGTGCATATCAGGGAGGGAAGCAGCGTGTAGCTTCTCAGATCGTAGATCTTCTGCTTGACGCTGCTCCGGGACCGAACGCACGATTCTACGATCTGTGCTGCGGATCTGGCGCAGTATCCATTGAGCTAGTTAATAGAGGCGTTGCGCCATCACGTATCTGTATGCTTGATATTAGCTCATGGGGGGCATTCTGGTTCGCCATTGGTTCCGGAACATTCAATATGGATGCTTTTGATCGAATTTTATCCGGGTTGCCCGATGATAAGCGCTTTATGAAGGCTCACATGTTGGCGTTATCAGCACTCCCGGTAGATGAACATGAAGTGGAACTTTATCCAGTGCTTCAGGCTTGCTCCTTTGGAGGGAAGCAAATTTGGCGCAAAGGAGAACACTGGGCGAATGCCTGCTTTCGAGACTACTGGGAACCAACCGCAACCAGCATACGCCGCAGCCCTGCCAATCCAATGCAACCCTCTCCAATAGAGCTGCGTCGCCGAATTGAAGCCCTCGTAAATGGCATGAAAGGAGTGACCTGTCTCAATGTGGATATAATGACACTCCTGAATTCACCTTTACCCGACGATGCTGTGGTGTATGTCGATCCTCCATATCAAAGTACAACTGGATATGCATTTGGTTTCGATATCCCATCGTTCATAAGCCGCTTTCGCGAAATCAATCGGGCCCCGTTGTTTATTTCTGAAGGAGCCCCGCTGAATGACAGTGCTATCTTGCTCACTTTCGGCGGCGCCAAAGGCGGAATTAGTGGAAACCGGAAAGGGAAACATGAAGAATGGCTCAGTCGATTTTAGAGTAGCCCCAGCTGTCTGGCGTTTGTTGTAGAACCATTTCGAGCCAAAATGCGAGACGCTGCTATGAAATTTTGAAGCTCAGATCCCGAGAACACAGACATAAAGAAGTAATCATCTTGAATTTTAGTAAAGGTGATTATCTTCCTGACCAGATATTCAGATTCCTCTTTTTCTCTAAAAACATCAGTGATCTTTCTTCCGGAAACGCTGGTTCCTTTGATTTGAAGCCGCCATGTGCCATTTGCGTTATCTCCTCCAGGAAAAAGGATAGTATTTTTAAAATAGTCTACCCCTTCGAAGTTGAGGGTGATATTTTTGCTTAGAGCGGTAGCTACCGGATCCAAACCAAAAAACTCAACGCCACCGCGCATAAATTTTGTATCACCAAGGTCAAAAGGTGTGCCGCTGGGATCTCCGCGCTCAATCAAGGATTTTTTAGAAAGATCGAGTATGTTACGTGACCCACCGGTCATTCTTCCTGTTTCAAACCAAATTGTTTGCCCATCATCGCTTCGGGGAACAGAGACAGATTCCTGCGAGGCCACGGTAGCAGCTGCAGGTTTATCTTTTCCCTGCAGCATGTCGATACGGGGAAGAGGGGCAGGGACACTATTACCGAACAAATGTACTAACGTACCATCCTTTTTTGCTGAAGCCAGGCGTACTCGCTCGGCAACTTCTTTAAAAATATAGCCGTTTTGAAGGAGTTTTTCGATGTTTTCTTGTGACATTATCGGCATCAATGAGTCATTTAGCGACATTAATCTCCCGATGTAGTTATCCAGCTCGCTGAGTATTTCTCTCTCATTTTCACTCACCTCATTAATATTAATAGGGATATGCACTGAATTTTCGAAGTTGGTCCACAGACCACCACCGGTCAGGTTATGTGAACCTACAACTATCAGTCCTTTATTATCACCTAAAAACTGGTAAATCTTTGTATGGAATGTCTGACCTTTTTCACAGTGCACGACATGCAAGGAGTCAGTATTAATAAGCAAAGTAGTAAGAGCCTCATAGGACGTCCCGCCAAGGTCGACACCCACGTACACATTTACTTTTCCCCCTCGTTCCCTAAATCTCTCGAGAGCGTTTTTGATTCTGAGGACGCCACTATTCTTTGCAAACGCTACAATAATGTTCAAAGTGTGGTAATCTGGCGAATTAAGTAACTCAATCAGACGGTCTCCAAGCTGTCCGGTAAAGGGCTGGTTCATCAGTTTCATTAAGTTCTCCTTTAGACTTTCCTTTTTTCTGCATTATACCGTGTGCAGATCTTTTCTTCTGAGAACATCAGAATTAGTTCCACTATAATAGTTTTTCGGTGAATATTGCACCGGTATATATGCCATCATAAATGTCTTATTGATCTTACCCGGCAATAGTGGACATACAGCAAGTGAGCCCCCCTTCACTCAGAGATGGCTCACATGAAAAAACAGCTGGACTGAAACCACCGAGATGATTGTGGCATCTCAACCGATATTAACCCAGACAACGGTAAATTGTTGCTGCAGGCTGTCAGGCGCAACAAAGGAAGGCCTGACGTCCCGCAACCATTTCCTGGCTGTGCCTGAAAACTCCCAGATTCTCAGTGGATTAGGTAAAGGAATAGCCCATTCTATATTTGACGGAAGGTTTCTTTCTTGCATTAAAATGTATATCGTGGCCAGCGCATATGCTTCTCTTATGCTCAAACTATAAGGACAGTGAAGCATTAAATATTAAAATATATTTTTTGGTATTAATGAAAAGCATGAGAGTTGAAAGATATATTTATAATTATGAATGTCAACATCGATAACTCTCATTTTTTCCTTTGCTGCGCAACTTTAAAGCGTAATAGTCAATAAAAAATTATCCAGATATATTCTGTAATGCAGGATATATCTGGTTGCTGGAGCTGGGTTATTTTTTATTATGTCTTTGCTGATATTCATTGTAGATGATAATCATTTGTTTTGCAGCTTCTTTTAGTTGTGAAAGAATTAAATCATCATAGTCTACAAAAATATCATGGCTTCAGTTTCCGATTTTATCTCGCCAATTGCCGATATTTCAGTGGTTAATTTCCGTTTCGCAGAATCGATATCTTTATTTGATTGTTTAATCGTATTCTACAACGAGGTAAAGAAATCTTGAACTGATTTTAACTTTTTCTTTAACTCTGGTATGAGTTTTCCTTCAACTACGCCTGCAGCAATCGAATAAGAAATAATTAAGCCAAACGGTCCCGCGGCTACACCTGCTGCCGCACTGGCATAAACTTCCTTGCGAATTTTATCTACTTGCATCTGGAAGTAACTACTTTCTTCCGAGAAATCATTGGTTAATTGACTATCTAATGACAATAATTACCCGGAAACATTGTTGAAACTTTGCGAACTTGCCTGTAAAGAAATTTGGGCTTTACGGAGTTTACTGATACCGTCATCCGATACCTTAATGAGAATATATTTTTGTGCTGATATTTTCTTCTCATTATATTCATTAAATAATAAAGTATATATATTGAGTAATTGCGTCGCAATACCACACCAACCCCATTTGGGTTGCTTCAAAATACTTGTCCTGGCTATCCATAAGTAAGGTTTTAATATCGCCGACTAAAACAGAGGCTGCCTGTGAATACTCTTGCTTAAAGCGACTTAACTCTTTTATGGTTTCATCAAAGGTCTTCCAGGGGATGACCTGATCGAGATATTTATTATAAAGATCTAATGCTCCATCTGCAGTTTCGATTGCGTTTTTAACCACCTCTACCGTTTTATCTGCAACGATTTCAGTCATAATCATTCGCCTCTTTAAATATATAAATTGTAATGAAACTCCTGTTTTACAACTATTAATGAATTTTACTTCATCTAATTCATAGTTAGCTGGGGGAGATTGTTCATTTCTGCTGGATGAACGTCGTCGCCAGAAGATTGCGTGAGCACTGGATAAGTGAATGAAAAAACAGCAGCCTACGCAGTGACACATATTGATAGCCTGAATCAGTATTGATCTGTTGGTGCGAACATACTACTGTATATATAA
>NZ_JAATUR010000099.1 GCF_011881725.1 Escherichia coli | reverse complement strand
GACGCCGCCAGTGGTGGCTTCCTGGCACCGTTCGTCGCCCCGGATATTGTCTGGGACTTCCGCCTGCCGCGCGTGAAATCGATCAGTGCTTCAGGCCATAAATTCGGTCTGGCTCCACTGGGCTGTGGCTGGGTTATCTGGCGTGACGAAGAAGCGCTGCCGCAGGAACTGGTATTCAACGTTGACTACCTCGGCGGTCAGATTGGTACTTTCGCTATCAACTTCTCCCGTCCGGCAGGTCAGGTAATTGCACAGTACTATGAATTCCTGCGCCTCGGTCGTGAAGGTTATACCAAAGTACAGAACGCCTCTTACCAGGTGGCTGCTTATCTGGCAGATGAAATCGCCAAACTGGGGCCGTATGAGTTCATCTGTACTGGTCGTCCGGACGAAGGTATCCCGGCGGTGTGCTTCAAACTGAAAGACGGGGAAGATCCTGGATATACCCTGTATGACCTTTCTGAACGTCTGCGCCTGCGCGGCTGGCAGGTTCCGGCCTTCACCCTGGGCGGTGAAGCCACTGATATTGTAGTAATGCGCATTATGTGCCGTCGTGGCTTCGAAATGGACTTCGCTGAACTGTTGCTGGAAGACTACAAAGCCTCCCTGAAATACCTCAGCGACCACCCGAAACTGCAAGGTATTGCCCAGCAGAACAGCTTTAAACATACCTGATAACGT
>NZ_JAATUR010000098.1 GCF_011881725.1 Escherichia coli | reverse complement strand
AAGCTCTGGTATCGTTTGAATTGTGGCGTTCATACGTTCTCCAGTTCGGTAATTTTTATTCCAAGCCGTCCGCCTGGTACTTTCACACCACGAATTACGCGAATGTCATCGAATTGCTCGTCGTCTTCCGCAAATCCGGCGTGGATAAGGGAGTCGAGTAAACCTTTCAGGATGTTGTCGAGGTCGCGGCGGCGGGAGTCTGGAACGTCTGCGATGACTTTGATGCGGAGTCGTGATTTGGTGAAAATGTCTAACTTGAGTTGGCGGATGATTTGCTGAACGTCTTTTCGGTATTTCTCGCCTTTATCGCTGATGTAGTATTGGCTTCCCCGTCTTCGCCAGTAGGTGTTCACCGACGGCGGGTATGGAAGCACAAACTGATATTCGTTCATGGTTTAATCTTCCCCTCCTTCAACAGTATCGCCTGCGTCCTGATCACGCCTTCGAGGTGGTAAAGTCTGGCGTCTTTGTTGTCGAGGTTGTGGGTGCGTCGGTCGATCTCCGCGTGGCAGTCGCTACAAGCCCATGCGCCGATCAGGTCGTCAGGCTTCATCCCCGTTCCGCAAATTCCAGCCATCCGGTAATGTGCCAGAACTGTAGTTTCAGGATTGCCATTGCATACGCCGTAAATATGTACCTGGCATTCTCTGCCGCGCGCTTCTTTGCGTAGGTTAGCCATTAAGCAGCCTCCCCTGTTACTTTCAGCATTCCGTTATCGAGCAGCTTTCTGGTCAGCCACTGTTGGCCACGT
>NZ_JAATUR010000097.1 GCF_011881725.1 Escherichia coli | reverse complement strand
GCGTGGTCAACAGTGGCTGACCAGAAAGCTGCTCGATAACGGAATGCTGAAAGTAACCGGGGAGGCTGCTTAATGGCTAACCTGCGCAAAGAAGCGCGCAACAGAGAATGCCAGGTACGTATTTACGGCGTATGCAATGGCAATCCTGAAACTACAGTTCTGGCACATTACCGGATGGCTGGAATTTGCGGAACGGGAATGAAGCCTGACGACCTGATCGGTGCATGGGCTTGTAGTGACTGCCACGCGGAGATCGACCGACGCACCCATAACCTCGACAACAAAGACGCCAGACTTTACCACCTCGAAGGCGTGATCAGGACGCAGGCGATACTGCTGAAGGAGGGAAAGATTAAGCCATGAACGAATATCAGTTTGTGCTTCCATACCCGCCGTCGGTGAATACCTACTGGCGAAGACGGGGAAGCCAATACTACATCAGCGATAAAGGCCAGAAATACCGAAAAGACGTTCAGCAAATCATCCGCCAACTCAAGTTAGATATTTTCACCAAATCACGACTCCGCATCAAAGTCATCGCAGACGTTCCAGACTCCCGCCGCCGCGACCTCGACAACATACTGAAAGGTTTACTCGACTCCCTTATCCACGCCGGATTTGCGGAAGACGACGAGCAATTCGATGACATTCGCGTAATTCGTGGCGTGAAAGTACCAGGCGGAAGGCTTGGAATAAAAATCACCGAACTGGAGAACGCATGAACGCCACAATTCAAACGATACCAGAACTG
>NZ_JAATUR010000096.1 GCF_011881725.1 Escherichia coli | reverse complement strand
ACTCGTGAGCACATCCTGCTGGGTCGTCAGGTAGGCGTTCCGTACATCATCGTGTTCCTGAACAAATGCGACATGGTTGATGACGAAGAGCTGCTGGAACTGGTTGAAATGGAAGTTCGTGAACTTCTGTCTCAGTACGACTTCCCGGGCGACGACACTCCGATCGTTCGTGGTTCTGCTCTGAAAGCGCTGGAAGGCGACGCAGAGTGGGAAGCGAAAATCCTGGAACTGGCTGGCTTCCTGGATTCTTACATTCCGGAACCAGAGCGTGCGATTGACAAGCCGTTCCTGCTGCCGATCGAAGACGTATTCTCCATCTCCGGTCGTGGTACCGTTGTTACCGGTCGTGTAGAACGCGGTATCATCAAAGTGGGTGAAGAAGTTGAAATCGTTGGTATCAAAGAGACTCAGAAGTCTACCTGTACTGGCGTTGAAATGTTCCGCAAACTGCTGGACGAAGGCCGTGCTGGTGAGAACGTAGGTGTTCTGCTGCGTGGTATCAAACGTGAAGAAATCGAACGTGGTCAGGTACTGGCTAAGCCGGGCACCATCAAGCCGCACACCAAGTTCGAATCTGAAGTGTACATTCTGTCCAAAGATGAAGGCGGCCGTCATACTCCGTTCTTCAAAGGCTACCGTCCGCAGTTCTACTTCCGTACTACTGACGTGACTGGTACCATCGAACTGCCGGAAGGCGTAGAGATGGTAATGCCGGGCGACAACATCAAAATGGTTGTTACCCTGATCCACCCGATCGCGATGGACGACGGTCTGCG
>NZ_JAATUR010000095.1 GCF_011881725.1 Escherichia coli | reverse complement strand
GCGACCGGCACCTATATGGAACCTGTCGCAGAGTGCCTTTACGATGCTGGCTACATAGTGTCAGTCATTAATCCTGCACTGGGTAAAGCTTTCGCTCAGAGTGAAGGACTGCGTAACAAGACTGATACCGTGGATGCGCGCATGCTGGCAGAGTTCTGTCGTCAGAAGCGTCCTGCAGCCTGGGAAGCGCCTCACCCGCTTGAACGCGCGTTGCGTGCCCTGGTAGTACGCCACCAGGCGCTGACAGATATGCACACGCAGGAACTGAATCGCACTGAAACGGCGCGGGAAGTCCAGATGCCGAGCATTGATGCTCACCTTCTGTGGCTTGAAGCAGAGCTGAAGCGTCTTGAGAAGCAGATAAAAGACCTGACAGACGATGATCCGGATATGAAACACCGCAGGAAACTGCTGGAAAGTATCCCGGGTATCGGAGAGAAAACATCTGCGGTATTGCTGGCTTATATCGGTCTGAAGGACCGCTTCGCCCATGCCAGACAGTTCGCCGCTTTTGCGGGTCTGACACCACGGCGTTATGAATCAGGCAGCAGTGTGAGAGGGGCAAGCCGGTTGAGTAAAGCCGGACATGTGTCGCTTCGCAGGGCGTTGTATATGCCTGCAATGGTAGCCACCAGTAAGACTGAGTGGGGACGGGCGTTCCGCGACCGTCTGGCGGCTAATGGCAAGAAAGGAAAAGTGATTCTCGGCGCGATGATGCGCAAGCTGGCACAGGTGGCGTATGGAGTGCTGAAGTCAGGCGTGCCGTTCGATGCGTCACGGCATAATC
>NZ_JAATUR010000094.1 GCF_011881725.1 Escherichia coli | reverse complement strand
GTCGCGCCCCGCTCTGGAGGCGCATTCTATTATTCGGGTGCTCATGATCAGGCCGCCGCATAGAGCAATTTCATCTGCCCTTTCACCGGGAATGCCGACATGCAACGCGCTTCGAAATCACGATAATCAGAGCACCCATTGGCAATGCTGGTAACGGCAATGATCTGTCGCTCAACCAATGTCAGCGCGTCAGGTTTAAGGTGCTGATGGATTTTGTCTCCCGCAGCCAGCCGTCTTTTAACCTCTGCATATACTTCTGGTGGTAATACCGGGCCATATACCCACTTGGCACTGATCATCCCAAATAGTGCGGGGCGACGACCTGGTCGATGACGGGGCAGCCCTGACATTTTGAACATCGCAGAATAAAACGGATCGCTAAACCTCTTTTCCCATGGCTGAGATTTATCCAGAAGGAAAATAGCCTTTATTCTTTCATCGTCGATATGATGAACGGAACCCTGAATGATTGCGTCAATTTGCTCATCACACCAGATCTCAAAATCTACAGAAAGCCATCGAGCAAATCTGACCGCCAGTTTTGGGTGAAGCCATGTTCCGCCGCCACGGTCTTTGCGAGCGCGGCTGGTTTTTACATATGTGATATTCCCATATCTACTCTTTAACGCCTCGATGTAACGGACAGTCTCAGGAAGCCTAAGCCACTGAGCCGGCTCCTTGTTGAACTTGTCAGCTGCCGCAGTCGCGTCAAACCAGCCATCGTCAGAAAAACGCATGGGATGGCCTTCGAAATCAATCGGGATGATATTGGACATCGTATTTACCTTTTTGGTGATATGAGCCAGTTCTCGCAGACATGGACAGCCCAAGAGCGGCACGATGTAAGCCACCGTCCTGTCTCTGTCTCATATCCCGAAAAGCTCTTGGTTGATATGCGCACGAGAATGCGCG
>NZ_JAATUR010000093.1 GCF_011881725.1 Escherichia coli | reverse complement strand
ATGGTCAGAGGGAACTGATAACGGACGTCAGAAAACCAGAAATCATGGTTATGACGTTATTGTGGGCGGAGAGCTATTCACTGATTACTCCGATCACCCTCGCAAACTTGTCACGCTAAACCCCAAACTCAAATCAACAGCAGCCGGACGTTACCAGCTTCTTTCCCGTTGGTGGGATGCCTACCGTAAGCAGCTTGGACTGAAAGACTTCTCTCCGAAAAGCCAGGACGCTGTGGCATTGCAGCAGATTAAAGAGCGTGGCGCTTTGCCGATGATTGATCGCGGTGATATTCGTCAGGCAATCGACCGTTGCAGCAATATCTGGGCTTCACTGCCGGGCGCTGGTTATGGTCAGTTCGAGCATAAGGCTGACAGCCTGATTGCAAAATTCAAAGAGGCTGGCGGAACGGTCAGAGAGATTGAGGTATGAGCAGAGTCACCGCGATTATCTCCGCTCTGGTTATCTGCATCATCGTCTGTCTGTCATGGGCTGTTAATCATTACCGTGATAACGCCATCGCCTACAAAGAGCAACGTGATAAAGCCACATCCACAATCGCTGACATGCAGAAGCGTCAACGTGATGTAGCAGAACTCGACGCCAGATACACAAAGGAGCTTGCTGATGCTAACGCGACTATCGAAAGTCTCCGTGCTGATGTTTCTGCTGGTCGTAAGCGCCTGCAAGTCGCCGCCACCTGTGCAAAGTCAACGACCGGAGCCAGCAGCATGGGCGATGGAGAAAGCCCAGGACTTACAGCAGATGCTGAACTCAATTATTACCGTCTCCGAAGTGGAATCGACAGGATAACCGCGCAGGTTAACTACCTGCAGGAATACATCAGGACGCAATGCCTGAAATAATTTTTTTGCAAATCACAAAGTCCATTTAATGAGCCTCGCGAAAAGCGGGGCTTTTTTATGTCCGCAGTAAA
>NZ_JAATUR010000092.1 GCF_011881725.1 Escherichia coli | reverse complement strand
GTTTACTGCAGATGTAAAAAAGCCCCGCATCGCGAGGCTCATTAAATTGACTTTGTGATTTGCAAAAAAATTATTTCAGGCATTGCGTCCTGATGTACTCCTGCAGGTAGTTAACCTGCGCGGTTATCTTGTCGATTCCACTTCGGAGACGGTAATAATTGAGTTCAGCATCTGCTGTAAGTCTTGGGCTTTCTCCATCGCCCATGCCGCTGGCTCTGGTCGTTGACTTTGCACAGGTGGCGGCGACTTGCAGGCGCTTACGACCAGCAGAAACATCAGCACGGAGACTTTCGATAGTCGCGTTAGCATCAGCAAGCTCCTTTGTATATCTGGCATCGAGTTCTGCTACGTCACGTTGACGCCTCTGCATATCAGAGATCGTCGCCATAGCCGAATCTAATGCCATAGCGTTTTCGTCGCGCTGTTTTTTGTATTCAATGGCTTTATTGTGGTAATGATTAGCTGACCAGACGAGAGAACCGAATAAAGTCAGGAGGAAAGCAGAAATAACCAGCTTATAGCGAAGTTTCATTAACCACCCCGCCAGCTTCTTTGAATTTGGCAATCAGACTATCGATCTTGTGTTCATACTGACCGTAGCCAGCACCGGGCAATGAAGCCCAAATATTGCTGCAACGATCGATAGCCTGACGGATATCACCGCGATCAATCATCGGTAAAGCGCCACGTTCCTTAATCTGTTGCAGCGCCACAGCGTCCTGGCTTTTCGGAGAGAAGTCTTTCAGGCCAAGCTGCTTACGATAGGCATCCCACCAACGGGAAAGAAGCTGGTAACGTCCGGCTGCTGTTGATTTGAGTTTTGGGTTTAGCGTGACAAGTTTGCGAGGGTGATCTGAGTAATCAGTGAATAGCTCTCCGCCAACAATGACGTCATAACCATGATTTCTGGTTTTCTGTCGTCCGTTATCAGTTCCCTCTGACCAC
>NZ_JAATUR010000091.1 GCF_011881725.1 Escherichia coli | reverse complement strand
CATCACCTCAGTACTTACCACGCGTCATTTATTATGTAGCTGGCATAAGAACAGCGGCGAGTAAAGATTACCAATAACCAGAGTGTTATGTAATTTTCGGATTTTTACATAGCGCCCCTTATCCGATGAAACACTGAATAGTCGCGCATTCACCAGGGCATCCGGAGAGTTATCGGCCGCGCGTTTTTCCATAGTTGCCCGACTCAAATGGAGTGTATCACCAGTGCGTTCGACGTAATCAAATCGCCAGGCACGGGCTATAGTGTAATTTTCCTCGCCATTACTTATCTTTCCCCCGAAATCCAGATACCCGGTATTATCATTTCTCAGGTTCAAATAGATGTTCAGTCTCGCCGAGAATCGAGCTGATTTATCATACATAGACAGTGAGGCAGAACAGTCATTATTCAATATGAATTTGCGATCATTTTTTTTGCTAAAGATAGCGAGTGCGCCGATGATCAGTATCAGTAATGTAAGCAGCATGCCAGCTGTTCTAGCCTTCCCGAACTTCATAATCGGTCTCGTAAAAATTATGGCAGGATGAAATATATGTCTGTTTATGATCGATATTCTTACAGATAGATAAGAATACCCTGCCAGAATATCCATGATAAATTTGATCTGAAGCCTGAAAATAAACAACGCTGTCAGATGCACAAGAAATACTTTCTGAATTAATAATATCCTTTACGATATCAAGAGTGAGTTGCTCAGTCCCTGACGCCAATGGTTTAAAGGTAAATACCTGGCAATTATTGATTTTAGCCATTGACCAGATTTTTTGATGGATTGGTTCAATGTCGTTTTTATTGACAAGGACGCGTTCGTTCAGTCCCAGAATCAGTATCACAAACATCAAACTCATACCCGCAAAAATATAAAAAATGCGTGATTCAGTAGCATGTCTTTTTTTTTCTGTCTGAATAATGGGACGTTGTAAAGGTTCTGGAGATATTATGGAAGGTGCGAACAAGTTCCTGATATGAGATCATCATATTCATCCGGAGCGCAT
>NZ_JAATUR010000090.1 GCF_011881725.1 Escherichia coli | reverse complement strand
GTTTTTCTGGCATCTTCATGTCTTACCCCCAATAAGGGGATTTGCTCTATTTAATTAGGAATAAGGTCGATTACTGATAGAACAAATCCAGGCTACTGTGTTTAGTAATCAGATTTGTTCGTGACCGATATGCACGGGCAAAACGGCATGAGGTTGTTAGCGCAGCCTCTTGCCACCCGCTTTCACGAAGGTCATATGTAGAAGGCCGCAGCATAACTATCACTGATGAGTTCAGGATAGCCAGTGGCTACGGCTCAGTTTGGATTGTGGCGACCGGTGCTGAGCTCCGGTTTGCTGCAACTGCCTACAGCGGGCTACGTGGCCACACCGAATCCAGCGAAGGATTCTTGCCCTTACACATCAGCCTGTGCATTCACCACAACGATAAGAGCACTGCGCGGCACCTTTCACCAATTCCGCGAGGTCTGAGGGTTCAATGCTCTTACCTGTTGTGCAAACAAAAAAAGCCACCGTTGCAACTTAAGAGTCACTAATGGCAGCTTACCCTCTAATTATGGCTAAATGGCTAATTGCATGTCAAGGCTTTTAACAGCAACATGCTTAACTTTCTCAACACGTTTACGCATTTTGAAAGCATTTTGCATTGGTTGGTACAAAACAAATAATGACGCTTTCAGGATATCGTCAATTTCGTTTCTACAGGTTGCCAGTGAAGGTTTTCTCCATCCCTCGCCACCGCGTCCACACATCTTGCGTGGCTTTGCAGTCGCGTGATAGTAGGATGCAATTGCTCGCTTAGATGAACCATGAGCGTAGTAGCTGAGGAGGATGCCAAAGGCTTTCTTGTCAATGTACATGACGGAATCGACGACCTGAGAAATCAACATTCCATCATCATCATTACACATTGGCCTTGTCATAACTCTTCCCGGCTCTACGCTCTCCATGAACTTCGCTATTACGCTGCTCATGCGCTTTTCCAGGCGGCCTGAATAAACCCATGCGCCCCACAGTTCAAGCCAGCCATTCAGCCAATCGTGCTGTTCTTTGGTGAGGTTTAGTTCTCTTATGCTCATC
>NZ_JAATUR010000008.1 GCF_011881725.1 Escherichia coli | reverse complement strand
TAAGTGCCCGTATATACAATGCTTATTATTATCGATAGTTACGTTTCAGTGCTGAATGGAGTGTGAGCGGATAAATAATTCGTTGATTTTACCACCCATCCTTTTTTCAATTCTTTGCTTGTAGGCGTAGATGCTACGGATATCCATATCAAGAACTTCTGCAATCTGATATGGGTTATAACCAGAAACCATATGTCCCATTATGGTGAATTCCATTTGAGTTAACGTATTGCCTCTGGTAAATGACAAATAACGACCAATGAATAGTTGCCTGATCTTTTCGTTGGCAATATCCAGTCCGTCGTCATTATAAATAATGGCTGATATTGCAGAGTTATGTTTTCTCCAGTAATTAGCCAGAGATTGCATATTTCGATCGCTTACTAATACAATTCCCATCTCAGTACTCGTAAGATAGTCGATCCAGTCACTCTCTAAAAAAAGACGTAAAAAGCTTACTGAAAAATCTACAAAAATATATCCGCTTAATCGAGCATTATGGTTTTTACTTAATATACCTTCAACCACGCCACGATTAAAATACGAACTGTCTTCAGGCCACATACAAAAACAGGCATTTGCACAATACTGCAAACGTGGTGATTTTTCTGGCATTATTTGGCAATGCATTGAGCAACTATTGCATGTAAGACTTTTATAGCGACTACAAAGCCTCATGTTAATAACCTCCCTATTCATAGATAATTGCATAATTTCATTGGTTATTGATGATGTCAATACACTCTGATTTAGTAAGCTTTTTATAAAAAATTGCGTTTAATCCGTATTTGTCATTATTCTTAATGGTGTATTTAATCGTGCATCATTAAGCTTTAAATGTAATTGGATTTCACTCAGTTAATCATTTCAAACTTATTGCAAATCAGACAAGTACCTAATGTATTAAGAATATCTATACTGCAAATTGTTTTCGAATGACCAGAAGATATCTTGTAAATCTGAGTGATGCATCTTAAATAGTCTTAATTAAGATGTTCAGATTTTTATTTAGGATAACTGCTTGATAATGCTTGTTTAAGTTATGGAGCGTTTGGGAGGGTGAACAATGCAAGATGTGCGTTGTAAGAATTGGAATGGTTCAAAATAGGGGTTATTTTGAACCATTCACATCAGTGATTAGCTAAAGAACATTACCGATACGCACAGGATACCGACGATCAACGTAATTAGGTTTCCGATGGAGCGCCAGGGCTTAAGTGTCGGGATGAGATATGTTGACAGCGTTGGCATGATAAAAAGAATCATGGCAATAAGCGGACCGCTGATTGCGTAGATCATCGAAATCGCGTTTGGGTTAATGCAACAAACGATGAAGGTAATCAGCGATACCATCATAATTGATACCGCACGGTTAAACGCTCGGCTTTTCTTTAAGCCTACTTGATGTAATGTTGTTTTGACGACTTCCGTGGCGCCTTCAATAACACCAAAGTAGGTACCCAGGAATGATTTCGACATTGCAACTACTGCGACAATAATACCGGAAATCGACAACCATGCTGGGGCATTCGGCAGCATAGAAAGTGCTGATAAAATTGTAACCCCTTCTGCTTTGGCTGCATCAATATATGAAGGCGGAATTGAAAGCAGGCAGCTAAAGACAAAGAACAGCACACTTATGCAGATGATGAGATAAGCGACTTTCATAATTTTTTTGCATTTATCCATAGCGTATTCGCCATATTTTTCACGTCTGTCTATGGCAAACGTAGAAATAATGGGCGTATGGCTAAAGGCGAAAACCATCACGGGAATCGATATCCATATCTGGTGAAGGGTATTCTGATTGAATTCTACCTGGGCTGTTAATAGAGCAGGTTGCCAACTACCAACAAGATAAATGGAAAGGAATAAGAAATAAGCAATCAATGGGAATACCAAAAATCCCATTACCCGAATGGTGGCATGACGCCCCATTAGAAAAATGAGGTTCAGGATTAACACTACACCCAGACTAACCAGCATGCGGATGCGTAGATCAATGAGCATATGCTTTGCCAGTTGTTCAATAAGTGAATTGGTAATAGCCACTGCATATATCAACACGACGACAAAAAAAGCGATGAAGTATAGCGTGGTAATCAGATTACCAATCTTCTTACCATAGTAATGCGTTACTGCACTGGTGATACCTTCACCTGCAGATGTTTTGGAAGAGAGGATGAACTGGCATAGAGCCTTATGTGGCCAGTATGTTAAAGGCCAGGCGACCAGAGCAGTAATAAACAGGACCACAGCCCCTGCCGAACCTAACTGAATAGGAAGAAAGAGCGTGCCTGCACCCACGGCTGTGCCGTATAGCGCGAAACTCCACAGAGTTTCTTCTTTTGACCAAATTTTAGACATTATTTGAACGTATCATCTACAAATTAAACAAAATGGAGGGCAATTTACCATAAAGCAGGTTGGGTATGGGAGATTAACACCCTTTCTACCCCTCTATTGGTGTGTTAGTAGATGCAAACCTTGCGTGCCAACTGGGTATCCATCCCTCATTTCGGTGAATTTCCTTTGTGATAAAAATCACCATTTTTAAACATTTAAGATAATTTTTATTAACAATCATTTACTATTGCACTGTTAATTTGTGCGAGGTTGTGATGAAAGACGTTGTGATTGTCGGTGCGTTACGAACACCTATCGGCTGTTTTCGTGGCGCGTTGGCTGGCCATTCTGCTGTTGAACTAGGTAGCCTGGTCGTGAAAGCGTTATTAGAACGCACAGGCGTTGCTGCACATGCGGTGGATGAAGTGATTCTGGGGCAGGTTCTGACCGCAGGGGCAGGGCAGAATCCAGCACGGCAATCGGCTATTAAAGGTGGTCTACCCAACAGTGTTTCGGCAATTACGATTAACGATGTTTGTGGTTCCGGGCTAAAAGCACTGCATCTTGCCACACAAGCGATCCAGTGTGGCGAGGCTGATATTGTCATCGCCGGTGGTCAAGAAAACATGAGTCGCGCACCACATGTCCTGACTGATAGCCGTACTGGTGCACAGCTTGGCGATAGCCAACTGGTTGATAGCCTGGTGCATGATGGCTTATGGGACGCATTCAATGATTACCATATTGGTGTCACGGCTGAAAATCTGGCGCGTGAATATGGTATCAGCCGTCAATTACAAGATGCCTATGCCCTTAGTTCACAACAAAAAGCGCGGGCAGCCATCGACTCTGGACGATTCAAAGATGAGATTGTTCCGGTGAGAACGCAAAACAATGAGCAGCTTCTGATTGTTGATACCGATGAGCAGCCGCGTACGGATGCCAGTGCTGAAGGACTGGCTAGCTTAAATCCGTCATTTGATAGCCACGGCTCTGTTACTGCGGGTAATGCCTCATCTATTAATGATGGTGCTGCTGCGGTAATGATGATGAGCGAAGCCAAAGCGCGAGCGTTGAATTTACCCGTACTGGCACGTATTCGCGCCTTTGCCAGCGTTGGTGTAGATCCGGCATTGATGGGTATTGCCCCGGTATATGCAACTCGCCGTTGCCTTGAGCGTGTGGGTTGGCAGCTTTCCGATGTCGATCTGATTGAGGCTAATGAAGCGTTTGCTGCACAGGCGCTTTCGGTTGGCAAAATGCTCGAATGGGATGAACGTCGGGTCAATGTTAACGGTGGCGCAATTGCGTTGGGTCACCCGATTGGCGCATCCGGTTGCCGCATTCTGGTTTCATTGGTCCATGAAATGGTAAAACGCAACGCGCGTAAAGGACTGGCTACACTTTGTATTGGTGGTGGCCAGGGCGTGGCGTTAACTATTGAGCGTGACGACCAGATCTAAATTTCTTTCTTTTTCGTTAAACATCTGCCGCTATCAAGCCATTTCATGATGATGGTTGGCACGTCTGCGCACATACCCTATAGGCTCTCAATTTTCCTTCACCTGACTTATTCGTGATCGACGCGACACTTTTCTCAATCTCTTATCAAAAAAATGAAACAATGTTTTATTTTTGATTGAAAAGCTCACTGTGCAGGCATATCATCCTTTAAAGAATAAAACGAAACGATGTTTCACAATCGTTGTGATTTTACAGTTCAATGATTATCGGAGGTTGATGTGGACGTAAGACAGAGCATCCACAGTGCGCATGCAAAAACGCTGGACACCCAGGGGCTGCGTAATGAGTTTTTGGTTGAAAAGGTATTCGTCGCGGATGAGTACACGATGGTTTACAGCCACATTGACCGCATTATTGTTGGCGGCATTATGCCGGTAGCAAAAACGGTTTCCGTTGGCGGAGAAGTTGGAAAACAACTGGGCGTGAGCTACTTTCTGGAGCGTCGCGAGCTGGGCGTTATCAATATTGGTGGTGCTGGTACGATTACCGTCGATGGTCAATGCTATGAAATCGGTCACCGCGACGCTCTCTATGTTGGCAAAGGTGCAAAAGAAGTTGTCTTTGCCAGCATTGATAGTGCCACTCCGGCGAAGTTTTATTACAACTGCGCACCTGCCCATACGACGTATCCCACTAAAAAAGTAACCCCGGCTGAGGTCGCTCCGGTTACTCTGGGCGATAACATCACCAGTAACCGTCGCACAATTAACAAATACTTTGTGCCAGATGTGCTGGAAACCTGCCAGTTGAGTATGGGGCTGACAGAGCTGGCTCCGGGCAACCTGTGGAATACAATGCCGTGCCACACTCACGAGCGTCGGATGGAAGTTTACTTCTATTTCAACATGGATGATGACGCCTGCGTTTTCCACATGATGGGGCAACCGCAAGAAACGCGTCACATTGTGATGCATAACGAGCAGGCCGTAATTTCCCCGAGTTGGTCCATCCATTCCGGGGTAGGGACCAAAGCTTATACCTTTATCTGGGGCATGGTCGGTGAAAACCAGGTCTTTGATGATATGGACCACGTTGCCGTTAAAGACCTGCGCTAGTTGCAGGCAAAATGAATAAGGTATTATCATGATTTTAAAAGAATTTTCTCTTGAAGGTAAAGTCGCGGTAGTCACGGGGTGTGACACTGGACTGGGGCAGGGGATGGCGCTGGGACTCGCGCAAGCGGGCTGTGATATCGTCGGTATTAATATCGTTGAACCGACCGAAACCATTGAACAGGTCACGGCACTGGGCCGTCGTTTTTTAAGCCTGACCGCCGATCTGCGTCAGATTGATGGCATTCCTGCATTGCTGGATCGTGCGGTAGCAGAGTTCGGCCATATTGATATCCTGGTGAATAACGCTGGATTGATTCGCCGTGAAGATGCTCTCGATTTCAGTGAAAAAGACTGGGACGATGTGATGAACCTGAACATCAAAAGTGTATTCTTCATGTCCCAGGCGGCGGCGAAACACTTCATCGCCCAGGGCAACGGCGGCAAAATTATCAATATCGCATCGATGCTCTCATTTCAGGGCGGGATCCGCGTACCTTCGTATACCGCATCAAAAAGCGGCGTGATGGGTGTGACGCGCCTGATGGCGAACGAATGGGCAAAACATAACATCAACGTTAATGCGATAGCTCCGGGCTATATGGCGACCAACAATACCCAACAACTGCGGGCTGATGAACAGCGTAGTGCGGAAATTCTTGACCGCATCCCGGCAGGGCGTTGGGGATTGCCGAGCGATCTAATGGGGCCTGTGGTGTTCCTTGCCTCCAGCGCCTCAGACTATGTGAATGGTTATACCATCGCTGTAGATGGCGGCTGGCTGGCGCGTTAATTTATTCAATCCATTTTTATGACCCTGCCTTATGGCAGGGTTTTTTATACCTGTAGATCATCATAATCCATATCTCGGTTATGAAATAATCCATATCAATTATCAATTAATAAACTTTTTTATTTTTATCTTTTTTAAAATTATATAGTTAACAGCAATGCTAATAATTTTACTTAATTTAAAAATTGGAATGTCCATCACATAACCGTATAGCGCAGCAATTTAATCCATATTTATGCTGATTCAGACCTGACATCTGTATGCGTTGTTCACGTATTTTTTCACAATGTCTTATTCTCTGCAGGCAGGAAAAAATGGTTACTATCAATACGGAATCTGCTTTAACGCCGCGTTCTCTGCGAGATACGCGTCGTATGAATATGTTTGTTTCGGTAGCTGCTGCGGTCGCAGGATTGTTATTCGGCCTTGATATCGGGGTCATCGCCGGCGCGTTGCCGTTCATTACCGATCACTTTGTTCTAACCAGTCGATTGCAGGAATGGGTGGTCAGTAGCATGATGCTCGGCGCAGCCATTGGTGCGCTGTTCAATGGTTGGCTGTCGTTCCGTCTGGGGCGTAAATACAGTCTGATGGCAGGTGCTATCCTGTTTGTGATCGGTTCAATAGGGTCAGCTTTTGCGACCAGCGTAGAGATGTTAATCGCAGCTCGTGTGGTGCTTGGGATTGCCGTGGGGATTGCCTCGTATACAGCTCCACTGTACCTCTCTGAAATGGCGAGTGAAAACGTACGTGGCAAGATGATCAGTATGTACCAGTTGATGGTAACGCTGGGCATCGTACTGGCGTTTTTATCCGATACGGCATTCAGCTATAGCGGTAACTGGCGTGCAATGTTAGGTGTGCTTGCCTTACCGGCGGTCCTGTTGATTATTCTGGTCGTTTTCTTGCCGAATAGCCCTCGCTGGCTGGCGGAGAAAGGGCGTCATATCGAGGCGGAAGAAGTGCTGCGTATGCTGCGCGATACATCAGAAAAAGCGCGAGAAGAACTGAACGAAATTCGTGAAAGCCTGAAATTAAAACAGGGCGGTTGGGCGCTGTTTAAAATCAACCGTAACGTCCGTCGTGCGGTGTTCCTCGGTATGTTGTTACAGGCGATGCAACAATTTACCGGTATGAACATCATCATGTACTACGCGCCGCGTATCTTCAAAATGGCGGGCTTTACGACAACTGAACAGCAGATGATTGCGACTCTGGTCGTGGGGCTGACCTTTATGTTTGCCACTTTTATTGCGGTGTTTACGGTAGATAAAGCGGGGCGTAAACCGGCACTGAAAATTGGTTTCAGCGTGATGGCGTTGGGGACTCTGGTGCTGGGTTATTGCCTGATGCAGTTTGATAACGGTACGGCTTCCAGTGGCTTGTCCTGGCTCTCTGTTGGCATGACGATGATGTGTATTGCCGGTTACGCGATGAGCGCCGCGCCAGTAGTGTGGATCCTGTGCTCTGAAATTCAACCGCTGAAATGCCGCGATTTTGGTATTACCTGTTCGACCACCACGAATTGGGTGTCGAACATGATTATCGGGGCGACCTTCCTGACTCTGCTCGACAGTATTGGCGCTGCCGGTACGTTCTGGCTCTACACCGCGCTGAATATTGCGTTTGTGGGCATTACCTTCTGGCTCATTCCGGAAACCAAGAATGTCACGCTGGAGCATATCGAACGCAAACTGATGGCAGGCGAGAAGTTGCGAAATATCGGCATCTGATGTCACGGGCCGGATGTGCTGTACATCTGGCCTTTTTTTCGCTAATAGAGATCGGGCGCCAGGCCGTTGAGACATTAGTCTCGTTCCTTATTCAGCCTTGCTGCATTAACTCACAAGTCAGGAGAAAGGAATGAAAACAATTGGTCTGCTAGGTGGTATGAGCTGGGAATCCACTATTCCTTACTATCGTCTGATAAATGAAGGCATTAAACAGCGACTTGGTGGGCTTCACTCTGCGCAATTGCTGCTACATAGCGTTGATTTTCATGAAATAGAAGAGTGTCAGCGTCGCGGTGAATGGGACAAAGCAGGGGAGATACTGGCAGAGGCGGCGCTTGGCTTACAGCGGGCGGGTGCAGAAGGCATTCTCTTATGTACCAATACGATGCATAAAGTGGCAGATGCCATTGAGTCTCGTTGCTCACTGCCTTTCATACACATTGCGGATGCCACCGGACGTGCAATTACTCGTGCCGGAATGACTCGCGTGGCGCTGCTGGGTACGCGTTACACCATGGAACAGAATTTTTATCGCGGGCGGCTGGCGGAGCAATTTTCTATCGACTGTCTGATCCCTGAAGCAGATGAACGGGCGAAAATTAATCAGATTATTTTTGAAGAACTGTGTCTGGGGCAATTTAGCGAAACATCACGCGCTTATTATGCGCAAGTGATTGCTCGCCTCGCAGAACAAGGCGCGCAGGGTGTCATTTTTGGCTGTACTGAAATTGGCTTACTGGTGCCAGAAGAGCGCAGTGTCCTGCCTGTGTTTGATACTGCGGCTATCCATGCTGGGGATGCAGTAGCCTTTATGCTGTCGTAATTCGCTACAAAATAGCCTCAAGAGCGGCAACCAGTTTTGGTAAACCGGTCTGTAAATGCTCGCTGAATGCCTGCACCAGCGCTGATGACGGGCGATGCAGAGGGCGAATCAGGCTGACGGTGAAGGGAACCGCAATACTGAACCGCCGAACCACTAATCCGCTTGCCGCATAATCCAGAGCGGTGAGCGGATTAACCACTGACACTCCCGCACCCGCCCGTACCATCGCGCAGACTGACGCGGCGCTGTGGGTTTCTACTATCATGCGTCGTTTAACCTGATTCTCTGCAAACAACAGATCCAGCAACTGGCGATAGCTGTCACTACGGGAAAGGCTGATGTAGTTCTCACCCTGAAAATCTTCCGGCGTTAATACCTTTTTTACCGCCAGCGGATGACCCGGCGGTAAAACACATACTTCATCTAAAGAGAGTAATTCGGTGCGCTCCGTACCCGCTGGCGTATGCAGTGTTTCGGTGAGTCCTAAATCATGACGCTGGGCCGAAAGCCACTCTTCGAGTAGCGGCGATTCCTGCGGCACAATGTTTAAGCTGACTTCAGGATAACGGGCCAGAAAGGGTTGCAGCAGCGGCGGCAAAAAAGACTGCGAAAAGACCGGCAGGCAGGCAATAGACAGTTCTCCCTGGCGAAACTCGCGCAGACTCTCGGCTGCGCTGACGATGCGATCCAGCCCATACCAGGAGCGCTGCACCTCTTCAAACAAACGTAGTCCCTGAACGGTAGGGTGTAATCTGCCGCGTACGCGCTCAAACAGCTTCAGTCCGATCACCTTTTCAAAGCGCGCCAGTTCGCGGCTGACGGTTGGCTGTGAAGTATGCAGCAGTTGCGCCGCTTCTGTCAGGCTGCCGGCGGTCATAACCGCATGAAAAATTTCAATATGACGTAAGTTAACAGCAGCCATTGGCGTTCTCTCGCAATCCGGTAATCCATATCATTTTTGCATAGACTCGGCATAAATCGATATTTTTTATTCTTTTTATGATGTGGCGTAATCATAAAAAAAGCATTTATTCGGAGTTTGTTATGCCACATTCATTGTTCAGCACTGATACCGATCTCACCGCCGAAAACCTGCTGCGCTTGCCAGCAGAATTCGGTTGCCCGGTGTGGGTCTACGATGCCCAAATTATTCGTCGGCAGATTGCAGCGCTGAAACAGTTTGATGTTGTACGCTTCGCGCAGAAAGCCTGTTCCAATATTCATATTTTGCGCTTAATGCGCGAACAGGGCGTGAAAGTGGATTCCGTCTCATTAGGGGAAATCGAGCGCGCGTTGGCGGCGGGATATAATCCGCAAACCCATCCCGATGACATTGTCTTTACTGCGGATGTTATCGATCAGGCGACACTCGAGCGCGTCAGTGAATTGCAAATTCCAGTGAATGCTGGCTCCGTTGATATGCTCGACCAACTTGGCCAGGTTTCGCCTGGGCATCGGGTATGGCTACGCGTTAATCCGGGCTTTGGTCACGGCCATAGCCAAAAAACCAATACCGGTGGCGAAAACAGCAAGCACGGCATCTGGTATACCGATCTTCCGGCCGCGCTGGAAGTGATACAACGTCATCATCTGCAGCTGGTCGGCATTCATATGCACATTGGTTCTGGTGTTGATTATGCGCATCTGGAGCAGGTGTGTGGCGCGATGGTGCGTCAGGTGGTCGATTTGGGTCAGGATTTACAGGCTATTTCTGCGGGCGGTGGGCTTTCTATTCCTTATCAACACGATGAAGAGGCGGTTGATACCGAACATTATTATGGTTTATGGAATGCTGCGCGTGAGCAAATCGCCCGCCATCTCGGTCACCCTGTGAAACTGGAAATCGAACCGGGTCGCTTCCTGGTGGCGCAGTCTGGAGTGTTAATTACCCAGGTGCGGAGCGTCAAACAAATGGGAAGCCGCCACTTTGTGCTGGTTGATGCCGGATTTAACGACCTGATGCGTCCCGCAATGTACGGCAGTTACCACCATATTAGCGCGCTGGCGGCTGATGGTCGTTCTCTGGAACACGCGACAACGGTGGAAACTGTTGTCGCAGGGCCATTATGTGAATCGGGCGATGTCTTTACCCAGCAGGAAGGGGGGAATGTCGAAACCCGTGCTTTACCGGAAGTGAAGGCTGGCGATTATCTGGTGCTGCATGATACTGGCGCATATGGTGCGTCAATGTCATCTAATTACAATAGTCGCCCACTGTTGCCAGAAGTTCTGTTTGATAATGGTCAGGCGCGGTTGATTCGCCGCCGCCAGACCATTGAGGAATTGCTGGCGCTTGAGTTGCTTTAATCACGGTTAGTCGCTGGCTGCGTTATGAATTGCCTCCAACGACAGTGTTGAAACTGAATGGCGACGTACCAGCGTAGGACTAAAGACGTTGGTGATTTCTGGCAGGGGGCGATTATCCGCCAGCGCCAATGCCAGTTCGGCAGCCTGGGTCGCCATTGTCACTATTGGATAACGTACCGTGGTCAGCCGTGGGCGCACATAGCGTGACACCAGCACATCATCAAAACCAATCAGCGAAATTTCACCCGGTACATCAATCCCATTGTCATTCAGCACGCCCATCGCGCCTGCCGCCATTGAGTCGTTATAACAAGCCACGGCGGTGAAATTTCTGCCTCTTCCCAACAGTTCAGTCATTGCCTGTTCGCCACCACTTTCGTCCGGTTCGCCGAAAGTCACCAGCCGATCATTGGCCGGGATGCCACTTTCGGCAAGGGCATCGTAATATCCTTGCAGACGATCTTCGGCATCAGAAATAGAGTGGTTAGAGCAGAGATAACCAATGCGTGTATGACCTTGCTGAATCAAATGGCGTGTCGCCAGCCAGGCACCGTAGCGATCGTCCAGAGCGATACAACGATTCTCAAAACCCGGAAGGATCCGGTTGATTAACACCATGCCGGGTATTTGTTTCATCAATGAAGCCAAATCAGCGTCCGGGATCATTTTGGCATGGACGACCAGCGCGGCGCAGCGATGGCGGATCAGCTGCTCAATGGCCTGGCGCTCTTTTTGTTCGTTGTGATAACCGTTGCCAATTAATAAGAAATTACCGGTATGGTAAGCCACCTGTTCGACCGCTTTCACCATTGCACCGAAAAATGGATCGGAAACATCACCAACGACCAGGCCGACCGTTTCAGTGGTCTGTTGCGCCAGCGCACGGGCGTTAGCGTTCGGGTGATAGCTCAGAGATTCCATTGCGCTATGCACAGCCAGACGAGAAGCTTCGCTGGCTTTTGGAGAGTTATTAATGACGCGGGAAACGGTGGCGACTGAAACGCCTGCCAGTCGGGCTACATCCTTAATGGTCGCCATGATAATACCTTTGTGGGTAAACGCTTACATTTTGCCAGTGTTACGGAAAACGCTCGTTGGTTCAAGGGGTGTTGTGATTTCAGCGTGGGAAGTTTGCGCAAACGAGAATAAGTAAGAAAAAAAAGAGATTGCAAACCTTTGGTTACACTTTGCGAAACGCTGTTGCGATTGACTGCTGGTGGCCTTTGGCTACAGGTTGATAAAGTGGTGATCCCAGAGGTATTGATAGGTGAAGTCAACTTCGGGTTGAGCACATGAATTACACCAGCCTGCGCAGATGCGCAGGTTTTTTTTGCCTGTCGTGAATCTGTAACAGTAACCGACAATTTACACACCTCGTTGCATTTCCCTTCATTCCTTTGCTTTTTCTCGCTGGCGAAGCATCGTCATGCGGACCACAATCAAGATCCCAGAGGTATTGATTGGTGAGATTATTCGGTACGCTCTTCGTACCCTGTCTCTTGCACCAACCTGCGCGGATGCGCAGGTTTTTTTTCGCACCGACTTTACTGTCGCTCGATCTCTTCATCTCGTGTAATCTCACCGCATTCGCATTTACTGAATAATGAGCAAAGGGAGTTGAAATGCTTTTTAGCTTTTTTCGAAATTTGTGCCTTGCTCTGTACCGCGTTCGCGTGACAGGTGACACCCAGGCGCTGAAGGGCGAGCGCGTTCTTATCACGCCCAATCACGTCTCTTTTATTGATGGCATTCTGCTGGCGCTATTTTTACCCGTTCGCCCGGTGTTTGCTGTTTACACCTCCATCAGCCAGCAGTGGTATATGCGTTGGGTGAAATCATTTATCGACTTCGTTCCTCTCGATCCGACTCAGCCGATGGCAATCAAACACCTGGTTCGTTTGGTGGAACAAGGCCGTCCGGTAGTGATTTTCCCGGAGGGTCGCATCACAACCACCGGCTCGCTGATGAAAATCTACGATGGCGCCGGTTTTGTGGCGGCGAAGTCAGGCGCGACGGTCATTCCGGTACGAATTGAAGGGGCGGAGCTTACGCACTTCAGTCGCCTGAAAGGTTTGGTTAAACGGCGCTTGTTCCCGCAAATTCATCTGCATATTTTGCCCCCCACGCAGGTGCCGATGCCCGATGCGCCGCGCGCTCGTGAGCGCCGTAAAATCGCAGGGGAAATGCTACATCAAATTATGATGGAAGCGCGTATGGCGGTGCGCCCGCGTGAAACGCTGTACGAATCACTACTGAGTGCAATGTACCGTTTTGGGGCCAGGAAAAAGTGTGTCGAAGACATCAACTTTACCCCGGACACCTATCGAAAATTGCTCACTAAGACACTGTTTGTTGGTCGCATCCTCGAAAAATATAGCGTTGAAGGGGAAAGAATCGGCTTAATGCTGCCCAATGCGGGCATTAGTGCGGCAGTGATTTTTGGGGCCATCGCCCGTCGCCGTATTCCGGCAATGATGAACTACACTGCCGGGGTAAAAGGGCTGACCAGCGCTATTACTGCCGCCGAAATCAAAACGATCTTCACTTCCCGCCAGTTCCTCGATAAAGGTAAACTCTGGCATCTGCCGGAGCAGTTAACTCAAGTGCGCTGGGTCTATCTGGAAGATTTAAAAGCGGATGTCACCACTGTCGACAAAGTGTGGATCTTCGCCCATCTGTTGGCGCCGCGTCTGGCACAGGTAAAACAGCAGCCAGAAGAAGAGGCGCTGATCCTCTTTACCTCCGGTTCTGAAGGCCATCCGAAAGGTGTTGTCCATAGTCATAAAAGCATTCTGGCGAACGTCGAGCAGATTAAAACTATTGCCGATTTCACCACCAACGATCGCTTTATGTCGGCGTTACCGCTGTTTCACTCTTTTGGTCTAACTGTTGGCCTGTTTACGCCACTGCTCACAGGCGCAGAAGTCTTCCTTTACCCCAGCCCATTGCATTACCGCATTGTGCCTGAACTGGTGTACGACCGCAGTTGTACGGTGCTTTTCGGCACCTCGACCTTCCTCGGTCACTACGCCCGCTTTGCCAACCCGTATGACTTCTATCGTTTACGCTATGTGGTGGCGGGTGCAGAAAAATTGCAAGAAAGTACCAAACAGCTTTGGCAGGATAAATTTGGCCTACGTATTCTTGAAGGCTATGGCGTGACTGAATGCGCGCCAGTGGTGTCCATCAACGTACCGATGGCAGCGAAACCTGGCACCGTCGGGCGTATTTTGCCGGGGATGGATGCGCGGCTGCTGGCGGTACCTGGTATCGAAGACGGCGGACGCCTGCAACTGAAAGGGCCGAACATAATGAATGGCTACCTGCGGGTGGAGAAGCCAGGCGTACTGGAAGTGCCCACCGCCGAGAATATTCGTGGCGAGATGGAGCGCGGCTGGTATGACACGGGCGATATCGTGCGTTTTGATGAACAGGGATTTGTGCAGATTCAGGGCCGCGCAAAACGATTTGCCAAAATTGCCGGAGAGATGGTTTCACTGGAAATGGTGGAACAACTGGCACTTGGTGTTTCGCCAGATAAAGTCCATGCAACCGCGATTAAGAGCGACGCCAGTAAAGGCGAGGCGCTGGTCCTGTTCACTACAGACAGCGAACTGACGCGCGATAAACTACAGCAATACGCCCGCGAGCACGGCGTGCCGGAGCTTGCCGTACCGCGTGATATTCGCTACCTGAAACAGATGCCATTACTGGGTAGCGGCAAGCCTGACTTTGTCACGTTGAAAAGCTGGGTCGACGAAGCGGAAAAACACGATGAGTGAGTCAGTGCACACTAACACTTCGCTGTGGTCAAAGGGAATGAAAGCAGTTATCGCCGCGCAGTTTCTTTCTGCGTTTGGCGATAACGCACTGCTGTTTGCCACTCTGGCGTTACTGAAAGCACAGTTCTATCCGGAGTGGAGCCAGCCAATCCTGCAAATGGTGTTTGTAGGTGCTTACATTCTTTTTGCACCGTTTGTCGGGCAAGTGGCGGATAGCTTCGCCAAAGGCCGCGTGATGATGTTTGCTAACGGCCTGAAGCTGCTGGGCGCTGCCAGTATCTGCTTTGGTATCAATCCGTTTCTCGGTTATACGCTGGTGGGAGTTGGTGCGGCAGCTTATTCACCTGCGAAATACGGTATTCTCGGCGAGTTAACTACTGGTAGTCAGTTAGTGAAAGCTAACGGTTTAATGGAAGCCTCTACCATAGCGGCAATTTTGCTCGGTTCCGTAGCTGGTGGTGTGCTGGCTGACTGGCATGTTCTGGTCGCCCTGGCTGCATGTGCTCTGGCCTACGGTGGTGCGGTGGTCGCCAATATCTACATTCCAAAACTGGCTGCGGCGCGTCCGGGGCAGTCGTGGAATCTCATCAATATGACCCGCAGCTTTATCTCTGCTTGCGCCGTATTATGGCACAACGGCGAAACACGGTTTTCGCTGGTGGGCACGGGTTTATTCTGGGGCGCGGGCGTCACGCTGCGTTTCTTGTTGGTACTGTGGGTACCGGTGGCGCTGGGGATTACCGATAATGCGACGCCAACCTATCTCAATGCGATGGTGGCGATTGGTATCGTAGTTGGCGCAGGTGCGGCAGCGAAGCTGATTACGCTGGAAACCGTATCACGCTGTATGCCTGCCGGCATTTTGATTGGTGTGGTGGTGCTGATTTTTTCCCTGCAACACGAACTGCTGCCAGCCTATGTCTTGTTGATGTTGATTGGCGTACTTGGGGGCTTTTTTGTTGTGCCACTCAATGCGTTATTACAGGAGCGAGGCAAAAAAAACGTCGGGGCGGGGAATGCGATTGCCGTACAAAACCTTGGCGAAAACAGCGCCATGCTGCTGATGTTGGGAATTTACTCGCTGGCGGTAATGGTGGGTATTCCGGTTGTGCCAATTGGTATTGGCTTTGGTGCACTGTTTGCGCTGGCAATAACGGCGCTGTGGATTTGGCAACGCCGTCATTAATCTTTTGCCAGATGGCAGATTCCGCCATCTGGTGAAGGTCACATTCCCGAAGGACGCATACCTTTCGGATACTTCACGCTGTAAGAGAATGGCAGACTCACGTTCTCTTTGCCTGCCAGTTTCAATGTCCAGGTCAGTTCCCCCGTTTTTGCATCAAACTGCGCCTGGCCATACTGCATTTTTTCCACTGTAATATCACTATTAGCACTGACTGGGATCTGGTCGAGCAGAGTGATATCCACCGCTTCTCCGTAGCTGTTCTTCACGTTGAGGGTGTAACTGAAGTTGCGTATTGCGCTATCGTTAAAGATAGATAACGCATTCTCTTTTTTGAGAACGGCTTTACGCTGAATGATCAGCTTAGGATCGCGGTTAAGCTGAATATCGAGTGACTTGCCATCTTCTGGTGGCTGCAAATAGCCCACGCCGGTACGGTTGTTGCCAAAGAAGATCTGACTTTCGCCGGGGATTAAATTTAACTGTTCCCACTCTTTAATTTGCACCTGGAGCCAGGCGTCATTACTGATCTTTGGAATAGTAAAGAAGCGATATTTACCGCTGACCGACTCTTCCTTAATAACCACCGTGCGCGCGGTATTATCGCTGTCGATTTGCCACGGCAGTGAAAGGGCATAGCGAACATTTTGCGCAGTGAAACTTTCTGGGCGCGGCGAAACTGGCGCTGCCTGTTCGGCATACATGCGTCCGGCTTGTTGCTTCCTTGCTTTTTTCGCCTCTGCCTCCAGGGTTTTCTGTAATTCTGAGACATCCTGGTCAGACGAATATTCCGAACGCTGTTTCATCACGGATGATGATGAAAGCGAGCCGCTTACACCACCATACTCCGGAACATCCACATACTGGGTTTCTAGGTGTGGCAGCGTGAGATGGGTATCTGGTTCACTGGTCGAGAGCACCAGATTAACGTTTTTCCATGGTAACCCCGTATACTGGCGAATATTAGCCTTGTACACCAGACGCAATGGCTGGTTTATGGCCGTGGCGTGAATATCATAGATCGGCGTCCATGTCGCATTTGGGGTCATATAACGCACTACCGCTTTTGCAGTGATGGCTTTGGGAACATAGACTTTAGCGATGATAACCTGCGGATCATCGGCTGCCTCTGAATCGCCGTTACTCATACTCTCGCGTTGCTCCAGCTTTTCAATTTCAAGCTGGTTATCAGCAAGTTTCTGCGTCAACTCATTGTCGGCTCGTAATAACTCACCATTTTTCTCTTTCACCATTTGCAGATACTTGCCAACTTCGGCGGCACTTTTATTGGTTAATGTGCTATTTGCCTCTAATACCTTAATTTGAGCTGCAATATTGTTTTTCTCGGCGGTCAGTTTTGCCTGTTCCTCCCTTGCTGCTTTTAACTGTTGCTGAATCTCTGACGGCAGCGCATTCGGCTGTATTTCCTGTAGCTCGATACGAGAGGAAAGCACCGTCACTCCGTTATCGATAGAGATAGCGATGCTGTCGTTGGTTACCGAATTGGCAATATTGGTGAAGATAATTTCGCTTTCACCAGCCGGTAAGTTGAGTGTCTCTTCACCTTGCAGGCTGGCACCATGCAGATAAACAGTGACGTCTTTAAGTGTTAGCGGTTGGGTTAACTGCGCCCCCCAGGCGGAGGACATACACCCGGTAAGAAACATGGCGAGGGGAAGAGGTTTGAAAATGAACATGGTTATCCTTAACAATGGGCACAGACATTGAAACGCGCGCTAGCGTTGACCGAAAGAGTCTATTGCGTTTTGTCAGGAAAGATGCGACGAAAAGTAGTGAATATATTCTGAAAAGTGGGAAAAAAGACGCCTGGCGTAGAACACCAGGCGAGAGGATCATGGTGCTGGATAAGTATAAACCTGATGCACCGCTTCAATTTCTGCCAACACGTCTTCGCTTAACTCCAGATGCAAACTTTCGACGTTAGTTTTCAGCTGTTCCATCGTTGTTGCGCCCAGCAGAGTGCTGGCAACAAACGGTTGACGGCGCACAAAGGCTAGCGCCATCTGAGCAGGATCAAGACCATGACGTCTGGCAATATCGACATACGCCGCGACGGCTTTTTGCGTTTGCTCACCGCTGTAGCGGGTGAAACGGCTAAAGAGCGTATTGCGCGCGCCAGCCGGTTTTGCGCCATTGAGATATTTCCCGCTCAACGTACCAAAACCCAGACACGAATAGGCCAGTAACTCGACGCCTTCATACTGGCTGACTTCAGCAAGACCCACTTCAAAGCTGCGATTTAACAAGCTGTAGGGGTTTTGAATGGTGACGATGCGCGGCAGGTCGTGTTTATCCGCGAGATGTAAATAGCGCATTACGCCAAACGCGGTCTCATTCGACACGCCGATATAACGAATTTTCCCCGCGCGTTGGTACTCTGCCAGTGCGTCCAGCGTGTCGAGCAGAGAAACCGCAGGGGCTGAATCTGTCCAGCTATAACCGAGCTTGCCGAAACAGTTGGTGGGGCGCTGTGGCCAATGCACCTGATAGAGATCGAGATAATCAGTCTGCAGACGCTTGAGGCTGTCATGCAGAGCTTCGCGGATATTCTTCCGGTCCAGCGCCTGATCAGGGCGGATCCCCTTGTCATTATTACGCGACGGTCCGCTCACTTTGGAGGCGATGATTAACTTTTCGCGGTTGCCATGTTTTGCCAGCCAGTTACCGACATAAGTTTCGGTTAGCCCCTGAGTTTCGGGGCGCGGCGGTACCGGGTACATCTCGGCAACGTCGATAAGGTTAATGCCCTGAGCGACGGCATAATCGAGTTGTGCGTGGGCGTCGGCTTCGCTGTTCTGTTCACCAAACGTCATCGTGCCAAGCCCCAGCGTGCTGACTTCCAGCGAGCTGTGGGGTATACGGTGATATTGCATAGCCGTTTCCTTTTTATAATCACGACATAAGGAATATAAAAATGGCAGAGGGAAGGAAAAAGGGAAAGTGAAAAATCTTAAGGCCAGCAGAGGGCTGACCTTATTGTTTAACGCTCAATGATTTGCGAAACGTCATCACGATTAATCTGCATGGCATTACCTTGTTGATCGTGATAGCTCACAAGCCCGGTATCATCATCAATTTCCGGTTTTCCATCTGTCAAAATCATACGGCCATCTTTGGTCGCCATGACGTAATCACTTGAACAGCCGGAAACGGCAAATGCCAGTCCGACTGCAGAAATTATAACTGCCCATTTTTTCATCCGGTCATCCTCACCTATTTTGCCCATTAATGATAATAGACTGTTTATAAACCTAGGTTATATATCTTGAAAGCAGGAAAGTCTTAAACTGTGAGGAAGAGAGCGGGCGAACGCTCTCCCGCAGGAGAGCGAACGGAATATCAGAGCGGATTCTTTTTGTTGCGAATCAGGTTGAGGCTTTCAACCGCAATGGAGAAGAACATCGCGAAGTAGATGTAACCTTTCGGTACGTGAATGTCGAAACTTTCCAGAATCAGGGTAAAGCCCACCAGAATCAGGAAAGAGAGCGCCAGCATTTTTACCGAAGGGTGGCGTTCGACAAAATCACCAATCGAGCGCGCGGCGAACATCATCACGCCTACGGCAATTACCACTGCTGCCATCATTATGAATAAGTGATCTGACAGGCCCACAGCGGTAATCACCGAGTCGAGGCTGAAAATAATATCCAGCAGCATAATCTGCACGATAGCGCCCAGGAATGATGAAACGCGAGTTTTCAGCCCTTCTTCTTCGCCTTCAATGGATTCGTGGATTTCCTTGCTGGCTTTCCAGATAAGGAATAGGCCACCGAGTAACAAAATTAAATCGCGCGCGGAAATTTCCTGACTGAAAATTGTGAAAAGCGGATTCGTCAGGCGCGTGACCCAGGCGATTGACGCCAGCAGCGCCAGACGCATAACCATCGCCGCCGTCAAACCCAGACGCCGCGCGTGGCCACGTTGTGCTGTAGGTAGTTTTGCCACCACCAGCGAGAGAAAAATAATATTATCGATCCCAAGAACGATCTCCAGCAGCGTCAGCGTACCGAGCGCAAGCCAGGCGTTAGGATCGGTTATCCATGCAAATAACATCTAAAAAGTCCTGCCAAAAAAATGAAGCGGTAATTATATGCCCGGAAAGCGGCAGGTCAAAGCGATGGGTGCTGGATCAAAAAATGACGGGCCAATAGCGCACTGGTGAAATTTTTCTTCAAATAAAAGCCGCGCGGCAGTGTCAGAATCGGTTCACCACGGGACCCAATGGCTTCGGTGAGCGCTTTCGCATTCGCCGCTTTAGGTCTTATCTGTAAATATTCCCCGTGACGAGCGGTGATCCTTTCAACCTGACCGAGGACAATCATATCCATCAACTCTTCCCAGTCTTCGCGCAGTTGCCGTTCCTCTTCCTCATTCGGGCTCCACAATAATGGTGACCCTACGTGCCGTTGCGCCAGAGGAATACTACGCTCGCCTTCTACAGGTATCCACAGCACGCGTTTTAACTTGTGGCGTACATGGCTGGTTTCCCAGGTAACGCCGCTATTGCCGGTTAAAGGCGCCACGCAAACGAAAGTGGTTTCCAGAGGACGGCCAAGGCTATCCACAGGAATAGTTTTTAGCTCTACACCCAGGGCCGCAAAATCTTGTTCAGGTTTACTGCCCGCGCTGGCACCAAGCCAAATTTCCAGTAACACGCCGATCCAGCCCTTATCGCGTTTTAAATTCTCCGGTGTAACCAGCCCGGCAAGCGCTGCCAGTTCACCTAATGTGTAACCAGAAAGTTGTTGTGCTTGTGCTAACAACTGCGCTTCAGTTTCTGGTGGAGAGAGCAATGGACGAGGCTGGAGCATGGTCTTATACCTTGATTAAAAATTGAACAGCAATTTTATACCGGATATGCCGAGTGTAACTTTTTCCACGTGCGTTATTCAATTGCATGATTTATATTGATTTTTAGACTTTAAATAACCACGTTGCGCAACGTATGGAGAGGTTTTCCAAATCTGGTCACTGAAAATAAACAGGATCTTACACCATGTTATCCACAGAAAGCTGGGATAACTGTGAAAAACCCTCACTACTGTTTCCATTTACAGCCTTGACGTGCGACGAAACTCCAATTTTTAGTGGTACGGTGCTTAACTTATTGGCACATTCTGTGGATAAATACGGCATTGGTTGATCTTTCACCACCTTGTATTTAGCGCGCGTGATGCAGGTCACGAATTTTCCTGTTTGGTAGCGATTTAGGTATCTAATTCATTGATTAGTAACTATTATCCTGTAATGTCGTAATCAGGCATGTTCAGAATGCTCTGGGTTTTCCCGCAGTAATTCCGTACTTCTTCACAACTCTATCCACAGAAAAGGTGAATAAAAACGGTGATGTCCCCCCTCTGCTGTTTATAACTCTGCACTTAACTGTGAGTTATTCAATTGTTATTAGTGTGTAATGCCTTGCAGAGAGTGGTTTACCGCCTTCCTGGAGTATGAAACAATCATTCGTATATAAAGTTTTATTTTGAGGTAGTCCGGTGATTGATGACGATGGCTACCGCCCAAACGTAGGTATCGTGATTTGTAATCGTCAGGGGCAAGTAATGTGGGCCCGGCGATTTGGTCAGCACTCCTGGCAGTTTCCGCAAGGTGGAATTAACCCCGGAGAATCCGCAGAACAGGCGATGTACCGTGAATTGTTTGAAGAAGTAGGATTAAGCCGCAAAGACGTTCGAATCCTTGCTTCAACGCGTAACTGGTTGCGCTACAAATTACCAAAACGTTTGGTGCGTTGGGACACGAAGCCGGTGTGTATCGGCCAAAAACAAAAATGGTTTCTCTTGCAGCTGGTGAGCGGCGATGCGGAAATCAATATGCAAACCAGCAGTACACCAGAGTTTGACGGCTGGCGTTGGGTAAGTTACTGGTATCCGGTCAGACAGGTGGTGTCATTTAAACGTGATGTCTACCGTAGGGTAATGAAAGAGTTTGCGAGTGTTGTGATGGCGCTACAGGACAATGCGCCTAAACCACAAAACGTATCTACTTATCGACGTAAAAGAGGTTAAGTCACGCCAATTATGCTCACTCGCCTGCGCGAAATAGTCGAAAAGGTAGCCAGTGCTCCTCGCCTTAACGAGGCGTTGAATATTCTGGTTACCGACATCTGTCTTGCGATGGATACCGAGGTCTGTTCGGTCTACCTGGCCGATCACGACCGACGTTGTTACTACCTGATGGCGACTCAGGGGCTGAAAAAACCGCGAGGCCGCACCGTAACGCTCGCGTTTGATGAAGGGATCGTCGGGCTGGTTGGCAGGCTGGCGGAACCGATAAACCTTGCGGATGCGCAAAAGCACCCCAGCTTCAAATACATCCCCTCCGTAAAAGAAGAGCGTTTCCGCGCGTTCTTAGGCGTGCCGATTATTCAACGCCGTCAGTTGCTTGGCGTACTGGTGGTACAACAACGAGAGTTGCGCCAGTACGACGAAAGTGAAGAATCCTTCCTGGTGACGCTTGCCACTCAGATGGCAGCCATTCTTTCCCAGTCGCAGTTGACTGCCTTATTTGGGCAATATCGCCAGACGCGAATCCGCGCATTACCGGCCGCGCCCGGCGTGGCTATTGCTGAAGGTTGGCAGGATGCAACGTTACCCTTAATGGAACAGGTGTATCAGGCTTCAACGCTGGATCCAGCGCTGGAACGTGAGCGCCTGACCGGGGCGCTGGAAGAGGCAGCTAACGAATTTCGCCGCTACAGCAAACGCTTTGCTGCAGGGGCGCAGAAAGAAACGGCGGCCATTTTCGATCTTTACTCACACCTGCTTTCCGATACCCGTCTGCGTCGTGAGCTGTTTGCCGAGGTGGACAAAGGATCGGTCGCAGAGTGGGCTGTAAAAACGGTAGTTGAAAAATTTGCTGAACAGTTTGCCGCGCTAAGTGATAACTATCTCAAAGAGCGCGCTGGCGATTTACGCGCGCTGGGCCAGCGGTTGCTGTTTCATCTTGATGATGCAAATCAGGGGCCGAACGCCTGGCCGGAACGTTTCATTCTGGTGGCAGATGAATTGTCGGCGACGACCCTTGCGGAGTTGCCCCAGGATCGCTTAGTCGGCGTGGTCGTGCGCGATGGCGCGGCCAACTCCCATGCTGCGATTATGGTGCGAGCGCTGGGGATTCCTACCGTGATGGGCGCGGACATTCAGCCTTCGGTGCTGCATCATCGGACGCTGATTGTTGACGGTTATCGCGGTGAATTGCTGGTCGATCCGGAACCAGTGCTGCTGCAAGAATATCAGCGTCTGATCAGCGAAGAGATTGAGCTTAGTCGTCTGGCAGAAGATGACGTCAATTTACCTGCGCAGTTAAAAAGCGGAGAGCGCATTAAAGTCATGCTCAATGCGGGTTTAAGCCCGGAACATGAAGAAAAGCTGGGCAGCCGCATTGATGGCATTGGACTCTATCGCACCGAAATCCCTTTCATGCTGCAAAGCGGTTTTCCGTCGGAAGAAGAGCAGGTAGCGCAGTATCAGGGCATGCTGCAAATGTTCAATGATAAGCCCGTTACCCTGCGTACGCTGGATGTCGGTGCCGACAAACAACTGCCTTACATGCCGATCAGCGAAGAGAATCCATGTCTGGGTTGGCGTGGGATCCGCATTACACTCGATCAGCCGGAGATCTTTTTGATCCAGGTGCGGGCGATGCTGCGTGCCAATGCAGCAACGGGCAACCTGAATATCTTATTACCGATGGTCACAAGCCTCGATGAAGTTGACGAAGCACGTCGCCTGATTGAACGTGCCGGACGTGAAGTCGAGGAGATGATTGGCTATGCGATCCCGAAACCGCGCATTGGTATCATGCTGGAAGTGCCGTCAATGTTGTTTATGCTGCCGCATCTGGCAAACCGGATCGATTTTATCTCCGTTGGCACTAACGATCTGACCCAATACATCCTGGCTGTTGATCGCAACAACACTCGGGTGGCGAACATCTATGACAGCCTGCATCCTGCAATGTTACGTGCGCTGGCGATGATCGCTCGGGAAGCGGAAACGCAAGGGATAGATCTCCGTTTGTGTGGCGAAATGGCGGGAGATCCAATGTGCGTAGCGATCCTCATTGGGCTGGGTTACCGTCATTTATCGATGAACGGTCGTTCTGTCGCGCGCGTAAAATATTTGCTGCGGCGCATTGATTTTGCTGAAGCGGAAAACCTTGCGCAGCGTAGTCTGGAAGCGCAACTGGCGATCGAAGTTCGTCATCAGGTTGCAGCATTTATGGAGCGTCGCGGTATGGGAGGGCTGATTCGCGGGGGGCTATAGCGCGGCTCGTATACATATCTTTTAACGGTATCCAGCAACCAGCCTGGTCCCCTTGTGCTATCATTCGCACCTTTGGAGCGCCTGGAACCTGTGGCGCGCATTTCAATCGCTGTTCTCTTTCAGCGAAATAACAAGAACTTGTGGTGACAGATGACCAGTAGCTATCTGCATTTTCCGGAATTCGATCCGGTCATTTTCTCAATCGGACCCGTTGCGCTTCACTGGTACGGTCTGATGTATCTGGTGGGTTTCATTTTTGCGATGTGGCTGGCAACACGTCGGGCGAACCGTCCGGGAAGCGGCTGGACCAAAAATGAAGTTGAAAGCTTACTCTATGCGGGCTTTCTCGGCGTTTTCCTTGGCGGACGTATTGGGTATGTTCTGTTCTACAATTTCCCGCAGTTTATGGCCGATCCGCTGTATCTGTTCCGCGTCTGGGACGGCGGTATGTCCTTCCACGGCGGCCTGATTGGCGTGATTGTGGTGATGATTATCTTCGCCCGCCGCACCAAACGTTCCTTCTTCCAGGTCTCTGATTTTATAGCTCCGCTCATTCCATTTGGTCTTGGCGCCGGGCGTCTCGGCAACTTTATTAACGGTGAACTGTGGGGCCGCGTCGACCCGAACTTCCGATTTGCCATGCTGTTCCCGGGCTCTCGTACCGAAGATATTCTGCTGCTGCAAAACAATCCGCAGTGGCAATCCATTTTCAACACTTACGGCGTACTGCCGCGCCACCCGTCGCAGCTTTACGAGCTGCTGCTGGAAGGTGTTGTACTGTTTATTATCCTCAACCTGTATATTCGTAAACCGCGCCCAATGGGAGCTGTCTCGGGCTTGTTCCTGATTGGCTACGGCGCGTTTCGCATCATTGTTGAGTTTTTCCGCCAGCCCGATGCGCAGTTTACCGGTGCCTGGGTGCAGTACATCAGCATGGGGCAAATTCTTTCCATCCCGATGATCGTCGCGGGTGTGATTATGATGGTCTGGGCATATCGTCGCAGCCCACAGCAACACGTTTCCTGAGGAACCATGAAACAGTATTTAGAACTGATGCAAAAAGTGCTCGACGAAGGCACACAGAAAAACGACCGTACCGGAACCGGAACGCTTTCCATTTTTGGTCATCAGATGCGTTTTAACCTGCAGGAGGGATTCCCGCTGGTGACAACCAAACGTTGCCACCTGCGTTCCATCATCCACGAACTGCTGTGGTTCCTGCAGGGCAACACTAACATTGCCTATCTGCATGAAAACAATGTCACCATCTGGGACGAGTGGGCTGATGAAAACGGCGATCTCGGCCCGGTATATGGCAAACAGTGGCGCGCCTGGCCAACGCCGGATGGTCGTCATATTGACCAGATCACGACGGTACTGAACCAGCTGAAAAACGACCCGGATTCCCGCCGCATTATTGTTTCAGCATGGAACGTGGGCGAACTGGATAAAATGGCGCTGGCGCCGTGCCATGCGTTCTTCCAGTTTTATGTCGCAGACGGCAAACTCTCTTGTCAGCTTTATCAGCGTTCCTGTGACGTCTTCCTCGGCCTGCCGTTTAACATTGCCAGCTACGCATTACTGGTGCATATGATGGCACAGCAGTGCGATCTGGAAGTGGGTGATTTTGTCTGGACTGGTGGCGACACGCACCTGTACAGCAACCATATGGATCAAACTCATCTGCAATTAAGTCGTGAACCGCGTCCGTTGCCGAAGTTGATTATCAAACGTAAACCTGAATCCATCTTCGACTACCGTTTCGAAGACTTTGAGATTGAAGGCTACGATCCGCATCCGGGCATTAAGGCACCGGTGGCAATCTAATTACGAAACATCCTGCCAGAGCCGACGCCAGTGTGCGTCGGTTTTTTTTATCCTCTGTTTAATTCTTCGAGATGCCTTCCCGAAATGTTGCAACGCCATGCAACAGCGTAAATAGTCCGGAAGACGCGCCGAAGAAATAGAAACTGGCACTCGTCTTTTTTTTTCCGCGCCGCATACTCCCGGCATGAAAACACAACGTGGTTATACGCTGATTGAAACGCTGGTTGCGATGCTGATATTGGTCATGCTAAGTGCAAGTGGACTCTATGGCTGGCAGTACTGGCAGCAGTCGCAACGGCTATGGCAAACCGCCAGCCAGGCGCGGGACTATTTGCTCTATTTACGTGAGGATGCCAACTGGCATAACCGCGATCACAGTATTGGTGTCATCAGGGAGGGAACGTCATGGTGTCTTGTGAGTACCGCTGCTGGGGCAAATACCTGTCATGGCAGTTCACCGCTGGTCTTTGTGCCTCGCTGGCCCGAAGTCGAAATGAGCGGCCTGACACCTTCGTTAACTTTCTTTGGCCTGCGCAATACCGCTTGGGCAGGACATATACGTTTCAAAAATTCAACGGGCGAGTGGTGGCTGGTGGTTTCACCGTGGGGAAGGCTCCGGCTTTGTCAGCAAGGAGAAACAGAAGGATGCCTGTAAAAGAGCAAGGTTTTTCCCTGCTGGAAGTGCTGATCGCTATGGCTATAAGTAGTGTGTTATTACTGGGAGCTGCGCGATTTCTGCCCGCATTACAGCGTGAAAGTTTGATTATTACTCGCAAGCTGGCGCTGGAAGATGAAATCTGGCTGCGGGTATTCACAGTCGCGAAGCATCTCCAGAGAGCGGGTTATTGTCATGGGACCTGCTCTGGTGAAGGGTTGAAAATTTTTGAGCAGGGTGACTGCATCATTGCGCAGTGGGATGCAAACAGTAACGGCATCTGGGATCGCGAACCGGTCAAAGAGTCCGATCAGATTGGATTTCGTCTGAAAGATCATGTACTGGAAACATTACGTGGAGCGACATCTTGTGAAGGAAAAGGCTGGGATAAAGTCACCAATCCGGATGCCATTGTCGTCGACACTTTTCAGGTCATACGTCAGGAGGTCAACGGTTTCTCACCGATATTGACGGTTAATATGCGCGCTGTCAGCAAGGCTGATCCGCAAACCGTGGTGGATGCCAGCTATAGCGTAACAGGATTTAACCTGTGAACCGCGAAAAGGGTGTTTCATCGCTGGCACTGGTCCTGATGCTGCTAGTTTTGGGCAGCTTGCTTTTACAAGGAATGAGCCAGCAGGATCGTCATTTTGCCTCTCGCGTGACTATGGAAAGCCAGTCATTGCGCCGTCAGGCCATTGTGCAGTCGGCGCTTGAGTGGGGGAAAATGCATACTTGGCAGGTACAACAAGCAATTCAGTGTTCGCAATACGCCGTAACTGGTGCCCGAGTTTGCCAGCGTTTACTGGCGAATAATAAAGCCTTGCTAATAGCCAGTTATGAAGGCGTTTCATTATGGCGAATGGGTGAAGCCATCGATGGAAATATCGTATTTTCACCGCATGGCTGGAGTGATTTTTGTCCGCTGAAAGAGGAGGCGTTATGTCAGCTTCCCTGAAGAATCAGCAAGGTTTTAGCCTGCCGGAGGTGATGTTGGCGATGGTACTGATGGTGATGATTGTCACTGCGTTATCGGGTTACCAGCGAACATTAAGCAAGAGTCTGGCCAGCCGAAACCAGTACCAACAGCTATGGCGGCACGCCTGGCAGCAAACACAACTGCGCGCGATTTCGCCACCTGCAAACTGGCAGGTCAACCGAATGCAGACATCGCAGGCGGGATGTGTCAGCATCAGCGTTACGCTATTTTCACCCGGGGGCAGAGAAGGCGAGATGATCCGCCTGCATTGCCCGAATCGTCAGTAGTCAGGAGCCGCTATGTTAAGGGTCTACCATTCCAATCGTCTGGACGTACTGGAAGCGTTGATGGAGTTTATTGTCGAACGCGAACGGCTGGACGATCCTTTCGAGCCAGAAATGATTCTGGTGCAAAGTACCGGTATGGCGCAGTGGCTGCAAATGACCCTGTCGCAGAAGTTCGGCATTGCGGCAAACATTGATTTTCCGCTGCCTGCAAGTTTTATCTGGGATATGTTCGTCCGTGTGTTACCGGAAATACCCAAAGAGAGCGCCTTTAACAAGCGGAGTATGAGCTGGAAACTGATGACTCTGTTACCGCAACTACTTGAGCGCGAAGATTTTACACTATTACGTCATTACCTGACTGACGATAGCGACAAGCGAAAACTGTTTCAGCTCTCCTCAAAAGCGGCGGACCTGTTTGACCAATACCTGGTCTATCGCCCGGACTGGCTGGCACAGTGGGAAGCGGGGCATCTGGTAGAAGGTCCTGGAGAAGCGCAGGCCTGGCAAGCGCCGTTGTGGAAGGCGCTGGTGGAATATACCCATGAACTCGGGCAACCGCGCTGGCACCGTGCCAATCTCTATCAACGCTTTATCGAAACACTGGAGTCTGCGACGACCTGCCCACCCGGCTTACCTTCGCGCGTCTTTATATGCGGTATTTCCGCGTTACCGCCAGTTTATCTACAGGCGCTACAGGCACTGGGTAAACATATTGAAATCCATCTCCTGTTTACCAACCCCTGCCGTTATTATTGGGGCGACATTAAAGATCCTGCTTATCTGGCAAAACTACTGACTCGCCAGCGCCGACACAGTTTTGAAGATCGCGAATTGCCGCTATTTCGCGATAGTGAAAATGCCGGGCAGTTATTTAACAGCGACGGCGAACAGGATGTAGGCAACCCGCTGCTGGCCTCCTGGGGTAAGCTGGGGCGCGACTACATCTATCTCCTTTCCGATCTGGAGAACAGTCAGGAGCTGGACGCCTTTGTTGATGTCACGCCAGACAACCTGCTGCATAACATTCAGTCCGACATTCTGGAGCTAGAAAACCGCGCCATTGCGGGCGTAAACCTCGAAGAGTTTTCCCGTAGTGATAACAAACGCCTGCTTGACCTGCAGGATAGCAGCGTTACCTTCCATGTTTGCCACAGCCCACAACGTGAAGTTGAAGTTTTACACGATCGCCTGCTGGCGATGTTGGAGGAAGATCCAACACTCACTCCGCGCGACATCATTGTGATGGTGGCCGACATCGATAGCTACAGTCCGTTTATTCAGGCGGTGTTTGGCAGCGCACCGGCAGATCGTTATTTGCCTTACGCTATTTCTGACCGTCGGGCGCGGCAGTCGCATCCTGTACTGGAAGCGTTTATCAGCCTATTATCGTTGCCGGACAGCCGTTTTGTGTCGGAGGACGTGCTGGCACTGCTGGATGTGCCAGTGCTGGCAGCGCGGTTTGATATCACCGAAGAAGGGCTGCGTTACTTGCGTCAGTGGGTTAATGAGTCCGGCATTCGTTGGGGCATAGATGATGATAATGTTCGCGAGCTGGAACTCCCCGCTACCGGACAACACACCTGGCGATTTGGCCTGACGCGCATGTTACTAGGCTACGCGATGGAGAGCGCCCAGGGGGAATGGCAATCGGTCCTTCCTTACGATGAATCGAGCGGCTTGATTGCGGAGCTGGTAGGACACCTGGCGTCACTGCTAATGCAGCTAAACATCTGGCGTCGAGGGCTGGCGCAGGAGCGTCCACTTGAGGAGTGGCTGCCGGTTTGCCGTGATATGCTCAATGCCTTCTTCCTGCCGGATGCGGAAACCGAAGCAGCGATGACGCTGATTGAGCAACAATGGCAGGCGATTATTGCTGAAGGTCTGGGGGCGCAGTATGGCGACGCAGTGCCGCTATCGCTGTTACGTGATGAACTGGCACAACGCCTGGATCAAGAACGTATCAGCCAGCGTTTTCTCGCAGGGCCGGTCAACATTTGTACTCTGATGCCGATGCGTTCTATCCCATTCAAAGTGGTTTGTCTGTTGGGAATGAACGATGGTGTTTATCCGCGCCAGCTTGCGCCATTGGGTTTTGACCTGATGAGCCAGAAACCGAAGCGCGGCGACCGTAGCCGTCGCGATGACGACCGCTATCTGTTCCTGGAGGCGTTAATTTCCGCGCAGCAAAAACTCTATATCAGCTATATCGGGCGTTCCATTCAGGATAACAGTGAACGTTTCCCGTCGGTGCTGGTGCAGGAACTGATCGACTACATCGGGCAAAGTCATTATCTACCGGGCGATGAAACGCTTAACTGTGACGAAAGCGAGGCAAGGGTAAAAGCGCATCTTACTTGCTTCCATACCCGGATGCCGTTTGATCCGCAAAACTACCAGCCCGGTAACTTACAAAGCTATGCGCGCGAATGGCTACCTGCGGCCAGTCAGGCAGGTAAGGCGCATACTGAATTTGTTCAGCCGCTGCCGTTTACCTTGCCAGAAACCGTGCCGCTGGAGACGCTACAACGATTCTGGGCGCATCCGGTGCGGGCGTTTTTCCAGATGCGTTTGCAGGTGAATTTCCGTACCGAAGACAGCGAAATCCCCGATACCGAACCTTTTATTCTTAAAGGACTTAGTCGTTATCAAATCAATCAGCAGCTATTAAATGCACTGGTTGATCAGGATGATGCCGAACGCTTGTTCCGTCGATTCCGGGCAGCAGGTGATTTGCCGTATGGTGCCTTTGGTGAAATTTTCTGGGAAACGCAGTGCCGGGAGATGCAGCAACTTGCCGACAGAGTTATTGCCTGTCGTCAGCCGGGCCAGAGCATGGAAATCGATCTCGCCTGCAATGGCGTGCAGATAACGGGTTGGTTGCCGCAGGTCCAGTCGGATGGCCTGTTGCGCTGGCGCCCATCTTTATTAAGTGTGGCGCAGGGGATGCAACTTTGGCTGGAACACCTTGTCTACTGTGCCAGCGGTGGTAACGGTGAGAGTCGTCTTTTTCTGCGTAAAGATGGCGAGTGGCGCTTTCCGCCACTTGAAGCAGAGCAGGCGATACATTACCTCTCACAACTGATTGAGGGGTATCGTGAAGGAATGTCTTCGCCGTTGTTGGTATTACCTGAAAGCGGAGGCGCATGGCTAAAAATCTGTTATGACGCAGAAAACGATGCCATGCTGGACGACGAATCCACGTTGCAGAAAGCCCGTACGAAATTCCTTCAGGTTTATGAAGGCAATATGATGGTGCGTGGAGAAGGTGATGATATCTGGTATCAACGGCTCTGGCGGCAATTAACGCCAGAGACAATGGAAGCCATCGTTGAACAGTCGCAACGTTTCCTGTTACCGCTGTTTCGCTTTAATCAGTCATGAGTGTTGTATAAAAATTGCGCAACTCATTTGCTTGCTTTATGATGCGCACCAGTCACGGACTGATGGTTATTTAGACATAGGCTGACTCGTTCAGCACAAGATTAAATTCTGGCGGATGATTCGCGTTAACGCATTGAATCTGGCTCGAATATAAATTTGATAATGAGGTCCGTGAATGCCCTGCAGCACCTGGTTCAAAGCATTATTGTTGTTTGTTGCCCTTTGGGCGCCCTTAAGTCAGGCAGAAACGGGATGGCAGCCGATTCAGGAAACCATCCGTAAAAGTGATAAAGATAACCGCCAGTATCAGGCTATACGTCTGGATAACGGTATGGTGGTACTGCTGGTTTCTGATCCACAGGCGGTTAAATCGCTTTCGGCGCTGGTGGTGCCCGTTGGGTCGTTGGAAGATCCCGAGGCTTATCAGGGGCTGGCGCATTATCTTGAGCACATGAGTCTCATGGGGTCGAAAAAATACCCTCAAGCTGATAGCCTGGCCGAATATCTTAAAATGCACGGCGGCAGTCACAATGCCAGCACTGCGCCATATCGCACTGCATTCTATCTGGAAGTTGAGAACGACGCCTTGCCAGGTGCGGTAGACCGTCTGGCTGATGCCATCGCGGAACCCTTGCTCGACAAGAAATACGCCGAACGTGAACGTAATGCGGTGAATGCCGAATTAACCATGGCGCGTACCCGTGACGGGATGCGCATGGCGCAGGTCAGCGCGGAAACTATTAACCCGGCACACCCAGGTTCAAAATTTTCTGGTGGTAATCTCGAAACGTTAAGCGACAAGCCTGGGAATCCAGTGCAGCAGGCGCTGAAAAATTTCCACGAGAAATACTATTCCGCCAATCTGATGAAGGCGGTTATTTACAGCAACAAACCGCTGCCGGAGTTGGCGAAGATGGCGGCGGACACCTTCGGTCGTGTGCCGAACAAAGAAAGTCAGAAACCGGAAATTACCGTGCCGGTAGTCACCGACGCGCAAAAGGGCATTATCATTCATTATGTTCCGGCGCTGCCGCGTAAAGTGCTGCGCGTCGAGTTTCGCATCGATAACAACTCGGCGAAGTTCCGTAGCAAAACCGATGAACTGATTACCTATCTGATTGGCAATCGCAGCCCTGGAACACTTTCTGACTGGCTGCAAAAACAGGGATTAGTTGAGGGCATTAGCGCCAACTCCGATCCTATCGTTAACGGCAACAGCGGCGTATTAGCGATCTCTGCGTCTTTAACCGATAAAGGTCTGGCGAATCGCGATCAGGTTGTGGCGGCAATTTTCAGCTATCTCAATCTGTTACGTGAAAAAGGCATTGATAAACAATACTTTGATGAACTGGCGAATGTGCTGGATATCGATTTCCGCTATCCGTCGATCACCCGTGATATGGATTATGTCGAATGGCTGGCGGATACCATGATTCGCGTTCCTGTTGCGCATACGCTGGACGCGGTAAATATTGCCGATCAGTACGACGCTAAAGCGGTAAAAGAACGTCTGGCGATGATGACGCCGCAGAATGCGCGTATCTGGTATATCAGCCCGAAAGAGCCACACAATAAAACGGCTTATTTTGTCGATGCGCCGTATCAGGTCGATAAAATCAGCGAACAAACTTTTGCCGACTGGCAGAAAAAAGCCGCCAATATTGCGCTCTCCTTACCGGAGCTTAACCCCTATATTCCTGACGATTTCTCGCTGATTAAGTCTGAGAAGAAATATGACCATCCAGAGTTGATTGTGGATGAATCTAATCTGCGTGTGGTGTATGCGCCGAGCCGTTATTTTGCCAGCGAGCCAAAAGCCGATGTGAGCCTGATTTTGCGTAACCCGAAAGCGATGGACAGCGCCCGCAATCAGGTGATGTTTGCGCTCAATGATTATCTCGCAGGGCTGGCGCTTGATCAGTTAAGCAATCAGGCGTCGGTTGGCGGCATTAGTTTTTCCACCAACGCCAATAACGGCCTTATGGTTAATGCCAATGGCTACACCCAGCGTCTGCCGCAGCTGTTCCTGGCATTGCTGGAGGGGTACTTTAGCTATACCGCTACGGAAGATCAGCTTGAGCAGGCAAAATCCTGGTATAACCAGATGATGGATTCCGCAGAAAAAGGCAAAGCGTTTGAGCAGGCGATTATGCCCGCGCAGATGCTCTCCCAGGTGCCTTACTTCTCGCGTGATGAACGGCGCAAAATTTTGCCTTCTATCACTTTGAAAGAGGTGCTGGCTTATCGTGACGCCTTAAAATCAGGGGCTCGACCTGAGTTTATGGTTATCGGCAACATGACCGAAGACCAGGCAACAACGCTTGCTCGCGATGTACAAAAACAGCTGGGTGCTGATGGCACAGAGTGGTGTCGTAACAAAGATGTACTGGTTGAGAAAAAACAGTCAGTCATCTTTGAAAAAGCCGGTAATAGCACCGACTCCGCGCTGGCGGCGGTTTTTGTACCGACTGGCTACGATGAATATACCAGCTCAGCCTATAGCTCTCTGTTAGGGCAAATTGTACAGCCGTGGTTTTACAATCAGTTGCGTACCGAAGAACAGTTGGGGTATGCCGTGTTCGCGTTCCCAATGAGCGTGGGGCGTCAGTGGGGCATGGGCTTCCTGCTGCAAAGCAATGATAAACAACCATCGTACCTGTGGGAGCGTTACAAGGCCTTTTTCCCGACAGCGGAAGCAAAACTGCGGGCGATGAAACCAGAAGAGTTTGCTCAAATTCAGCAGGCGGTGATTACCCAGATGCTGCAGGCACCACAAACGCTTGGTGAAGAAGCATCGAAGTTAAGTAAAGATTTTGATCGCGGCAATATGCGCTTCGATTCGCGTGATAAAATCGTGGCACAGATTAAACTGCTGACGCCGCAAAAACTGGCCGATTTCTTCCATCAAGCGGTGGTCGAGCCGCAAGGCATGGCTATCCTGTCGCAGATTTCCGGCAGCCAGAACGGGAAAGCCGAATATGTGCATCCTGAAGGCTGGAAAGTGTGGGAGAACGTCAGCGCGTTGCAGCAAACAATGCCCCTGATGAGTGAAAAGAATGAGTGATGTCGCCGAGACACTAGATCCTTTGCGCTTGCCCTTACAGGGCGAGCGTCTGATTGAAGCCTCTGCCGGCACAGGCAAAACCTTTACGATTGCGGCGCTCTATTTGCGCCTGTTACTTGGGCTAGGCGGTTCCGCCGCCTTTCCCCGTCCGCTGACCGTTGAAGAACTGCTGGTGGTGACCTTTACCGAGGCTGCCACCGCAGAATTGCGCGGTCGTATCCGTAGCAATATTCACGAGTTGCGCATCGCCTGTTTGCGCGAAACCACTGACAATCCTCTTTACGCACGTCTTCTGGAAGAGATTGACGATAAAGCGCAGGCCGCGCAGTGGTTGTTGTTAGCTGAGCGGCAGATGGATGAAGCGGCCGTTTTTACCATTCACGGTTTTTGCCAGCGCATGCTCAACTTGAATGCCTTTGAATCCGGCATGTTGTTTGAGCAGCAGCTGATTGAAGATGAGTCTCTACTACGCTACCAGGCCTGTGCTGATTTCTGGCGTCGCCATTGCTACCCGTTACCGCGTGAAATTGCCCAGGTCGTCTTTGAAACCTGGAAAGGACCGCAGGCGTTACTACGCGATATTAATCGTTATCTGCAAGGCGAAGCGCCGGTTATCAAAGCGCCGCCGCCCGATGATGAAACGCTGGCTTCCCGACACGCGCAAATTGTGGCGCGTATCGATACCGTAAAACAGCAGTGGCGTGACGCAGTGGGTGAACTGGATGCGCTGATCGAAACTTCTGGCATTGATCGACGCAAGTTTAACCGTAGCAACCAGGCTAAATGGATAGACAAGATTAGCGCCTGGGCAGAAGAAGAGACAAACAGTTATCAGTTGCCGGAGTCACTGGAAAAATTCTCTCAGCGTTTCTTAGAAGATCGCACGAAAGCAGGGGGGGAAACGCCGCGACATCCGCTTTTTGAGGCGATCGATCAACTGCTTGCTGAACCATTGTCGATCCGCGATCTGGTGATCACCCGCGCCTTAGCTGAGATCCGCGAAACAGTAGCCCGTGAAAAACGTCGCCGTGGCGAACTGGGCTTTGACGACATGCTAAGTCGGCTGGATTCCGCACTGCGTAGCGAAAGCGGCGAGGCGCTGGCGACGGCGATCCGTACGCGATTCCCGGTGGCAATGATCGACGAATTTCAGGACACCGACCCGCAGCAGTACCGAATTTTCCGCCGTATCTGGCACCATCAGCCGGAAACCGCATTGCTGCTGATTGGTGACCCGAAACAGGCCATTTATGCATTCCGTGGTGCGGATATCTTCACTTACATGAAGGCGCGTAGTGAAGTTCACGCGCATTACACCTTAGATACCAACTGGCGTTCCACACCGGGAATGGTGAACAGCGTAAACAAGCTTTTCAGCCAGACTGATGACGCTTTCATGTTTCGCGAAATACCGTTTATTCCAGTGAAATCAGCCGCGAAAAATCAGGCGTTGCGTTTTGTATTTAAAGGTGAAACGCAGCCGGCGATGAAAATGTGGTTGATGGAAGGTGAAAGCTGCGGCGTTGGTGATTATCAAAGTACCATGGCGCAGGTGTGTGCCGCGCAAATCCGCAACTGGCTACAGGCTGGTCAGCGGGGCGAAGCGTTGCTGATGAATGGCGATGATGGACGTCCGGTGCGTGCCTCGGATATCAGTGTGCTGGTGCGCAGCCGCCAGGAGGCTGCTCAGGTGCGCGATGCCTTAACGCTGCTGGAAATCCCTTCCGTTTACCTTTCGAACCGTGACAGCGTTTTTGAAACTCTGGAAGCGCAGGAAATGCTTTGGCTGTTGCAGGCGGTGATGACGCCTGAACGTGAGAACACCCTGCGCAGTGCGTTGGCGACATCAATGATGGGGCTGAACGCACTGGATATCGAAACGTTGAACAATGACGAACATGCGTGGGATGCTGTCGTCGAAGAGTTCGATGGTTACCGGCAAATCTGGCGCAAACGTGGCGTCATGCCGATGCTGCGGGCGCTGATGTCGGCGCGCAACATTGCAGAAAACCTGCTGGCAACGGCAGGAGGGGAGCGTCGTCTTACTGACATTTTGCATATCAGCGAACTGCTACAAGAGGCGGGAACGCAGCTTGAAAGTGAACATGCGTTGGTACGCTGGTTATCGCAACATATCCTTGAGCCAGACAGTAATGCATCCAGCCAGCAAATGCGCCTCGAAAGCGACAAACATCTGGTGCAGATCGTCACGATCCATAAATCGAAAGGGTTGGAATATCCGCTGGTCTGGCTGCCGTTTATTACTAATTTCCGTGTACAGGATCAGGCGTTCTATCACGATCGAGGCTCGTTTGAAGCTGTACTGGATCTTAACGCTGCTCCAGAAAGCGTAGATCTCGCGGAAGCCGAACGTCTGGCGGAAGATCTGCGTTTGCTTTACGTGGCGCTCACGCGTTCGGTCTGGCATTGCAGTCTTGGCGTTGCGCCGCTGGTGCGCCGCCGTGGCGATAAAAAAGGTGACACTGACGTTCATCAAAGTGCGCTTGGGCGCTTGCTGCAAAAAGGAGAACCGCAAGATGCGGCAGGACTTCGTGTCTGTATTGAAGCATTGTGTGATAAGGATATTGCATGGCAAACGGCACAAACCGGTGATAACCAGCCATGGCATGTTAATGATGCTTTAACTGCAGAACTGAATGCCAGGACGCTACAACGATTGCCCGGCGATAACTGGCGTGTCACCAGCTACTCTGGTTTGCAACAGCGTGGCCACGGTATCGCCCAGGATTTGATGCCACGGCTGGATGTTGACGCCGCAGGCGTGGTTAGTGTTGTTGAAGAACCGACGTTAACACCGCATCAGTTTCCGCGCGGAGCGTCACCGGGGACGTTCTTGCACAGTTTGTTTGAAGACCTGGATTTTACCCAGCCGGTTGAACCGAACTGGGTGCGGGAAAAACTGGAACTTGGCGGTTTTGAAGCGCATTGGGAGCCGGTGTTAACCGAGTGGATCACCGCTATTCTTCAGGCACCGCTCAATGATACCGGCGTCAGCCTGAGTCAACTTTCCGCCCGCGATAAGCAAGTGGAGATGGAGTTTTATCTGCCGATTAGTGAACCACTTATTGCCAGTCAGCTTGACGCGTTAATCCGCCAGTTTGACCCGCTTTCCGCAGGTTGCCCGCCGCTGGAGTTCATGCAGGTGCGCGGCATGTTAAAAGGTTTTATCGACTTAGTATTTCGCCACGACGGGCGTTATTACCTGCTCGACTATAAATCCAACTGGTTGGGTGAAGACAGTTCGGCTTACACCCAACAGGCTATGGCAGCGGCAATGCAGTCACACCGCTATGATTTGCAATATCAGCTTTATACTCTGGCGCTGCATCGTTACCTGCGCCATCGCATTGCTGATTATGACTATGAACGTCACTTTGGCGGCGTTATCTATCTGTTCCTACGCGGCGTTGATAAAGAGCAACCGCAACAAGGGATCTACGCGACCCGACCCGATGCCCGGTTGATCGCTCTGATGGATGAGATGTTTGCTGGTATGACTCTGGAGGAGGCGTAATGAAATTGCAAAAGCAATTACTGGAAGCTGTAGAGCACAAACAGCTACGCCCGCTGGATGTGCAATTTGCCCTGACCGTGGCGGGTGATGAACATCCTGCCGTCACCCTCGCGGCGGCACTGTTAAGTCATGATGCCGGGGAAGGGCACGTCTGTTTGCCGCTTTCACGACTGGAGAACAACGAAGCCTCGCATCCGCTGCTGGCGACCTGTGTCAGTGAAATTGGTGAGCTACAAAACTGGGAAGAATGCTTGCTGGCTTCACAAGCGGTCAGTCGGGGAGATGAACCAACGCCGATGATCCTCTGTGGCGATCGCCTTTATCTGAATCGCATGTGGTGTAACGAGCGCACGGTGGCGCGGTTTTTCAATGAGGTGAATCATGCCATCGAGGTGGATGAAGCGTTGCTGGCGCAAACGCTGGATAAACTCTTTCCGCCAGGCGATGAAATTAACTGGCAAAAAGTGGCGGCAGCAGTGGCACTTACGCGGCGTATTTCGGTGATTTCCGGCGGCCCCGGCACAGGTAAAACGACCACTGTAGCAAAATTGTTGGCCGCGTTAATTCAGATGGCCGACGGTGAACGCTGTCGTATCCGCCTGGCTGCGCCAACGGGAAAAGCTGCCGCACGCTTAACTGAATCTCTCGGCAAGGCTTTGCGCCAGTTACCCCTGACCGATGAGCAGAAGAAACGTATTCCGGAAGACGCCAGCACCTTGCACCGCCTCCTGGGGGCGCAGCCGGGTAGCCAGCGTTTACGCCACCATGCGGGTAACCCGCTGCATCTTGATGTGCTGGTGGTGGATGAAGCGTCAATGATCGATCTGCCTATGATGTCGCGGCTGATCGATGCCTTGCCCGATCATGCGCGGGTGATCTTTCTTGGCGATCGCGATCAACTGGCCTCCGTTGAGGCTGGAGCTGTGCTGGGGGATATCTGCGCGTATGCCAATGCAGGCTTTACGGCAGAGCGTGCCGGGCAGTTAAGCCGCCTGACGGGAAGCCACGTTCCGGCCGGAAGCGGCACAGAAGCGGCATCACTGCGCGATAGCCTCTGCCTGCTGCAAAAAAGTTACCGCTTCGGCAGCGACTCTGGCATTGGTCAGCTTGCGGCGGCTATCAATCGCGGCGATAAAACGGCAGTGAAAACAGTTTTTCAGCAGGATTTTACTGATATCGAAAAACGTCTTTTACAGAGCGGCGAAGATTATATTGCGATGCTTGAGGAGGCTCTTGCGGGTTATGGACGTTATCTGGATCTGCTTCAGGCACGTGCTGAGCCGGATTTAATCATTCAGGCGTTCAATGAGTACCAGCTTTTGTGCGCCCTGCGGGAAGGGCCGTTTGGCGTGGCTGGCCTGAATGAGCGAATTGAGCAGTTTATGCAACAGAAGCGCAAAATTCATCGGCATCCGCACTCACGCTGGTACGAAGGCCGGCCGGTAATGATTGCCCGCAATGACAGCGCGCTTGGGTTGTTTAATGGTGATATCGGCATTGCGCTGGAGCGCGGGCAGGGGACGCGCGTCTGGTTTGCGATGCCGGATGGAAATATCAAGTCAGTGCAACCGAGTCGTCTACCAGAACACGAAACCACGTGGGCGATGACAGTACATAAATCGCAGGGATCGGAGTTCGACCATGCGGCGTTGATTTTACCGAGCCAACGCACGCCGGTAGTGACGCGAGAGCTGGTTTACACCGCGGTGACGCGCGCGCGTCGACGTTTATCGTTGTATGCCGATGAACGCATTTTAAGTGCTGCAATCGCCACGCGCACCGAACGGCGTAGTGGGCTGGCAGCCTTGTTTAGTGCGCAGGAGTGAACGTAAATACCTGATGTGATACAGACTCTTATCCTGCTGCGGGACATTCGTAGGTCGGATAAGGCGTCCACGCCGCATCCGACGATTTTCATCGCTTACCCCAAATCCGCCATCAACACTTTGGATTTACGCTGATAGTTGTACAACTGCTTTTTGCTCTCGGGCAGTAAATCAATATCCACTGGGGTAAATCCACGCTCCTGGAACCAGTGAATACTGCGCGTGGTCAGCACAAACAATTTACTTAAACCACTCTGCTTCGCCTGGGCAGCAATGCGTTCCAGTAAAACCTCGCCCCGTGATGAACTACGGTAATCCGGATGTACTGCCACACAGGCCATTTCACCTATTTTCTCTTCCGGGAACGGATAAAGCGCGGCACAGGCAATGGTCGTGTTATCGCGCTGAATAATAGTGAATTTGTCGATTTCCATCTCCAGTTGTTCGCGAGAACGACGTACCAGAATACCCTGCTGCTCCAGCGGACGGATCAACTCCAGAATGCCGCCGATATCGTTGATTGTTGCACGACGAATCTGCTCGGCGCTTTCCATCACAATCTGCGTACCGATACCGTCACGTGAGAACAGCTCTTGCAACAGCGCGCCATCTTCCTGATAACTGATTAAATGACAGCGACGTACCCCGCTGCGACAGGCTTTCACCGCGCCACGCAAAAAGCGCACCGTACCAGAGTTATAATCGCCTTTCTCTTCCAGGGCTTCTACCCGCGCTTGCGCCTCGTTAGGGAAAAGTTCGGAGACAATATCGCCATCGTCATTGATTACGCCCTGAGACGAGCAAAAACCTATCATCTTCTCGGCTTTCAGTTTGATAGCCAGTTGAGTGGCAATCTCTTCTGAGGTCAGGTTAAAGCTCTCGCCAGTGACCGAAACCGCCACCGGTCCCATCAGCACAATCGCACCGCTCTCCAGTTGGCGATGAATCGCTTCTTCATCAATCCGCCGGATACGTCCGCTATGGCAGTAATCCACACCATCATCCACGCCCAGCGGCTGGGCAATAATAAAATTGCCGCTGACGACGTTGATATGTGCACCCTGCAACGGCGTGTTGTTGAGGCTCATTGACAGGCGCGCGGTAATATCCAGTTGTAACGTCCCCGCAGCCTGCTTCACCAGCTCCAGCGTTTTGGCGTCAGTCACGCGCGTATTCTTGTGATATAGCGGCTCGTGGTGATGCGCTGCCAGATTCGCGTCGATCTGGGGACGTGCGCCATAAACTACCACCAGACGGATGCCGAGGCTGTGCAACAATCCAATATCATTGACGATACTGGAGAAATTTTCATGCTCAATGGCTTCTCCGCCGAGCATGATGACAAACGTTTTTCCCCGGTGGGTATTGATATAGGGAACCGAGTGGCGGAATCCTTCGACCAGCTCGGTTTTACGTTCCTTTACCACGGCACACCTCTTTGCATGGTTATTCGAATTTATTGTATTTTTATTCTGTTTTTTCGCCGTGCGCAAGTGCAAATTTTATGCGAGAGAGACTTTTTTATCAGTAATACCGTGAATATAAATAGAATGTTTACCGTTTTATAGATGACAGATTATGCGTCTTTCGCTAAAGTTTCCGGTCAAATTGGTCGTTTACTTGTTACACAGCTTAGATTTCTTTTGCTCGGGAGAGGCATGTCAGGATCCAACACTGCAATCAGCCGTCGTCGTTTACTGCAAGGCGCTGGCGCCATGTGGCTATTGAGCGTGAGCCAGGTGAGTCTGGCTGCGGTCAGTCAGGTCGTGGCGGTGCGCGTCTGGCCAGCGTCCAGCTATACCCGTGTGACGGTAGAATCAAATCGTCAGCTGAAATATAAGCAGTTTGCGTTGAGTAACCCTGAACGCGTGGTAGTGGATATCGAAGATGTAAACCTGAACTCGGTGCTTAAGGGGATGGCGGCGCAAATTCGCGCAGACGACCCGTTCATCAAGTCGGCACGCGTTGGCCAATTTGATCCGCAAACGGTGCGAATGGTTTTTGAACTCAAGCAAAATGTTAAACCGCAGATGTTTGCCCTTGCGCCGGTCGCCGGGTTTAAAGAACGTCTGGTGATGGACCTTTATCCGGCCAATGCTCAGGACATGCAGGACCCATTGCTGGCATTGCTGGAGGATTACAACAAAGGCGATCTCGAAAAGCAGGTGCCGCCTGCACAAAGTGGTCCACAGCCGGGTAAAGCAGGGCGCGATCGTCCGATTGTCATTATGCTTGACCCTGGCCACGGCGGTGAAGACTCCGGTGCGGTGGGGAAATACAAAACGCGCGAAAAAGATGTGGTATTGCAAATTGCCCGCCGTCTGCGCTCTCTGATCGAGAAAGAGGGCAATATGAAGGTTTACATGACGCGCAATGAAGACATCTTCATTCCGTTGCAAGTGCGCGTAGCAAAAGCACAGAAACAGCGTGCTGACCTGTTTGTTTCTATTCATGCCGACGCCTTTACCAGCCGCCAGCCGAGCGGTTCCTCGGTTTTTGCGCTCTCTACCAAAGGCGCAACCAGTACCGCGGCAAAATATCTGGCGCAAACCCAGAACGCCTCGGACTTGATTGGTGGCGTGAGCAAAAGCGGCGACCGCTATGTCGACCACACCATGTTCGATATGGTGCAGTCGCTGACCATTGCCGATAGCCTGAAGTTTGGTAGAGCTGTATTAAATAAACTGGGTAAAATCAACAAACTGCATAAAAATCAGGTTGAACAGGCCGGGTTTGCCGTGCTGAAGGCGCCAGATATTCCATCCATTCTGGTCGAAACGGCGTTTATCAGTAACGTTGAGGAAGAGCGCAAATTGAAAACAGCGACTTTCCAGCAGGAAGTTGCGGAGTCTATTCTCGCGGGAATTAAAGCGTATTTTGCCGATGGGGCGACACTGGCGAGAAGGGGATGATGAAAAAGCGCTTATAGGCGCTTTTTTTATGGAAAGCAGAAACAAAAAAACACCCATTAGGGTGTTCAATAATTGGTTGCGGGGGCCGGATTTGAACCGACGACCTTCGGGTTATGAGCCCGACGAGCTACCAGGCTGCTCCACCCCGCGTCACCGTATTGCTTTTACTTCATCAAATTTTGATTGGTTGCGGGGGCCGGATTTGAACCGACGACCTTCGGGTTATGAGCCCGACGAGCTACCAGGCTGCTCCACCCCGCGTCACCGTACTGCTTTACTTCATCAAATTTTAATTGGTTGCGGGGGCCGGATTTGAACCGACGACCTTCGGGTTATGAGCCCGACGAGCTACCAGGCTGCTCCACCCCGCGTCCGTGGATGCGCACTATACTCCGCTCGTGTTTTCATGCAACCCTTTTTTTACCAGGATCACGGATTTGGCATGATTTTGAACAAAAACAAAACACCTAAGCCTGTTTTTTGTACAAAATTTGCATCAGGGAATACTACGGATTTCATTAAACGCGACGGTTTGTTATCTTCATTGTGCCTTATTTTTTAACCTGAAGAAGAGAACAATGAAAGGACGTTGGGTAAAGTACCTTCTTATGGGCGCAGTTGTCGCGATACTAGCCGCCTGTTCCTCCAAACCAACCGATCGCGGACAGCAATATAAAGACGGGAAATTTACCCAGCCTTTCTCTCTGGTGAACCAGCCAGATGCCGTTGGCGCGCCGATTAACGCCGGTGATTTTGCCGAACAAATTAATCATATCCGTAACGCGTCGCCGCGTCTGTATGGCAACCAGAGTAGCATTTATAACGCTGTGCAGGAGTGGTTGCGTGCGGGCGGTGATACCCGCAATATGCGCCAGTTCGGTATTGACGCCTGGCAAATGGAAGGTGCGGACAACTACGGCAACGTGCAGTTTACGGGCTATTACACTCCAGTTATTCAGGCTCGCCATACCCGCCAGGGCGAGTTCCAGTATCCTATTTACCGTATGCCGCCAAAACGTGGTCGTCTGCCGTCTCGTGCGGAGATCTACGCGGGGGCATTGAGTGATAAATATATCCTCGCTTACAGCAACTCCCTGATGGATAACTTCATTATGGATGTGCAGGGTAGCGGGTATATCGACTTTGGTGATGGCAGTCCGCTTAACTTCTTCAGCTATGCCGGAAAGAACGGTCATGCCTATCGCAGCATCGGTAAGGTGCTGATCGACCGTGGTGAAGTGAAAAAAGAAGATATGTCGATGCAGGCGATTCGTCACTGGGGGGAAACACACAGTGAAGCCGAGGTTCGCGAGCTGCTGGAACAGAATCCGTCTTTCGTCTTCTTCAAACCGCAGTCTTTTGCACCGGTGAAAGGGGCAAGTGCGGTGCCGCTGGTTGGTCGTGCTTCGGTAGCATCTGATCGCTCGATCATTCCTCCTGGTACTACATTGCTGGCAGAAGTGCCGATGTTGGATAATAACGGTAAATTCAACGGCCAGTACGAACTTCGTCTGATGGTGGCGCTGGATGTCGGTGGCGCAATTAAAGGCCAACACTTCGATATTTATCAAGGAATCGGGCCGGAAGCTGGACACCGTGCAGGTTGGTATAACCACTATGGCCGTGTTTGGGTGCTGAAAACGGCTCCGGGCGCAGGTAACGTCTTCAGTGGCTGATGTGTTATTCTGTATACCGTTTTGACGGATATGACAGGGTGAGGGATAACCTCACATCCTGATTATTGACTAAGTGCGCGTTGTTCATGCCGGATGCGGCGTGAACGCCTTATCCGACCTACAAATCATGCGAATTCAATATGTTGAAGGAGTTATGTAGGCCTGATAAGCGTAGCGCATCAGGCATTTATGCGTTTAGGGTGAGGGATAACCTCACCCTTTTTAATTCTGAGGTGCTATGTCTGTTGTAATTAGTGATGCCTGGCGTCAGCGTTTTGGCGGCACTGCGCGTCTGTATGGTGAAAAAGCGCTGCAACTGTTTGCCGATGCACATATTTGTGTGGTGGGTATTGGCGGTGTTGGTTCCTGGGCGGCGGAAGCGCTGGCGCGCACGGGGATTGGCGCAATAACACTTATTGATATGGATGATGTATGCGTCACCAATACCAATCGGCAAATTCATGCCCTGCGCGATAACGTTGGGCTGGCAAAAGCGGAAGTAATGGCGGAGCGTATACGCCAGATTAACCCGGAGTGCCGTGTAACGGTGGTGGATGACTTCGTGACGCCGGATAACGTAGCGCAATATATGAGTGCTGGTTATTCGTACGTGATTGATGCCATTGACAGCGTGCGGCCCAAAGCGGCACTGATCGCGTATTGTCGGCGCAATAAAATCCCGCTGGTCACGACCGGTGGTGCTGGTGGGCAGATTGATCCGACGCAGATTCAGGTTACCGATCTGGCGAAAACGATTCAGGATCCGCTGGCGGCGAAGTTGCGCGAGCGCCTGAAAAGCGATTTCGGCGTGGTGAAAAATAGCAAAGGTAAGCTCGGCGTGGATTGCGTGTTTTCTACTGAAGCGTTGGTGTATCCGCAGTCAGATGGCACGGTCTGTGCAATGAAAGCCACGGCGGAAGGGCCAAAGCGGATGGATTGCGCATCTGGGTTTGGCGCCGCGACAATGGTAACCGCCACTTTTGGTTTTGTTGCAGTTTCTCATGCGCTGAAGAAGATGATGGCGAAAGCGGCGCGTCAGGGATAAACAACCAGGTCGGATGCGATGCGAGCGTCTTATCCGACCTGGTTCTGTGCTTAAACCTGCTTCGTCGCGGCGATAATCGCCTCGTTTAATGCATTCAATCCCTGACTGCGAGAGGCGCTAAGCTGCGCACGCAATCCCAGTTCATCAAACAATGCCAGCGGCGACTGCGCCTGTAGTTCGGCGGCGGTTTTGCCCTCAACAGCAGTCAATAACACTGCCAGCAGACCGCGCACAATGCGTCCTTCGCTGTCGCCAAAGAAATGCATCTTGCCGTTTTCAGCGACGGTATATCCAAGCCAGACGCGGTTTTCACATCCGGCAATCTCTTTGGCCTGTGCTTTTAATTCGTCTGGCAAAGCAGGAAGCTGTTTCCCCAACATAATCAACTGGCGGTATTTGTCTTCCCATTGCGTCAACGGCGCGAAAGTATTACGTAACGTCTCTGCGGTAACGGTTGTGCCGAACGGATGTCCGGCGAATTGCGGGTTCGTCATTAATCCACCAATAATTCCAGCGCGCGGTCAACGGCATTCACCAGCGCATCCACATCAGTCTTTGTATTATATGGCGCAAATGAGGCGCGCAGTGTGCCGGTTACGCCTAACTCTGCCAGCAGCGGCTGAGCGCAATGCTGCCCGGCGCGCAGAGCAATACCATATTCCGCCAGCAGCGTCACCATATCGCTGTGATGAACACCCGCGAAATCAAAGGCCAGCAGGCTGGAATCCTGACAGCGGAATGAGCGGAAGCCAGGACGTTTGGCCAGTTCGTCTTCTGCAAGCGTTGCCAGACTGCGGCTCCAGCTTTCTGCCTGGTTGATATCGTAATCTGCCAGCCATTCCAGCGCCGCGCATAATCCGATGACACCCGCGACATTTGGTGTTCCGGCTTCCAGTTTCCACGGCGCAGATTGAGTAGTGAAACCGTCAAAACTGACTTCGTTAATCATTTTGCCGCCGCCCAGCCAGGGCGACATTGCTTCCAGCAGTTCTGGTTTGCCGTAAAGTACGCCTATCCCTGTCGGGCCATACAGTTTGTGACCAGAGAAAGCGTAAAAATCGATATCCAGCTGTTGAACATCTGCGGGGAAATGTACTGCTCCCTGGGCACCATCAACCATCACTATCACCCCTGCGGCGTGGGCAAAAGTGATTGCTCGCGCCAGATCCGGGCAACCGCCAGTGACGTTCGACATCTGGCCCAACGCCAGAATTCGACTGCGGGAAGTAATCAGTTCCGGCAACAAATCGACATCTGGCAGCCGCTGCGCATTAAGCGGTAGTTTCACCACTTTGGCTCCGGTTTGTTGGGCAAGCATCAGCCAGGGAACAAGGTTGGCGTGGTGCTCTGCCACACTGACAATAATTTCATCGCCCGGTTGCAGACGCGGACGGGCATAGCATTGCGCCACCATGTTGATGGATTCAGTGGTGCCGCGCGTCCAGACGATAGTTTTATCATCTGGCGCATTCAGCAGTTGTGCCACTTTTTCCCGCGCAGCTTCATAACGCGCGGTCAGGCGTTGGGCTTCGGCAAACTGGCTGCGATGGACGTTTCCTGCGCTCAGGCTGTAAAACTGTCGGGTGGCTTCAACCACGGCCTCGGGTTTGAGCGCAGTCGCGGCGCTGTCGAGATAGACCCCCGCATCCTGTAGCGCGGGAAACTGGGCGCGAAACTGCGCGGGATTAAAAACGTTCATGGTACTCCTCGGCTTAATGCACCGATCGTGACGCAAAATTCACTTTGATACAAGGAGAGCGCTAACCATCAGAATTATCTGGATATCCTGGCGAAGCCGCGTCAGTAACATATGCTAAATAGTGTTAGGCGTTAATTTTAGCCTGTTAATCAATACTATTAAGATTTATTAATCGCTTTAAGGAGAAGATGATGAAAAAGACTGCCGCAATTATTTCTGCCTGTATGCTGACTTTTGCCCTGAGCGCCTGTTCCGGTTCAAACTATGTGATGCACACCAATGACGGACGTACCATCGTCTCTGACGGCAAACCACAGACTGATAACGATACCGGTATGATTTCTTATAAAGACGCTAATGGCAACAAACAGCAGATCAACCGTACCGACGTGAAAGAGATGGTAGAACTGGATCAGTAATTCGCGATCGCAAGGTAAAAAAAAGCACCGCAATTAGGCGGTGCTACATTAATCACTATGGACAGACAGGGTAAATGTACAGGAAGTGAAAAAAGGTAGCTTTGCTACCATGGTCTGAATCGCAGACCAATTGCAAACACAACAACACAACATCACAACCGTAAGCCAAAAGTTCACCAGAACACGCATTCCGATAAAACTTTTCGTTCCGGCTCAGGAAGTGCCGCCACTATAGGTATTTGCTGGTAGAAGCTCAACGGACAAATTATAATGGCTCAGATTAAAAAAACTAATAGGTTGCACAATGCGGCCTAATTGTTAAATTCTTTTAACATCAAAGTTTAAAAGCCATGTCAAAACGATTACCACCGCTAAATGCCTTACGAGTTTTTGATGCCGCTGCACGTCATTTAAGCTTCACGCGCGCAGCAGAAGAGCTTTTTGTGACCCAGGCCGCAGTAAGTCATCAAATCAAGTCACTTGAGGATTTTTTGGGACTGAAACTGTTCCGTCGCCGTAATCGTTCACTCCTGCTGACCGAAGAAGGGCAAAGCTATTTCCTCGATATCAAAGAGATATTTTCGCAATTAACCGAAGCGACGCGTAAACTCCAGGCCCGTAGTGCCAAGGGGGCGTTGACGGTCAGTTTACTCCCCAGTTTCGCCATTCATTGGCTGGTTCCGCGACTTTCCAGCTTTAATTCAGCTTATCCGGGAATTGACGTTCGAATCCAGGCGGTTGATCGCCAGGAAGATAAGCTGGCGGATGATGTTGATGTGGCTATATTTTATGGCCGGGGCAACTGGCCGGGGCTACGGGTAGAAAAACTTTACGCCGAATATTTGTTGCCGGTGTGTTCTCCGTTACTGCTAACGGGCGAAAAACCCTTGAAGACCCCAGAAGATCTGGCTAAACATACGTTACTACACGATGCGTCCCGTCGTGACTGGCAGGCATACACTCGCCAGTTGGGGCTAAATCATATTAACGTTCAGCAAGGGCCAATATTTAGCCATAGCGCCATGGTGCTACAAGCGGCGATCCACGGGCAGGGAGTGGCGTTGGCAAATAACGTGATGGCGCAATCTGAAATCGAGGCCGGACGCCTTGTCTGCCCGTTTAATGATGTACTGGTCAGTAAAAATGCTTTTTATCTGGTTTGTCATGACAGCCAGGCAGAACTGGGTAAAATAGCCGCCTTTCGCCAGTGGATCCTGGCGAAAGCCGCTGCTGAACAAGAAAAATTCCGCTTTCGTTATGAACAATAATTTACGTAGGGTACGACCATGACCAGCCGTTTTATGCTGATTTTCGCCGCCATTAGCGGCTTCATTTTTGTCGCTCTGGGTGCCTTTGGCGCGCATGTGTTAAGTAAAACCATGGGAGCCGTTGAGATGGGCTGGATCCAGACCGGTCTCGAATACCAGGCGTTCCATACGCTGGCGATTTTAGGTCTGGCGGTGGCAATGCAGCGACGCATCAGTATCTGGTTTTACTGGAGTAGCGTTTTCCTCGCGTTAGGTACGGTGCTGTTCAGCGGCAGCCTTTATTGCCTGGCATTGTCGCATCTGCGTTTGTGGGCGTTTGTCACACCCGTTGGCGGTGTAAGTTTCCTCGCGGGCTGGGCGTTAATGTTAGTCGGAGCTATTCGTTTAAAGCGCAAGGGCGTAAGTCATGAATAAAGTTGTTTTGTTGTGCCGTCCGGGCTTTGAAAAAGAGTGCGCCGCAGAAATTACCGATAAAGCCGGTCAGCGGGAAATCTTTGGCTTTGCCCGCGTGAAAGAGAATGCAGGTTATGTCATTTATGAATGTTATCAACCTGATGATGGCGATAAGTTAATCCGTGAGCTGCCGTTCAGTTCATTAATTTTTGCTCGCCAGTGGTTTGTGGTCGGGGAACTTCTTCAGCATTTGCCGCCGGAAGATCGTATTACGCCCATTGTAGGCATGTTGCAAGGCGTGGTGGAGAAGGGCGGCGAACTTCGCGTTGAAGTCGCGGACACCAACGAAAGCAAAGAGTTACTGAAATTCTGCCGCAAATTTACGGTACCGTTACGGGCTGCCTTACGTGATGCGGGCGTCCTGGCGAACTATGAAACGCCGAAGCGTCCGGTGGTGCATGTGTTCTTTATCGCGCCTGGCTGCTGTTATACCGGCTACTCTTACAGTAATAATAATTCGCCGTTCTATATGGGCATTCCGCGCCTGAAGTTTCCGGCAGATGCGCCAAGTCGTTCCACGCTCAAACTGGAAGAGGCATTTCATGTGTTTATTCCTGCGGATGAATGGGATGAACGCCTGGCGAACGGCATGTGGGCGGTGGATTTGGGGGCTTGCCCTGGCGGTTGGACCTACCAGTTAGTGAAGCGCAACATGTGGGTATATTCCGTTGATAACGGCCCGATGGCGCAAAGTTTGATGGATACCGGACAAGTGACGTGGCTGCGGGAAGATGGCTTTAAATTCCGTCCGACGCGCAGCAACATCTCATGGATGGTGTGTGACATGGTAGAGAAACCGGCGAAAGTTGCGGCATTGATGGCGCAGTGGCTGGTGAATGGCTGGTGTCGAGAAACCATCTTCAACCTGAAGCTGCCGATGAAAAAACGCTACGAAGAAGTTTCACACAATCTGGCGTACATTCAGGCCCAGCTTGATGAACATGGTATTAACGCCCAGATTCAGGCGCGTCAGTTGTATCACGATCGTGAAGAAGTGACGGTACATGTCCGTCGCATCTGGGCTGCGGTGGGTGGTCGTCGCGACGAGCGATAACTGGCAAGGCCGGGGCGTTGACTCCGGCCAACTACTATTTCCATCAGACTGTTACAAAAGAAGTAGCAACCTGGCGCTCATCAGAAATAATGTGCGTTACCTCATCCAGATGCCCGATGCGGGCTTCCCCTGAACGATTGAATTTGCTTTTATCAATCAATAACAACGATTGCGCGGCGCGTTTTAAGAGCATCGATTTGTAATCGGCGTTGAGCGCATTGGAGTCCCACAGTGCGCCGCTGCTGTCGATTCCTTCGCAAGAAAAAATGAACAGATCGATCTCCAGTGACTTAAGCTGGGAAATCAGCGAAGGATTGACATAACAACCATATTTGCGTTCAAGCGTGCCGCCGGAACTGATCAGTTGTATTCGTTCGCGCTTACCGAGTTCATGGCAAATCGGATGGCTATTGGTGAAGACCTGAATGTCGCAGTCAGGCAACTGGCGTGCCAGATACCAGCAGGTTGAACTGGCGTCTAAGGCGATCACCATCCCTTCTTCAATCCATGTTAGCGCCTCGCGGGCTATATCTGCTTTATGGGCATAATGGCTTTTTAGTCGGATATGGAAGGGATCACCGCTGTCCTGATTTTGACGGTGGATATATTTGGCGCGCCCATGATTGCGCAGAACTTTGCCCTGTGTTTGTAATTCATTGAGATCGCGACGAATGGTTTCTTTACTGACCTTTAGCTGTGCAGAGAGCGCTTCCGTGGTCAGGCTGGTATGGTTCAGCAGCAGGTCGACTATCGCTTGCTGGCGTGCCGCTTTCATATTTTTCACCCCATCATTCGATAACCGCCCGCGTCATGCGGGCGTACCAGTATGAGATTACGGTGTTACCCCTTTTTTTAAAAGAATATTCCCGTACTTCGCACGTTCGCCTGTGATAACGATCGCAAAGGCTTTTTGCGCCCGCTCATAAAATGCAAAACGATTGATGCGAGTGATGTCTGGGCAGGGAGCCTGTAGTGAAAGCGCATTACGATAACGTCGTTCTACTTCAGGATCGAGAGTGTCACCTTCTACCGCCGCCATCATCACTAGCGGCGGTGCATAACTGTCCAGTTCAAATAATGGGATAATCGCCTGGAGCAAATCGCTAACCAACAGACCATCAGCGCGGATCACCTGAGGTCCCATTGCATGGGCGGGAAAATGAGCATCGGAAAAAATAATTTCATCTCCATGCCCCATTTCTGCCAGCACTTTCAATAGTTCGGGAGAAATTAACGGCGAAATTGTTTTCAGCATTTCACACTTCCTCTATAAATTCAGGTTCAGTTTGCGGAAAGAAATAACGGTACTGATAATGAATCTGCGCGCGGGCTTCTTCCGGGCTGTTAAATTCCCCTACGCCATACCAGCCAAATAGCGCAGCACCTGCGACAGTTGTTTCGGCGTCGTCGAGAACTTTAACCGGAATATCAAGCGCATTGGCTTTAATTTGATTCCACAATGCGTTGCGACTTCCTCCGCCGACTAACAACAATTCAGAGGCTTTAAAGTGACCGATTTTTTCCAGCATCTGTAGATTGCGTTGTAATTGCGCGGTTAACCCTTCCAGTGCTGCGCGATAGAAATGGCCCCGCGTGGTATTGAGCGTCACTCCTTGCCAGCCTGCGTTCTGACACGACAACAAATCACATTGCATTTTCACGCCGTCCGCGCCAGGCGGGATCAGACGAGCTTCTTCTACCAACATTTGCCAGGGAGTTTCAGCAGTCCAGAACAGTTTTCTCACCCATTCCAGCACACCAGAGGCCAGCCATTGCATACCCGGGTTATACAACCCCGCCTGGCTATCCAGTTCACAAGTGGAACCGGCGTACTGACTTAGCAGAGAAGTATCAACCTGCGCGCTGCGGACCATTAAAATTTCCCACGTACCGGAAGAGAGCACGGGTTCGTTTTGTTCGGCTCCTGCACCAAAAAGAGCGAACTGGGTATCGTGACCAGCGGATATCACGGGAATGCCAACGGGTAAGCCGAGCATTTCTGCGGCACTGTTCTGTAGCGTGCCAATCTGTTCACCGGCTTCTACCAGACGAGGGAAGAGATGGCGTGGAATACCGGTGGCTTGCAAAATTTGCGGGCTGAAATCGCGTTGTTGAATATCCAGCATCTGGCTGGTTCCGGCCATGGTGATATCGGTAGTAAATTCGCCGGTTAAACGGTGGTTAATCAGCGACGAGATAAACAGCCAGGCGTGCGCTTGTTCCAGCAGTTGTGGATGATTCTCTTTCAACCACACTAACTTGTATAACGTATTGAAACTAAAGGATCCAATGCCAGAAATGGCCTGTAGTTGTCGTGCGGAGATCAATCGTTCAATATTGTCCATTACCGCCGCAGTTCGAGGACATTTCCAGCTAATGACCGGATAGAGCAAATGTCCTTGTTTATCAACCAGAGCGCCATCCACGCCAAAGGTGGTTACGGCGATGCCACGTACGTGGCATCCAGCCAGCTCACTGTTGATTTGCCGACAGCAATCAGCAAAACGTTGCAAAATGGCGTCTAAAGACCACTGGTGCCAGGTGCTATTTTCCATTGCGATATCGCTGGCATTAGGCGTTGAGGCGCGGGTAACGATTTTTCCCTGCCGATTAACCGCGATAGCCCTGACATTGGTCGCGCCACAGTCGAGTACCAGGATAACTTCTTGTTTCATAATCGCTCCTGCAATATAGCCGGATAACATTGCTTATCCGGCTAACCACTCTTGCTTGTCCTGACCCGGTAGCCGAAGCGACCGGGCATAACATCAAAGAGTAATGTATTAACGCTTATACAACGGGCCGTAGTTCTGGCATGCACGGTAATCCTGGCCTTCAATATCCATACCGTGCGCGGCCCAGGCAGAAGGACGATACACTTTTGTCGCTTCAACGTTGTGCATACACACTGGGATACGCAGCATTGAGGCGAGAGTGATAAAGTCTGCGCCGACGTGACCGATGGTCAGAACGCCGTGGTTAGCGCCCCAGTTCGCCATTACCGAGTACACATCAGTAAACGGCCCTTTACCGGTGAGGCGGGGGGCAAACCAGGTAGTTGGCCAGGTGGAGTTAGTGCGTTTATTGAGGATCTCATGAACATCCTTCGGTAACTCCACGCTCCAGCCTTCCGCGATTTGCAGTACTGGTCCCAGGCCTTTAATGATGTTGACACGGGTCATGGTGAACGGGACACCTCCTTCTGTGAGGAAGCGGGAAGAATAACCGCCACCACGGAAATATTCGTGGATCGCCGGGCACCATTCGGTAGCGGCGAGGCAAGCATCAGCCTCTTGCTGGGAGATTTCCCAGTGAGGCTTCATGGTCGGTTTACCTTCGCTGTCGCGTTGTTTACAGGAACCGTCCAGCGCGGCAGAACCAGAGTTGATCAAGTGAATGATGCCGTGTTCTGCCAGCCCGTCCAGCTTGTGTCCCGTTACGCGCTCGATCGCTTCTGGTGACCAGTAGGTACGCACATCTGCAAACACCTGAGCGGTGCCGGTAAGCTGGTGGCCCATCAGCATTGCCACGCCGTTAAGACTGTCGTTTTCGGTCGCCACGACAAACGGTTTGCGCACACCATTCCAGTCAAAGGAGCTATTAAGGAGCGCTTCGGCGGTGTCGCCATTTGGATATTGATCGGTCCAGTGACGTTGCCCCTGGAAGCCCGCAGCAATAGCGTTGTAGCCAAGTGATTCTTCCACGCGACCGATATCGACCAGTTTGCTGTTGCCTTGCATCATGTCGCGAATACACATCGCCATCAGTAAACTTTCGCGCAGAACTGCACGACTTTGCTCGGCATTGCGCTGATACTGTTTGTTATTTTCATCTTCTCCATAGCGGAAGTTTTTATCAGCCCAGGCCAGCGCCATTTCCAGTTCGGCTTCGTCGTAAATCTTCTGATCGATGCGGCGACGCAGTTCGGTCATATCCACTGCCTGAACTTTCATCCCTAGCCAGGATTCAAAGAAGTTGTGGTCAACGATGGAACCGGCGATACCCATCGAAACGCCGCCCAGCGACAGATAGCTTTTACCTTTCATGCTGGCGACCGCCAGACCGGCACGGGCAAAGCGCAGCAGTTTTTCTTCAACGTCGGCAGGGATCGATGTGTCATCGGCATCCTGCACGTCATGGCCATAAATGGAGAATGCCGGAATGCCTTTCTGGCTGTGAGCTGCCAGGGCCGCAGCGAGGTAAACAGCACCAGGGCGTTCAGTGCCGTTAAAGCCCCAAATGGCTTTCGGGCGGGTTGGGTCCATGTCGATGGTTTCACTGCCGTAGCACCAACAAGGTGTTACTGTGATGGTAAGCCCCACATTCTGGCTACTGAATTTCTCTTCACAAGCGGCGGCTTCAGCCATACCCGCGATGCAAGTATCGGAAATGACACACTCAACGGTATCACCGCAGGCATGGCGCAGTTTCTCGGTTAAAAGTGCAGCCGTGGCTTTCGCCATATTCATGGTTTGTTCTTCAAGCGACTCACGAACACCCATACGACGGCCATCAATAACCGGGCGGATACCAATTTTCGGTAAGCTGATTTTTTTCATTACAGATTCCTCACTTTATTCGAAAAATATGTTCAGTTAGTTGCCGTTTGAGAACGGAAACGGGCAAAGATAAAGATGACCGCGAAGCAGAGTGCGGGGATCAGTTCAGCTGTGGGGATGTTGCCCGCCGCGTCACTGACAAAACCCATGACTGGAGTGACGATACCGCCGCCAATAATGGTCATAACGATGAAGGACGAGCCGTATTTGGTGTCCTGACCGAGATTCTTAATACCCAGCGAAAAGATGGTGGGGTACTGAATCGACATAAAGGCGCTGCATAAGGTGAGGGCGATTAAGCCAACATGACCGCCAGCGAAGGCCGAAATCAGGCACAGTGCCATAGCAATTAATGCGTAAGCCGCCAGGACTTTGTGTGGTGCGAAGCGACTGATGAGCCAGGTGCCGGTGAAACGACCAATAAAGAAGCACACCATGGTTCCGGTTAAATAGTTAGCGGCAAAGCCTGCGGTCATACCTGGAATTTCTTCTACAGCGTAGCGAATCAAATAGCTCCAGCAGGCCGTTTGCGCGCCGACGTAGCAAAATTGCGCTAATACCGCCCAGCGCCAGTGGCGAATATGCATCAGACGAGAAAGTGATGCGGAGAACGATCCTTGTTTTGCGTCACTGTGATTATCACTCTGCAATGCCGGAAATTTCGTCAGCATGATCAGCAGGGCGACCAGTAACACGATAGCCACGATGATCATATAAGGTGTCTGTACCGATAATACCAGGCTGTGTTTATACGCACTCAATTGCTCTGGTGACATTTTATCGAGAACGTCTTGCGATTGATGTGGCACGTTAGACAAAATAAGACTTTGCCCAAACACAACTGCGATAATGGCGCCAAAAGAATTAAATGTTTGCGCAAGATTTAAGCGAAAGTGACCGCTGCTTTCTGGCCCTAAGACTGTAACAAAAGGATTCGCGGCAGTTTCCAGACAACCTAATCCGGCTGCGATAATAAATAAACCAACTAAAAATAATGTGTAGTTCATTATTTCTGCTGCGGGCCAGAATAATGCTGCGCCAAAGGCATATAAAAATAAACCGGTAATAATCCCTGCTTTGTAACTGAGCTTTTTCATTAGTATCCCAGCAGGAATTGGGATGATGAAATAACCAAAATAAAAGGCTGATTGAATCAGGCCCGCTTGAAAATTGGTCAGCGTAAAAGCCTGCTGGAATTGAGGTAATAAAATGTCATTGAGGTTATTGGCTACCGCCCAAAGAAAAAACAGTGAGCACAGCAGTGCGAATGGAATAATGTAACTTCTGCTTTGTCCTGCATCTTTATCTACCGCACGGTAACTCTGCGTTTGTATTGATGTGTTTCCCATAGCATCCTCTTAGGTTCAGAAGCTTAAGCACGTAATCGGTTATGTTTTCAGAACTGCAAAACCAGCGAGTTCGGGCTTCATGTCAGTGGATAATTGCCTGTCAGAAATGAACTCATGGATTCATTTTCAAATAAAAAGCGTTCTGTAATATGACGGTGGTCACATTTATTAGTCAGGGGGTGACTTTATGTGATTACCATCACTTTAATAATCGAAATTTCATGCCCGTTTCAGTAAATAAATCATAAAAAACACAACCTGGATGACCGTATTAATTGTTTGCGCTGAAAACGGGCATTTCAACGGTGGTGAAATATAAAAATGACCGTTTTAATAAATATTTTTAAGAGCGGTCATTTTCATGAGGTTAATAAAAAGAGGATTTGCAGTTATTTACTTTGATTAGTTGAACCAGGTCACAAAATATAAGCATGTAAATTTCTTTCTGGTCCATCAGGAAGAAGATGGTGAGTAATTAAACGGCTAATTCAATAGTGTGAAAGTAACAACATTATTGTCCTGTTTTGAATCAGAGAGAGGTAGCTAATGGAACGAAATAAACTTGCTCGTCAGATTATTGATACTTGTCTGGAAATGACCCGCCTTGGGTTGAATCAGGGGACGGCGGGTAACGTCAGCGTACGTTATCAGGATGGAATGCTGATTACACCAACAGGTATTCCGTATGAAAAATTGACGGAGTCACATATTGTCTTTATCGATGGCAACGGTAAGCATGAAGAAGGAAAACTCCCTTCCAGCGAATGGCGTTTCCATATGGCAGCCTATCAAAGCAGACCGGATGCCAATGCGGTTGTTCACAATCATGCCGTTCATTGCACGGCAGTTTCTATTCTTAACCGACCGATTCCCGCTATTCACTATATGATTGCGGCAGCTGGCGGTAACTCTATTCCATGCGCACCTTATGCGACCTTTGGAACACGCGAACTTTCTGAACATGTTGCGCTGGCTCTCAAAAATCGTAAGGCAACTTTGTTACAACATCATGGGCTTATTGCTTGTGAGGCTAATCTGGAAAAAGCGTTATGGCTGGCACATGAAGTGGAAGTGCTGGCGCAGCTTTATCTGACCACTCTGGCGATTACGGACCCGGTACCAGTACTGAGCGATGAAGAGATTGCGGTGGTGCTGGAGAAATTCAAAACCTATGGATTACGAATTGAAGAGTAATTTCGTAAAGCAACAAGGAGAAGGATGATGGCTAACAGAATGATTCTGAACGAAACGGCATGGTTTGGTCGGGGGGCAGTGGGGGCTTTAACCGATGAGGTGAAACGCCGTGGTTATCAGAAAGCGCTGATCGTCACCGATAAAACGCTGGTGCAATGTGGCGTAGTAGCGAAAGTGACCGATAAGATGGATGCCGCAGGGCTGGCATGGTCGATTTACGACGGCGTAGTGCCAAACCCGACAATCACTGTAGTCAAAGAAGGACTGGGTGCATTCCAGAACAGCGGTGCGGATTACCTGATTGCTATTGGTGGTGGTTCCCCGCAGGATACCTGTAAAGCGATTGGCATTATCAGCAATAACCCTGAGTTTGCCGATGTACGCAGCCTGGAAGGGCTTTCACCGACCAACAAACCCAGCGTACCGATTCTGGCAATCCCCACTACAGCAGGCACTGCGGCAGAAGTGACCATTAACTACGTGATCACCGACGAAGAAAAACGGCGCAAGTTCGTTTGTGTTGATCCTCATGATATTCCGCAGGTGGCGTTTATTGATGCTGACATGATGGATGGTATGCCTCCGGCGCTGAAAGCCGCGACGGGTGTCGATGCGCTCACTCATGCTATTGAGGGGTATATTACCCGTGGCGCATGGGCCCTGACTGATGCACTGCACATTAAAGCGATTGAAATCATTGCTGGTGCGTTGCGAGGGTCGGTTGCCGGTGATCAGGATGCCGGAGAAGAGATGGCGCTGGGGCAGTATGTTGCGGGCATGGGCTTCTCGAACGTTGGGTTAGGGTTGGTGCATGGTATGGCACATCCGCTGGGCGCGTTTTACAACACCCCGCATGGTGTGGCTAACGCCATTCTGTTACCGCATATTATGCGTTATAACGCCGAATTTACCGGCGAGAAATACCGCGATATTGCGCGCGTAATGGGCGTAAAAGTGGAAGGTATGAGCCTGGAAGAAGCGCGTAATGCTGCTGTTGAAGCGGTGTTTGCTCTCAACCGTGATGTCGGTATTCCACCACATTTGCGTGACGTTGGTGTACGCAAGGAAGACATTCCGGCACTGGCGCAGGCGGCACTGGACGATGTTTGTACCGGTGGCAACCCGCGCGAAGCGACGCTTGAGGATATCGTAGAGCTGTACAATACCGCCTGGTAATTGCGCTCATGTGATAATGCCGGATGCGACGCTAATCGCGTCTTATCCGGCCTGTAAGTTCATTAAATTCAATTGGTTGTTAATCGGTAGCATTCGGCTCGTTTTACCGTGCCAGCCGCAATTGCTGTAAATTGCCGTCGATATGCAAATCAGTTTGTAAGCGGGCGATATCACGACACAGAAACGCCATTTCTTTATGTACTTCTAATTTTTTGCGCCACTTTTCGGCAACCGCGTCCAGATTCTCATAGATCCCTTCCAGATTGTGAAACTCGACCAGCAACTGTGTGGCGCTTTTGGGGCCAATCCCCGCAACGCCAGGCACTTTTGAACTGCTGATCCCCGTCAGCCCCCAGTAATCGGGTAACTGCTGCGGTTGAACGCCAAATTCTTTATCGATAAACGGTGCATCAAGCCAGCGTTTCTGGAAGTAATCGCGAATACGTAATGTGGGTGAAAGTAGCTGACAGTAGCCTTTATCTGTCGAAACGATGGTTGCCTGATGCCCCGCCTGGGTCACTTTGACCGCCAGCGTGGCGGCTAAGTCATCGGCTTCGTTACCGCTGGCTGACCAGCACTGGACACCACGTTGCTCAAATGCTGCGCGTAACGCGGGCATTTCGTTGTGCAACTCTTCCGGCATTGGCGGGCGACCCGCTTTGTAATCTGGCAGGCGCTGATGACGCCAGCCGCTGTTACGGTTTTCATCATCAAAAACGGCGACAGCGTGGGTCGGCTGGCTATGCATAATAAGTTGATCAAGGGCGTGTTGGCAGGTTTCGACACAGGGTGAACCCTGCACGGCATGAATGCGACGAATAAGATTCAGTGCATCGACGATAAGCAAATGAACAGCCACGATAATCCCCCTTAAAGATCAGGCGATAAGGGTAACATTGGTCACCAGAACAGGCTATGGCTGGATGAGAAAAGAGGAAGAGGCCTCGCAAAACGAGGTCTGAGATTGATGATAACGCCAAATTGCCTGATGCGCTACGCTTATCATGCCTACAAAAGAATTACAATTTATTGAATTTGCAATGTTTTGTAGGTCGGATAAGGCGTTTACGCCGCATCCGACATCAACAACAGGTACTTTCTCAACAATATGAGGCCTCGCAAAACGAGGCCTCAGGGGAGAGATTAATCGCAGGCAACGATCTTCATCGCCAGGCCACCGCGAGAGGTTTCGCGGTACTTGGCGTTCATGTCTTTACCTGTTTCGTACATGGTCTCGATAACTTTATCGAGGCAGACGCGCGGCTCGCTGGTACGGCGCAGCGCCATACGCGCAGCATTCACCGCTTTTACTGCCGCAATGGCGTTACGCTCGATGCACGGCACCTGAACCTGTCCGGCAACCGGGTCGCAGGTCAGACCGAGGTTATGCTCCATAGCGATTTCTGCCGCGATGCATACCTGTGCCGGGCTTGCGCCTAACAGTTCTGCCAGACCCGCAGCCGCCATAGAGCACGCTACACCCACTTCACCCTGGCAACCTACTTCCGCACCAGAAATCGATGCGTTCATCTTATAAAGAGAACCAATGGCACTTGCTACCAACAGATAGCGAGCAAGTGAGTTAGCGTTCACTTCGCGGATGAACTTGTCATAGTACGCCAGTACTGCCGGGATAATCCCGCATGCACCGTTAGTCGGCGCAGTCACTACACGACCACCCGCAGCGTTTTCTTCGTTCACTGCCAGCGCGAACATGTTGATCCAGTCAACAACCGCCATCGGGTCAGTGGTGGTTTTATCCTGGCTGACCAGCATTCGGCGCAGCGCCGCCGCACGGCGCGGAACACGTAGTTTGCCCGGCAGCACGCCTTCGGTAGAAATACCGCGTTCAATACCGCCGCGCATTACTTCCCAGACGTTCGCCAGGTGCTGTTCCAGTTCTTCTTTGCTGTGCAACGCCAGCTCGTTTTTCATCATCAGACCAGAAAGTGACAGCCCGGTTTCCTGGCAATGTTTTTGCAGATCGGCAGCGGTTTTGTACGGATACGGAACTTCAACCGGCGCGCTATCCTGCTGACCAAAATGTTCTTCATCAACGATAAAGCCACCGCCGATGGAGTAATAAGTCTGGCTGTAAACGACTTTATCGCCGGCCAGCGCGGTAATGCGCATGCCGTTCTCATGCAGAGAAAGGTTGTCTGCATGGAAGTTCATGCATTCATCAACCGGGAACTCCACTTCGTGCTGACCGTTTGCCAGCATCAGGCGACCGTGAGTATTCACATCCTGAATAAAACCAGGAATAGAATCGATATCCACGGTATCCGGCAGGTTACCCGCCAGCCCCATAATAATGGCGATATCAGTGTGGTGGCCTTTACCGGTCAGAGAGAGCGATCCGTAGACGTCTACCACCACGCGGGTTACATCTTTCAGTAGATTACGGGCAATCAGATCGTCGGTAAATTGTTTACCCGCTTTCATTGGTCCAACGGTATGAGAACTGGAAGGGCCAATGCCGATTTTGAAAATATCGAATACGCTAATCATAGGAAATTCATCGCGTTAAAACGGAGGAAGCGCCGCCCGAAAGCGGCGCGAAAGAACTTAGCTGAACAGAGAGTAGAAGATTGCGGAGATTGCAATCAGACCCATCACGACAACGAATACGTTGCTGATGTGACCGCTGTACTTACGCATAGCCGGTACTTTCTGGATTGCGTACATCGGCATCAGGAACAGGATCATCGCGATGATTGGGCCGCCCAGGGTTTCAATCATACCCAGGATGCTCGGGTTCAGGGTGGCAACAATCCAGGTCGTTACCAGCATGAACAGCGCAGTGATACGGTTCAGCTTGTTGATTTCGATAGACTTACCTTTACCACGCAGTGATTTGATCACCATACCGTTGAAGCCTTCACGTGCGCCCAGGTAGTGGCCCAGGAAGGATTTGGTGATAGCGATAATCGCGATAATCGGAGCCATCCACGCGATGATCGGCGCGTTAAAGTGGTTAGCCAGGTAAGACAGAATCGAGATGTTCTGCTCTTTAGCCGCAGCCAGGTCTGCCGGAGTCAGACTCAGTACGCAACTGAAGACGAAGAACATTACAGTCAGCACCATCATGATGTGTGCGAATGCCAGGATCTTCGAGCATTTCTGTTCTGCCATATCGCCGTACTCTTCACGCTTCGCAACAGCGAAAGAAGAGATGATCGGAGAGTGGTTGAACGAGAACACCATTACCGGAATCGCCAGCCACAGGGTCATCCACAGACCGTTACCAGTAGCTGCTGCGGTATCCAGAGACAGCGTTTCCAGCGCCGCGCCGTTCCACTGCGGGATCAGGTACAGAGCCAGCAGCATCAGAACCGCAACGAACGGGAATACCAGGATGCTCATCGCTTTAACGATCATCTGCTCACCGAAGCGAACGATGGTCATCATACCCACGATCAGGATCAGGGACAGAATCGCGCGCGGTGGCGGCGTCATACCCAGCTGGTGGCTCATGAAGCTTTCTACCGTGTTGGTGATTGCCACGCTGTAAACCAGCAGGATTGGGTAGATAGCAAAGAAATACAGCAGGGTAATCAGTTTACCTGCGCCAATACCAAAGTGTTCTTCTACTACCTCGGTGATGTCTTCGCCCGGGTTTTTACCAGACAGCACGAAGCGAGTCAGGCCGCGGTGAGCAAAAAACGTCATCGGGAACGCAAGGATAGCCATGATGATCAGCGGGATCATACCGCCAACACCGGCGTTGATTGGCAGGAACAGTACGCCCGCGCCGATTGCCGTACCGTAAAGGCCCAGCATCCACATGGTGTCTGTCTTGCGCCAGGCACTACGAGAGTCTTTCGACGCAATCGTGCTGGTTTGAGTCGTTTCCATCTATTTCTCCTGGAGGAATGCAAAAAATTCAGCTTTTAGCCAGCTCAGCCCGGAAAGGTGCCTGACCGTAAAAATGAAATCTGTTTATCGGCGATGGTTTAATCATTCACCGCCGTAATAATTTGAGGGCGGAAAGATACACATAAGTTATGTATCTATCAGTGATCTCGATCTCAAATACAATAATCTACTTAGAAGATAAATAATCCCAACGCTTTACTCTGTAAATCAAAAGTAAAAGAGAATTTAAGGGCAATATTTGGCAGATTCACGACATCTGGCTGCTTCCGGGGCGCGCAATATATGTAGGTTGAACTGAAAAAATCAATACTTTTAGTTAATGATTGCAGTATTTTCTTTTTTACAGCGATAAAATGCGGTTTCAAAGTAAAGGAAAACGTTTGCGCTACAATATAAATTGTATGACATATTAAAGGTGGTGATATTAATTACTCGATGACGCGCTGAAACATTCAGATAACAAATGAAATAGATTGATTAGTGAGCGACCAAATAAAGAGAAAACCCGGCAACAAGCGTTACCGGGGGAAGGGAGATTAAGAGCAGATTTCGTAGCAAGGGATGTAGGCAGAGCCTGGCAACTTCATACGATGTTGGGCAACAAACCCCTGAAGCAGGTCGTCCATACGGCGCATGATCTCTTTATCACCGTTGATTTTGTAGGGCCCAAACTCTTCAATGGCGCGAATACCGACTTCTTTCACGTTACCCGCTACAATGCCAGAAAATGCTCGACGCAGGTCGGCGGCCAGCACTTCAACGGGCTGATCCGGGTAAAGCTTCAGATTAGCCATATTTTCGTGAGACGGTTCAAACGGCATTTGCAAATCTGGCGCAATACGCATTGACCAGTTAAAGCTGTAGGCATCGCCCGTATCGCGACGGTTTTCTTTCACCTGCGGCATCGCTTTTTTCATCTGACGGGCCACTTCAGCGGCGTCATCGATGATAATGCGATAATGGCGGCGCGCGTTTTCTCCCAACGTATGCACGACAAACTCGTCCAGTACGCGGAAGTAGTCGGCGCTCTCTTTCGGCCCGGTGAGGATTAATGGCAAGACCTGATCTTTGTTGGCCGGATTCATTAAAATTCCCAGCAAATACAGTAACTCTTCCGCTGTACCCACCCCGCCCGGGAAGATAATGATGCCGTGTGCAATGCGCACAAATGCTTCCAGACGTTTTTCGATATCTGGCATGATGATCAGTTCGTTAACCAGCGGGTTAGGCGGTTCTGCCGCGATAATCGATGGTTCAGTCATACCAATAAAACGGCTGTCTTTGTAACGCTGTTGGGCGTGTCCAACTGCCGCGCCTTTCATCGGTGCTTCCATCGCGCCTGGACCACAGCCAGTGCAGATATTTAACTCACGCAGACCCAACTGATTACCTACGCTTCGGGCATATAAATACTCGTTTTCGTTAATTGAGTGACCGCCCCAGCAGACCACCATATTTGGCGCTTCACCGACATGCAGTGCACGAGCGTTACGCAATATGGAAAAGACCAGGTTGGTAATGTGAACAGAGTTGTCGAGATTCAGGTTGGGAAAACGAACGGTGTTATGGATTTGCCCGTAAACGAAGAGAATATCGCGCAGAACCGCGAACAAGTTGGCCTGCAAAGCGCGAATTATGCGCCCATCGACAAAAGCTTCTTCAGGGGGATTGATCAGTTCTAACTTAACGCCGCGTTCACGGCTCAGGACGTTAATATCGAAATTCTCAAAACGGGACAGCAATTCTTTGCTGTTATCGGTGAGGCTACCGGAGTTCAGAACAGCAAGTGAACAGTTACGAAACAATTGATAGAGGTCGCTGCTGGCAGTGCGTTTAAGCATATCCACTTCCAGCTGCGACAACATATCCATGGAGCCAAGCGGGCTAATATGTGTAATCAAGAAAAACTCCTTATAGGACGAATATCGCCACTTCCTTTGATTACAATAGCCCTGCCTGATGGCCTTTCACAACCTTATGCGTGAATCCAGCACGCAAAATTGAGAAAAAATTATTGGCGAACCAGTCGGGTGGTTGACGGGACAAAATCGCTGTTACTGCGCCACGGGTTAATGTCCAGACCGCCACGACGGGTATAACGCGCATAAACGCTTAATTTCTCTGGCTGGCAGAAGCGTAACAGATCATTAAAAATACGCTCAACGCACTGCTCGTGGAACTCGTTGTGATGACGGAAAGAGACCAGGTAACGCAGCAGTTTTTCCTTGTCAATTTTGCGTCCACGATACTGAATTTGGATCGAACCCCAATCTGGTTGATGGGTGATCAGGCAGTTTGATTTCAACAGGTGGCTAACCAGTGTCTCTTCCACTACTTTTTCACCACTGGTGGCATTCTCCAGATAGTCAGTGGTGAATTCATAGTTATCGATAGCGATATCCTGGTCATCAATGCAGGTGCCATTGAAATGACCAATCGGCTGACCTTCCAGTTCATCAAGACGATATAACGCCACGCTAACGTTACCCTGGGCGCAGGTGCTTAAGTCGCGCTCCAGCGTCTGGCGCACCTCCTCCCAATTGTTAAAGCGTGTCTGGTTAAAGCTGTTGAGATAGAGCTTAAAACTTTTCGACTCAATGAGATTTACGCTGGTGTAATCAAGTTCAACCTGGCCCACAGCAACCTGTGGCAAACCTTTCGCATTCAGCCATGAAAGTTCATATAGCGTCCAGATATCCGTACCGTGAAATGGCAGATTATCTGCTTTCAGGCCCAGCGGATCGCGATTCAGGCTACGTGGAACGCCTTGCAGCAGGCTGGCGTCATAGGTATCCCGGTAATCGGTTGATTTTCCAAGAGTCAGGCCCGCAAGTGCCTGATGGTTTGCATAAGAAGACATGTTTCACCGTCATAAACCAGATAAACTAAACGACAAGTGTATCTGGTTTAAGTGAAGAGAGAAATTAGTGGACGAATTGACCGCACAAGCCTTGAAAGATTTTACTGCACGTTATTGCGATGCCTGGCATGAACAGCATAAAAGTTGGCCGTTAAGCGAGGAGTTGTATGGCGTTCCCTCACCGTGCATTATTTCAACGACTAATGATGCTGTGTTCTGGCAACCGCAGCCGTTTAGCATTGAGCAAAATGTAAACGCGGTTGAGCGTGCTTTTGAGATTGTGATACAACCTGCAATTCATACTTTCTACACAACTCAGTTTGCAGGGGATATGCATGCGCGGTTTGGCGATATCAAACTGACGTTACTGCAAACCTGGAGCGAAGACGACTTCCACCGGGTGCAGGAAAACCTGATTGGACATCTGGTTACCCAGAAACGTCTGAAACTGCCTCCCACGTTATTTATCGCCACACTGGAAGAAGAGTTGGAGGTGATTTCGGTGTGTAATCTCTCTGGCGAAGTATGCAAAGAGACGCTGGGTACGCGGAATCGTACACGTTTAGCCTCAAATCTTGCGGAATTCCTTACGCAGCTTAAGCCTCTTCTGTAATCCAAATACCCCGTCTGGTTGTGAGAGATCTCTTACAGACCCTGTAGGAGATCGCCAGGAAATAAGCGAATACTTAAAAAGATAAGAATCAATATTTCTATTCTAAATCAATGCATTGAAGAAAGGTTCTTAACTTTCATATGAAATTTTCCTTAAGGCATTGTCTGTAAGCTCCTTGTAAGACTTCGCGAAAAAGACGATTCTATCTTCGTCGACAGGGAGTCAGACAACGAAGTGAACATCAGGATGATGACACTTCTGAAGGACACACCAGGATGGTGTTTCAGGGAAAGGCTTCTGGATGAAGCGAAGAGGATGACGCAGGACGCGTTAAAGGACACCTCCAGGATGGAGAATGAGAGCCGGTCAGGATGATTCGGTGGGTCAGGAAGGCCAGGGACACTTCAGGATGAAGTATCACATCGGGGTGGTGTGAGCAGGAAGCAATAGTTCAGGATGAACGATTGGTCGCAAGGCCAGAGGAAAAGTTGTCAAGGATGAGCAGGGAGCAACAAAAGTAGCTGGAATGCTGCGAAACGAACCGGGAGCACTGTGAATACAGTGCTCCCTTTTTTTATTCCTGCTATCCTTCGCGGCAGTTTTTCTTATTGAGGTTGCTTTATGACCACTTATGACCGCGTTCGTCTCCAGTTGCAGGCACTTGAAGCGTTACTGCGTGAATATCAGCACTGGCGAAATGATGAACCCCAGCCGCATCAATTTAACAGTACCCAACCGTTCTTTATGGACACCATGGAGCCACTGGAGTGGTTGCAATGGGTACTGATCCCGCGAATGCACGATCTCTTAGATAATAATCAGCCATTACCGGGGGCTTTCGCCGTGGCGCCGTATTATGAAATGGCGCTGGCGACGGACCACCCCCAGCGCGCGCTTATTCTGGCGGAGCTGGAAAAACTGGATGCGCTTTTTGCGGATGATACAAACTGATGCTGGAAATACTCTACCAAGATGAATGGTTGGTTGCGGTTAACAAACCGTCTGGCTGGCTGGTCCACCGAAGCTGGCTGGATCGCGACGAAAAAGTGGTGGTCATGCAAACCGTGCGTGACCAGATTGGGCAACATGTTTTTACCGCACATCGTCTGGACCGACCGACTTCTGGTGTATTGCTGATGGGATTATCCAGCGAGGCCGGACGGTTACTGGCACAACAGTTTGAACAGCACAGCATCCAGAAACGTTACCATGCAATTGTGCGCGGCTGGCTGATGGAAGAAGCGGAACTGGATTATCCGCTGGTGGAGGAACTGGATAAAATCGCGGATAAATTCGCCCGCGAAGATAAAGGCCCGCAGCCAGCGGTAACGCATTATCGCGGACTGGCGACGGTAGAAATGCCAGTCGCGACCGGGCGTTACTCGACGACACGCTACGGTCTGGTGGAACTGGAGCCGAAAACTGGACGCAAGCACCAGCTCCGTCGCCATCTCGCCCATTTGCGCCATCCGATTATTGGCGACAGCAAACATGGCGATTTACGCCAGAATCGCAGCGGTGCTGAACATTTTGGCCTCCAGCGGTTAATGCTGCACGCCAGCAAATTGTCATTGACGCATCCTTTTACCGGCGAACCACTGACTATACATGCCGGTCTGGACGACACCTGGATGCAGGCATTATCACAATTTGGCTGGCGCGGGCTGCTTCCTGAAAATGAAAGGGTTGAGTTCAGCACGCCATCGGGTCAGGATGGTGAAATAAGTTCCTAATCCAGGGAGAAAACGGTATGGCGGAAATTGGTATTTTTGTGGGCACTATGTACGGGAATTCACTGCTGGTGGCGGAAGAAGCTGAAGCGATTCTGACCGCACAGGGCCACAAAGCAACGGTGTTTGAAGACCCAGAATTAAGCGACTGGTTACCCTATCAGGACAAGTATGTGCTGGTGGTGACGTCCACGACCGGGCAGGGCGATCTTCCTGACAGCATTGTGCCGCTCTTTCAGGGAATCAAAGATAGCCTGGGCTTCCAGCCGAATCTACGTTATGGCGTGATTGCGCTTGGCGACAGTAGCTATGTGAATTTCTGCAACGGCGGTAAACAGTTCGATGCCTTGTTGCAGGAACAGAACGCGCAGCGGGTAGGGGAAATGCTGCTGATTGATGCCACTGAAAACCCGGAACCAGAAACGGAATCCAATCCGTGGGTTGAACATTGGGGGACGCTGTTGTCCTGATTTGTTGTCATGCCCTGCAATCAGAAAATGTCGTTTTAGCGGTGCTGAATCGAGTCTTTTTAGGCAAACGCCAGTAAAAACTGCTTATTAGTGCAGGTTTCTATTGGCATTTGTCTGGAGTCAAGCGATCTGTTTCATACTCTTCTTTATTTCTCCGTTTTAACCCTTCCTTTCTTGTTCTTGTTTTCATTTCCGTGAAGTGGATTCCACCGTCCAGGGCTAATGCCAAAATCGAGTCTCATTGAACGCATTAATGTTGTGTTGTTGCACGGTGAGCCGCTATGGCGCGCTTTTTATACTGCTACAGCCAGATATAAACACGCGCCGTATTCGGCGAACGACCTATAAAAACGGCAAAAACACCCTACGTCACCTCTGATGTCCTGGCGATGTCGCAGTCCAGAGTGAGCGTGGCTAACGCGAATTTTCAGGAGTGCAACAATGAGTTCTTTAAGTCAGGCTGCGAGTAGTGTGGAAAAACGCACGAATGCTCGCTACTGGATAGTGGTGATGCTGTTTATCGTCACATCCTTCAACTACGGTGACCGCGCTACGCTTTCCATTGCCGGTTCAGAAATGGCCAAAGATATCGGCCTTGATCCGGTGGGAATGGGCTATGTGTTCTCTGCGTTCTCATGGGCTTATGTTATCGGGCAGATCCCTGGCGGCTGGTTGCTGGACCGCTTTGGTTCAAAACGCGTCTACTTCTGGTCGATCTTTATCTGGTCGATGTTTACCTTGCTGCAAGGTTTCGTCGATATCTTTAGTGGATTCGGCATTATCGTTGCCCTGTTTACTCTCCGCTTCCTGGTAGGGCTTGCCGAAGCACCTTCTTTTCCTGGCAACAGCCGAATCGTGGCAGCCTGGTTCCCGGCGCAGGAAAGGGGAACGGCGGTATCGATTTTTAACTCCGCCCAATACTTCGCAACAGTGATTTTTGCGCCGATTATGGGCTGGCTGACTCATGAAGTGGGCTGGTCACATGTCTTCTTCTTTATGGGCGGTCTGGGCATTATCATCAGTTTTGTCTGGCTGAAAGTTATCCACGAACCAAACCAACATCCGGGGGTAAACCAGAAAGAGCTGGAATACATCGCGGCGGGTGGAGCGCTGATCAATATGGATCAGCAGAACACCAAAGTTAAAGTGCCGTTCAGCGTGAAGTGGGGGCAGATCAAACAGCTGCTTGGTTCACGGATGATGATTGGCGTTTATATCGGTCAGTATTGTATCAACGCCCTGACTTACTTCTTTATTACCTGGTTCCCGGTTTATTTGGTGCAGGCGCGCGGGATGTCGATTCTGAAAGCGGGCTTTGTCGCGTCAGTACCGGCGGTTTGCGGTTTTATCGGCGGTGTGCTGGGTGGGATTATTTCCGACTGGCTGATGCGTCGCACTGGTTCACTGAACATTGCGCGTAAAACACCGATTGTGATGGGCATGTTGTTGTCGATGGTGATGGTGTTCTGTAACTACGTCGACGTTGAGTGGATGATCATCGGTTTTATGGCGTTGGCCTTCTTCGGTAAAGGCATCGGGGCGCTGGGTTGGGCGGTTATGGCAGATACTGCGCCGAAAGAGATTAGCGGTCTTTCCGGTGGCCTGTTCAATATGTTCGGTAATATTTCCGGTATCGTCACGCCAATCGCAATTGGTTATATCGTTGGCACTACTGGCTCCTTTAATGGGGCGCTGATTTACGTCGGGGTTCATGCCTTAATCGCGGTTCTGAGCTACCTGGTGCTGGTGGGCGATATTAAGCGTATTGAGCTAAAACCTGTCGCGGGGCAATAAGATGACGACACAATCCAGTCCGGTCATTACTGATATGAAAGTCATTCCGGTCGCCGGACATGACAGTATGTTGCTCAATATTGGGGGGGCGCATAACGCATACTTCACCCGCAATATCGTGGTACTCACCGATAATGCCGGACATACCGGCATTGGTGAAGCGCCGGGCGGAGAGGTGATTTATCAGACGCTTGTCGATGCTATCCCCATGGTGTTGGGTCAGGAAGTAGCGCGCCTGAATAAAGTAGTCCAGCAGGTGCATAAAGGTAATCAGGCTGCTGATTTTGATACTTTTGGCAAAGGTGCCTGGACCTTCGAACTGCGCGTTAACGCCGTAGCGGCGCTGGAAGCCGCCTTGCTCGACCTGTTAGGTAAGGCGCTGAATGTTCCGGTTTGTGAACTGCTAGGGCCAGGCAAGCAACGCGACGCGATTACCGTCCTCGGTTATCTGTTTTATATCGGTGATCGGACTAAAACCGATCTTCCTTATCTGGACAGTACGCCAGGCAACCATGAGTGGTATCAGTTGCGCCATCAGAAAGCGATGAACAGCGAAGCCGTTGTGCGTCTGGCGGAGGCCTCACAGGATCGCTACGGCTTTAAAGATTTCAAACTCAAAGGCGGCGTCTTACCCGGCGAGCAGGAAATCGACACCGTTCGCGCCCTGAAGAAACGTTTCCCTGATGCGCGAATAACCGTTGATCCCAACGGTGCATGGTTGCTGGATGAAGCCATCTCTCTTTGCAAAGGGTTGAATGATGTTCTTACCTACGCTGAAGATCCGTGCGGCGCAGAGCAGGGCTTCTCCGGGCGTGAAGTGATGGCGGAGTTTCGCCGGGCGACCGGCTTGCCCGTCGCGACCAACATGATTGCCACCAACTGGCGCGAAATGGGCCATGCGGTGATGCTCAATGCGGTGGATATTCCGCTTGCCGACCCACACTTCTGGACACTCTCTGGCGCGGTACGCGTGGCACAGCTCTGCGACGACTGGGGGCTGACCTGGGGCTGCCATTCCAACAACCACTTCGATATCTCTCTGGCGATGTTTACCCATGTGGGCGCGGCGGCCCCGGGTAATCCTACCGCTATTGATACCCACTGGATTTGGCAGGAGGGGGATTGTCGTTTGACGAAAAATCCGCTGGAGATTAAAAACGGAAAAATTGCCGTTCCCGATGCGCCCGGTCTGGGCGTAGAGCTTGACTGGACACAGGTACTGAAGGCGCATGAAGCCTATAAACGTCTGCCTGGCGGCGCGCGTAATGACGCAGGCCCGATGCAGTACCTGATCCCCGGTTGGACCTTTGACCGTAAACGTCCCGTTTTCGGCCGTCATTGATTCTGAATAAGGACATAAATATGAGTTCTCAATTTACGACGCCAGTTGTAACTGAAATGCAGGTCATCCCGGTTGCTGGCCACGACAGTATGCTGATGAACCTGAGTGGTGCTCATGCGCCATTCTTCACACGTAATATTGTGATCATCAAAGATAACTCGGGTCACACCGGTGTGGGTGAAATCCCCGGTGGCGAGAAAATTCGTAAAACGCTGGAAGATGCGATTCCGCTGGTGGTGGGCAAAACGCTTGGTGAGTACAAAAACGTTCTGACGTTGGTACGTAACACTTTTGCCGATCGTGATGCTGGCGGGCGCGGTTTACAGACTTTTGACCTGCGTACCACTATCCACGTGGTAACCGGGATCGAAGCTGCGATGCTGGATTTGCTTGGGCAACACCTTGGGGTTAACGTGGCGTCGCTGCTGGGTGATGGTCAACAGCGTAGCGAAGTGGAAATGCTGGGTTATCTGTTCTTCGTCGGTAATCGCAAAGCAACACCGCTGCCGTATCAAAGCCAGCCGGACGACAAATGTGACTGGTATCGCCTGCGTCACGAAGAGGCGATGACACCAGATGCGGTGGTGCGTCTGGCTGAAGCTGCGTATGAAAAATATGGCTTCAACGATTTCAAACTGAAGGGCGGTGTACTGGCTGGGGAAGAAGAAGGCGAGTCTATTGTGGCGCTGGCGAAACGCTTCCCACAGGCGCGTATTACGCTCGATCCTAACGGTGCCTGGTCGCTGAACGAAGCGATTAAAATTGGTAAATACCTGAAAGGTTCGCTGGCTTATGCTGAAGATCCTTGCGGTGCGGAGCAGGGTTTTTCCGGGCGTGAAGTGATGGCAGAGTTCCGTCGCGCGACTGGTCTGCCAACCGCAACCAACATGATCGCTACCGACTGGCGGCAGATGGGCCATACACTCTCCCTGCAATCCGTTGATATCCCGCTGGCGGATCCGCATTTCTGGACGATGCAGGGTTCGGTGCGTGTGGCGCAAATGTGCCATGAATTTGGACTGACCTGGGGTTCACACTCTAACAACCACTTCGATATTTCTCTGGCGATGTTTACCCATGTTGCCGCTGCTGCACCGGGTAAAATTACGGCTATTGATACGCACTGGATCTGGCAGGAAGGTAATCAGCGCCTGACCAAAGAACCGTTTGAGATCAAAGGCGGTCTGGTACAAGTACCGGAAAAACCGGGACTGGGTGTAGAAATCGACATGGATCAGGTGATGAAAGCCCACGAACTGTATCAGAAACACGGACTTGGCGCGCGTGACGATGCCATGGGAATGCAGTACCTGATCCCCGGCTGGGCGTTCGATAACAAGCGTCCGTGCATGGTACGTTAAGACAGAAAAAACGGCTCCTTACAGAGCCGTTTCAGATTGTTGACAAAGTGCGCTTTGTTCATGCCGGATGCGGCGTTAACGTCTTATCCAGCCTACAAAAGCATGCAAATTCAATGCATTACATTTCTCCGGTAGGCCTGATAAGCGTAGCGCATCAGGCAATTTTGCGTATGTCATCAGTCTCAACGGCTCCTTACAGAGCCGTTTTTTTTCGACAAGAGATTTATTACCCGAGAATTTTGCTGGCTTCGCGCGCCACGTTATCCATCTCGTCCAACAATTCCAGCAGTTCCGGTTCTAAATCTTCAGCTTTAGTACCGCTGCGTAGCTGTTGTTCAATGAGTTGGCAGAGATTCTTCATACGTGGTACACCGCTATAGCCGCAACTGCCATGCAATTTATGGATCAAATCTACCAGTCCTTCCGGGGTTTCTCCAACCAGTTGCTCCTCAACTTTGTTGCGAACTTCTGGCAGGAAATCGAGCAACATTTGCAGCATATCGCGCGCCAGATCGGTTTTACCCGCCGCCTGGCGTAGTGCGAGTTGCCAGTCGAGCGTCGCATTCTGGTTCACCACAATTTCGTTGACTTCTGGCGTCACGACGCGAGAGGAAATGCCGCTGCGAGGTTTGTAGCGCAACAGCAAATTATGCAACCGCTCTTCTTCGATCGGTTTCGCCAGATAATCGCTCATCCCCGCGCCAAGCAGCTTCTCTTTTTGCCCGGCCATCGCATGCGCCGTGACCGCGATAACCGGCGTTTGCTGCTGATGTGGGAGCTGGTGGATGAGTTCACACGCCCGAATGCCGTCCATGTCTGGCATTTGAATATCCATTAAGATCAAATCGAACGGCATCTGTTTCGCTCGTTCAACGGCCTGATGTCCGCTATCACAAAGCTCGACATGCTGCACCATATCTTCCAGCAACGCACCGATCAATTTCAGGTTAGCGGGGTTGTCATCAACCGCCATGACTGTCATTGCCAGCTTACTTTCATCGGTAACAGGCAAAAGCGTGTTTTGTTTTTGATGACAAAACTCTGTCAGCGCAGGCAACAGGCGTGTCGGTGTTAACGGTTTCAGCAGACATGCGCCGATCCCATCTTGCTTAAGTTTTTCGGCATTGACCTGAGCATGGCAGGGAAGTGCCAACATCAGAAAATCGGTCATCGACACCGCTTTCGCCAGCCGCTCATGCTGCATCGTCAGCGGCTCGCGGAAAGTCACCGCAATCCCTAACAACATAATGTCGTAATGCGCGGGGGGTAACGCGGAGAACGTTGGGCTATAAACCACTTCCAGCGGTGTTTCGCTCAGAATATCAAGCGTACACTGGGCGGCAGAAGAGTTTGGTTCAACATAGGCAAGACGTTTTCCGGCGAGGCACTGGGTGGATGGCCCTGCGATAATGATATTCGGATTCAGATCGAGGTTAATATGGAACCAGAAGGTAGAACCGCGATTCGGCTGGCTATGGAACGAAATATCGCCGCCCATTTCATTCACCAGTTTTTGTGTAATCACCAGCCCCAGTCCGGTGCCGCCATGACGGCGTGAAATGCTGGCATCAGCCTGTCTGAAGGCCTGGAATAAGCGCGATTGATCGCGTTCAGGAATCCCAATGCCAGTATCCCGGATCTGCACTTCAATCTGTACTTTGGTATTACTCAGGGCTCGTTTTTCCACCAGAATATCGATGTTGCCATTCTCGGTGAATTTAATCGCATTCCCCACCAGGTTAGTAATGATTTGTTGTAAACGTAGTGGGTCGCCTATCACGTTATCTGGCACGTCGCTCTTGATGTTGAGCGTTAATTCCAGCCCTTTATCGTGAGAAGAATGCGCCAGAAGAGTAACCACTTCATCCAGCGTGCTGCGCAGCGGGAAAGGAATACTTTCCAGAATCAGTTTGCCCGCTTCCAGTTTAGAGAAGTCGAGAACATCATTAATAATCGCCAGCAAGTTATTTGCCGAGCGTTCAATTGTATTCAGGTGATCGCGTTGCGTTGGCGTCAGTTCTGTTTTCAGCGTCAGACGGGTAAAGCCAATAACGCCATTCAGCGGAGTACGCAGCTCATGTGACATATTCGCCAGAAACTCTGACTTAATACGCGCTGCTTCCTGGGCACGCTTTTTCGCCAGATCCAACTCAACGTTCTGAATTTCCATCTGCTCAAGCGTTTCTCGCAGATCGGAAGTCGCCTGGTCAATATTGTGCTGCATCTCTTCGTGATAAGCCGCCAACGACATGGCCATCGAGTTGATACCGTTTTTCAACATATCCAACTCGCCGAGCATGAATCCTTCCACCCGGCTATCGAGTTGCCCACGACGAATGCGGTCGACGGTATTCACCATGTTGCGAATTGGACCGGTTACATCGCGCATTAAACGCCAGCCAAAAATAAGCGCAATACCGATACAAAACAGCATCATCACGCTGGAAATAAAGATCTCTTTATATTGCTGCAAGCGTACCGATTTAAGATCCAGCTCAAGCGCAATATATCCCAGCATATTCTGACTATTTTTGGCATCGCTACTGGGTGATTCATCGGGGGAGTAACTTTCAGAAATAATCGGCGTATGCAGGATCATAATATCGCCGTCACGAGTGACTGTGAGCTGGCGAGGAAAGGGCACATTGTTCCCGAGCTGCATTGATGACGGATCAAGCTGAAAATTGGAGGTGACAAAGAGTCGATTGTTTTCATCATATACCGAAATGGCGCGAACAATATCAGAATGGCGGCGATGCAGAACGCTTATCAACTGGCCGATTGATTCGCGATTTTGCAGGTTCATGCCATATTCAGTAGAAACTGCAAGCGGCTCAATAATGCTGGCACCGGCATCTTCCAGTTGACGCTGCAAATCGTTATAGCGATGCACGACGAAAAAGATACTGAGCAATAAACCAATAAGGACGGTCGGCGCCAGGATCAGAATCATCATGCGTGCGCGCAGGCTGTAGTTGGTCATGGAGTTCCGTTATGGGACAATTAAGGTCACACTGTTAAATTGAGAAAGTCTCGCCAATGGCGCAATTCTACTCTGCAAAACGACGCACGACGACGCGTCAGATCATAACCGTTTCAGTCAACGACCTCGACTCTTTTGGTCAGGGCGTGGCGCGACATAACGGAAAAACGTTATTTATCCCCGGCTTATTGCCGCAGGAAGACGCGGAAGTTACTGTTACTGAAGATAAAAAACAGTATGCCCGCGCTAAAGTCGTTCGCCGGTTAAGCGACAGCTCTGAACGGCAAACGCCACGCTGCCCTCATTTTGGCGTATGCGGCGGCTGCCAGCAACAACACGCCAGCGTGGATTTACAGCAGCGAAGCAAAAGTGCGGCACTCGCCCGATTAATGAAACACGACGTCTCTGAAGTGATCGCCGATGTTCCCTGGGGCTATCGTCGCCGCGCGCGCTTAAGCCTGAACTATCAGCCGAAAACACAGCAATTACAGATGGGATTTCGCAAGGCGGGTTCCAGTGACATTGTCGATGTTAAACAGTGCCCCATTTTAGTGCCCCAACTTGAAGCATTGCTGCCCAAGGTCAGGGCATGTCTTACACGTTTACAAGCTGTGCGCCATCTTGGTCACGTTGAGCTGGTGCAGGCAACCAGCGGCACGCTGATGATTTTACGCCATACAACACCGCTAAGTTCGGCAGATCGCGAAAAACTGGAACGCTTTTCGCATTCTGAAGGCCTGGATCTGTTTCTCGCTCCCGATGGTGAGATACTCGAAACCGTTTCTGGCGAGATGCCCTGGTATGACTCAAATGGGTTGCGCTTAACTTTTAGCCCGCGTGATTTTATTCAGGTCAATGCGGGTGTGAACCAGAAAATGGTGGCGCGCGCGCTGGAGTGGCTTGATGTGCAACCTGACGAGCGCGTGCTGGATCTTTTTTGCGGCATGGGCAACTTTACACTGCCATTAGCAACACAGGCGGCAAGTGTGGTGGGGGTAGAAGGTGTTCCGGCGCTGGTGGAAAAAGGCCAGGAAAATGCGCGAATTAATGGCTTACATAATGTGACGTTTTATCATGAAAATCTTGAAGATGATGTCACAAAGCAGCCGTGGGCGAAAAACGGCTTTGACAAAGTGTTGCTGGACCCGGCGCGAGCAGGTGCTGCTGGCGTCATGCAGCAAATTATAAAACTGGAACCCATTCGTATAGTTTATGTATCCTGTAACCCTGCGACGCTAGCTCGGGATAGCGAGGCGTTATTAAAAGCAGGATATACCATTGCGCGACTGGCGATGCTGGATATGTTCCCACACACGGGGCATCTGGAATCGATGGTGCTTTTTTCGCGCGTTAAATAGTTACGATTTGCTGATTTCGGCAGGTCAGGTCCCTAAAGGAGAGGACGATGGTTGCGGTTAGAAGTGCACATATTAATAAGGCTGGTGAATTTGATCCGGAAAAATGGATCGCAAGTCTGGGAATTACCAGCCAGAAGTCGTGTGAGTGCTTAGCCGAAACCTGGGCGTATTGTTTGCAGCAGACGCAGGGGCATCCAGATGCCAGTTTGCTGTTGTGGCGTGGTGTCGAGATGGTGGAGATCCTCTCGACATTAAGTATGGACATTGACACGCTGCGGGCGGCGCTGCTGTTCCCTCTGGCCGATGCCAACGTAGTCAGCGAAGATGTACTGCGCGAGAGCGTCGGTAAGTCAGTCGTTAATCTTATTCACGGTGTGCGCGATATGGCGGCAATCCGCCAGCTTAAAGCCACGCACACCGATTCGGTTTCCTCCGAACAGGTCGATAATGTTCGCCGGATGTTGCTGGCGATGGTCGATGACTTCCGTTGCGTGGTCATCAAACTGGCGGAGCGAATTGCCCATCTGCGCGAAGTGAAAGACGCTCCGGAAGATGAACGCGTACTTGCAGCAAAAGAGTGCACCAATATCTACGCGCCGCTGGCGAACCGTCTTGGGATCGGGCAACTGAAATGGGAGCTGGAAGATTACTGCTTCCGTTATCTCCACCCGACCGAATACAAACGCATTGCAAAACTACTGCATGAGCGCCGTCTCGACCGCGAACACTACATCGAAGATTTTGTCGGTCATCTGCGTGCCGAGATGAAAGCTGAAGGCGTTAAAGCTGAGGTGTATGGCCGCCCGAAACATATCTATAGCATCTGGCGCAAAATGCAGAAAAAGAACCTCGCGTTCGATGAATTGTTTGATGTGCGCGCGGTACGTATCGTTGCTGAACGTTTACAGGACTGCTACGCCGCATTGGGGATAGTGCACACTCACTATCGTCACTTGCCGGATGAATTTGATGATTACGTCGCAAACCCGAAACCAAACGGCTATCAGTCTATTCATACTGTGGTACTGGGGCCGGGGGGTAAAACGGTTGAGATCCAAATTCGTACCAAACAGATGCATGAAGATGCAGAGCTTGGTGTTGCTGCGCACTGGAAATACAAAGAAGGCGCGACTGCTGGCGGTGCGCGTTCCGGGCATGAAGACCGGATTGCCTGGCTGCGTAAACTGATTGCGTGGCAGGAAGAGATGGCTGATTCCGGCGAAATGCTCGACGAAGTACGCAGCCAGGTATTTGACGACCGGGTATACGTCTTTACGCCGAAAGGTGATGTCGTTGATTTGCCTGCGGGATCAACGCCGCTTGACTTCGCTTATCACATCCACAGCGATGTCGGGCACCGCTGCATTGGCGCCAAAATTGGCGGACGCATTGTGCCATTCACCTACCAGTTGCAGATGGGCGACCAGATTGAAATTATCACCCAGAAACAACCTAACCCCAGCCGTGACTGGTTAAACCCCAATCTCGGTTACGTCACAACCAGCCGTGGGCGGTCGAAAATTCACGCCTGGTTCCGTAAACAGGACCGTGACAAAAACATTCTGGCAGGACGGCAAATTCTTGACGACGAGCTGGAACATCTGGGGATCAGCCTGAAGGAAGCAGAAAAACACCTGCTGCCACGTTACAACTTCAATGATATCGACGAGTTGCTGGCGGCGATTGGTGGCGGGGATATCCGTCTCAATCAGATGGTGAACTTCCTGCAATCGCAATTTAATAAGCCGAGTGCCGAAGAGCAGGACGCCGCCGCGCTGAAGCAACTTCAGCAAAAAAGTTATACCCCGCAAAACCGCAGTAAAGATAACGGTCGCGTGGTAGTAGAAGGTGTTGGCAACCTGATGCACCACATCGCACGTTGCTGTCAGCCGATTCCTGGTGATGAGATTGTTGGCTTCATTACCCAGGGGCGCGGTATTTCAGTGCATCGCGCAGACTGTGAGCAACTGACAGAACTGCGTTCGCACGCACCGGAGCGTATTGTCGATGCGGTATGGGGCGAGAGCTACTCCGCTGGTTATTCGCTGGTGGTCCGCGTGATAGCCAATGATCGCAGTGGGTTATTGCGTGATATCACGACCATTCTCGCTAACGAAAAGGTGAATGTACTTGGCGTTGCCAGCCGCAGTGACACCAAACAGCAACTGGCGACCATCGACATGACCATCGAGATTTATAACCTGCAGGTGCTGGGCCGCGTGCTGGGTAAACTCAACCAGGTGCCGGATGTTATCGACGCGCGTCGACTGCACGGGAATTAATCTTACGTAGCCGGATACGGTGTCAGCCGTATCCGGTGATATCTTTTACTCGAAGGTGTAACACCTGACAGACCCGCAATTTTCAGGACATTTCAATGAATCAAATCGACCGTTTGCTCACCATCATGCAACGTCTGCGCGATCCGGAAAACGGCTGCCCGTGGGATAAAGAGCAGACATTCGCCTCTATTGCACCTTATACCCTTGAAGAAACATACGAAGTGCTGGATGCCATCGCTCGTGAAGACTTTGACGATTTGCGCGGGGAACTGGGCGATCTGTTGTTCCAGGTGGTGTTTTACGCACAAATGGCCCAGGAAGAAGGGCGCTTCGATTTTAATGATATCTGCGCCGCGATTAGCGATAAGTTAGAACGCCGTCATCCGCATGTTTTTGCTGACAGTTCTGCCGATAATAGCAGTGAAGTTTTGGCCCGTTGGGAGCAGATTAAAACCGAAGAACGCGCACAAAAAGCACAGCATTCAGCACTGGACGATATTCCCCGCAGCTTGCCTGCCTTAATGCGTGCGCAAAAAATCCAGAAACGTTGCGCCAACGTTGGCTTTGACTGGACGACACTTGGCCCGGTGGTCGATAAAGTCTACGAAGAGATCGACGAGGTGATGTACGAAGCGAGGCAGGCTGTTGTCGACCAGGCTAAACTGGAGGAGGAAATGGGCGACCTGCTGTTTGCCACGGTCAACATGGCTCGCCATTTAGGGACAAAAGCGGAAATTGCGTTGCAAAAAGCAAACGAGAAATTCGAGCGCCGTTTTCGCGAAGTAGAGCGCATTGTTGCCGCGCGTGGGCTGGAAATGACAGGTGTTGATCTCGAAACAATGGAAGAAGTCTGGCAACAGGTAAAACGGCAGGAAATTGATCTCTAAGGGAATTACGCGGTCAAGCGCGATTTGTGTCATTTTTTAAATGACAAGCGCTTGATTTGCGTCAAAAACATTTACCCCAAAGGGGCTATTTTCTCACTCCTGATTTCAATGGTGCGCTGGCGAAGAGGAGGGATAATGAAAGTTTGTGGCACAGGTCATGTTCGGGTATACTGCTTTCCCGTCCTGGTTATTCCATCGTCTTTTCAACCTAACTTCTCAGGTTCAGCATGACAACGAACTATATTTTTGTGACCGGCGGGGTCGTATCCTCTCTGGGTAAAGGCATTGCCGCAGCCTCCCTCGCAGCCATTCTTGAAGCCCGTGGCCTCAATGTGACCATCATGAAACTGGATCCGTACATCAACGTCGATCCAGGTACTATGAGCCCAATCCAACACGGGGAAGTGTTCGTTACTGAAGACGGCGCTGAAACCGACCTGGACCTGGGGCACTACGAGCGTTTCATTCGTACCAAAATGAGCCGCCGCAACAACTTCACCACGGGTCGTATCTACTCTGACGTTCTGCGTAAAGAACGCCGCGGTGACTACCTCGGCGCAACCGTACAGGTTATTCCACACATCACTAACGCTATCAAAGAGCGCGTGCTGGAAGGCGGCGAAGGTCATGACGTAGTACTGGTAGAAATCGGCGGCACTGTAGGTGATATCGAATCCCTGCCGTTCCTCGAAGCAATTCGCCAGATGGCTGTTGAAATTGGCCGTGAGCACACTCTGTTTATGCACCTGACGCTGGTGCCGTACATGGCAGCGTCTGGTGAAGTCAAAACCAAACCGACTCAGCACTCTGTAAAAGAGCTGCTCTCTATCGGTATCCAGCCTGATATCCTGATTTGCCGCTCTGACCGCGCCGTTCCGGCGAACGAACGTGCGAAGATTGCATTGTTCTGTAATGTTCCGGAAAAAGCGGTTATTTCTCTGAAAGACGTCGATTCCATCTATAAAATTCCGGGCCTGTTGAAATCTCAGGGGCTGGACGATTATATTTGTAAACGATTCAGCTTGAACTGCCCGGAAGCGAATCTGTCCGAATGGGAACAGGTTATTTTCGAAGAAGCGAATCCGGTAAGTGAAGTCACCATCGGTATGGTCGGTAAGTACATTGAACTGCCGGACGCTTACAAATCCGTGATCGAAGCACTGAAACACGGCGGGCTGAAAAATCGTGTCAGCGTTAACATCAAACTGATCGATTCACAGGATGTTGAAACGCGCGGTGTTGAAATCCTTAAAGGTCTGGACGCGATCCTCGTACCTGGCGGATTCGGCTATCGTGGTGTAGAAGGCATGATTACTACCGCGCGCTTTGCGCGTGAGAACAATATTCCCTATCTGGGCATTTGCCTGGGTATGCAGGTGGCGTTAATTGATTACGCTCGCCATGTTGCCAACATGGAGAACGCCAACTCTACGGAATTTGTGCCAGACTGTAAGTACCCGGTTGTGGCGTTGATTACCGAGTGGCGTGATGAAAATGGCAACGTTGAAGTTCGTAGCGAGAAGAGCGATCTCGGTGGCACCATGCGTCTTGGCGCGCAGCAGTGCCAGTTGGTTGACGATAGCCTGGTTCGCCAGCTGTACAATGCGCCGACAATTGTTGAGCGTCATCGTCACCGTTACGAAGTCAACAACATGCTGTTGAAACACATTGAAGATGCAGGTCTGCGCGTTGCGGGCCGTTCCGGGGATGATCAGTTGGTCGAGATCATCGAAGTTCCGAATCACCCGTGGTTCGTGGCTTGTCAGTTCCATCCGGAGTTTACTTCGACTCCGCGTGATGGCCACCCGCTGTTTGCAGGCTTTGTGAAAGCTGCCAGCGAGTTCCAGAAACGTCAGGCGAAGTAAGTAAAAGTTTGAACGGCAACGCGTACCCTGGGTACGCGTTGTTTGTCTGGAGTTTCAGTTTAACTAGTGACTTGAGGAAAACCTAATGTCCAAAATCGTAAAAATCATCGGTCGTGAAATCATCGACTCTCGTGGTAACCCGACTGTTGAAGCCGAAGTACACCTGGAGGGTGGTTTCGTCGGTATGGCAGCTGCTCCGTCAGGTGCTTCTACTGGTTCCCGTGAAGCTCTGGAACTGCGCGATGGCGACAAATCCCGTTTCCTGGGCAAAGGCGTAACCAAAGCTGTTGCTGCGGTTAACGGCCCGATCGCTCAGGCGCTGATTGGCAAAGATGCCAAAGATCAGGCTGGCATCGACAAGATCATGATCGACCTGGACGGTACTGAAAACAAATCCAAATTCGGCGCAAACGCAATCCTGGCTGTATCTCTGGCTAACGCCAAAGCTGCCGCTGCTGCTAAAGGTATGCCGCTGTACGAGCACATCGCTGAACTGAATGGTACTCCGGGCAAATACTCCATGCCGGTTCCGATGATGAACATCATCAACGGTGGTGAGCACGCTGACAACAACGTTGATATCCAGGAATTCATGATTCAGCCGGTTGGCGCGAAAACTGTGAAAGAAGCCATCCGCATGGGTTCTGAAGTTTTCCATCACCTGGCAAAAGTTCTGAAAGCGAAAGGCATGAACACTGCTGTTGGTGACGAAGGTGGCTATGCGCCGAACCTGGGTTCCAACGCTGAAGCTCTGGCTGTTATCGCTGAAGCTGTTAAAGCTGCTGGTTATGAACTGGGCAAAGACATCACTCTGGCGATGGACTGTGCAGCGTCTGAATTCTACAAAGACGGTAAATACGTTCTGGCTGGCGAAGGCAACAAAGCTTTCACCTCTGAAGAATTCACTCACTTCCTGGAAGAACTGACCAAACAGTACCCGATCGTTTCTATCGAAGACGGTCTGGACGAGTCTGACTGGGACGGTTTCGCATACCAGACCAAAGTTCTGGGCGACAAAATCCAGCTGGTTGGTGACGATCTGTTCGTAACCAACACCAAGATCCTGAAAGAAGGTATCGAAAAAGGCATCGCTAACTCCATCCTGATCAAATTCAACCAGATCGGTTCTCTGACCGAAACTCTGGCTGCAATCAAGATGGCGAAAGACGCTGGCTACACTGCAGTTATTTCTCACCGTTCTGGCGAAACTGAAGACGCTACCATCGCTGACCTGGCTGTTGGTACTGCTGCAGGCCAGATCAAAACCGGTTCTATGAGCCGTTCTGACCGTGTTGCTAAATACAACCAGCTGATTCGTATCGAAGAAGCTCTGGGTGAAAAAGCACCGTACAACGGTCGTAAAGAGATCAAAGGCCAGGCATAAGTCTGACTTTATCTGATTTGATAATGCCAGCCTTCGGGCTGGCATTTTTTATGGTGGAGTTACCAGCGGCCGGACGCGCCGCCGCCGCCAGAAGAACCGCCACCTCCGCTAAATCCGCCGCCGCTTGAGCCTCCACCGGAGCCGCTGCTGTCTGACTCATAACTTCTACCTGATGCTCTTTTCTGAGGTACACATAAACAGATAAAGACCATAATGGTGGTGAAAGTAAAAAAGAAGAAAAATACAGCAATGGAAAAAGTTTTATCGGAGAACAGGAATAAATCTAAAAGATAGATTGCTGAAATACATACTCCACTTTTACATGCGCGACAAAAATTACTGCCTTGATGAAAAAACCAGAAAGGGAAGAACATCACTGCAAATACCCAAAAAATAGCAAAGTAATAATGATCACTGGAAGACGCTGATTCACTTTCTGAAGGATTAGCCGAATATTGGTGTTGTGAAGTGAGTTGGTTATTCAAAGCGATTATAGCTAACTCTAATCCCTTAGCTAATTTTTGTTGTTTAAATGCGGGTATCATGTTGCTACGGATGATATCTCCAGTCAGAGCATCGGTTACCTTTTCTTCCAGCCCATAACCTACCTGGATGCGGACAGTGCGATCCGACCAGGCAACAACGATCAGTATCCCATCATTACGTTTGACATCTCCTAAACGCCAATTGTCAAAAACTCTTGTTGCATATTGTTCAATGGTATCGTCACCGGTGGATGGCACAATTAATACGGCAACCTGTGCCCGTGTTTTCTGTGCAATCTCCTGCAACTGCTGTGTTAGCGATTGTTGTTCAGACGAACTTAACGTACCAGTAATATCGGTCATCTGTTGGCGCAGCTCCGGCACAGCAATTTGCTGGGCAAGTCCAGGAAGACACCACAAAGCAAGTAGAATAAAGATTAAGCGCATTACGATCACCAACGGCCGGATGAACCGCCGCCTCCTGAAGAACCGCCACCACCGCTAAATCCACCACCGCCGCTAAACCCACCACCACTTGAGCTTCCACCGGAAGAGGATGAAGAAGAACCTCTTTCTTTACCGAGTTTCTTGTATTTGGTACGTAGTTTTTTACTAACGATAAGCCAAAATATAAGCAGCGCTACGATCGCGAAAGGCGTTAATATACCGCAGGCAACGATTAAATTCGTCCATGGTCCTGGCTCGGCAACATAAAGGAATACCATCCCGTAAATTGCACCAGTGAGTGCTATCCAGGGGAGATTTGACGGATCGGTAAAAACAATAAAGTATGAGAGCACTGCCAGCAAAAGAATTACAGCAAGCGATAATGGAATAGGGGGATTAATACGGTAATAATTCCCCCTGTCTTCCGGTAATTCACCATTCATCAGAAGCGCGCCGATATTTTCGCTTGCCAGTGTTAACCCACCCATCAGGTCATCACTTTTGAAGGCAGGGATTAATATATCACGGATAATCTTCGCTGCTTGCAGGTCGGTAACTACCCCTTCCAGCCCGTAGCCCACTTCTATACGAACAGCATGATCTTCCCAGGCAACCAGAAGTAAAATACCATCGTTTCGCTGCTTATCTCCCAGTTTCCAGCTATCAAAAACCCTTGTTGCATATTGTTCAATGGTATCGTCCCCGGTGGACGGCACTATTAGTACGGCGACCTGTGCCCGTGTTTTTTGTGTAATATCCTGCAGCTGTTGTGTTAGCGATTGTTGTTCAGGCGAACTTAACGTACCAGTAATATCGGTCACCTGTTGGCGCAGCTCCGGCACAGCAATTTGCTGGGCAAGCCCAGGAAGGCACCACAAAGCAAGTAGAATAAAGATTAAGCGCATTACGATCACCAACGGCCGGATGAACCGCCGCCTCCCGAAGAACCGCCACCACCGCGGAAATTGTCATTGTCGAATGAAGAGGATGACGAATAGTGGGAGGAAGAATTGCTTCTTGTATGGCGTGATGGCTGGTTGGCATTACGCATCGAATCCCGAACCTTTTTGCCGAAGGGGGTAAAAGCGATGGCGACAGCCAGGAACGGTGTGGCGAAGCAGAGTAATGTTGCGAGCACTCCCCAACTTCCGCTGAAGCCTGCTATAGGTAAAACAAAGGCCAGAACAATAGCTGCGAAGCAAATCAGTCCCAGCGTTTTGACATATCCTCTGGCAGAAATAAACGTCAGTACTATTGCCCAGACTAACAAAGCCCACCAACCGCTAAAGGGCAAAGGGTGATCGGTCGGTGTTATCGTTGCTAAATTATTCCCCGTCAGACGACTTTCAATATCGCTGATCCCTTTTTGCAAACTGCCAGCCAGGTCGTCTTTTTTAAATGCCGGAATAATACTGTTGCGAATAATTTGCCCGGACTGCGCATCAGTAATTACGCCTTCCAGTCCGTAACCGATTTCAATACGCACGGTATGATCCTGCCAGACGACTAACAGCAGAATGCCATCATCCCGGTGTTTATCACCCGGTTTCCAGCTATCGAATACCCGCGTTGCGTACTGCTCGATGGTTTCATCGCCTGTTGTTTCAACGACTAGCACGACTAGCTGTGCGTGGCTTTTTTGCGTCAGGGCTTTAATCTGGTTGGTCAGAGTGTTTACTTCGCTGTGTGTCAATGTGCCGGATAAGTCATTAACATACCTGGGTGATTCAGATATTGAAATTTGTGTGGCAAACACAGATGAACAGAAGAAAACCATAAGGAAGATCAGATTTCGCATAGAACTTCCCCGCTTAATGAGCATTAGCATTCTGGCTAAAATCTATTGCAGGGGCTTTACTCACAGCGGCGACATCATCCGGTAAATAATTTTTCTTTGGTGTGTAATCCATGACCTTTGCGGTTAACACAGCGGGGAATTTGCGGATAGTGACATTATATTGTTCAATGGCTTTAATATATCTTCCTCGCGCAACAGCAATTCGATTTTCACTTCCTTCGAGCTGTACCATTAAATTTTGATAGAGTTCCTGAGCTTTTAACTCAGGGTAACGTTCACTAATTATCGTTAACTGACCGAGAGTGCGAGATACTTGCGCCTGTGCCTGTTGCCAGGCTTGTATTTTTTGTTCATCCCCTGGAGTCTGTTGTAAGTCGTTACTGGCGCGGTTAGCCTGACTACGCGCCAATGTTACGGCTTCCAGTACTTCTTTTTCATGGCTTGAATAACCTTTAATGCTGGCGACAAGATTAGGAATAAGATCGGCGCGACGTTGATATTGATTTAATACTTCAGACCAGGAGGCGTTAACCTGCTCATCATAGGTTTGAATATCGTTATATCCACAGCCTGATAAATTGAAAATAAATATAATTACGATGAATATCCTGAACATGTTTAAATCCTTTTTAATTAATTCCTTAAAACATAATACGCCGCTTCATTATATTCTTTATGATCTAATCCACTTTTTGCCTTAAACCTGCCTGTAACAGAATGTTAATAAGACATGATTGTTTTGGCAGGATCTGCAATAATTAACAATTATCCACTTCACAGAGAATGCTATGCAGTACCCGATTAACGAGATGTTCCAGACCCTGCAAGGTGAGGGTTACTTTACCGGTGTCCCCGCCATTTTTATCCGTTTACAGGGATGCCCGGTCGGCTGTGCCTGGTGTGACACCAAACACACCTGGGAAAAGCTTGAGGATCGGGAAGTCTCACTTTTCAGCATTCTGGGTAAAACGAAAGAAAGTGATAAGTGGGGCGCAGCAAGCAGTGAAGACTTGCTCGCCGTCATCGGCCGTCAGGGATATACCGCACGTCACGTGGTGATTACGGGTGGTGAGCCTTGCATTCATGATTTGCTGCCACTGACAGACCTGCTTGAAAAGAACGGCTTTAGCTGCCAGATAGAAACCAGCGGTACACATGAAGTGCGTTGCACTCCGAATACCTGGGTTACCGTATCGCCAAAGCTGAACATGCGCGGTGGCTATGAAGTGTTGTCGCAGGCACTGGAGCGAGCCAACGAAATCAAGCATCCAGTGGGACGCGTACGCGATATTGAAGCACTGGATGAACTACTGGCGACGCTGACCGATGATAAACCGCGCGTGATTGCACTTCAGCCGATTAGCCAGAAAGAAGATGCTACACGTTTGTGTATTGAAACCTGCATTGCGCGTAACTGGCGTTTGTCGATGCAAACACATAAATATTTAAATATTGCCTGACTCATCATTTTGAGTAGAAGTGGTTATCAGAGAATCTGTACTCTAATTTCATCCTGTAACTATTTGTATTTCATCGATTTTTAGCTCTAAGATATACACTGGACAAGAGCGGGCGGTTTCCCGCCCGCTCTCTTTCACTTACGCATTTGACCAGCTCTGGATCGAACCCGCATTTCCCAGCTCACCATGCATTACTTCATACGATTTTTTCAGGATCACATCAGTGTGCTTGGTTAGGTCTTTGAAAATGCCTTTATTCATCGCGTCGTAGCGTTTGGCATTGCTCTCAATCGGCATAAAGATATCTTTCACGCGTACCATTTTGTCGACAGCCGTTGCGTAATCTGGATACAGCCCCAGCCCTACAGCCGTATTGATCGCCGCCCCCAGGCTTGCACAGCCGTTAATGGCGTTACGCCGTGCAGGAAGGTTGAATACGTCGGCAAAAATTTGCATAAACAGATCGCTGTTCGAACCGCCGCCAGTAATAATCACATGCTTCGCAAAGTGATTCATTTCATTACACATATTGTCGTAATTGTTCTTCAGCGTCAGCGCCACACTTTCCAGAATCGAACGATATATCCATGCGTAATCCATGCTGGAATCAAAGCCGATCATAATCCCGCGTTTATACGGTTCCCACGGATTGGTCAGCCAGTCCAGTACCGTCATCAGCCCGTTACAGCCGGGCGGTACACAAGAGGCTTTTTTGTTGAGCAAATCTTCCGGCGAAAGATCCTGTGCTTTGGCATCCTGAATTAATGACTCGCCCAACATGTCGCGCAGCCAGCTCACTGTCCACATGCCTTTGCGGATACCATAACCTTCATACAGCAATGTTTCTGGAATAGAAGACATAATCGGCCAGTACGCCAGCGGATCTTTTGGCAGTGCTTTACCGTTCATCATCAGCGCGATGTAGGTGCCAAGAGAAATCACCGCCGTTTCATCGTCCAGTAACCCGGCTCCCAGTGCTTCAACCGGCTTATCACTGGTGGTACAAACTACCGGCAGCCCAGCAGGGAAATGCGTCGCCAGCGCGGCTTGCGGTGTGATATGCCCAAGAACGGTACCCGGCATTTGCACGTCAAAAAGCATCTGACGGGTGATATTAAACTTCTCCATTACCGCAGCATCTTTGCTCCATGCCCAGGTCTTATAATCCACCGGCCACTGACCAAAATAGTTGGCGATATTGTCTTTAAACTCGCCGGTTAAACGGTGTGTCAAATAACCCGAAAAAGAGGTGACATATGCCACATCAAGATTGGTGTGCTCGTAGGGACGCGTTACGCGTGCATCCTGCCAGCTAATCAACGGTGCAGCTGGCGAGCCATCGGCCTTCAACAACGCACGGCAACACCGGATTGATCCCAGTCCAATGCCGACAATATCTTCTTTATTTCCGGCAAATTGGCTCATCAAATCGTGACCAGCAAAACATAATGATGTCCATAAATCGTCGTCAGGATGTTCTGCGGTATCGGCATTCGGCGTGTGCATAGGTTGTAATAAGCCTTTGCCTTCGCAAACCACGTTACCGTCCAGATCGTACATCACTACTTTTGTGCTCTGACTTCCGCCATCAATTCCTATGATGTATTTCTTCGACATGACTTTTCTCCTGTAATTTTTCTGGCTTACTTGCTGCTAGCCACTGCCGGGGTGCTATCAGCAGTACGAATTTTTTGAAACAACAAAAAGGTGAAGATGATCACCATGCCGAGTGCCGCCATGCCCATCAGCCACATGTTGCGGTAGGCTTCTGCTGCGGGCAGGGTGTCTTGCCAGTGGCCAATAATCGGGTAAACGAAGACATCTGGCAGGAATCCAATCACCGAACAAATGCCCACCGTGGTACCCATAATGTAAGACGGTGTTCTCGCTTCGCCGGGGCTGGCCCAGTACAGCCCGCGTGAGGCGTAGCAGGTGAATCCCAGCAGTAAGATCAGGCCAATCCCCATCGCGACCGATTGCGGGTTAGCGTTCGTGACAAGCAGGGCAGTCAACGCCAGCAAACCGATGACGGAAAGGATTTGGATCACGCGGGTAGGGGATTTCACTTTGCTGTAGGTGGTGATGATGCCGCCAAGTGGGCCGCATAATGCGCGGAAGATTTTGTTGATCACAATCCCCATGTAGCTCGCCGCCACCAGCGACATACCGTACATTTCGGTCAGATAGTTGGTGGAGTAACTCAGAATGGCGTAGATGGTGAAGACGCCAAAAATCACCATACTGCAATACCAGGTGGTGCTGATGCGCAAAACGGCGAGGATGTCGCTAAGCTGGAATGACCGTTTCTCTTCGTGATTGGTACTGCGCAGGTTGCTGTTATCACTGACAAAAAACCAGCACAGGATCCCCAACAAGATATAAACCACACTGTAGATGATAATGACCGTTTTCAGACTGGCGCTGTCATCCGGGGCGAAGCGGGAAAAGACCCACATGGTAAACACCGCCAGCGACATTACACCCACGCCACGCAGTCCTTCCATCCAGCCCATAATCTTCCCTTGCTCGCTATGATCGCCAAGCAACGAGGCGGCTTTAATTGATACCGACCACAGCATTAAAATCGTCGTTATCGCAAAGGCGACCTGGATACAGAGCATCACCCACAGCGGTGGGTAAGTTGCCATTAATAAACCCAATAGTCCGGTAATAACCATCGCAGAAGTAATCATTTTGCGGTGTGAAAATTTATCGGCAATAACGCCACTCGGTGCGTAAAGAATAATGGCGGCAATACCAAAGGTGCTCATTATTAAGCCTATCTCGGTATTGCTGAATCCCACAAATTTCGCCATGGGAATTTGATAAATATAACGTAAATAAGCCAGGTCAAAACTAACGCCGCCGCTAAAACTAATTATCGCGAGGGTTATCCAACGGCGATATGAGTTGTGTTGCATATCGTATTCCCATTTGTAATAGACAAAAAAAAGAGAAAAGTAAGCCGCCCTTTCAGGTGGATTACTTTTCTCAGGTCTCTAGTAATTGCAATAAGAAATAACATGGAAAGAAAAGGTGTTGTGTGAGAGTAATCACGCTTCTGCTTTTTAAAACTATTTGATAATGCGAGTGGTACTCTGTGATTACGATCACATTAGGCGTTATGCCCTTATGCTAAAAATTATTCCCAGTTACCAGAGATAATGAGAAAGGTAACTTCCCTCTCGCGGGGGAAGTTACCTTTCTTTTTTTTTGCCTTACGAAAATTGGAGCTAACTATGTCAATCGAATCTCTCAATGCGTTCTCAATGGATTTTTTCTCCCTGAAAGGTAAAACAGCAATTGTTACCGGCGGGAATAGTGGTTTAGGCCAGGCATTTGCGATGGCGCTGGCCAAAGCGGGCGCGAATATCTTTATTCCAAGTTTCGTCAAAGATAACGGCGAAACAAAGGAAATGATTGAAAAACAGGGTGTTGAAGTTGACTTCATGCAGGTGGATATCACCGCAGAAGGCGCACCGCAAAAGATTATCGCTAACTGCTGTGAGCGTTTCGGCACCGTTGATATTCTGGTTAATAATGCCGGAATTTGTAAGCTGAATAAGGTACTGGACTTTGGTCGTGCCGACTGGGATCCGATGATTGACGTAAACCTGACCGCCGCATTCGAGTTAAGTTACGAAGCAGCAAAAATTATGATCCCGCAGAAAAGTGGTAAAATAATTAATATCTGTTCCTTGTTCTCTTACTTAGGTGGGCAATGGTCTCCTGCTTATTCAGCGACTAAACATGCTCTTGCCGGATTCACCAAAGCTTATTGTGATGAATTAGGTCAATATAATATCCAGGTAAATGGTATTGCCCCTGGCTATTATGCAACAGATATTACGCTGGCGACACGCAGTAATCCAGAAACCAATCAGCGCGTTCTTGATCATATTCCGGCAAACCGTTGGGGCGATACTCAGGATTTAATGGGCGCAGCCGTTTTTCTCGCAAGTCCGGCATCGAATTATGTCAACGGGCATTTATTAGTGGTTGATGGCGGTTATTTAGTGCGCTAATCCATAACGGTGGTTTCTGTTTTCTCTTATTAACGATTATTCCATTTTTATTATCAGGAAGGAATTACTATGCCTTTATCCCGCGCAGCGATTGTCGACCAGCTAAAGGAAATTGTTGGTGCAGATCGCGTAATTACCGATGAAACAGTATTAAAGAAGAACAGTATTGACCGTTTTCGTAAATTTCCGGATATTCATGGTATTTATACTTTGCCTATTCCGGCAGCGGTCGTAAAACTGGGCTCCACAGAACAAGTATCCCGTGTGCTGAATTTTATGAATGCGCACAAAATTAACGGTGTGCCGCGTACTGGTGCTTCCGCAACGGAAGGTGGGCTGGAAACTGTTGTAGAAAACTCGGTTGTGCTCGACGGCTCCGCCATGAATCAAATCATTAATATTGATATTGAGAATATGCAGGCGACGGCGCAATGTGGTGTTCCGCTGGAAGTGCTGGAAAACGCATTGCGTGAAAAAGGTTACACCACGGGGCATTCTCCGCAGTCAAAGCCGCTGGCGCAGATGGGCGGCCTGGTAGCAACCCGCAGTATCGGGCAGTTCTCTACACTCTACGGCGCAATCGAAGATATGGTCGTTGGTCTGGAAGCGGTACTGGCAGATGGTACCGTGACACGCATTAAAAACGTGCCACGCCGCGCGGCTGGCCCGGACATTCGTCACATCATCATCGGCAACGAAGGTGCATTGTGCTATATCACTGAAGTAACAGTGAAAATCTTTAAATTCACCCCGGAAAACAACCTCTTCTACGGCTATATCCTGGAAGACATGAAAACCGGCTTCAACATCCTGCGTGAAATCATGGTGGAAGGGTATCGTCCGTCGATCGCTCGTTTGTATGACGCTGAAGATGGCACCCAACACTTCACCCATTTTGCCGACGGAAAATGTGTGCTGATCTTTATGGCCGAAGGGAACCCACGCATTGCAAAGGCGACGGGCGAAGGGATTGCTGAAATCGTGGCTCGCTACCCGCAGTGCCAGCGTGTAGACAGCAAACTGATCGAAACCTGGTTTAACAATCTGAACTGGGGACCAGATAAAGTTGCCGCCGAACGTGTGCAGATCCTCAAAACCGGCAACATGGGCTTTACCACCGAAGTCTCCGGCTGCTGGAGCTGCATCCACGAAATCTACGAAAGCGTTATTAACCGTATTCGTACCGAGTTCCCGCACGCCGACGACATCACTATGCTGGGCGGTCACTCCTCTCACAGCTACCAGAACGGCACCAACATGTACTTCGTCTACGACTACAACGTTGTTGACTGCAAACCGGAAGAGGAAATCGACAAGTACCACAATCCGCTCAACAAAATTATCTGCGAAGAAACTATCCGCCTCGGTGGTTCGATGGTGCACCACCACGGCATTGGTAAACATCGCGTTCACTGGAGCAAGCTGGAGCATGGCAGCGCATGGGCGTTGCTGGAAGGGCTGAAAAAGCAGTTCGATCCTAACGGCATTATGAATACGGGTACTATCTATCCGATTGAAAAATAATGTGTCAGGCAGCGTCCCGTGATGTCGGGTCGTTGCCTTTTCGGCTTCTCAACCGGGAAGCCGCTCTTATTACCGGACAATGAAGGGGTAAAGATGAACACTTCACCGGTGCGAATGGATGATTTACCGCTTAACCGTTTTCACTGCCGTATTGCTGCGCTCACTTTCGGTGCACACCTGACCGACGGTTATGTCCTCGGCGTCATTGGTTACGCCATTATTCAGCTTACGCCTACTATGCAACTGACGCCGTTTATGGCGGGGATGATCGGTGGCTCGGCGCTACTTGGCCTGTTTATCGGTAGCCTGATTCTGGGATGGCTCTCTGATCATATCGGGCGACAAAAAATCTTCACCTTCAGCTTTTTGCTAATTACGCTCGCCTCGTTTTTACAATTTTTTGCCACCGAACCAGTGCATCTTATCGGGTTACGCATTTTGATCGGCATTGGTCTGGGAGGCGACTACTCTGTAGGCCATACCTTGTTGGCTGAATTTTCCCCGCGTCGCCACCGCGGTATTTTGCTTGGCGCGTTCAGCGTGGTGTGGACGGTGGGCTATGTACTGGCAAGTATTGCCGGACACCACTTTATTAGCGAAAGTCCTGAAGCCTGGCGCTGGCTTCTGGCATCGGCGGCGCTACCCGCTTTGCTGATTACGCTGTTACGTTGGGGCACGCCGGAATCACCACGCTGGCTGCTGCGGCAGGGGCGTTTTGCAGAAGCTCACGCTATCGTACATCGCTATTTTGGCCCCCATGTTTTACTGGGCGATGAAGTGGCAACGGCGACCCATAAACACATCAAAACCTTGTTCTCTTCGCGCTACTGGCGGCGCACGGCGTTTAACAGCGTCTTCTTTGTCTGCCTCGTGATCCCATGGTTTGTGATTTATACCTGGCTGCCAACTATCGCCCAAACTATTGGTCTGGAAGATGCGCTGACCGCCAGTCTGATGCTTAATGCGTTGTTAATTGTGGGCGCGCTGCTGGGATTAGTTCTGACGCACCTGCTGGCACATCGCAAATTTTTACTGGGAAGTTTTTTGCTGCTGGCGGCAACGCTGGTAGTGATGGCCTGTTTGCCTTCCGGCAGTTCATTAACGCTGCTGCTTTTTGTTCTCTTCAGCACCACCATTTCGGCAGTCAGTAATCTGGTAGGCATTTTGCCTGCGGAAAGTTTTCCTACTGACATTCGCTCGCTGGGCGTCGGTTTTGCCACTGCCATGAGTCGGTTGGGCGCGGCGGTAAGTACTGGCCTGCTGCCGTGGGTGTTGGCGCAGTGGGGAATGCAAGTCACCTTATTACTCCTGGCGGCAGTGTTGTTGATTGGTTTTATAGTGACCTGGCTATGGGCACCAGAAACCAAAGCTCTCCCACTGGTGGCGGCGGGAAATGCAGGAGGTGCGAATGAACATTCTGTTAGCATTTAAAGCCGAACCGGATGCCGGGATGCTGGCGGAAAAAGAGTGGCATGCGGCGGCACAGGGGTGCGCTGGACCGGATGTTTCGCTGTTGCGAAGTTTACTCGGTGTTGATGAACAGGCCGCCGCCGCAATTTTGCTGGCGCAGAGAAAAAATGGCCCGCCGATGACATTAACCGCGTTGAGCATGGGCGATGAACGGGCGTTGCACTGGCTACGCTATCTCACAGCTCTCGGGTTTGATCAGGCGCTGTTGCTGGAGACAGCGGCAGATCTGCGCTTTGCCCCAGAATTTGTCGCTCGCCATATTGCCGAATGGCAGCGTCTGAATCCGCTGGATTTGATTATTACCGGCAGTCAAAGCAGCGAAGGGCAGAATGGACAAACGCCTTTTTTGCTGGCGGAAATGCTGGGCTGGCCCTGCTTCACCCAGGTGGAGGGTTTTAAACTCGACGCGTCATTTATCACCTTCGAACAGCGTACTGAAAACGGGTTGCGTTGTTGCCGTGTCCGCTTGCCTGTGGTGATTGCCGTACGTCAGTGTGGCGAGGTGGCCTTGCCCGTTCCGGGAATGCGTCAGCGTATGGCGGCAGGGAAAGCGGAGATTCCCCGCGAAGCTCTTGTCGCCGAATTGCCAGCGATACAGTGCCTGCAACTGGAAAGGCCGGAACAACGACGCGGCGCAACGCTGATTGATGGGCAAACGGTAGAAGAAAAAGCGCAAAAACTGTGGCGTGATTATTTGTGCCAGAGGATGCAGCCATGAATATCATAATAGTGACGATAAATCAGGACTATGCCGCAATGGCGAACTGGCTGGCGGCGCAGGATTTCAGCGGTGCTACACTGGCGTACTGGCAAATAGAACCACAGCCGATTGTTGCGGAACAGGTGCTGGATGCGCTGGTAGAACAGTGGCAACGAACGCCTGCGGAGGTTGTCCTCTTTCCTTCGGGAGCGTTTGGCGATGAACTGGCGACCCGCCTGGCCTGGCGTTTACATGGAGCCAGTATCTGTCAGGTGATTTCCCTGGATATATCAACCGCAAGTGTACGCAAATCTCACTGGGGGAATGCGCTAACGGCAACGTTGCAAACAGAAAAACGCCCGCTATGCCTTTCGCTGGCTCGTCAGGTCGGCACGGAAAAAAACGCCACGTTGCCCTCTGGTCTGCAGCAACTGAACATTGTCCCCGGCGCGCTTCCTGACTGGCTGATTAGTATTGAGGACCTGAAAAATGTTACCCGAGACCCATTAACCGAGGCCAGACGGGTGCTGGTGGTGGGGCAGGGCGGAGAGGCAGATAGCCAGGAAATCGCGATGCTGGCTGAAAAGCTGGGCGCAGAAGTGGGCTACAGTCGGGCGCGAGTGATGAACGGAGGCCTTGATGCCGAAAAAGTCATTGGCATATCCGGACATCTGCTGGCTCCTGATGTTTGTATTGTTGTTGGCGCATCCGGCGCGGCAGCGTTAATGGCGGGTGTACGTAATAGCAAGTTTGTGGTGGCGGTTAATCATGACGCCAGCGCGGCGGTTTTTTCACAGGCTGATGTTGGCGTGGTAGATGACTGGAAAGCGGTGCTGGAGGCACTGGTGACAAACATTCACGCAGATTGCCAATAACGTACTGCCGGATGCGGCGTGCGGCCTACAAATCACACAAATTCAATTCGTTACGGTTATCTCGTCACAGCAATTTTTTCGCTAACGTCCAGACCCCGGTATTTGTGGTGGAAAGCGCCACAACACCCGCATTAATCGCATTACGCGCATCTTCTTCATCGCACACCAGCCCGCCAGCAATCAGCGGCTGGCGGATTTTCTCTGTCACCCAGCCCAGCACTTTTGGCATACAGCCTGGCAGGATCTCAATACAATCCGGGTTCGATTGCGCAACCTGCTTATCAATGTTGTGAAACGAAATCGAATCGACAATAAACAGGCGATGAATACAGAAAAAACCTTCGGCTCTTGCCGCTTTCAGCATCGATGCTTTAGTGCTGATAATGCCGTCCGCTTCGGTCACCAGTTTCAGAAACTGAATCACCACTTCTTTGTTCGATGCGCCTTCCAGCAAATCAACATGAATAAAGGCATATTTCCCGGCATTCTTAATCTTTTTAACAATATGACTGATGGTACAGATATTGCCGTACAACACGGAAATAAACTGGCATTCAGAGTCAATTGCCAGTTGCAGGCTGGCATTATCTTTAACGGCAGCAATCACCGGGTTCTGGCGGAGCAGGTGTAAGAGGGGCATAAATTATCCTTATTATTTATCCAAAGCGGTGAGTGATGCCGAATCCGGAAGGCGGATAGCGCCATTGGTATAGTGTTTTTTCGTCGCACAGTAAACGGCAGGTGCCGCACTCCAGGCAGCCGCGATAATCAACGCGCAAATTTCCTTCCGGCGTGAACGCAAAAAGCCCTGCCGGACAGGCGTTAATCAACCTTTCTGCCGTCTGGCGCTCAACGTATTTAGCGGGAACAATATGCGGCGCATCAGCAGCGCGCCAGAGATTACGGGCTACAGACATCGGATACTCCTGATAACATCGCCTGCCAGATGCCACAGGCCATGACGACGTAAATGACGCCAGAATAACTGGCGCAGCGGCGGAACTGGTTTATTCCCCTGATCCCATAAATCACGAGAAATATCCTGCATTAACGCAGGCCACGCCCTATACCAGCCTGGACGTTGTAAAAGCGCCGGAACATGCTGATAACGCTGTAGAACATCCCACAGCAGGCTGCGTTCTACGTTGTGATGATAAAGCGGAAACAGATTTTGCGGTTCGCGGTGCTGGCAGGCGCTAATCAATGTTTGTGCCGCTGCCTGCGCGCCAGTCAGCGCCATATCCATGCCGCGCACGGAAATCCCGGTATTAACACAACTGCGTAATGTATCGCCCACCAGCAGCCAACCGTTTCCGGCATATTGCACTGGCATACTGTGCAGGCCACCTTCCGGCACCAGATGCGCGCCATACTCCAGCGTTTCCGTGTTTTTGATTAGCGGACGCACTGCCGGATGTGTTTTAACGCGGGCCAGCAGTTCGCTCGCCGGGACACGACTTTGCACGAGGGAAGAGAGCGGGCAAACAATTCCCAAAGAAAGAGTTTGTTGATTGGTATAAAGAAATACGCCGCCGGGTAAGTCATCACAGATTCCGCCACTGAACAGCATTGCCGCACCTTCGTTGCTTTCCAGATGGAAACGCTCTTCAATAACGGATGTCTCCAGCGCCAGCACTTCTTTGATACCTAACGCTATAGATTCGCCAGCAGGGCGGGTAACTAATCCGTGTCGTTCCGCAAGGATGCTATTGGCTCCTTCCGCCAGAACGACATAACGAGCGCGGAGAATATCGTCACCACAGATAGCGCCACACACTCTGCCGTTTTCTTCATACAGCGCATTTACCGTAGCGCCAGGGATACACTCAACACCTTCTTTTTCGGCTTCAGCAACCAGCCACGGATCGAAGCGGGCGCGTAAAACGCTCCAGGATTCAGCTTGGGGCTGTAAGCTGGAAAATGTCGTTGCGCCGTCTGGTGTTAATAAAGAAAGGCTTTCGTGGGTGATGCGTCGTTCAAGGGGCGCAGTCAACAGAGATTGAGGGAGGAGTTCAGTGAGCGCATGGGTATATAAACGCCCGCCGGAAAGGTTTTTACTGCCGGGAATTTCAGCGCGTTCCAGTAACAAAACGGATAAACCCGCTCGCGCGCAGCGTAACGCGCAAGCGGTGCCTGCAATACCGGCACCAATAATAATAATGTCGCAGTCGTCTTCCATGTCATGCCCCAGATATCCAGAGCACAACACCCTAACATGGCGTTACTTAAGGGAAATTGACCGCCGACACACTCTTATCATTCGCCGCGATAGATACAGCCCGCAGTGCAGGTTTCTTTCACCATCACCGCACTTAACAGCGGCACCGCCGGTTTAACTTGATCCCAAATCCATTTTGCTAAAACTTCGCTGGTCGGGTTTTCCAGGCCGGGTATATCATTCAGATAATAGTGGTCGAGGCGATCGTAAGTTGGTTTAAACGCCGCTTTCAGTTCAGCGAAATCGATAATCCAGCCCGTATGTGGATCGACTTCCCCTGTAATTTCTAGGCGCACCATAAAAGAATGCCCGTGTAAGCGCCCGCACTTATGTCCCTGCGGGACGTGCGGAAGACGGTGAGCGGCTTCGAAGGTGAAATCTTTAAATAACGTGGTGGACATCATAATTTCTCTACAGGACGATAAAACCGCCGTAGAGTACCGGAAAGCCTGTTTTTTCGCATTACCAAAAACAGGTTTGTTGCGCAAAATGACCAATTTTACTTAATTGCAGTCGATATTTATTTATTTTTCATTGAGTTAATAAATCTATTTTGTTGTTAAAGACTATTGCTAAAACAGGTTAGTCGATTTGGTTATTAGTTATCGCTATCCCGTCTTTAATCCATCCCCTTCGCGCCGTTAACCTTACCTTCTCTTCTGTTTTATGGGCGCTGACAGGGCCGATAAACAGCTTTGCTTACTGGAACATAACGACGCATGACGACACAGGTCCCACCTTCCGCTTTGCTTCCGCTGAACCCGGAGCAACTGGCACGCCTCCAGGCGGCCACTACCGATTTAACGCCCACACAGCTTGCCTGGGTTTCTGGCTATTTTTGGGGCGTGCTCAACCAGCAGCCTGCCGCGCTTGCTGCGACGCCTGCGCCTGCCGCAGAAATGCCGGGTATAACTATTATCTCTGCTTCGCAAACCGGCAATGCGCGTCGGGTCGCCGAAGCGTTACGCGATGACTTATTAGCGGTAAAACTGAACGTTAAGCTGGTGAACGCGGGCGACTATAAATTCAAACAAATCGCCAGTGAAAAACTGCTTATCGTGGTGACCTCAACACAAGGGGAAGGGGAACCGCCGGAAGAAGCTGTCGCGCTGCATAAATTTCTGTTCTCGAAAAAAGCGCCGAAACTGGAAAACACCGCGTTTGCCGTGTTTAGTCTCGGCGACACCTCTTATGAATTTTTCTGCCAGTCCGGGAAAGATTTTGACAGCAAGCTGGCGGAACTTGGCGGTGAACGCCTGCTCGACCGTGTCGATGCCGATGTTGAATACCAGGCCGCCGCCAGCGAATGGCGCGCCCGCGTTGTCGATGTTCTGAAGTCCCGCGCGCCTGTCGCAGCACCTTCACAATCCGTCGCCACTGGCGCAGTAAATGAAATTCATACCAGCCCATATAGCAAAGAAGCGCCGTTGGTGGCGAGTCTCTCTATTAACCAGAAAATTACCGGACGTAACTCTGAAAAAGACGTTCGTCATATCGAAATTGATTTAGGTGACTCTGGCCTGTGTTATCAGCCGGGCGATGCGCTGGGTGTGTGGTATCAGAATGATCCCGCACTGGTTAAAGAACTTGTCGAACTGTTGTGGCTAAAAGGCGATGAACCCGTCAACGTTGAGGGCAAAACCTTGCCGTTGGCTGAAGCCTTACAGTGGCATTTTGAACTGACCGTCAACACCGCCAACATTGTTGAGAACTATGCCACGCTTACCCGCAGCGAAACGCTGCTGCCGCTGGTGGGCGATAAAGCGAAGTTACAGCATTACGCCGCGACCACGCCGATTGTCGACATGGTGCGCTTCTCTCCGGCACAGCTGGACGCTGAAGCGCTGATTAACCTGCTGCGCCCGCTGACCCCGCGCCTTTACTCCATCGCCTCCTCGCAGGCGGAAGTCGAGAACGAAGTACACGTCACCGTTGGTGTGGTGCGTTACGACGTGGAAGGCCGCGCCCGTGCCGGTGGTGCCTCCAGCTTCCTCGCGGATCGTGTGGAAGAAGAGGGCGAAGTCCGCGTATTTATCGAACATAACGATAATTTCCGCCTACCCGCTAACCCGGAAACCCCGGTGATTATGATTGGCCCAGGCACCGGCATCGCGCCGTTCCGCGCCTTTATGCAGCAGCGCGCCGCTGACGAAGCGCCGGGTAAAAACTGGCTGTTCTTTGGCAACCCGCACTTTACGGAAGATTTCCTCTACCAGGTGGAGTGGCAGCGCTACGTCAAAGAGGGCGTGCTGACGCGTATCGATCTTGCCTGGTCGCGCGATCAAAAAGAAAAAGTTTACGTACAAGACAAACTGCGCGAACAGGGCGCGGAGCTGTGGCGCTGGATCAATGACGGTGCCCACATTTATGTCTGCGGTGACGCCAATCGCATGGCGAAAGACGTTGAGCAGGCACTTCTGGAAGTGATTGCCGAATTTGGTGGCATGGACACCGAAGCGGCGGATGAATTTTTAAGTGAGCTGCGCGTAGAGCGCCGTTATCAGCGAGATGTCTACTAATGAGCGAAAAACATCCAGGGCCTTTAGTGGTCGAAGGTAAACTGGCAGATGCCGAGCGCATGAAGCTTGAAAGCAACTATCTGCGTGGCACCATTGCAGAAGATTTAAACGATGGTCTGACCGGCGGCTTTAAAGGTGATAACTTCTTGTTGATCCGTTTCCACGGCATGTATCAGCAGGATGACCGCGACATCCGCGCCGAACGTGCAGAGCAGAAGCTGGAACCGCGTCACGCGATGATGCTCCGCTGTCGCTTGCCGGGTGGCGTTATCACCACCAAACAGTGGCAGGCGATCGACAAATTTGCGGTAGAAAACACTATTTACGGTAGCATCCGCCTGACCAACCGCCAGACGTTCCAGTTCCACGGCATTCTGAAAAAGAACGTCAAACCGGCACACCAGATGCTGCACTCGGTCGGTCTTGATGCGCTGGCAACTGCCAACGACATGAACCGTAACGTGCTTTGCACCTCGAACCCGTTCGAGTCACAGCTGCACGCGGAAGCCTACGAATGGGCGAAGAAAATCTCTGAACATCTGCTGCCGCGTACTCGTGCTTATGCGGAGATCTGGCTCGATCAGGAAAAAGTCGCCACTACTGATGAAGAGCCGATCCTCGGCCAGACCTATCTGCCGCGTAAGTTCAAAACCACGGTTGTTATCCCACCGCAGAACGACATCGATCTACATGCTAACGACATGAACTTTGTGGCGATCGCAGAAAACGGCAAACTGGTGGGCTTTAACCTGCTGGTAGGTGGTGGGCTGTCTATCGAGCACGGCAACAAAAAAACATACGCCCGCACGGCGAGTGAGTTCGGCTATCTGCCGCTGGAGCATACGCTGGCGGTGGCGGAAGCCGTCGTGACGACGCAGCGTGACTGGGGTAACCGAACCGATCGTAAAAATGCCAAAACCAAATACACGCTGGAACGTGTGGGTGTTGAGACGTTTAAAGCGGAAGTGGAGCGTCGCGCAGGGATCAAGTTCGAACCGATCCGCCCGTATGAGTTCACCGGACGCGGCGATCGTATTGGCTGGGTTAAAGGTATTGATGATAACTGGCACCTGACGCTGTTTATCGAAAATGGCCGAATTCTTGATTATCCGGGGCGTCCGCTGAAAACTGGCCTGCTGGAGATCGCGAAGATCCACAAAGGTGATTTCCGCATTACGGCGAACCAGAATTTGATCATTGCCGGTGTACCGGAAAGCGAGAAAGCGAAGATCGAGAAGATCGCCAGAGAGAGCGGGTTGATGAATGCTGTCACGCCGCAGCGTGAAAACTCAATGGCTTGCGTATCGTTCCCGACCTGTCCGCTGGCGATGGCGGAAGCCGAACGTTTTCTGCCGTCGTTTATCGACAACATTGATAATTTAATGGCGAAACATGGCGTCAGCGATGAGCATATCGTCATGCGTGTAACCGGCTGCCCGAACGGCTGTGGTCGCGCGATGCTGGCGGAAGTTGGGCTGGTGGGTAAAGCGCCGGGTCGCTACAACCTGCATCTCGGCGGCAACCGCATTGGGACACGTATCCCACGGATGTATAAAGAAAACATCACCGAGCCGGAAATCCTGGCGTCGCTTGATGAACTGATAGGGCGCTGGGCGAAAGAGCGAGAAGCGGGTGAAGGCTTCGGCGACTTTACGGTGCGTGCGGGCATCATTCGCCCGGTGCTCGATCCGGCGCGCGATTTGTGGGATTAACCATTAGCCCGGTTTTGTTGGCCTGATAAGACGCGCCAGCGTCGCATCAGGCATGTTGGCACTTTTGCCGGATGTGGCGTAAACGCCTTATCCGGCCTACGGAGCAGCGCGGTTTTGTAGGCCTGATAAGACGCGTAAGCGTCGCATCAGGCAAGGCAAACAGTGAGGAACTTATGTCCAAACTCGATCTAAACGCCCTGAACGAGCTGCCGAAGGTAGATCGCATTCTGGCCCTGGCCCAAACCAACGCTCAACTGGAAAAACTGGATGCTGAAGGCCGCGTTGCCTGGGCGCTGGAAAATCTGCCCGGTGAATGTGTGCTTTCTTCCAGCTTTGGCATTCAGGCGGCGGTGAGCCTGCATCTGGTGAATCAGATTCGCCCGGATATTCCAGTGATCCTCACCGATACCGGCTATTTGTTCCCGGAAACCTACCGCTTTATTGACGAGTTAACGGACAAACTCAAGCTCAACCTGAAAGTGTACCGTGCTACCGAAAGCGCTGCCTGGCAGGAAGCCCGCTACGGCAAACTGTGGGAGCAGGGCGTTGAAGGTATTGAAAAGTACAATGACATCAACAAAGTCGAACCGATGAACCGGGCGCTGAAAGAACTGAATGCGCAAACCTGGTTTGCTGGCCTGCGTCGCGAACAATCCGGCAGCCGCGCCAATTTACCGGTGCTGGCAATTCAGCGCGGCGTATTTAAAGTGCTGCCGATTATCGACTGGGATAACCGAACTATTTATCAGTACCTGCAAAAACATGGCCTGAAATATCACCCATTATGGGACGAAGGATATTTATCGGTCGGTGATACCCATACAACCCGTAAATGGGAACCCGGCATGGCGGAAGAAGAAACGCGTTTCTTTGGCTTAAAAAGAGAATGTGGGTTACACGAAGGGTAAATATTGCCGGATAAATTAAACGCCTCTGTCAGAAATGATGGGGGCGTTTTTATTTTGCGAGCAGCATTCCGGCATTTAAAGGTGAACATCGCAGGGAGAATCAACAGGAATAGAATGGCATTGGGTGCTTGAGGCTGTCTGGCGTTAAGCATTCGCGAGGTTCCAGATGGACAAAAGCCCCAGGTGATATTTCTATCAACCTGAGGCCAGCGTTCGAACCTAAGCAATTCGAATGTTAGTCTCTTCTTTGCAGGGAGGCAAGACATGCTAACAAAATATGCCCTTGTGGCAATCATAGTACTGTGTTGTACAGTACTGGGATTCACGCTGATGGTAGGCGACTCGTTGTGTGAGTTGAGTATCAGAGAACGAGGTATGGAGTTTAAGGCAGTTCTCGCTTACGAATCGAAGAAGTAGCCACCACGCGGGAGTAAAACCCCGCGTACTGAATTGTGATGGTTTGGTCTCCTGCACCCTTTTTTAATTTATATTGTTTATGTGAATGTTTTGCCTGTATTTATTATTAATGTAGATTTAAGATGAAAAAACAATTAATAATGTAAATGTTTTGTTGGTGAATATGTATAACACATAGTTTTTAATACATGCTTAAATATCCTTCCAGGTTTACAGAAGGATAAAGATGTTGTGACATTCTTTAATTTCTGGGGAAAAACCCGCCGTGGTGAGCAAGATGGTGGCGACGATTATCACCTTCTTTGCTGGCATTCGCTGGATGTAGCCGCGATGGGCTATTTAATGGTCAAAGGCAATTGCTTCGGGCTGGCTGACTATTTTCGCCAATTAGGCATTTCTGACAAGGAACAGGCAGCACAATTTTTCGCCTGGTTATTATGCTGGCACGATATTGGTAAATTTGCCCGCTCTTTTCAGCAACTTTACCTGCACCCAGACCTCAAGGTCCCGGAAGGCGCAAGAAAGAATTACGAAAAGATATCTCATTCAACGTTAGGCTATTGGTTATGGGAGCATTATTTAAGTGAATGTCAGGAGTTGCTTCCTGCATCGTCACTCTCTTCGCGCAAACTTAAAAGGGTAATGGCGATGTGGATGCCCATGACTACCGGGCATCATGGGCGCCCGCCAGATCGTATTGATGAACTGGATAATTTTCTGCCTGAAGACAAAGCTGCCGCGCGAGATTTTCTCCTTGCAATCAGGTCACTGTTTCCGCTCATAGAGGTCCCCGCATTCTGGGATGATGACGAGGGCGTTGAACTTTTAAAACACCTTTCCTGGTATCTCTCTGCAACCGTTGTACTCGCAGACTGGACGGGATCGTCAACGCGATTCTTTCCACGCGTCGCACGCACTATGGATATCGAAGATTACTGGCAGAAGACTTTAGTTCAGGCTCAAAACGCATTAACCGTCTTCCCGCCAAAAGCAGAAACCACGCCTTTTACCGGAATTAATTCACTGTTTCCTTTTATTGAGCACCCGACACCGTTACAGAAAAAGGTGCTGGAGCTGGATATCAGTCAGCCAGGGCCACAGTTATTTATTCTGGAAGATGTGACTGGCGCAGGTAAAACAGAAGCAGCGCTTATCCTGGCGCACAGACTGATGGCCGCGGGGAAAGCTCAGGGTTTGTTTTTTGGTCTGCCAACAATGGCAACGGCCAATGCCATGTACGATCGGTTGGGAAAAACCTGGCTTGCTTTCTATTCGCAAGAGTCTCGCCCCAGCCTGGTGCTGGCACACAGTGCCCGCACATTAATGGACCGCTTTAATGAATCACTCTGGCCCGGTGATTTAGTTGGGTCAGAAGAGCCGGATGAACAGCAAACGTTCAGTCAGGGATGTGCGGCCTGGTTCGCTGACAGCAACAAGAAGGCGCTACTGGCTGAAGTGTTCCCCGCGCCAGCGGGGATAAACCGGTCAGGCTCCGCACGGTTTCGATCACACCGAAGTGTTCCCCGCGCCAGCGGGGATAAACCGTCATTGATTGATCTAATCTTTTTGCCAATTTCGTGTTCCCCGCGCTAGCGGGGATAAACCGTAGGTACAATCGAATATACCGTCGATGCAAAAGTGTTCCCCGCGCCAGCGGGGATAAACCGTTGTCGCCGACTCTATTAAAACAATGATCAGTGTGTTCCCCGCGCCAGCGGGGATAAACCGGGGTGTCATTCGGTGGCGGTACTGGTAACGGAGTGTTCCCCGCGCCAGCGGGGATAAACCGAAAAGACTACCATGCATCAGCAGCAGATGCTGGTGTTCCCCGCGCCAGCGGGGATAAACCGACGGCGCTATGGGAGCAATCGCTGGATGATATGTGTTCCCCGCGCCAGCGGGGATGTCCCACATAATATTTTCAAGCTCATCAAGACGCCTTTGCCAGCTCCTTCACCAACGGTAGCATTATCCGCATAACATCACGGCAGCGACGTTCTATTCTTCCAGGAAGCGCCTTATCAATATGCTGTTGATTATCCAGTCTGACATCGTGCCAGCTATTTCCCGCCGGAAACGCTGCTGTTTTTGCGCGTTGCTGATAACCGTCTTTATTTCCCAGATTCCAGTTTGTCGCTTCCACCGAAAGTACAGCAATACCCGCTTTGTCGAATATTTCTGCGTCATTACAACATCCCGTGCCTTTCGGATACTGCTTATTCAGTCCTGGATTTGTAGTGGCAGCAATTCCATGTCGGCGCGCAATTGTCAGTGCACGATCGCGCGTTAATTTCCTTACTGCTTCTGGGGTGTTTACACCACTGTTGAAATACAGCTTATCGCCAACAATCAGATTATCGATATTAATCACCAATAAAGTATTTTTCTTTTCGGTACCGCTCATTCGTTTGAGTAAATTCTCAGCACCTAATTTCCCTTCCTCTTCGCCACTGGTCGCTACAAAACGAATGCCATATTCGGTTGGCGTATTTTTCAAGCGCTCCGCCAGCTCCAGCATCACCCCCAAACCTGCGGCGTTATCATCCATTCCTTGTAACGTCAGCCCGCCCAGATTGGCATCGGCGTCAGCATCGCTCAGCGGGGCGTAGGTATCCAGATGCGCCATAATAATGATCTGCTGCGGCGCTTTGCCTTCATGTGCGGCAATCACCGTACTTCCCGTCACGTTATGCCAGCTTTTGCGGTTATCGCGGGCGGTATAAATATATCGGCTATTAAATGTCCGAATATCACTGCGATAACCCATTTGCTGAAACTGTTGCCGAATATAATCGGCAGATAACATTTCTGCGGGGGTTCCGGTCATTCGTCCCGGAAAGAAAGTGGCAATATGTCGCGCCTGAGTATTAGCAAAATCGCCAGGTTTAGGTGACGAGGCGTGTACGGGGAGAATAAAGCATACGCCGAGCGCCAGGGCAGCGGTACGGTGGCGCAATGCGGAAAACATAGTGAGTCCTTAAATACCATGCAAAATTTTTTACCGCCATAGTATGAAACTGCCGCTGCGCTAAAACAATTTCAAATCTTCCTAAACGCCCGAAATCTGGTGCTTTAAGCACTTTTTGATATTAGCTTTGCCAAATCGTTATTCCGTTAAGGAACTACTCATTCTAATTGGTAATTTCATTCGTTCTCTTACGCTCCCTATAGTCGAAACATCTGATGGCAAGAAAATAGCGGTATTGCAAAGGAACGGTTATGGATCAAACACGACTTACTCACCTGCGGCAGCTGGAGGCGGAAAGCATCCACATCATTCGCGAGGTGGCGGCAGAATTCTCAAATCCGGTGATGCTCTATTCCATCGGCAAAGATTCCAGCGTCATGCTGCACCTGGCGCGCAAGGCGTTTTATCCAGGTACGCTGCCTTTCCCGCTGCTGCATGTCGATACCGGCTGGAAATTCCGCGAGATGTATGAGTTCCGCGATCGTACGGCTAAAGCCTACGGTTGCGAGTTGCTGGTACATAAAAATCCAGAAGGCGTGGCGATGGGGATTAATCCCTTCGTGCACGGTAGCGCGAAACATACCGACATTATGAAAACTGAAGGTCTGAAACAGGCGCTGAATAAATACGGATTCGATGCCGCTTTCGGTGGTGCGCGCCGCGACGAAGAGAAATCCCGTGCTAAAGAGCGCATCTACTCTTTCCGTGACCGCTTCCATCGCTGGGATCCGAAAAATCAGCGTCCGGAGCTGTGGCACAACTATAACGGGCAGATCAATAAAGGTGAAAGCATCCGCGTCTTCCCGCTCTCTAACTGGACCGAGCAGGATATCTGGCAATACATCTGGCTGGAAAATATCGACATTGTTCCGCTGTATCTCGCCGCTGAACGTCCGGTGCTGGAACGCGACGGTATGCTAATGATGATTGATGACAACCGTATCGACCTGCAACCGGGCGAAGTGATTAAAAAACGGATGGTGCGCTTCCGCACGCTGGGCTGCTGGCCGCTGACCGGTGCGGTGGAGTCAAATGCGCAAACACTGCCGGAGATCATCGAAGAGATGCTGGTCTCCACCACCAGTGAACGTCAGGGGCGCGTAATTGACCGCGACCAGGCGGGGTCTATGGAGCTGAAAAAACGTCAGGGGTATTTTTAAGATGAACACGGCACTTGCACAACAAATCGCCAATGAAGGCGGCGTCGAAGCCTGGATGATTGCGCAACAACATAAAAGTCTGCTGCGTTTTCTGACCTGCGGTAGCGTCGATGACGGCAAAAGCACCCTGATTGGTCGCCTGCTGCACGATACTCGCCAAATCTATGAAGATCAGCTTTCATCGCTGCATAACGACAGTAAGCGTCACGGCACCCAGGGCGAAAAGTTGGATCTGGCATTGTTAGTGGATGGTCTGCAAGCTGAGCGCGAACAGGGCATCACTATCGACGTGGCGTACCGTTATTTTTCCACTGAAAAGCGCAAATTTATTATCGCCGACACCCCAGGACACGAGCAGTACACTCGCAATATGGCGACTGGCGCGTCGACATGTGATCTGGCGATCTTGTTGATCGATGCCCGTAAAGGTGTGCTCGATCAAACCCGTCGTCACAGTTTTATCTCCACGTTATTGGGGATCAAACATCTGGTCGTGGCGATCAACAAAATGGATCTGGTGGATTACAGCGAAGAGACGTTCACCCGCATTCGTGAAGATTATCTGACCTTTGCCGGGCAGTTGCCGGGTAATCTGGATATTCGCTTTGTGCCGCTCTCCGCGCTGGAAGGCGACAATGTGGCTTCGCAAAGCGAAAGTATGCCGTGGTACAGCGGTCCAACATTACTTGAAGTGCTGGAAACCGTTGAGATACAGCGAGTAGTGGATGCCCAGCCGATGCGCTTCCCGGTTCAGTACGTTAACCGCCCGAATCTCGATTTTCGTGGCTATGCCGGAACGCTGGCATCTGGTCGTGTTGAAGTCGGGCAATGTGTCAAAGTGCTGCCTTCTGGTGTGGAGTCAAATATCGCGCGGATCGTTACTTTTGATGGCGATCGCGAAGACGCTTTTGCTGGAGAAGCGATCACCCTGGTGCTGACGGACGAGATCGATATCAGTCGTGGCGATCTGCTGCTGACAGCAGATGAAGCGTTACCGGCTGTGCAGAGTGCGTCAGTGGATGTGGTATGGATGGCGGAACAGCCGCTTTTCCCAGGTCAAAGTTACGACATCAAAATCGCCGGTAAGAAGACACGCGCTCGTGTTGATGGCATTCGCTATCAGGTTGATATTAATAACCTTACCCAGCGTGAAGTTGAAAACCTGCTGCTGAACGGCATCGGCCTTGTGGATCTCACCTTTGACGAACCGTTGGTGCTGGATCGTTATCAACAAAATCCGGTTACCGGTGGGCTGATTTTTATCGACCGCCTGAGCAATGTGACTGTTGGTGCCGGTATGGTGCATGAGCCGAAACACGAGGCCGCCGTTGCTCCGTCGGAATTTAGCGCGTTCGAACTGGAACTGAATGCGTTAGTCCGCCGCCACTTCCCGCACTGGGGCGCGCGCGATTTACTGGGAGGTAAATGATGGCATTGCATGACGAAAACGTCGTCTGGCATAGCCATCCGGTCACTGTGCAACAGCGCGAACAACACCACGGCCATCGTGGTGTTGTGCTGTGGTTTACCGGCCTCTCCGGTTCCGGTAAATCAACCGTCGCGGGCGCGCTGGAAGAAGCACTGCATAAACTCGGCGTTAGTACGTATTTGCTGGATGGTGACAACGTCCGCCACGGGTTGTGCAGCGATCTCGGTTTTAGCGATGCCGATCGTAAAGAGAATATCCGTCGCGTCGGTGAAGTGGCGAATTTGATGGTTGAAGCCGGACTGGTGGTGCTGACCGCATTTATCTCGCCACACCGCGCCGAACGCCAGATGGTTCGCGAACGCGTAGGAGAAGGGCGCTTTATCGAAGTGTTTGTTGATACGCCGTTAGCGATTTGCGAAGCTCGCGATCCAAAGGGCTTATATAAGAAAGCGCGCGCCGGTGAACTGCGCAACTTTACCGGAATAGATGCCGTTTACGAAGCGCCTGAATCGGCAGAAATTCATCTCAATGGTGAACAATTAGTAACAAATTTGGTTCAGCAATTATTAGATCTACTGAGACAGAACGATATTATCAGATCCTGAGACACCACCGGGTTTTCATGCCCGGTTCGTCAAAGCGACAGGATCCGATATGCGTAATAGCCATAACATTACACTAACAAATAACGACAGCCTTACCGAAGACGAAACCACATGGTCGCTGCCAGGAGCAGTGGTCGGTTTTGTCTCCTGGTTGTGTGCGCTGGCGATGCCGATGTTGATTTATGGCTCTAACACGCTGTTCTTCTTTATTTACACCTGGCCTTTCTTTCTGGCGCTGATGCCCGTTGCGGTGGTGGTGGGTATTGCGCTGCATTCGTTGATGGACGGGAAATTACGCTACAGTATTGTTTTCACTTTTTTCACCGTTGGCACTATGTTTGGTGCACTGTTTATGTGGTTGTTGGGCTAATCTGTTCTTTCCTGTTCATTCTGTCCATAATTCAAACCGTAACCAATAATGAGATTATGTTCTGCGCGCCCTGGGTATACGTAACAATGGACAAATGTGGTACATTTGCCCGCGTTGTCGCGGTATCCCCAACAGAGGATGTAGAGTCGTCTACGGAAGCATAGGATGAGGATGCCGTTTTTTAGGGGGCAGGATGGGTAAACTAACGCTGCTATTGCTGGCTATTCTGGTCTGGCTGCAGTATTCGCTGTGGTTCGGTAAGAACGGTATACATGACTATACCCGCGTCAATGATGATGTGGCGGCACAGCAAGCTACAAACGCGAAACTTAAAGCGCGAAACGATCAGCTTTTTGCCGAAATTGACGATCTCAATGGCGGCCAGGAGGCTCTCGAAGAGCGTGCGCGTAATGAACTCAGCATGACCAGGCCGGGCGAAACTTTTTATCGTCTGGTGCCTGACGCGTCGAAGCGCGCTCAGTCTGCGGGGCAACACAATCGATAAATCAGCCCAGGAATTAACATGGCAACCACTCATTTGGATGTTTGCGCCGTGGTTCCGGCGGCCGGATTTGGCCGCCGAATGCAAACGGAATGTCCTAAGCAATATCTCTCAATCGGTCATCAAACCATTCTTGAACACTCGGTCCATGCGCTGCTGGCGCATCCCCGGGTCACGCGTGTCGTCATTGCAATAAGCCCTGGCGATAACCGTTTTGCTCAACTTCCTCTGGCGAATCATCCGCAAATCACCGTTGTTGATGGTGGTGAAGAGCGTGCTAATTCCGTGCTGGCAGGTCTGAAAGCCGCTGGCGATGCGCAGTGGGTGCTGGTGCATGACGCCGCTCGCCCCTGTCTGCATCAGGATGACCTCGCGCGCCTGTTGGCGTTGAGCGAAACCAGCCGCACGGGGGGGATTCTCGCCGCGCCGGTGCGCGATACTATGAAACGCGCTGAGTCAGGCAAAAACGCCATTGCTCACACCGTTGATCGCAATGGCTTATGGCATGCGCTGACACCACAATTTTTTCCTCGTGAGCTGTTACATGACTGCCTGATGCGCGCCTTAAATGAAGGCGCTACCATTACCGATGAAGCCTCGGCGCTGGAATATTGCGGATTCCATCCACAGCTTGTCGAAGGCCGGGCGGATAACATTAAAGTCACACGCCCGGAAGATTTGGCGCTTGCCGAATTTTACCTCACCCGAACTATCCATCAGGAGAATACATAATGCGAATTGGACACGGTTTTGATGTTCACGCCTTTGGCGGCGAAGGCCCAATTATCATTGGTGGCGTGCGCATCCCTTATGAAAAAGGGCTGCTGGCACATTCTGATGGCGACGTGGCGCTGCACGCGCTGACCGATGCATTACTTGGCGCAGCGGCGCTGGGGGATATTGGCAAGCTGTTCCCGGATACGGATCCCGCCTTTAAAGGCGCTGATAGTCGCGAGCTACTACGCGAAGCCTGGCGACGCATTCAGGCAAAGGGCTATACCCTCGGCAACGTCGATGTCACTATCATCGCGCAGGCACCGAAGATGCTGCCGCATATTCCACAAATGCGCGTGTTTATTGCCGAAGATCTCGGCTGCCATATGGATGATGTTAACGTGAAAGCCACTACTACGGAAAAACTCGGATTTACCGGACGTGGGGAAGGGATTGCCTGTGAAGCGGTGGCGCTACTCATTAAGGCAACAAAATGATTGAATTTGATAATCTCACTTACCTCTACGGCAAACCGCAAGGAACCGGGCTGCTGAAAGCCAACCCGGAAGACTTTGTGGTGGTGGAAGATTTAGGCTTTGAGCCTGATGGAGAAGGTGAGCATATCCTGGTGCGTATCCTCAAAAACGGCTGCAATACCCGTTTTGTGGCCGACGCACTGGCGAAATTCCTGAAAATTCATGCTCGCGAAGTCAGTTTCGCTGGACAGAAAGACAAGCATGCCGTTACGGAACAATGGTTATGCGCTCGCGTACCGGGCAAAGAGATGCCTGATCTGAGCGCATTTCAGCTGGAAGGCTGCCAGGTGCTGGAGTATGCGCGGCACAAGCGCAAACTGCGTTTAGGAGCGTTGAAAGGTAACGCCTTTACTCTGGTACTACGCGAGGTGAGCAATCGCGACGACGTTGAACAACGTCTGATCGATATTTGCATAAAAGGTGTACCGAACTACTTTGGCGCGCAACGTTTTGGTATTGGCGGTAGTAACTTGCAGGGCGCGCTGCGCTGGGCGCAAACCAATACTCCGGTGCGCGATCGCAATAAGCGCAGTTTTTGGTTGTCGGCAGCCCGTAGTGCGTTGTTTAATCAGATTGTGGCTGAGCGCCTCAAAAAAGCAGACGTTAATCAAGTTGTTGACGGCGATGCACTACAATTATCCGGGCGCGGCAGTTGGTTTGTTGCAACTAACGAAGAACTGGCGGAATTACAGCGTCGCGTAAACGATAAAGAACTGATGATTACCGCTGCATTGCCGGGCAGTGGCGAATGGGGAACTCAGCGCGAGGCGCTGGCATTCGAACAAGCCGCTGTCGCCGAAGAAACTGAATTACAATCGTTACTGGTGCGCGAAAAAGTTGAAGCCGCGCGCAGAGCGATGCTGTTATATCCGAAACAATTAAGCTGGAACTGGTGGGACGACGTCACCGTCGAAATCCGTTTCTGGCTTCCGGCGGGAAGCTTTGCGACCAGCGTTGTCAGGGAACTTATCAACACAACAGGTGATTATGCGCATATTGCTGAGTAATGATGATGGGGTACATGCGCCCGGTATACAAACGCTGGCGAAAGCTCTGCGTGAGTTTGCTGACGTTCAGGTGGTCGCCCCCGATCGTAATCGCAGCGGCGCTTCAAACTCCTTGACGCTGGAATCTTCCCTGCGCACGTTTACCTATGAAAATGGTGACATCGCCGTGCAAATGGGAACCCCCACCGATTGCGTCTATCTTGGCGTGAATGCTCTGATGCGACCGCGCCCGGATATTGTGGTTTCGGGTATTAACGCTGGTCCGAATCTGGGTGATGATGTTATTTATTCCGGTACGGTGGCTGCCGCGATGGAAGGGCGTCATTTAGGCTTTCCGGCTCTGGCCGTTTCGCTTGACGGGCATAAACATTATGACACCGCCGCAGCGGTCACCTGTTCCATTTTGCGCGCACTGTGTAAAGAGCCGCTGCGTACCGGACGTATTCTCAATATCAATGTACCAGATTTACCGCTGGATCAGATTAAAGGTATCCGCGTCACTCGCTGCGGTACACGCCATCCGGCAGATCAGGTGATCCCACAGCAGGATCCGCGCGGCAATACGCTGTACTGGATTGGCCCGCCGGGGGGGAAGTGTGATGCCGGTCCGGGGACCGATTTTGCTGCGGTAGACGAAGGCTATGTTTCCATCACACCGCTACATGTAGATTTAACTGCGCACAGCGCGCAAGATGTGGTTTCAGACTGGTTAAACAGCGTGGGAGTTGGCACGCAATGGTAAGCAGACGCGTACAAGCACTTCTGGATCAATTACGTGCGCAGGGTATTCAGGATGAGCAGGTGCTTAATGCGCTTGCTGCCGTACCGCGTGAAAAATTTGTTGATGAAGCGTTTGAACAAAAAGCCTGGGACAATATCGCGTTGCCGATAGGTCAGGGGCAAACAATCTCGCAGCCGTATATGGTGGCGCGAATGACTGAATTACTCGAACTGACGCCGCAGTCGCGGGTGCTGGAAATCGGCACTGGTTCGGGATATCAAACGGCAATTCTGGCGCATCTTGTCCAGCATGTCTGTTCGGTCGAGCGGATTAAAGGATTGCAGTGGCAGGCACGCAGACGCCTGAAAAATCTTGATTTACACAATGTTTCAACCCGTCACGGCGATGGATGGCAAGGTTGGCAGGCACGTGCGCCGTTTGACGCTATTATTGTAACGGCAGCACCGCCAGAAATCCCGACAGCGTTAATGACGCAGCTGGATGAAGGCGGCATTCTCGTCTTACCCGTAGGGGAAGAGCACCAGTATTTAAAGCGGGTGCGTCGTCGGGGAGGCGAATTTATTATCGACACCGTGGAGGCTGTGCGCTTTGTTCCCTTGGTTAAGGGGGAGCTGGCTTAAAGCGTGAGGAAAATACCTGGAATTTTCCTGGTTATTTTGCAGCTGGTCAGCGTATCGTGAACATCTTTTCCAGTGTTCAGTAGGGTGCCTTGCACGGTAATTATGTCACTGGTTATTAACCAATTTTTTCCTGGGGGATAAATGAGCGCGGGAAGCCCAAAATTCACCGTTCGCCGTATTGCGGCTTTGTCACTGGTTTCGCTATGGTTGGCTGGCTGTTCTGACACTTCAAATCCACCGGCTCCGGTCAGCTCCGTCAATGGCAATGCGCCAGCAAATACTAATTCGGGTATGTTGATTACGCCGCCGCCGAAAATGGGGACGACGTCTACCACGCAGCAACCGCAAATTCAGCCGGTACAACAGCCACAAATTCAAACGGCTCAACAGCCGCAAATCCAGCAGGTGCAGCCTGTTGCCCAGCAACCGGTGCAAATGGAAAACGGACGTATCGTCTATAACCGTCAGTATGGGAACATTCCGAAAGGCAGTTATAGCGGCAGTACCTATACCGTGAAAAAAGGCGACACGCTTTTCTATATTGCCTGGATCACCGGCAACGATTTCCGTGACCTCGCTCAGCGCAACAATATTCAGGCTCCTTACGCCCTGAACGTTGGTCAGACCTTACAAGTGGGTAATGCTTCCGGTACGCCAATCACTGGCGGAAATGCGATTACTCAGGCCGATGCAGCAGAGCAAGGAGTTGTGATCAAGCCTGCACAAAAATCCACCGTTGCTGTTGCGTCGCAACCGACAATTACGTATTCTGAATCTTCGGGTGAACAGAGTGC
>NZ_JAATUR010000089.1 GCF_011881725.1 Escherichia coli | reverse complement strand
CATGAGACTCGAAAGCGTAGCTAAATTTCATTCGCCAAAAAGCCCGATGATGAGCGACTCACCACGGGCTACGGCTTCTGACTCTCTTTCCGGTACTGATGTGATGGCTGCTATGGGGATGGCGCAATCACAAGCCGGATTCGGAATGGCTGCATTCTGCGGTAAGCATGAACTCAGCCAGAACGACAAACAAAAGGCTATCAACTATCTGATGCAATTTGCACACAAGGTATCGGGGAAATACCGTGGTGTGGCAAAGCTTGAAGGAAATACTAAGGCAAAGGTACTGCAAGTTCTCGCGACATTCGCTTATGCGGATTATTGCCGTAGTGCCGCGACGCCGGGTGCAAGATGCAGAGATTGTCACGGTACAGGCCGTGCGGTTGATATAGCAAAAACAGAGCTGTGGGGGAGAGTTGTCGAGAAAGAGTGCGGAAGATGCAAAGGCGTCGGTTATTCAAGGATGCCAGCAAGCGCCGCATATCGCGCTGTAACGATGCTAATTCCAAACCTCACCCAACCCACCTGGTCACGCACTGTTAAGCCGCTGTATGACGCTCTGGTGGTGCAATGCCACAAGGAAGAGTCAATTGCAGACAACATTTTGAACGCGGTCACACGTTAGCAGCATGATTGCCACGGATGGCAACATATTAACGGCATGATATTGACTTTTTGAATAAAGTTGGGTAAATTTGACATCAACGATGGATAAATGCACTCGTTAAATAAAGCCCTGAGTTAATAGCTCGGGGCTTTTTGCGTTTTAAGCACGGCCTTTCTGAAAGCACATCAAACCAAATACCAGACAGACAATACCCTCACCTTATCCGCTGTGGCTACGGTGCGGTGTGCTTTGTATAAAAGAAAACCAGCTCAATGTCTGGCTTCGTGAAAGCGGGTGGCAGGAGGTTGCGCTAACAACCTCATGCCGTTTTGCCCGTGCATATCGGTCACGAACAAATCTGATTACTAAACACAGTAACCTGGATTTGTTCTATCAGTAATCGACCTTATTCCTAATTAAATAGAGCAAATCCCCTTATTGGGGGTAAGACATGAAGATGCCAGAAAAAA
>NZ_JAATUR010000088.1 GCF_011881725.1 Escherichia coli | reverse complement strand
GGATGTTGGCCTTTCCACAATGACAAGATGGGTCAAACAACTGCGTGATGAGCGTCAGGGCAAAACACCAAAATCCTCTCCGATAACACCAGAACAAATCGAAATACGTGAGCTGAGGAAAAAGCTACAACGCATTGAAATGGAGAATGAAATATTAAAAAAGGCTACCGCGCTCTTGATGTCAGACTCCCTGAACAGTTCTCGATAATCGGGAAACTCAGAGCGCATTATCCTGTGGTCACACTCTGCCATGTGTTCGGGGTTCATCGCAGCAGCTACAGATACTGGAAAAACCGTCCTGAAAAACCAGACGGCAGACGGGCTGTATTACGCAGTCAGGTACTTGAGCTACATGGCATCAGCCACGGTTCGGCCGGAGCAAGAAGCATCGCCACAATGGCAACCCGGAGAGGCTACCAGATGGGACGCTGGCTTGCTGGCAGGCTCATGAAAGAGCTGGGGCTGGTCAGCTGTCAGCAGCCGACTCACCGGTATAAACGTGGTGGTCATGAACATGTTGCTATCCCTAACTACCTTGAACGGCAGTTCGCCGTGACCGAGCCAAATCAGGTGTGGTGCGGTGATGTGACCTATATCTGGACGGGTAAGCGCTGGGCGTACCTCGCCGTTGTTCTCGACCTGTTCGCAAGAAAACCAGTGGGCTGGGCCATGTCGTTCTCGCCGGACAGCAGGCTCACCATGAAATCGCTGGAAATGGCATGGGAAACCCGTGGTAAGCCCGGCGGGGTGATGTTCCACAGCGATCAGGGCAGTCATTATACGAGCAGGCAGTTCCGGCAGTTATTGTGGCGATACCAGATCAGGCAGAGTATGAGCCGGCGCGGAAATTGCTGGGATAACAGCCCAATGGAACGCTTCTTCAGAAGTCTGAAGAACGAATGGATACCGGTGGTGGGTTACGTAAGCTTCAGCGAGGCAGCTCACGCCATAACGGATTATATCGTTGGATATTACAGCGCACTAAGACCGCACGAATATAACGGTGGGTTACCCCCAAACGAATCGGAAAATCGATGCTGGAAAAAACTCTAACTCGGTGGCCAGTTTTTGTTGACCACTTCA
>NZ_JAATUR010000087.1 GCF_011881725.1 Escherichia coli | reverse complement strand
CCCAGAGGGACATCATGAGCCATCAACTCACCTTCGCCGATAGTGAATTCAGCACTAAGCGCCGTCAGACCCGAAAAGAGATTTTCCTCTCCCGCATGGAGCAGATTCTGCCATGGCAGAATATGACCGCTGTCATCGAGCCGTTTTATCCCAAGGCGGGCAATGGCCGACGGCCCTATCCGCTGGAGACCATGCTGCGTATTCACTGCATGCAGCATTGGTACAACCTGAGCGACGGTGCCATGGAAGATGCCCTGTACGAAATCGCCTCCATGCGCCTGTTTGCCCGATTATCCCTGGATAGCGCCCTGCCGGATCGCACCACCATCATGAATTTCCGCCACCTGCTCGAGCAGCATCAACTGGCCCGTCAATTGTTCAAGACCATCAATCGCTGGCTGGCCGAAGCAGGCGTCATGATGACCCAAGGCACTTTGGTGGATGCCACCATCATTGAGGCACCCAGCTCTACCAAGAACAAAGAGCAGCAACGCGATCCGGAGATGCATCAGACCAAGAAAGGCAATCAGTGGCACTTTGGCATGAAGGCCCACATTGGTGTCGATGCCAAGAGTGGCCTGACCCACAGCCTGGTCACCACCGCGGCCAACGAGCATGACCTCAATCAGCTGGGTAATCTGCTTCATGGAGAGGAGCAATTTGTCTCAGCCGATGCCGGCTACCAAGGAGCGCCACAGCGCGAGGAGCTGGCCGAGGTGGATGTGGACTGGCTGATCGCCGAGCGTCCCGGCAAGGTAAAAACCTTGAAGCAGAATCCGCGCAAGAACAAAACGGCCATCAACATCGAATACATGAAAGCCAGCATCCGTGCCAGGGTGGAGCACCCGTTTCGCATCATCAAGCGGCAGTTCGGCTTCGTGAAAGCCAGATACAAGGGGCTGCTGAAAAACGATAACCAACTGGCGATGTTATTCACCCTGGCCAACCTGTTTCGGGTGGACCAAATGATACGTCAGTGGGAGAGATCTCAGTAAAAACCGGAAATAACGCCAGAAATGGTGGAAAAAATAGCCTAAATAGGCTGATTCGATGTGTTTGCGGGAAAAAAATCGGCCCAGATCCGCGA
>NZ_JAATUR010000086.1 GCF_011881725.1 Escherichia coli | reverse complement strand
GATGCAGGGTTGCCAACAGTTATTCTATTTTTTATAATCCACAAAAAACAATTCAGAGTATTTTATATAAAAGTCAAGGCAACATATGGATATTAATTTTCTTAAAGAGTGTCTCCTAGTTGAAGTTATTGGTGGGGGTAATAAACAATTCTCATGGCCTCGCACCATTCGCCATGCCTGGCGACAACCTAAACGCAGATTTCTTTTTTGGTGGCGTATAGCATCTTATCTATATGATATGGACAATAAATACCTAAAGAAACTCGGAAAAAAAATTAACAGAAATTTATTTTTTAAATACAATGCTGATATTGAACTTGGAGCATCAATAGCTCCTGGATTGTATATTGGACATTATAGTGGCATTGTTATTACAAGATATGCAACAATTGGTAGAAATTTTAACATAAGGCAAAACACAACTATTGGTTTAAAAAATTCCAACTCTAACAGAGTTACCATTGGAGATAATGTTAATATTGGAGCAAACTCCTGCATTATCTCAGACAACATCACTATAGGTGATAATGTAAAAATAGGGGCTTTTACCTTTGTAAATAAAGATATACCTTCAAATGCAACTTATTACACCAAGAAAATCAATATATGCAAGGAAAGGGAGGCATAGCCCCCCTTCTTTACTATTTCATAAATTCTGGCCACTCGATATTAGGAGCATCGTCAGGGTTAACTCGGTTAAGTAACACACGGTATCTTTTCCATTTTGTCAAACTTACTTTCTCTTCTTCTGTAGCCATATCCAAATCGACCGCATCTTGCAGAGTTGCAATAATTTCACCTGCATATGCAATCTTCTCCTTCTTCTGAGACTCAGCAGCACTTACAAGTGCATCACGCTCTGCCTTCTCATCATTAACCCACACATTTCCATTCCATTTTTGATAATCCCCATCCGGGGAAATAGCTGTCACGTCTGGAGGTAATGCGCCAAGTTCAGAAATATAAATGGCTGCGCCCGTTTTTGTTTCGTAGACGGTCTTTCCGCGATGGTCCTCCACCAGATGCCATTTCATTTCATCAGCATTAAATACAGCAGCAAAACCTGCTGGAATATCTGGAGGCGCAATATCTGTGCTGTTTGCAGGAATACCCGTATGTGGAGGAATATATGCGTCACTTTCACCAATAAATTCATTTGTACCATCGAGATAATTAAATACGCGAATAGTTTGTGCTTCCGCACTCATTCTGAAAGTCATGTTC
>NZ_JAATUR010000085.1 GCF_011881725.1 Escherichia coli | reverse complement strand
CAGCACGCCATTTATCCTGGCTGTTCTTTGTATATACTTCAGCTATTTCTTACATGGTATTAGTGTTATTACACTTGCACAAAACATGTCATCTCTGGCAGAGAAGTTTTCGACTGATAATGCAGGTATTGCCTATTTAATTTCTGGTATCGGTCTCGGTCGTCTGATCAGTATTTTATTCTTCGGTGTGATCTCCGATAAATTTGGTCGGCGGGCAGTGATACTCATGGCTGCCGTGATGTATCTGCTGTTCTTCTTTGGTATTCCCGCCTGCCCCAGTTTAGCTCTCGCCTACTGCCTTGCGGTATGCGTCGGTATCGCCAACTCGGCGCTGGATACTGGTGGATACCCGGCATTAATGGAATGCTTCCCCAAAGCGTCCGGTTCAGCGGTAATTCTGGTTAAAGCAATGGTGTCATTCGGGCAAATGTTTTATCCAATGCTGGTGAGCTATATGCTGCTGAATAATATCTGGTATGGCTATGGACTGATTATCCCGGGAGTTCTGTTTGTACTCATTACGCTAATGCTGTTGAAAAGCAAATTCCCCAGCCAGTTGGTGGATGCCAGCGTTGCCAGTGAATTACCGCAGATGAACAGCAAACCGTTAGTCTGGCTGGAAGGCGTTTCATCAGTGCTGTTCGGTGTTGCCGCGTTCTCGACTTTTTATGTGATAGTGGTGTGGATGCCAAAATATGCAATGGCATTTGCCGGTATGTCGGAAGCCGAAGCTTTAAAGACCATCTCTTATTACAGTATGGGGTCACTGGTTTGTGTCTTTATTTTTGCCGCATTACTGAAAAAAATGGTACGTCCCATCTGGGCCAACGTTTTTAACTCTGCACTGGCAACGGTAACTGCCGCTATCATTTATCTGTACCCTTCTCCACTGGTCTGTAATGCCGGGGCTTTTGTTATCGGTTTCTCTGCTGCTGGCGGTATTTTACAGCTTGGCGTTTCAGTCATGTCCGAGTTTTTCCCAAAAAGCAAAGCCAAAGTCACCAGTATTTATATGATGATGGGAGGTCTGGCCAACTTTGTTATTCCGCTGATTACCGGTTATCTGTCGAATATCGGCCTGCAATATATCATTGTTCTCGATTTTACTTTCGCGCTTGTGGCCCTGATTACCGCAATTATTGTTTTCATCCGCTATTACCGCGTCTTCATTATTCCTGAGAATGATGTGCGGTTTGGCGAACGCAATTTTATCACCCCAGTTAAGCACAATTAAGCATAGAGATTAAAGGAGTTAATTATGGATGTTACAGCTAAATATGAATTGATTGGGCTGATGGCC
>NZ_JAATUR010000084.1 GCF_011881725.1 Escherichia coli | reverse complement strand
GGGTCTTCCCTTGTTGTGGTGGCTGAAGGCATGATAATGGTGTATTTAATCGCCAGAGGTCACCGCCATGGACGAAAAGTCCCTCTACGCTCATATTCTCAACCTGTCCGATCCGTGGCAGGTAAAGTCCCTTTCTCTCGATGAAAATGCCGGTTCTGTTACTGTCACTATTGAGATCGCTGAAAACACCCGGCTAGCCTGTCCGACCTGCGGTAAATCCTGTTCTGTTCACGATCACCGTCATCGTAAATGGCGCCATCTTGATACCTGCCAGTTCACCACTATTGTTGAAGCCGATGTTCCACGAATTATGTGTCCGGAGCATGGCTGCCTGACGTTGCCTGTTCCGTGGGCTGGCCCCGGAAGCCGGTATACGTTGCTATTCGAATCGTTCGTTCTCTCATGGCTGAAAATCAGCACCGTTGATGCTGTCAGGAAGCAACTTAAGCTCAGTTGGAATGCGGTTGACGGCATTATGACCCGGGCAGTTAAGCGAGGTCTTGCCCGGATAAAAAAGCCATTATCCGCCCGTCATATGAATGTGGATGAGGTCGCCTTTAAAAAAGGACATCGTTACATAACGGTGATCTCCGATCGCGATGGTCGGGCGCTGGCCTTAACGGATGATCGCGGCACAGAGAGTCTTGCCGGCTATCTTCGCACGCTCACTGATGGGCAGTTGCTGGCTATCAAAACGCTCTCAATGGACATGAACGCGGGCTATATAAGAGCAGCGCGTATCCACTTACCCAGTGCGGTTGAGAAAATCGCCTTTGACCGCTTCCATGTGGCGAAGCAACTGGGCGAGGTAGTTGATAAAACCCGTCAGAATGAACATCCGCACCTCCCTGTTGAAAGCCGACACCAGGCAAAAGGAACCCGCTTCCTGTGGCAGTACAGCGATAAGTGGATGACCGAATCCCGGCAGGAAAAGCTGATGTGGCTGCGTGCACAGATGAAGCTGACGAGCCAGTGCTGGGCGCTGAAAGAGCTGGCAAAGGATATCTGGAACAGGCCATGGAGCGAGGAAAGACGGAGTGACTGGCAGAGATGGTTGGCGCTGGCGGCTAACAGTGACGTTCCCATGATGAAAAATGCCGCGAAAACGATAGGAAAAAGGCTGTACGGGATCCTGAATGCGATGCGACACAGTGTCTCAAACGGAAATGCGGAGGCACTTAACAGCAAGATCAGGCTGCTGAGGATAAAAGCCAGGGGATACCGAAACCGGGAGCGCTTTAAACTGGGGGTGATGTTCCACTACGGAAAGCTGAATATGGCGTTCTGAGCCTTCCCACCATGATCGGGGAAGACCC
>NZ_JAATUR010000083.1 GCF_011881725.1 Escherichia coli | reverse complement strand
AATAGCAGGGTTATCGTTACTAATGGTTCTTACTGTATATATTATTAAGTATATTCTTTATGCGAATAAAAAAACTAATTGATCACGATGAGCTTCTGTCAACATTATCATATGACTCAGAAACAGGAATATTTAAATGGCTAAAAACAAATTCAGTAGTAAGAGTAAAAGGTAGTATTGCTGGAGGTGTTAGTGGTGGTTATATATGCATTAGCATAAATAATGTTTTGTATTATGCGCATAGACTTGCTTGGTTCTATGTATACAAAAAATGGCCTCCTAAGTTTATTGATCATGTAAATGGGAACAGACTTGACAATAGGATTTCAAATCTAAGACTGGCAACAGAAGAGCAGAATGCAAGAAACATTGTAGGGAATAGATTAAACACATCCGGTGCAATTGGAGTGTCTTGGTATAAGCCAACTGGCAGGTGGAAGTCTTATGTTGGTTATAAAAATAAGACAATATCGTTAGGGTATTTCGATAGCAAAGAAGATGCAGCATTCATAGCAGCACTAGCAAGAAAGAAACTATATGGAACTTATGCGAGTAAAGCACTTAATTGCGAGCATGAGCTTTTATCTCAATTTAATAATGATGAGGATAAACTTGCGGAATATCTTAAGGAAAAATCTAAAAGGACTCGAAAGCGTGTTAAAAACAGATAAAGGCCTGCTGGTAATCGCAGGCCTTTTTATTTGGGGGAGAGTAAATCGTGGTTGAGTTGATTTTTTCTGCATTGAGGATTCTCGGTGCTATGTGGATGGTGTCGACGTTCATTGCGGTTGTCGGAAGTTTTGTCCGGTTGGTAGGCGAAGGTAAAGACCTGGTGGGTGTGCTGTTCGGTAGCATTTTCCTGTGGGTGATTATCGGTGTTATGCCTGTTGTCGTAGCAAAAGTGGCGTGGCGTTTTGTGAGTTGAGGTAACGATGAAGCAAACAATCTTCCTCCGAACTAAGCAACAACAGCAAGCCGCAATCAACGCCATCCTCGAAACTCCTCTCGATAAAGACAAGCCAGTCACCATCCGCATTACTGACTACAAGCGCAACCTTGACCAGAACGCAAAATTTCACGCGATGCTGGCGGATATCGCTCGTCAGGTTCAATGGTGCGGCAAATGGTTAAAACCGGAACAATGGAAGGTTTTGTTGATCAGCGGTCATTCAGTGGCAACAAAGCAGGAAGCTGATGTTTTGCCCGGCCTTGAAGGCGAATACGTCAACATTAGGGAGAGCAGCGCACAGATGAGCGTGAAGCGTATGGCAAGTCTGATCGAGTACACAACAGCATGGGCTATTGGTCAGGGTGTCAGATTTACCGACAGGAGGTACGAATGAGACGACAGCGACGAAGTTTCACCGACATCATCTGCGAAAACTGCAAATACCTTCCAACGAAACGCTCCAGAAATAAACGCAAGCCAATCCCAAAAGAATCTGAC
>NZ_JAATUR010000082.1 GCF_011881725.1 Escherichia coli | reverse complement strand
CTGTCTCTTGATCAGATCTCCTGATCAAGAGACTTCATCACCAGGTAACCCTCAACCATATCCTGAAGTCTGAACCAGCCATCCCACATAACTACCCAACCGGGGCGGCCTGTGCGTTTGCTGTCATGCCATCGCCCCAGTTTAGCCAGTTTCAGACAGGCCCATTTCAGGGTCGGTGCCTGCGCCGGAAGCGGCTTTCCTTCCAGCTTAACCCACAGCAGTTTCCACTCTGTCGGCGTCAGTATTTTCTCACAGCTGTCATTTTGTGTTTCTTCACTGACACCTCCCTGCCGCAGGCCCAGCACCCGTACCGCGATAAACGCCTTGATAACCACCATGCGCTCAAGGTTATCCCGGGTCTGCATTCGCAGCGATTCCACACATGTACCACCACTTTTCCACGCCTTGTGGTATTCCTCTATCAGCCAGCGTCGCTCGTAATGGCTGACGATACGTCGCGCATCGGCGGCACTCGCCACTTTTTCTGATGTCAGCAGATGCCAGCAGGCACCGTCCTCTGCCTGCTCCCGGCAACAGACATACGTGAGCGGGAGCGCCTGGCCGCTGTTGTCGGGATTTTTTATGCTGACTTCGCTGTAACTGATGAACATCCGGGCCTGACGGGCTGCCCGCCCGCCTTTTTGCATCACATTCAGCGTGTGGCTTCCTGCGGTTGCCAGGACTTCCGGCAGTTCGAAGAGCTTGCCGGGTGCCTCTTCCAGCCGGCGATTCTGTGCAGCACGTACCACGAAGCGCTGCCCGTGGCTGACTTTATAATGCAGGTAATGCCAGATATCCGCTTCCCGGTCACAGACAGTGATGACCCGTTTCTGTATCTCCCCCAGCCGTTCGGCCATGCGCTCCGAAGCCTGCTGCCAGCGGTAACTTTCTTTTTCTTCATAGGGACGTTCTTTTCGCTGGTGCTTAACACCGTAGGTGTCCGTGGCCCGACTCCAGCGCTGCTGTTCGATAAGACCGACTGGCAGGGCGCTGTCGGGGGCGTACATCAGGACAGAGTGAGCCAGCAGCCCGCGCGTCTTCGGGTTAGTGGTGGTATTCCCCAGGTCATCAAATGCCGTACAGTGGCTGAAGTTAATGGTGGTGGTGTCTTCCAGTGCGAGGAGCAGCGGATGTGCCTCACATGCCCTTGCAGTGGCAGTAAATCCGGCTTCGGCAATGGCTTCCGGGGACACAGACGGGTTACGTATCAGGCGGTACGCACCTTCAACCTGAGCAGTGGAGTGGGATGATTTCACAATAGAAAGACCTGCATGCTGAGCGAGAGAAGAGGCCAGTGACACAAGGCGTCGTGTACGACGCGGATCACCGAGACGGGCATGTCCAAACTGCTCGTTAGCCCATGAATAACAATCAGAAAGTACCATAACAGACCCGAAGAAAATGAAATATAAGAGAAGATCAACGGGTGAAGAAAAAGTTCAAAAAATGGCTGCCGGGGAGGAAGGAAAGTACCGGATGGAAAGAGTCCTCCCTAAAGCAGACTGACAGACATCACAAATCCCCTGGTGGGGATTTGTGTATAAGAGACAG
>NZ_JAATUR010000081.1 GCF_011881725.1 Escherichia coli | reverse complement strand
ACTGGATCAATCCACAGGAGTAATTATGACAAAACAACTCAGTCCTTACCAGGACAAAATTCACAAACACATACTACGTGATCGCTTCCTGTCCAGCTTCAAGCAGCCTGGTCGATTCCGGGCTGAGTTGGAAAAAGTGAAGCTGATGCAGAAGGAGAAAGGTCATGAGTAACATATCTAATCTAGCCGAAGCCAGAGAGGCCAGAAGGCTACAACAACCGCATCAAAGCAGCGGTAAGGGGTATGCCTTGCTGTACCGTAAAATTATGGATGTGCCGTTTTACAAGGACGCAGAAGCTGCGCATCTGTGGGTTCACTTAATCCTCAAAGCAAAGCATACGCCTGAGTATGTAATGACTGACGCAGGAGAAATTCTGGTAGGCAGAGGGAAGCTACTTGGCGGTAGAAAGTCTCTGGCGTTTGAAACAGGACTCAAACCAGATCGCGTTCAGTACCTGCTTAGAAAGTTCAAAAAACTCGGCATGATTGACTGGGTTTCACACGGTAAATTCTCAGTTTTCTCGGTAGAGAAATATGACGATTATCAGTCAAATTTTGTACCAGCAGATTACCAGCAAATTACCACCTCAAAGCCAGCAATACCAATGCCTGCAAGCAATACTGTACCAGCAGATTACCAGCAAATTACCACAGATAAAGAATATAATAATATTATCTCTAATACTGACGTATTAGAGAGTACCGCAGCAGACAAAAAGTCTGACAAGAAAAAACCTTCCGTTAGCTGTCAGGATGTTGTCGATGCTTACCACGAAATCCTTCCTGAAGCGCCAAGAATCCGCGCACTGAATGACAAGCGTAAAAACCAGATCCGAACGTTCTGGCGCAAAGCCGGAGTGATAACCCGCCAGCTTGACGGGCATGGGTTCACGATGCAGGACTGGAGAAATTATTTGAGCTACGTTGGCGAAAATTGCCGATGGATGTTCGAAGAGCGTCCAAACCATCAACGCGGAACCGTCTGGCACAAAAAGGGATTTGATTTCCTGCTTAACGACAATACCTACCTGAAAGTTCGTGAGGGTGAACACGATGACCGATAATTTTTATGCGCCGCCCCATAGCATCGAGGCAGAGCAGGCGGTGATTGGTGGATTGCTTCTGGATGATGACAGCAGTGAGCGCGTCCAGAAAGTTCTGGCGATGCTGAAGCCTGATTCATTTTACAGCCGACCACACAAAATCCTTTTCGAAGAAATAACCAGAATGCACCGTGAGCAAAAGCCAGTAGATGGCCTGACGCTTTTCGATGAACTGGAGCGCAAATCGTTAACGGTGTCTGTTGGCGGTTTTGCTTATATCGCTGAGATCGCAAAGAACACGCCAAGCGCAGCAAACATCGTTGCCTATGCAATGCAGGTTCGTGAAACCGCAATGGAACGCTACGCCATCAACCGCATGACTGAAGCGACGGAATTGCTCTATTCCCGCAACGGAATGACTGCAACGCAGAAGTACGAAGCTATTCAGGCGATTTTCACGCAACTGACAGACCATGCAAAAACCGGATCGCGTCGCGGCCTTCGCTCATTTGGTGAGGTCATGGAAGACTGGGTTAGCGACCTTGAGAAGCGATTTGACCCGTCAGGCGAACA
>NZ_JAATUR010000080.1 GCF_011881725.1 Escherichia coli | reverse complement strand
GCTCTTTAACAATTTATCAGACAATCTGTGTGGGCACTCGAAGATACGGATTCTTAACGTCGCAAGACGAAAAATGAATACCAAGTCTCAAGAGTGAACACGTAATTCATTACGAAGTTTAATTCTTTGAGCATCAAACTTTTAAATTGAAGAGTTTGATCATGGCTCAGATTGAACGCTGGCGGCAGGCCTAACACATGCAAGTCGAACGGTAACAGGAAGCAGCTTGCTGCTTTGCTGACGAGTGGCGGACGGGTGAGTAATGTCTGGGAAACTGCCTGATGGAGGGGGATAACTACTGGAAACGGTAGCTAATACCGCATAATGTCGCAAGACCAAAGAGGGGGACCTTCGGGCCTCTTGCCATCGGATGTGCCCAGATGGGATTAGCTAGTAGGTGGGGTAACGGCTCACCTAGGCGACGATCCCTAGCTGGTCTGAGAGGATGACCAGCCACACTGGAACTGAGACACGGTCCAGACTCCTACGGGAGGCAGCAGTGGGGAATATTGCACAATGGGCGCAAGCCTGATGCAGCCATGCCGCGTGTATGAAGAAGGCCTTCGGGTTGTAAAGTACTTTCAGCGGGGAGGAAGGGAGTAAAGTTAATACCTTTGCTCATTGACGTTACCCGCAGAAGAAGCACCGGCTAACTCCGTGCCAGCAGCCGCGGTAATACGGAGGGTGCAAGCGTTAATCGGAATTACTGGGCGTAAAGCGCACGCAGGCGGTTTGTTAAGTCGGATGTGAAATCCCCGGGCTCAACCTGGGAACTGCATCTGATACTGGCAAGCTTGAGTCTCGTAGAGGGGGGTAGAATTCCAGGTGTAGCGGTGAAATGCGTAGAGATCTGGAGGAATACCGGTGGCGAAGGCGGCCCCCTGGACGAAGACTGACGCTCAGGTGCGAAAGCGTGGGGAGCAAACAGGATTAGATACCCTGGTAGTCCACGCCGTAAACGATGTCGACTTGGAGGTTGTGCCCTTGAGGCGTGGCTTCCGGAGCTAACGCGTTAAGTCGACCGCCTGGGGAGTACGGCCGCAAGGTTAAAACTCAAATGAATTGACGGGGGCCCGCACAAGCGGTGGAGCATGTGGTTTAATTCGATGCAACGCGAAGAACCTTACCTGGTCTTGACATCCACGGAAGTTTTCAGAGATGAGAATGTGCCTTCGGGAACCGTGAGACAGGTGCTGCATGGCTGTCGTCAGCTCGTGTTGTGAAATGTTGGGTTAAGTCCCGCAACGAGCGCAACCCTTATCCTTTGTTGCCAGCGGTTTGGCCGGGAACTCAAAGGAGACTGCCAGTGATAAACTGGAGGAAGGTGGGGATGACGTCAAGTCATCATGGCCCTTACGACCAGGGCTACACACGTGCTACAATGGCGCATACAAAGAGAAGCGACCTCGCGAGAGCAAGCGGACCTCATAAAGTGCGTCGTAGTCCGGATTGGAGTCTGCAACTCGACTCCATGAAGTCGGAATCGCTAGTAATCGTGGATCAGAATGCCACGGTGAATACGTTCCCGGGCCTTGTACACACCGCCCGTCACACCATGGGAGTGGGTTGCAAAAGAAGTAGGTAGCTTAACCTTCGGGAGGGCGCTTACCACTTTGTGATTCATGACTGGGGTGAAGTCGTAACAAGGTAACCGTAGGGGAACCTGCGGTTGGATCACCTCCTTACCTTAAAGAACTGTTCTTTGCAGTGCTCACACAGATTGTCTGAT
>NZ_JAATUR010000007.1 GCF_011881725.1 Escherichia coli | reverse complement strand
ACAACCCAAGCCAGTAAGTGGGGAAATAACACTGGCAGCCACTGAAAGATGAACCTCCTGCCTTATGGCAAAAAAGATTCTTTGTGGTGGCGGACTGATGGAAAGACATCGGTTATTGCAGAGGCCATTCAATGAGTGGTCTCGACAATGGCTTATACCCTACACGGGATAACTTAACTGATATCCCTTTTAACGGATAAACGGAGCCAACAATGGCAAAGCTCACAGACAAACAAGAGCTGTTTGCCCGTGAGTACCTGAAAGATTTAAACGCCACTCAGGCAGCTATCAGGGCGGGTTACAGCGAGAAAACTGCTCGCGCCACTGGTAGCGAGAACCTGTCAAAACCTGACATAGCAGATCGCATTGCTGAGCTAAAGGCTGAACGCAATGAAGAGGTAGGTATAGACGCTGCCTATGTATTGCGACGGCTGACTGAAATCGATCAGATGGACGTGCTTGACATTCTGCTTGCCAATGGCGAACTGAAGCCGATTAAAGACTGGCCCAAAGTATGGAGAACGACTCTATCGGGTATGGATGTCGTCGAGATGGCATCAGCAGATAGTGCTGCTCTCCTGAAGAAAATCAAATGGCCTGATAAGGTTAAAAACCTTGAGTTGCTCGGGCGTCATGTTTCTGTTCAGGCGTTTAAAGACAATGTCAAAAATGAAGTGACTGGTGCTGACGGAGGACCAGTCAGAACAGAAATTACCAACTTAACGCCGGAGCAGGCTGCAGAAGCGTATAAAAAAATGATGGGCTAAGTATGCCGTTACCATTCCCCTTCGATTTTAAACATCCTGATTACCAGATGGTTTTTGAATGGCGGATGGAACGCCTACAGCGCATTCGCCAGAATCCTGAAATATTGCCTGCACTAAAACAGTTTTACCGAACCAATCCGGCTCAGTTCATCATCGACTGGGGCATGACAACGGACCCGCGTAATATTGATTATGGCCTGCCGGTGACCATTCCGTTTTTACTCTTCCCTAAGCAGGAGGAGTGGATCCACTGGATTATGGAACGCTGGGGCAATCGGGAGAATGGTATTACCGAAAAATCCCGTGAAATGGGGCTCAGTTGGACCGCGATCGGACTGGCCTGCTCGCTTTGTCTCTTCAACAAAGAAATGGTTATCGGTTTCGGCTCCCGTAAAGAGGAATACGTCGACAGCACCGGTGACCCGAAAGCATTGTTCTGGAAGGCACGCAAGTTCGTGGAAACGCTACCTGTAGAGTTTCGCGGTTCGTGGAGCGAGAAGAAGCACGCGCCATATATGCGTGTTGAGTTTCCCGATACTGGCGCGGTCATCAAAGGCGAGGCTGGCGATAATATTGGTCGTGGTGACCGTACCACGCTTTATCTGGTTGATGAGGCTGCATTCCTTCAGCGTCCTCTGCTGATTGATGCGGCGTTGTCACAAACGACGCGTTGCCGTATCGACCTGAGTTCAGTTAACGGCATGGCTAACCCGTTCGCTCAGAAGCGTCATGGCGGGAAGATACCGGTATTCACATTCCACTGGCGGGATGATCCTCGCAAGGATGAAGAGTGGTATCGCAGGGAATGCGAGAAAATCGATAATCCGGTGGTGGTGGCACAGGAACTTGATCTGAACTACAGCGCATCAGCGGAAGGCGTCCTGATTCCATCCGAATGGGTACAGGCTGCCGTTGATGCACATATCAAACTGGGGATCCAGCCAACAGGCAAACGACTTGGCGCGATGGATGTCGCCGACGAAGGCAGGGACAAAAATGCCTTTTCCACCCGTCATGGCTTCCTCCTGGAGAATGTGCGGGAATGGTCCGGTGTGGGCAGCGACATTTATCAGTCCGTCGAGAAGGTTTTCGGCTTTTGCGAACAGGACAACCTCGAAGAGTTTCGCTTTGACGAGGACGGGCTGGGCGCTGGCGTTCGCGGCGATGCACGCGCTATCAACGAACTGCGTAACGCTGCGCGCCGACCGTCAATACTCGCAACACCGTTTCGAGGTAGTGGCGCGGTATTTGATCCGGATGATGAAGCTGTTCGCGGGGACAACGGGCAAGCCGCACGTCTGAACAAGGACTTCTTCGCTAACGCCAAAGCCCAGAGCTGGTGGCGGTTACGTAAACTTTTTCAGAATACCTGGCGCGCCGTGGTTGAAGGTATGGATTACAACCCGGACGAAATCATCTCAATCAGCAGTAGCATGGCACTCAAAGATAAACTCATCATCGAGCTTTCGCAGCCGACCTATTCCATTAATGGTGTGGGAAAAATCGTTATTGATAAACAGCCTGATGGAACCCGGTCGCCAAACCTTGCCGACTCGGTGATGATCAGCTACGCGCCAATGAATTCAGCCCTGAACATCTGGGAGCTGCTAGGGAGACAGGCCTGATGGCACGAAACAAACAAGCCACGCGGCGAACGGCACAGGCCACCGCTGATGGCTATGAGAACTTTGTCGCCCGCGTGGGGATGCAGACGCCTAACCAGCACTCAGCATCGACCTACCGGGCTAACTTCACCAGCCGCAACCGCATGCTGGTGGAATGGTCCTATCGTTCGTCCTGGATCATCGGCGAAGCGGTCGACGCTATCCCGGATGATATGACCCGCAAAGGCATTCGCATCACTTCGGAAATTGATGCAAAAGATCGCGGCATTCTTGAATCACAACTTGATGAGTTGCAGATCTGGGATGCGCTGAACGACGTGCTGAAATGGTCGCGTCTCTACGGCGGCGCGGTTGGCTTCATCATGATTGAGGGGCAGGCACCAATGACCCCGTTGCGGCTCGAAACCATTGGAGAAGGCAAGTTTAAGGGCATTCTCCCGCTCGACCGCTGGATGATTAACCCGGTGCTGACCCGCCGCATTAAAGATATGGGGCCAGATCTCGGCAAACCTGAGTTTTACGACGTGGTGACCACTGCAACGGGCATCCCGGCCTGGCGCATCCATCACAGCCGCCTGATTCGCTTCGACGGGGTGACGCTGCCATTCCAGCAGAAGATGACCGAGAACGAATGGGGAATGTCGGTTGTAGAGCGTATCTGGGATCGTCTTACCGCGTTCGACAGCGCTACTGTCGGCGCGGCGCAGCTGGTCTACAAAGCGCATTTGCGTACCTACAGCGTGGAGAAGCTACGCGAGCTTATCGCACTTGGTGGTCCTGCGTATGAAGCGTTGCTGAAGAATATTGACCTGATTCGACAGTTCCAGAGCAATGAAGGCATGACTCTCATGGACTCGCGGGATAAGTTTGAAACCCATCAGTACAGCTTCAGTGGTCTGGATGACATCCTTTCGCAGTTCGCTGAGCAGATAAGCGGTGCCGTTGGTATCCCGCTGGTGCGCCTTTTCGGGCAGTCCCCGAAAGGCTTCTCTACCGGTGACGCAGACCTCGCCAACTATTACGACCGGGTGAGCTCGTTGCAGGAACGCCGCTTACGGATGCCGATGCGTCGGATACTGGACATCATGCATCGTTCGGAGCTTGGCAAGCCGCTGCCGGACGATTTCACGTTTGAGTTTAACCCGCTCTGGCAAATGTCTGATGTCGATCGCTCAACGGTGGCGTTAAACACTACTAACGCAATCAGTACGGCGCTGGGTGATGGTCTGATGACACTGAAAGCCGCTATGACCGATTTGCGCGAAAATTCTGACGTAACCGGCATCGGGGCATCCATTACCGACGAGGACATAGAGAATGCCGAAGACGAAGCGCCGCCAGGCATCGGCGAACTTGGCGACAAACCGCCAGAGTCGCCAGGCGGAAATCCGATATCGAACGAGCCTACGGCAGATAGCGCGGGCGGTCGGGGACATCGTAAATGGTCGCTACGATGGTTCAAATGACAGTATCACGGAAATTATTGAGGCGCTGGAACGCTACAGTGAAATCATCACCCCCTGGGCGACGAAGGTAGCTGAGAACTTCACCGCAGACATAGCGCGCCAGAATGAAAAGCAGTGGCGTCAACACAGCCGGAACATCAGTTCAGAGCTGCGCAACATGGTCGACCGCGCCCCGGTAGGCCAGGTGATGAAATCCATCGTCGCCGAGCAAATTAAGTACATCAAGTCACTGCCTCTTGAGGCCGCCGATCGGGTGTATGACATTCAGAACAAGGCCATCGAGGCCGTTGTGTCTGGTGGCCGCGCTGAGCCATTCGCGAAAGAGATAGCTGCGTCCGGTGACGTGTCACGCTCACGAGCGAACCTTATCGCCCGTACTGAACTTGGACGTGCAACCGGCGCGCTGGATCAGGCGCGTGCGCTGTCAATCGGCTCGAATGGTTATATCTGGCGTACAGCCGAAGATGGCGACGTCAGGCATTCTCATCGGGAGATGGAAGGTAAATTTGTCGAATGGGGACGACCTCCAACGCTTGACGGCATGACCGGCCACGCTGGTGAGCTGCCGAACTGCCGCTGTTACAAAGAAATCGTTTTTAATGAAGGTGTATTCAAATGATTCGCATCAGGGTTTTTAACGCTGACTCAGACCGCTGGATCACCGTCAGGCCAAACGGGCCATACCATGAGGGACGCCCGGTAAAAATTGATGAGAATGGAGAAATCAGGGCTGGCATGGGGGGGACGTTCAACGGTAAGAAGATTGGGGAGATCGGGAAGGATTTTTCCGGCCCACAAAGTCCACCACAGCAGGTAATTCAGGAACGACTGAAAGAAAAAACGGTGAGGCAGGATCCTGCTGTTGCTGAAAGGCGAAAAGGTGACGAGGAACGTGCAGCAGCGGAAAAAAGGCTTCGCACCGCACTAAAAAAAGCCATCGAAGGGCAGCGTGGAAAAGAAGTACAGAATCCGCCGGAAGCACACCAGCGCTCCACGCAGCCTGAGCCCGGAAAACTTGACAGTAACGCTATGAAATCCTGGGCTTTATTGTGGAAGCGCGGAAATCCGGTGAAAACGAAAAATACTTCACTGAAACGTGCGAATGAAACACTTACTGCCAATGGATTTCATCCTTTACCTGATAATGTCGCCAGAATAGCAACAAACCGAATTGGTCATTCATTTGCCGCAGGCAATGGTATTGGCCTTAACGAACTGCTGTCCACCAAGGAACGGCTTTATGACATCGGTGGACGAAATTACTTAAGAGGCTTATTCACCGCTAATGAAGTGGAACAATTAACAAACGCCGGATTACTGACCCCTGTTTCCGGTGGCGGACTGTTTGATCACATCCCGACAGACAAAGGCGTTACTTTCTTTTCGTCAGTCATACATTCTCAACAGGAACAAATGTTGAGTACCGCAAAAGGAACCCGCGACGCGGCGTATACAAAAGGCATCAGGTATTTTTTCAATACCCGGCTGGGGGAAACCCGCTATCAGCTGGCTGACGGCTCGCTGCTGTGCAAAGACGTGCCGATAGGACGAACAGGTAAGCAGCTCTATGGTGCTGATGACCTGCCAAACCTCAAACCCGACAAGCTCGGTGAGATAGTCGTCACGCGTTCTCCTGAGCAGGTATTCCATCCCGCCACGCTTGCCTCATTCGAAGGAATGAGTATCACGGTGTTGCATCCCGAGGATGAAAACGGGGATGTGCGGCTGGTGAATCCAGAGAACTGGAAAGAGCTTGCTGTCGGGCATCTTCAGAATGTCCGGCGCGGGACGGGTGAACAGTCTGATTTGATGCTGGCTGACCTTATCGTCAAAGACGAAAGCGCCATTCAGCTTATCGAAGATGGCCTGCGCGAAGTGTCGTGTGGCTATGACGCGGAGTACGAGCAGACCGAGCCAGGTAAAGCCGAGCAGGTCGATATTACCGGAAACCATGTGGCTCTTGTCCCTAAAGGCAGAGCCGGAAATCGTTGTGCAATTGGAGACAGAGACACAATGGCAAATCAAAAGAAAAGCTGGTGGACCCGCATGCGCACGGCCATCAAAACGGGTGACGCTGACACCATGAACGAACTGCTGGACTCTGCGCCAGCGGCGGTAACTGGCGATGAAGGGGATCTGCCGAGCGGCGTTAACCTCAACATTAACCTTTCACCGCAACAACCATTGCCGGACAAAAAGCCGGAAATGGGCGGAGAGCCAACCGGCGACGGCGAGGACGATATCAAAACCTTGCTCAAAGCCCTGCTGGCTAAGCTGGAAGGAAATGCGACGGGCGATAACGACAATAAGCCTGACGATAATCCGACCGGTGACGGCGAGGACGATGAAGAGGAAACCACGATTACTGGTGACTCAGCCTGGCGTGCCGAAGTTATCGTTCCGGGTATCGATCTGAGCCGTAAGATGAAACCGACCGCGTTCAAACGCGAGGTTCTGGCTTCCGCAGATAAAACGCTGGTTCGCCAGATAGTCGGTGATGCGGATATCCGCAAATTACCGAAACAATCGGTCAACATGGCGTTTAATGCCGTGTCTGAGATTGCCAAAGGGCGAAACACCCGCGCCACCACCGGCGATGCACAGCGCCCAAACATGGGCATGACCAGTATCGCTTCCCTGAACAAACAAAACGCTGAATTCTGGGCAAACCGTAAAGGGTAAAAAATGAATAATGTATTTCTGTACCGGATGCCTGTTGGCATTGCCGGGGCTATCTCTCGCCCGCAGGACTTAACCGTCGAACCGGTGGTCCTTAAATCCGATAACGCCTTTGCTGCCTATGGGCTGGCTGGTAAATACGATGCTGACGGTTTTTTCGTACCGCTGGCAGATGGTGATACCGCAGACAAGGTGAAGGGGATCTATGTGCGCCCTTATCCGACCACGTCGCAGCCGGACATGGTTCGCCAGGTGGGGAGTGGCAAGAACTTCCCGGGCGACGCCATGAAGCGTGGCTACGTGACCGTTAATCTCGGTTCTGATTTTGATGCCAGCACCATCAAAAAAGGCGACCCGGTATACGTTGTCGTCTCCACTGATGGATCCATCAAAGTGCCGCTGGGTGGATTCATGGCCACGTCAGTCAGTGGCAAAAACGTGGTGCTGACCAACGCTGAATTCACAGGTGCCGGTGATGCTAACGGCAATGCAGAAATTTCCTGGAAGATTTAAGGAACAGACGAATGATTACTTTTGATCAGGCAACCGTTGACAGCTCTGGTGCCTTTCTCATCGGGGAGCTGGAACGACTAGACCAGACGCTGAACCTGCCACTGGTGGGGTACACCTGGACCCGCGATATCCAACTGCGTGAAGATGTCTCCATCGCAGATGACATTTCCAGCTGGACGAATACCAGCTTCGCCGCTGCGGGTACTGGCGCAAATCCGAATGGCAAAAACTGGGTAGGCAAAGACTCAACCGCTATTGCTGGCGTGAACGTGGATATCGGCAAATCCGGTAACCCGCTGAACCTGTGGGGGATGGAACTTGGCTGGACGGTCATAGAATTGCAGGCTGCTCAGCAGGTCGGACGCCCGATTGATACGCAGAAGTATGACGGGATGCAACTGAAATGGCAGATGGATAACGATGAACAGGTGTATGTTGGCGATTCCGCATTAAACCTGAAAGGCCTTGTTACCCTGAACGGTGTTCCTGTCAACAACGCTGCCAAAACGTGGGCAACCTCAACACCGGACGAAATCCGCGCAAGCATTAACCAGGTGCTGTCTGATGCGTGGGCCGCTTCCGGTTACTCTGTGGTTCCGCGTGATTTGCTGATCCCGCCTGAGCAGTTTGCTCTGTTGTCCAGCATCATCGTTTCATCTGCGGGTAACCAGTCCCTGTTGACGTATCTTCAGACCAACACCATCAGCTATCACCAGAACGGTGTTCCGCTGAATATCCGCGCGGTTAAATGGCTGAAAGGCCGTGGTGTGGGGGATAAGGATCGCATGGTTGCGTACACCAACGACAAGAAATACGTGCGCTATCCGCTGGTGCCGTTGCAGAGCGTTCCTATCCAGTATCGTGGTCTGTATCAGATTGCGACCTACTACGGCAAGCTGGGTGCGGTTGAGCCAGTGTACAAAGAAACCATTTCGTACGTTGATGGCATTTAACAGCCACATGGCCCCCTGGCGGGGGCCATTAAGGATGACCCGATGGCAAAAAATAATGCAGTAATACACGTACATACCCCGTTTGTGCTCACGCTTCCCGACGGTTCACGGCGCGAGTTTGTTAAAGGCCGTCATGCTGTGGAGGAAGAAGTTGCCACGCACTGGTTCACTCGTGCGCACGCGGAGGTATCCGTTGGCAAAGCCACAGACGCGCGTAACGAGGTAAAAAATGCCAAAGAATCAAAGTCTGCCAGCGGTAAGTGATTTTCGCCGCGACTTCCCGCAGTTTGCTGACCCTGCCAAATATCCCGAAGCGCAAATCCAGTTTCGTCTGAATCTGGCCGATGAACTGCTGAGCGAAAACGTCACCGGAAAAAAGTTGTTTCCGTACTTTGCCGAGTTGTTCGTGGCTCACTACATGACGCTATGGGCGGCAGATAGTCGGGCAATGCTGGTTGGCGGCCCGGGCGGTTCAACCAATGGTGTTCAATCCTCCAAGTCCGTTGACAAGGTAAGCGTCAGCTATGACACCAGCGCGACGCTAAACCCTGACGCAGGCTTCTGGAATAACACCCGATATGGCGCTGAATTTTATCAGCTGATCACGATGTTCGGTGCGGGCGGTCGCCAGCTATGAGCTTCAAAAGCGGTGTAACAACGAGGGTGGATAACGCTCAGGCCATTCTGGATGCGCTCAAATCCATCAGTAAAAAAGAAGTGCTGGTGGGTATCCCGGAAGCAGACAGCGAGCGTGAGGATGTTCCGTTTGGTAATGCCGGGATCGGTTACGTCAACGAATACGGCTCGCCAGCGCAAAACATTCCCCCACGCCCGCACCTGATCCCCGGCGTTAAATCGGTAGAGGAACAGACGTTGCCGCAGCTCAAAACAGCGGCGCAGGCTGCGCTTGATGGAAATGCGGCGGGGGCGGAAAGAGCGCTCAACCGCGCCGGAACGCTGGCCGCTAATGGCGTCAGGCGTTACATGACTATTACCGGCTTTACACCGCTTGCTGATAGCACCGTTGAAGCCCGCGCACGTCGAGGGCGCAAAGGGGCGAAAGCTGAGCTTGCCCGACGCGCTGCTGGCGAGTCCCCCGGAACCGATCTGGTGAAACCGCTAATTGACACCGGGCAATATCGCAGAGCGATTACCCATGTTGTGAGGGATAAAGATGCCGACTCTTGATGTAACAGACGTGCTTTTTGACCCCGATTTTTGCGACTTCAACCTGTGGGTAACGCGTCGCGTGCAAACGGTGGACGATGACGGGATCGGTAGTGACAGCGAAGTTAAAACGCAGTTTGCCGGAGTTGTTACCGTTGACCGCTCCCTGGAGAACCGCCGTATGCAGTCCGGGCAAGTTATCAGTGGCGCGATTCTTATCGTGACAACTGAGCGGCTGACACAGGGGCAGACTGGCCGTGATGCCGATATCGTGACGTATCAGGGCCGTGATTATCGTGTGACTTTCGTCGACCCGTATACCGCTTACGGTGCTGGCTTCGTCCAGGCGCATTGCGAACTGTTGCCGTTTGATGGGGGAACTCCGGTTGAGCAATAACACCAGTACAGAGCGCGGATGGCTGATACCAACCAGTGGTGATCCGGATTATGACGAAGCGCTCGACAGGCTGTTAAGCCAGTGGATGCGTAACGTTTCCGGTCTGTCTGCCGGGATGGTTCGTCCGCGCTGGCAGAAAGAGCAGCCGCCACTGCTACCGGTTGAAACGAACTGGTGTGCGTTTGGGGTTATCGGATGGTCAGGTGATGACAGTCCGGCATTCACCAGACAGACTGATGATGGCTCTCAGCTCTGGCGGCATGAAACGATTGAGTGTATGGCTTCGTTTTATGGACCGGCGGGGATGGTGTATGCGTCCCGGTTTCGTGACGGTATATCTGTGCCGCAGAACAACGCAGCACTGAATGCGCTGGGGCTGTCTCTTGGCGATTACACAGGTCTGACTCCCTTCCCTGAACTTATTAATCAGAAATGGGTCCGCCGCTACGATATGACGGTGCGTCTGCGCCGTAAGGTTGTGCGCGAGTACGGCATCAAATCGCTGGTGGATGCACCAGTATTATTTTTTGGAGATTAACCTATGGCACAGGGCTTACCTGTATCCAACGTTGTAAACGTTGATGTGATCATCTCGCCGAAAGCGGCTACTGGTCGTAACTTCGGCGCGCTGCTGATCCTCGGCTCTTCCACTGTCATTCCGGTGCAGGAACGCATTCGCCTTTATGCGTCCGTTGAGGACATTGGCGAGGACTTCGGTGTCGACAGCCCGGAATATAAAGCAGCGCAGGTTTTCTTCAGCCAGTCACCGAAGCCGACACAGGTTTATGTTGGTCGCTGGGCGAAGACGCTGAGTTCTTCCGAGAGTGGAGATACTGAAACTATCGTGCAAGCCGTTAATGCCTGCCTGCAATATACCAACTGGTATGGGCTGGTTGTCGCTGATGATGTTGTCTCTGGTGGCGATGTGCTTGATGCTGATGACGTGATTGAGGTTGCTAAACTCATCGAAGCGTCCAGCCTGAGCCGCATTTTCGGGGTAACATCTGCCAACGCCGATATTATCAGCACGACTTCGACGACCGATGTCGCGTCGAAATTAAAGGCTGGCAAGTATTCCCGTACCTTTGTTCAGTATTCCTCCAGCAGCCCTTATGCGGCGGTTTCAGCTTTCGGTCGCGCGTTTACTGTCAATTTCAACGGCAGCAATACCACCATTACCCTGAAATTCAAACAGGAACCGAGCGTAACCTACGAAACGCTGACGGTAGGACAGGCGGCGGCTGTGGATGCGAAGAATGCGAACGTGTTCGTGTGCTACGCCAACGACACGGCGATCCTGCAACAGGGCGTCATGGCGAACGGTGACTTCTTCGACGAGCGCCACGGGCTCGACTGGTTGCAGAACTACGTTCAGACCAACCTCTATAACCTGCTTTACACCAGCACCACCAAAATTCCGCAGACTGATGCCGGTGTGACCCGTCTGCTTTCCAACGTTGAACAGTCCATGGATCAGTCCGTCACGAACGGTCTGGTAGCGGCTGGCGTGTGGAATGGTGGACCTATCGGACAGCTGAATTCCGGCGATACGCTGACTAAAGGTTATTACGTGTATGCGCAACCTCTTTCAGAACAGGCGCAGGCCGACCGAGAAGCTCGCAAAGCACCGTTAATTCAGGTGGCCTGTAAGCTGGCTGGCGCAGTTCATTATGCCGATGTGCAGATCAACGTGGTTCGCTAAGGAGCGATAAATGGCAACTTATTCTTTTCTCGATGTAACCGCGTCGCTCATCGGGCCGACCGGCGTTATCGATCTTGGTCAGGGTTCTGCGAACTCTGAGGAAGGTATCACCCAGACCATGGGCGGCAACAAGAACACCATGACCATCGGTGCCGATGGCGAAGTGATGCACAGCCTGCACGCCGATAAGTCAGGCACAATTACGGTGACGCTGCTGAAAACCTCCCCGGTGAACAAGAAGCTGTCTCTGGCGTATAACGCGCAAAGCCAGTCCTCTGCCACCTGGGGCAATAACGTGATCGTCATTCGCAACACGGCATCGGGTGATATTTCTACTGCGCGTTCGTGCGCATTCCAGAAACAGCCTGATTTCAATAACGCCAAAGAGGGCGGGACTGTTTCCTGGGTGTTCGACTGCGGCAAGATTGACCAGCTGCTCGGGGAGTTTTAACGCATGGAATTCGAAATTAAAGGCGTGAAATATCGCACCGCAAAGCTCAGCGTTTTCGAACAGCTGAAGGTGTCCCGCAAGCTGTTGCCGGTGCTGGCCGGGATGGTTTCTGACTTTCGGAGCGTTCAGGAGAAGATCAGCAGCAAAGACACCGAAGGCGCGATGGCTACCATCCTGCCAAAGATTGCCAATGCTGTGTCCGATCTGAGCGATGGCGACGTGGACGCTATCCTGTTCCCCTGCCTTTCCGTTGTTTCACGCGAGCACATGAAAGGCTGGGTGCCGGTCTGCCAGCATGGCGAAATGGCGTTTGACGATATCGACCTGCTGACCATGCTGCAACTGGTGGCGCGGGTGGTCGCCGACTCGCTGGGAAATTTTTTGCAAGGACTCCCTACCAGCGAGACGCCCACCCCGCCAGCGGAATAACCTTCAACAGCCTGCCGGGCGGTGAAGATTTTATTCTTCGTCCGGCGCTTGCCTTTCATCTTGACCAGAAAGACCTTAACAGCGGTGCGGTAGACCTTTGCCGCATCGCGCTTCTCAATGACTACCTCGACATGCGCGAGGATAACGACGCCAGGGTAGATAAATGGAGAGCGGCCAATGAGCGGTAACGCAGATACGATTAAAGATTTCCTTGTTTCGCTGGGATTCGATATCGATCAGGCTGGCGCTAATAAGTTTGAATCCGTGCTGAAAGGCGTTACCGCAAACGTTATGAAGGTCGGCGCGGTGGTGGAAGGCGCAGCGCTGAGCATTGTCGGATTTACCACCCAGATCGCGAATGGTCTAGATAAAACTTACTGGGCATCCCAGCGGACGGGGGCCAGCGTCCAGGGCATCAAAGCGCTGGGCTATGCCGCATTGCAGACCGGTGCCAGCGCCGAGTCGGCCATGTCCTCCCTTGAAGGACTGGCTGGTTTCATGCGTAGCAATCCGGGGGCGGAAGGCTTCCTGAACCGCCTGGGTGTCCAGACCCGTGATGCCAGCGGAAAGATGCGTGATACTGCAGCCATCTTTACTGGCATTGGGCAAAAGCTCAACAACATGCCGTATTACCGCGCGAAGCAATACGCGCAGATGCTCGGCATCGATGAAAACACGCTGATGGCGATGCGGCGTGGCATGAATGGCTTTACCGCCGATTACCAGTCTATGCTGCAAAAGACGGGGTTCAACGCTGATAAGGCAGCCGTTCAGTCCAACAAATTCATGACGTCCATGAGCGGGCTTACGTCGTTGTTCGGCATAATGCGGGACAAGATCGGCTCAAACCTCGCTGGTGGTCTTGCTGGTTCGCTGGACAGCCTGCGGCGGCGCATCCTCGACAACTTCCCGAAGATTGAAGAGACGTTGACCAAAGTCATTAAAGGTGTGATCTGGCTTGCGAACGCATTCACACGAATGGCGTGGAGGCTGATACAGGGCGCTGGCTCTGTCATTGACTGGTGGAAGCGTCTGGATGATGGCAGTAAAAATCTGCTGAAAATATTCGGTGCTCTTCTGGTCGCATGGCGTCTGCTGAATTCTGCGTTCCTGAAATCTCCGATTGGAATTATCACCACACTGATTCTGGCGATCGGATTACTGTATGACGATTACAAGACGTGGAAGGAGGGTGGCAAAAGCCTGATTGACTGGAGCAAGTGGGAGCCAGCAATAGAAAAGGCGAAAAAGGCAATTCTCTGGCTGCGCGATAAGCTGCTTGGGCTGAAGGATTCTGTCGGTGGGTGGCAGAACTCGCTGGAAATTTTGGCCACCTTCATTGCTGGTGTTTGGGTAACAAAAGTGCTAGGAGCGTTCGCAAAAATATCCGGCCTTCCGATACCCCCTTGGCTTAAATTATGGGGATTGTATGCCGGTTATGTGGTTTCAGATCGTGAAAACATAAAAGCCAGTGCCAAATCATCTTTGGACTATATCAAAAGGAACATTGGTGATGCTCTTGCTACGGTTGGCATCAAAACCGACCTTGGGCGAAAAGATGTTAGCGAGGTAAGAGAATGGCCTGCATGGATGGATTGGCTGCACGGGGGACCCGGTAAAGTTATCTGGCAGGGACAGAGTAACGGTGTAGTGCATGGCGATAATGTTCAGCCTGACATTCCAGGGGCGGAACAGCATGTTCGTAGTAATGAAATTGCCCCGCATGAAAGAGATGAAATAAAAAACCGACAGCAGGCTGCTAATGGTTATCTTGAAAAGATCTCAGACGGGATTGCCAAAATCGGTAATTTACTTTTCTCACCGGCAGGTGCTGCTGAAATCTCTCCAAATATACCGAGCGATCCCACCCAGTTGGCGCAATCAGTTAAACGCCCACAAGCCACAGCGCAGGGCAAGGTTTTGCTCGACTGGATGGGGCCATTGTTCAATAAGCTGGAGTCTCTTTATCAGCTGCCTGCTGGCTTGTTGAAAAGCGTGGCGATCACTGAGTCGGGTGGTAACCAGTTCGCTGTGTCCGGCGCAGGCGCGAAAGGTCTGTTTCAGTTTATGGATGGCACGGCGCGCGACATGGGCCTGCGTGGCAATGATGTATTCGACCCGGAAAAGTCAGCTCAGGCAGCCGCTAAGTACCTCAGTCAGCTGTTGCGGCAGAACGGCGGAGACCTTAGCAAAGCACTGGCATCATATAACTGGGGGATCGGGAATGTTAAGCGTTATGGCATGGGGCTAATGCCGCAGGAAACGCGCAACTACATTCCGAAAGTGATGAGCAATATGCCCACCAGCGCCCCGGTGATTCAGCAGGAAACGAACATTAACATCTACGGCGTTTCCGATCCGCGCGAAGCTGCCCGTTTGACTGTTGACCGTCAAAAGGGTGTGAACTCACAGTTAACCCAGCAAATCACCGCAGGACCGAGATAATGGATATTTTATCAGCTATTTTTCGCCAGCAATCCCGGCGAATTGGCATATTAATTCCCAGCGTGGTTGTTTCCGAAAAGCATTATGATGCGCTCGAAATTACTGAGCATCCAGTTGAGAAGCCGACAACGAATAGTGCTTCGGGTTTCATTGCCGATCATGCGTATAAGCGTCCCAGCGAAGTCACAATGGAATGCGGCTTCGCTGGTGGCGGTTCGTTGCTGGACTTCATTGATACATCTTCAATCGGTCTTAACACTGGGCTTAGCCCAAAGGAGACATACCAAAAGCTGCTGGATATGCAGCTTGAGCGCGTGCCGTTCGATGTGATTACCGGGAAGAGGGTGTACACCAATATGCTGGTGCGTGCCATTGAGGTGACGACCGATAAAACCAGCGAGAACGTGCTGAACTGCACGCTTACCCTGCGTGAAGTGATCATGTCGCAGACATTCAAAAAGCAGGTCGCAGATAAGTCGGATATGCAGGATGGTGTTAGTACATCAGCGGTGCAGAATTCCGGGACGAAATCGGTTACATCGGTGAATGACTCCCTCTTGGGGCAGGTCACGGGTGCGAGTAAGGTTGGCGGACGTTATCAGTTACCTTTCTAATGAGGTTTATATGCAGTTTAACGAAATACCGCTTTCACCTGACAATCAGCAGTTCCGCGTTTTGCTGGGCAATACCACGTATACGCTAAGGATCATCTGGCGTGATGCGGCTGGCTGGATCATGGACGTGATGGATAGCGGCGGCGCTGCGCTGCTTTCTGGCGTACCTCTACTGACCGGCGTGAACCTATTGCGACAATATCCACAGCTCGGCATTGATGGCGCGCTGGTGGTGGCGACCGATAAGGGCGCACCAGAAGAGCCCACCAAAACCAACCTCGGCACATACAGCCACCTCATTTTCGTACAGGAGTAGAAATGTCTTTTAACTGGATGCGCCATTTTGAGTTACAGCTGTTGGACCAGAACGGACAGGGCGTTTCCCTGTCTGACTTTAAGGTCACGTTCCAGATCGAGTGGGCAGACACGAGCTGGCCGCGCGTGGCTAACGTGAAAATTTATAACCTTTCCACCGATACCACGAACAAGATACTGGGGCAGGAGTTTGCCAAAATTCGCATCATTGCCGGGTATGACGGCATAGCGCCGGATGTTGATGCGAGCCAGGTTGGTGTAGCCCGGGAGATTTCACCAGACCAGATAGGGCAGGTGAACGGTCAGAACTACGGCCTGATTTTTGACGGTGATATTCGCTTTACCGTCACCGGGAAGGACAACATCACCGATTCCTGGGTGTTGATTCAGGCCATTGGTGATCACGAAGCGTTCCTCTATGCGACCACCATCACCACGCTTGCAGCTGGTTATACCGTTGCGGATCTGCACCGGGCGACGATGCAGGATTTCAACGCGTTCGGCGTGACACAGGGCATTACCGGCGACTTTCCTGATACCGTGTTTCCTCGTGGCCGCGCGATTTACTCATCCAGCCGCAACGTGATGGATAATATTGCTGCGCAGTGCAAAGCGACATGGCAGCTGGTGGATGGTCAGGTCCAGATGGTGCCGGAGGATAAATATATTCACGAAGCCATTGTGTTGAATGCCAATACTGGCCTGATCGGTATGCCGCAACAGACAATGGGCGGCGGCGTAAACGTGCGGTGCCTGATAAACCCAAACATCCGCATTAATGGTCTTATCCAGCTCGATCAGGCTTCGGTGTACCGCGCCGCGCTCGGCAATAGCGAAATCGCACAGTCGCCCGAGCGTATCACTGAAACGGAAGAGAACGGCAACCGTGTGCTGACCGGCACGACGTCACAGGCTGCCAGCATTGCGACAGATGGCGTTTATATCGTCAAAGCTATCGACTATACTGGCGACACCAGAGGTCAGGCGTGGTACATGGATTTGATGTGTTTTGCGCGTGGGGCTCGTGATCTTTATAGCCCGAAAGCAATGCAAGGGACGACGAATTAGTGAGGTGGGGCCGTGAGACATTTACTTTGCACTGTTACCGTGTTCGCGGTGCTTATATCAGCACCCGCTTTTGCAGATCAGCAATGTGGTGATTTTAAAATCCATTGGGCAGATGATGGCTTAGCCAGAATCAATGGCGCAAAGCCAGAAATGCAAAAAATCACCTTCCTGAAAAACAAAGGCGATTATAACAATATCAAGATGGATTGGCGTATGGCTACCGATCAGCCTGGAAGATGGGTTGGTCTTGAGTACATCAATCGAAACGGCAAGATAATTCTCAATGCCCAGTGGCTGCAAGCCAGCATGGACGCTCCACGTCAGTATGCTACTTACGACTGTGTGAAGGTTAAGTAGGCGTGATGGAAAGGCGCCGGTTTGACCGGCGCGTCAGGTTATTCCTCTTTGAAGCTGATGTTCTTGCACTGCTCCATTACTTCAATCAGTTCTTTTGACGTCAGGTTTTCTACTTCGATTTTACCTTTCTCTGTGGTCATTGTTATTTTTTTGGATGATCTGGTCTGTATCCATTTTCTTGCGATGGATGCAATGGCTATACAAGCTGGTGACGACGTGGCTACTATAATTGTTATGTCGACTAACGTACCAACTGCATTAACTGAGTCAGCAGTCCTGATTCTCCTGCGTATTTTATAGTCACTTTCAGGTATGTTATCCTGGATTACGGATAGCAATTCTTTGCCTATTGCTGGAGTAAATTTTATGGTTGTTTCTGATTTTGGCATAAAGGTATCCGGCCCCTATCGTGAGAAGCTAAAAATTGCCTTGCGGCTTTTCCTTAGCAGCCTGTATCTAGCTACAAACCACGACGTCACCGTAGTTTTAAGCAAGTCCTACATTCAGAGCTGCAAAGCAGATAAATAGCACGTACAAATCAGCCTTCAAACCCTGACGTTTGATCAGTAACCCGCCGCAGAGCGGGTTTTTTATGGAGTTTTTATGCCAATTCCAACTCAATCACAGATCGGCGGCGAGCAGCAGACCGCCCAGGCCATTGCTGATTCAGTATCTACCCAAATGCGCGTGGCGATGCCTGGCATCATTCAGTCGTTCGATCCTGACGCTGTAACCTGCACAGTAGAAGTGGCGCTTCGCGGTATTGTTGGCGACGACTCCATCGAATTAAAACCGCTGGTGGATGTGCCGGTTATCTTTCCGCGCGGCGGTGGTTGCACGCTGACCTTTCCGGTAAAAGAAGGCGATGAGTGCCTGCTGATCTTTGCCGACCGTTGCATCGATTTCTGGTGGCAGAACGGCGGCGTTCAGGAGACCGTCGACCCGCGCCAGCATGACTTATCTGATGCGTTCGCTATCGTTGGCCCGCAGTCGCAAGCACAGAAAATCAGCGGTATCAGTACTAGCTCGGTAGAGCTGCGCAGCGATGACGGCGGCACAAAGTTAAGCCTTAACCCATCCAGCGGGGCAATAAATGGCACTGCACCGGGCGGATTCAACCTTAACGGGCTAAAAATCCTGCCTGACGGTCGCTTGCAGCTGGTGGACGGTTCTATCGTGGATAAACATACCCATGGCGGCGTTGAGAGCGGCGGAAGCAATACTAAGCCGCTGGGAGGTTAATCTATGCGATACCGTCGCGAAGATGCTGACGGCGATTACACTTTCGGGCAGGGTGACGACACCTTTCTTATCGACAGTCCGGAGTGTGTCGCCCAGGCCGTAAAAACCCGTTTCGAGTTGTGGCGCGGTCAGTGGTTTCTCGATCTGACGGAAGGCACGCCGTATGTTCAATCAGTGCTTGGGAAGCAGCGATCAGACGTCTACATCCTGGCTATACGCGAACGCATACAGGACACGCCGGGCGTTCTGTCGATTCTTTCCTTCGATACCAATTATGACGGCACCAGCCGCCGCGTCACTTTCACTTCCTCCATTGACACAATCTACGGCCAGACGACTGTAACAAGCGAGGCATAAATGGCTTTGAACCTAGACACGCTGGGGCTATCGGCAACGGTAACCGCCCAGGGGATTAGTGCGCCTGATTACCAGACAATCCTCGATACACTGACCAGCTATTTCAGGCAGATTTACGGTAGTGATGCCTACCTCGAACCAGACAGCAAAGATGGGCAAATGGTCGCGCTGGTGGCTCTGGCTGTGCATGATGCTAACAACACCGCTATCGGGATCTACAACTCTTTTTCACCGACGACAGCGCAGGCCGCAGCGCTTAGCAGCAATGTGAAAATTAACGGGATCACGCGAAAAGTAGCGACAAACTCTACTGCTGACCTTCTGTTAACCGGTACGGCAGGCACGACTATCACGAATGGATCCGCACGGGATAAAAACGGCATTATCTGGAATTTTCCCGCGAGTGTCGCGATCGGCGTTGATGGTACTGTGCTGGTGACGGCCACATGTGCGAATAGCGGTTCGGTTGCTGCGATGGCCGGGACTATTACCACCATTAACACACCTACTCGCGGCTGGGTGTCGGTAACCAACCCAGCTTCGGCTACTGTCGGTTCACCAGCCGAAACCGACGCAGAGCTGCGCATTCGGCAGGGGAAAAGCGTCGCGATACCATCGATCACACCGTTTGAAGGTGTCGACGGTGCAATAGCTAACGTTGCTGGCGTGACACGTCACAAGTTGTATGAGAACGACACAGGAACAACAGACAGCAACGGGCTGCCGCCTCACTCAATTTCCGCCATCGTCGATGGTGGGGATGTTACCGAAATAGCCCAGACCATCAGGGGGAATAAAGGACAGGGAACGGCAACCTACGGGACAACTTCTGTCACGGTGCCGGATACTTACGGTAATCCTCACGTCATCAGTTTTTCACGCTCTACCGATGTGCCAATTTTCGTAGCAATTACCCTGAAAGTATTTACCGGGTATACCTCTCAAATCGGCGAGCAGATCAAACAGGCTGTTGCCGATTATATAAATGGCCTGACAATTGGCGATGACGTTCTTCTGAGCCGTATTTATTCCCCGGCAAACCTTGGCGTTGTGAGCGGCGGTAATGCCCGATATTACGACATTACCGACCTGCTGATCGGTAAGTCGTCTGACAGCGTATCGGCATCAAACATTGATATTGCCTATGATGCTTCGGCGTCCTGTAGCACCGCGAATATCACTATCACGGTGACCTCATGAGCAAATACACCGAACTGATCACTAACTACCACGCTACCAAGCCACTCTTTTTTGACCATATAGACCTGAGCACTCGCCCGCTGATTGATGTGTCCAGGACTATGTCAGGGCTTGTAACAGCCTTCGATATCGATACGGCGGTCGGCGTGCAGCTCGACACGCTCGGGATCTGGATTGGGCGAAGCCGCATAGTCAGCAAACCAATCACTGGCATTTATTTCAGTTGGGACACAGAAGGGCTTGGATATGACCAGGGGGTCTGGCAAGGACCGTATGACCCGGATTCGGGCTATACGTCGCTGAGCGATGAGACGTACCGCATCATTCTGAAAGCGAAGATTGCGATTAATAACTGGGACGGACGGAATGATTCGCTTCCAGCAATTCTTGACGCTGCAACTGCGGGATCTGGCCTCAAGATGCAAATTGTCGACAACCAGGACATGACGATATCAGTCTGGGTATTTCCCGAGACTGATATTTCTGATGTATCGCGTGAGTTAATTGCTGCAATTAAACAGGGATATCTCACAGTAAAAGCCGCCGGGGTGTGGGCGGGTGGCATTGAAACACCTTCGGTGGAAACCCCATCGGAAGGTTCAAAATTTTTTGGTTTTGATATGGATAACGAATTCATCAGTGGTTTTGATGTAGGGGCATGGGGAGTATTACTCTGATGGCGAAAAATGACTTTAAAGCGTTTGCAACGGATCGAAATGCCAATGTTATATCGCAGGAGGAATGGGAAGCGTTGCCTGCGCTTTTATCCGGATTTACAGCAGGCAAAGCATCCAGTGCGCAAGTCAATAAGGTTATTCGGCAGGCCAGCTTTATTGCTGCAGCTCTGGCCCAGTTTGTAAGTGACAAAACGCAACGGGATGTGCTTGATAATGGTGATCTGCCCGGTTTTGTTGAATTGCTGGGATCGGGGTTTGCTGTTGAATACCTGAGCCGCAAGAATCCGTTTGGTGATATCAAATCGGATGGCACGGTGAAAACGGCTCTCGAAAACCTTGGTTTGGCTTATTTCGCAGATAAAAAAAGCTCAAATGAACAAATGTTCAACGGGGTTGTGGCGTCTAAAAAAGGAGTGTCATCAGTATCCAGTGACGGGAGAAGGAAGGTAAACCTGTTTGTATCTGAGACTGGCTACGAAATAATTGTCTATATCGATGGGGTGTATAACAACTCAATCCAGATACCGACAAAATATGGAACAATGGCTCTTCTGGATGATGTCAGTAACTCAGTTAAGTCAGCCCCACCGCCAATTGGCATTCCATTTCTCTGGCCACTATCAGCAATGCCAAACACTGTTGTTCCAGAATGGGCGTCAAATGTTTTCCTCAAAATGAATGGCGCTACGTTCTCGGCATCAACATATCCAGCACTTGCGCGTGTATGGCCAGGTCTGAAATTAACTGACTGTCGGGGTGAATTCCTGCGTATCTGGGATGACGGTCGCGGAGTAGACAGCGGGCGAGCATTATTAAGTGCTCAGGGTGACGCCATGCGTAATTTCACAGGTAATGCGGGTTTCTTTACCGATGGTCTGTTTACCTATGCAAGTGGCGCATTCAAATTAGGTCCGTCAGCAACGAATAAGTTGACAGCATCAGAAGGGTCCGGGGCAAATGCTTACGTAACGCTGGACCCTTCAACTGTTGTTCCTACTGCGGCAGAGAACCGCCCACGCAACGTCGCATTTAACTTACTGGTGAGAGCAAAATGAAACCTGTATTTGATGAGAATGGACTGGCAACAGTACCAGGTGAAATTCGTTGTTTTTACTTCGACCCCTTCACTTATGAATATACCGGTTGGTCTGATGAGTATATCCATGAAGGTGTCAGCATGCCGGGGTATTCAACTGATATTAACCCTGGCGATGAGGTGACAGGCGAGGTTTCTGTATTCACCGGTGGAGGATGGACGCGACAGGAAGATCATCGTGGTAAAACAGTCTGGGCGACTGCTGACGGTATGGCTGCCACTGTAGATTATATCGGGGTAATTCGAGATGGATTTACAGAATTTGAACCGACAACCCCATACGACAAGTGGGATGGTGAGAAATGGGTGACAGATACTGAGGCGCAGCATAGTGCCGCAGTAGACGCGGCAGAAGCACAGCGCCAGTCGCTGATTGATACTACGATGGCCTCCATTAGTCTGATTCAACTGAAATTACAGGCCGGACGGAAGTTGACGCAGGCAGAAACAACCCGGCTTAACGCTGTGCTGGATTATATTGACGCGGTGACGGCAACAGATACCAGCACAGCGCCGGATGTCATCTGGCCTGAACTGCCGGAGGCGTAGGCCATTCAATATCTGGAGCACTGGAGGTATCGACCAGTTCCAGTGCGTCCAGATAATCCAGCTACAAATTATATTGCGCCAGTTCCTCACCTTTAAATCTCATCTTTAGGATTTGCAGAAAGGGAGGTGTGAACAAATACCTGCGCATGAAAACGGAACTAGTCCAGATGTGATGTTTGTGGTGATCACATACATCATTAACGATGCTCGTTATGGTGAGTTTGATGACTACCCGCTGAAGTGAAAATTGCGTTGTGTACCAAATTGCGTACCAAACTAAAATCACAAATCATGAAACCCTTGCTCATGGCTGTTCTCGGTGGTGTTGCGCGTAATCGTGAAACAAAAAGGTAGATTGTTGCTTACCGTCATTCATCATTAGGTTAAATCCGTTATTTCTGCTGTCTGCCAGAGTATCAAATATCACCGTGCTAATCAGCTTTAGCGCAACAATTTGACAGCGAGTGGCAACAGATCATGTCAGATAAAAATGAGAGAGTAGTCACATTTTCTTGCACTTTATTCCAGCCAGTTCATAAGTATTTCCGTAAAAAGAACAGCTATTTGAAACTCCTGAGGGTTTGCTGTTGAAACGCCGTCTTATTATTGCTGCTTCTTTGTTCGTTTTTAACTTATCGTCTGGTTTTGCGGCGGAAAACATTCCTTTTTCACCTCAGCCTCCACAGATTCATGCCGGGTCCTGGGTACTGATGGATTACACCACCGGTCAGATCCTCACCGCGGGTAATGAGCATCAACAGCGCAATCCCGCCAGCCTGACAAAGCTGATGACGGGTTATGTCGTGGATCGCGCTATCGATAGTCATCGCATTACGCCAGACGATATTGTCACCGTGGGGCGCGATGCGTGGGCGAAAGATAATCCGGTGTTTGTCGGTTCTTCACTGATGTTTTTGAAAGAGGGCGATCGCGTATCGGTACGTGATTTAAGCCGTGGTTTAATTGTGGATTCCGGAAATGACGCTTGTGTTGCTCTGGCTGACTATATTGCCGGTGGGCAACGGCAGTTTGTTGAAATGATGAACAACTATGCCGAGAAGCTGCATCTCAAGGATACGCATTTTGAAACAGTGCATGGTCTGGATGCACCTGGCCAGCATAGCTCGGCTTATGATTTAGCTGTGCTTTCTCGGGCTATCATCCACGGCGAGCCCGAGTTTTATCATATGTACAGTGAGAAAAGTCTCACCTGGAACGGTATCACCCAGCAAAACCGTAACGGGTTGTTGTGGGATAAAACCATGAATGTTGACGGCCTGAAAACGGGTCATACTTCTGGTGCCGGGTTTAATCTCATTGCTTCGGCTGTAGATGGGCAGCGTCGTCTCATTGCAGTGGTAATGGGGGCTGACAGTGCAAAAGGTCGTGAGGAAGAGGCAAGAAAATTACTGCGTTGGGGGCAACAAAACTTTACTACGGTGCAAATTTTGCACCGTGGGAAAAAGGTCGGAACGGAACGCATCTGGTATGGCGATAAAGAAAATATCGACCTGGGAACGGAACAAGAGTTCTGGATGGTGCTACCGAAAGCCGAAATTCCACATATCAAAGCCAAATATACCCTTGATGGTAAAGAGCTCACCGCGCCAATTAGCGCCCATCAGCGGGTAGGGGAAATTGAACTTTACGACCGTGATAAACAGGTGGCGCACTGGCCGCTGGTTACCCTGGAATCTGTCGGGGAAGGCGGCATGTTTTCCCGCCTGAGTGATTATTTCCACCATAAGGTCTGACCTTTCTTTTGCAGCAGACTGGCAGGAGTGCGAGTCTGCTCGCATAATCAACACTCATTCCTTGTGGTTTTAATATTGCAACTATACTGTATATAAAAACAGTGTTAATGGAGGCGTCATGAACTACGAGATTAAGCAGGAAGAGAAACGTACCGTTGCAGGTTTCCATCTCGTTGGCCCGTGGGAACAGACGGTAAAGAAAGGCTTTGAGCAGTTGATGATGTGGGTAGATAACAAAAATATTGTGCCGAAGGAGTGGGTTGCTGTCTATTACGACAATCCAGATGAAACACCCGCCGAAAAATTACGCTGCGACACCGTTGTGACGGTACCGAATAACTTTACGCTTCCCGAAAACAGTGAGGGCGTCATTCTGACAGAAATTTCAGGTGGTCAGTATGCGGTTGCGGTGGCTCGTGTAGTCGGTGATGATTTTGCTAAACCCTGGTATCAGTTCTTTAATAGCCTCTTGCAGGACAGTGCTTATGAAATGTTACCAAAGCCCTGCTTCGAGGTTTATTTGAACAATGGCGCGGAAGATGGGTACTGGGATATCGAAATGTATGTTGCGGTGCAGCCAAAACATCACTAATTCATCTCAGGGCGGTGTGTTAACGCGATGACCACTCTTTTTTTTGAAAGCGAAAAGAGTAAGATGCGCCTTTCAATTTTTTCGCTCCTGCCGGGAAATTACACTGTTCCCGGTATGTCCGTCGGATAACTCAGAGGCGCGCCTTCTGGCCGACAGATGTGTTATGAGCGCTTTTAATCTTCATTACGGAGTTTCTGCGTGCGTGCCGATAAGTCATTAAGCCCGTTTGAAATCCGGGTATACCGCCATTACCGCATTGTGCATGGTACTCGGGTCGCGCTGGCATTCCTGCTCACTTTTCTCATTATCCGCCTGTTTACTATCCCGGAAAGCACCTGGCCGCTGGTCACCATGGTGGTGATTATGGGGCCAATCTCGTTCTGGGGTAACGTTGTCCCTCGCGCCTTTGAGCGTATTGGCGGTACGGTGTTGGGTTCGATTTTAGGTCTTATCGCTCTGCAACTGGAGTTAATCTCGTTACCGCTGATGTTAGTCTGGTGCGCGGCGGCCATGTTCCTTTGCGGTTGGCTGGCGCTGGGCAAGAAACCGTATCAAGGTTTATTGATTGGGGTGACGCTGGCAATTGTTGTTGGTTCCCCGACAGGTGAAATTGATACGGCGTTATGGCGAAGCGGCGATGTGATCCTCGGCTCTTTACTGGCAATGTTGTTTACCGGTATCTGGCCACAACGGGCGTTCATCCACTGGCGCATTCAACTGGCGAAAAGTCTGACCGAGTATAATCGGGTCTATCAATCTGCATTCTCACCGAACTTACTCGAACGCCCACGTCTGGAAAGCCATCTACAAAAACTCCTGACCGATGCCGTGAAAATGCGTGGGCTGATTGCGCCCGCCAGCAAAGAAACCCGTATTCCAAAATCGATATATGAAGGTATCCAGACCATTAACCGCAATCTGGTTTGTATGCTGGAGTTGCAAATCAATGCGTACTGGGCCACGCGCCCCAGCCATTTCGTGTTATTGAACGCGCAAAAACTTCGTGATACCCAGCACATGATGCAGCAAATACTGCTGAGCCTTGTTCATGCGCTGTACGAAGGTAATCCGCAGCCGGTTTTTGCCAATACGGAAAAATTGAACGATGCTGTGGAAGAGCTGCGTCAGTTGCTCAATAACCACCATGACCTGAAGGTAGTGGAAACACCAATCTATGGTTATGTGTGGCTGAACATGGAAACGGCACATCAGCTTGAGTTGCTATCGAATCTGATTTGCCGGGCCTTGCGCAAATAATTCCTGAACTTCAGAATCATCTTGCTGCTGCTTCGATTCAGCAAGGATAAAGGGTATGATAGTGAAAAGGGATAAAAGCATTGTCATCTGCGGCAGCTATGAGTAATGTTGGCCCTAACGAATAGCGGTTGCTTAAACGAATCCGACTCTCACATTATCAGGGGTATAAAAATGGAAACTACCAAGCCTTCATTCCAGGACGTGCTGGAATTTGTTCGTCTGTTCCGTCGTAAGAACAAACTGCAACGTGAAATCCAGGACGTTGAGAAAAAGATCCGTGACAACCAGAAACGCGTCCTGCTGCTCGACAACCTGAGCGACTACATCAAACCGGGTATGAGCGTTGAAGCAATTCAGGGCATCATCGCCAGCATGAAAGGTGACTATGAAGATCGTGTTGATGACTACATCATCAAAAATGCTGAACTCTCCAAAGAACGCCGCGATATCTCCAAAAAGCTGAAAGCTATGGGCGAAATGAAAAACAGCGAAGCGAAGTAATTCCTGTTTTATGCAATGAGGGTTGCCGGGCAACCCTCATTGATTATTGACTCTTTTCTGTGCATCACAAGCCATCATTCCCATCTGATAACATACCGAAATTAGCGACAGGCTTCTTCTGTGTGCAATAAGGTAAGAAGTTCTACAACTCCGATGTTATTAACCACACTGGTTACTAACACGTTGTGCGCTCCTGCTTCCCGTAACCAGCATTTCACCAAAGATATTTGTTCCATGCTGGCTAAATCTGCTTTGGTTACTATTCCAATGACCGGACGGTTCATTGACGAGGTAAAGCCTGGCGAAAACGGTGACCACGGGGCATCCGCATTAAGCACCAGCGCGATAATGTCCGCTTCGCAGGCACTGACCAATAATGCGCTGTAAAGGCTGCGGTTTTCGAGGTATTCGCCTGGTGTGTCAATGGTGGCCGGTGACCAGACGATTGCCTGCGTTTTCTGATAATGAATATCCTCCCCGCACAGACATTGCGTAAGTGACGTTTTACCGCACTGGCTGGGGCCGATGAGCATCATACGTTGCATAGTGTCAGGTCCGTGTAATGGGGCAGGCGGTAAAGCGCATCATTTCACCCAGCGTACGGGTAACCTGGCTAAGTGCGTATTCGATAGCAGAAACATCACCTGTCAGAACTACCGCGCCGGTAAAACGATCAAGAAAACCAATTTCTACAGCGCCTGATTTTGTGGCGATATCACACGCGATGATAGATGCTTCGCTGGGGGTAATCGTCAGAATGCCAATGGCAGAAACGGTGTCTGGTAAACCTAATTTCTTAAACAGATCCTTTCCGGGATTCGCAATAACATGTGCCAGCGTAACCTGTTTACCCGGTACGTATTCCTGAATCATCCGTTCAGTGGTGAGTTGAGTTGTCATTATCCCTCCACCATCTGCCGCCACATAGCTTCATGCGGACGGGCAATCACTGAGCGATAGACCAACAACCCTTTTTTTCCCGCGCGCTCGCTGGCGACGGATACCGCGTTATTAACATCTGAAATATCGCCAGCAACCACCATGTAGCATTTACCGCCAATGCCAAAAGCCATATGTACGCGAACGAGAGTTACATTTGCAGCTTTGACAGCACAATCGGCAGCGTCGATGCAGGCTGCGACACTCCAGGTTTCGACTACACCGACAGCCTGGCGCTGTTCAACATGGTTCAGGCCGCTGATAGCAGGCAAGATGCTGGGATGAATATTGGGTAGAGTCAGACTGTCGACCAGCATTTCACCTGCAAGGGATGTGCCGCTGTTGATGGCTTGTTGCACCGCGCCCACATCGCCACCGAGCATCAACAAAAATTTACCGGGGCATAGTGTTTTGCTGACCAGTAATTCAACATTGGCGCTTTTCAGCATGGCATCGCCGGTTTCCATCCCTTTCGCGATACTGCTAAGTTCTAAAATACCAACCGCTTTCGACATGGTTAACCTCTCACTATCGTAATCGCGTTTTCTGTTACATCACTGATCGTGCCATCAATACTGGCATGAACCGGGGCACCTAATGCGCCATCTGGAATTTGACCTACACATTGCCCACGAACAACGCACTCGCCTTTTTGTACACAGGGAATTGCACTGGTACCGATGTGCTGACGTAACAATAGCGTCACTTTTTCGGGCTCTGGTTCGTGTTGGGTCAATGGCGCATCCTGATACCACTGGGATATTCCCAGTCTGGCCACCAGCCGTTTTACGGGGATCAGTCGATAATTTGCCATGGCATCAGCAGGATTTAAGGTGCCTTCGTAGCGGAGATTTTTAGCGCGTAATTCCTGCTTAAGCAGGCGGTTGATGCGCATTGGTGAAATACCTACCGGGCAGGCAATGCTGGCGCAGACGTTGCACTCAGAACAGGTGAGCGCAGTCAGTAACAATTGCGGCGTAGCGAGCTGTTGGTAGTTAACTGCACGAACTAACAAATGTGGCGACAGTTCGTGACCGATTAAATGACGTGGGCAGAGATCAGTACATAAGCGGCATTGTTCACAAACGGTTTTCGCGACGGCAAGTACGCTACGGTCATCCTGCATTCGGCGTTGGATCAGTGAGTGAGAGTTGGGTAAGACCAGTAATCCGCCAGTAGTTTTGCTGACTGGTGTGTCGAGTGATGTGATCAAACTTCCCATCATCGGCCCGCCATTGATAAAACCGGGATTATCTACCGTTGCGCCTCCCGCCAACGCCAGTACCTCACGTAAAGATATGCCGATGGGGACGGTCACCGTTACTGGTTTAGCAACCGCACCGTTAATGGTAAGTGTACGGCGCGTCACTGGATACTGTTGCTCAACGGCCCTGGCAATATTCAGTACGGTCTGGACGTTATTGACGACAACGCCGACGCTAACGGGTAGCGCGGCTGGAGGAACACGGCGCCCAGTTGCCATCCAGATGGTCAGCACTTCGTCTCCTGCGGGATAAACGTCGGGCAAAATATGCAGGCGGATATTGGACGGTAGCAGTGGTGTGAGTGCATTTATTGCTGATTGATATTTCTCTTTCAGCGCGATGATTCCGCTACTGGCTCCGGTGGCTTTCATCGCGTAGTGAATACCACGAAGCAGGCGACTGGCTTGTTGTGCCATTAGCTGCTGGTCCACTTTTAACATCGGTTCGCATTCCGCAGCATTCACCAGGAAAGTGTCAACTCGCGCTTGTAGCTTGATATGTGTTGGAAAGCCTGCGCCGCCAGCACCCACGACACCGGCTGCCTGTACTCGCTCGCGGATTGTCTGACTGTCACAGGATACTAGCTCGACGTTCATAACAACTCCTCAAGCAGTTCCGCAATGGTGTTGGCATCCGCCGAACGTGGGTTGGTACGCAACGTTGCATCCGCTAGCGCAGCCTGAACCATAGCTGGAATTTGTGATGACCATTGTGATTTTTTTTCTTTCAGAGCATCGGCGAGAGTCGAAATTGAACACGCTTTTTTAAGTTGTTCAATATGTTGAACAAGTGCATTCAGGCTGGCAGTGTCATTGGCGTTGTCCGGGCATAAATGACATTTTTTTGCCAGCCGGACGTAGCGTTTGGCGGCGCGTGGGTCGACAGCATTAAAACGAATAACCGCCGTGAGTAAGAGCGCATTTGCCAGACCATGTGGCAAATGGAACTGCCCGCCGAGTTGATGAGCAATTGCATGGTTTAACCCCAGCCCGGCCTGACTAAAGGCCATCCCAGCAAGCGTCGAGGCATTGTGCATTTTGCTACGGGTGGCAAGACAATCGCCTTTCTTTACTGCTATGGGCAAGTATTGAAAAACAATTTGAGCCGCTTTTTCGACCAGTGCATCAGTGAAGTCACTGGCACGTGGAGAAACATAAGCTTCAAGCGCATGGGTTAAGACATCCATCCCTGTATTGGCTGTTATCGCTGGCGGCATGCTGACGACCAGTGAAGGATCGAGGACAGCGATATCCGGATAAAGCGCATTATCGAAAAGGGGGTATTTAATCCCTTTTTCAGGATCGCTGATGACACAGACGCTGGTCACTTCCGAACCGGTGCCGCTGGTGGTGGGAATGGCTACGCAGGTTTCAATCTCAATGGCACACTGGCGACTAAACCAGACAATCGCTTTTGCGGCGTCCAGAGCAGAGCCGCCGCCAAAACCGATAACGACATCCGGGCGTAAAGTTTGCATTTGTTCAATGCCTTTCACCACGGTCTGGATGGTTGGGTCGGGGGTTATTTCGCTAAAAATACTGAGACGATTACTGTCAGGCAGTGCCTGACATAACATGTCAATCAGTGGCGAGCGTGCCAGAAAAGCGTCGCAAATAATCCAGATGTGTTTATGAGAGAAACGGCTAAGTACCTTGAGACTTCCCGGTCCGCTGTATAAACGCGTCTGCAGTGAAAAAGTATTCATTTCCGTTTCTCTAGCGAATGGAAAAGCCGCTGGTAAGCACACAGCGTCGTGAGCGGGCAAAAGTCCGTGCTGACGTTGTTCCTTCTCCGGTAGGTGTCGCAATGGTGAAAGTCGTAAAGCCTTCGCCTCCGACGCCTATACCAGCCCAGGAGGGGCCATTTTTGACAAAGATTGAGGTTTGCATAACGCGCGCGGCAAGGTTGAGCTGTGAGACGTTCTGCGAGTGCATAATTGCCGTGTGGTGTAAACTGTCTTCCACTTTCAGCGCCAGTGTGAGGGCGCTGTCAAAATCGTTGACCTTCACAATGGGTAACAATGGCATCAGCTGTTCGCAGGTCACCCAACTATCATCGGGGGCGACAACGGTAATCAGTAAACGAGGCTCTTTTGCGGGCAATGGTAGTCCTGCGGCTTCCAGCAAGTTTGATGGGCTTTTGCCGACCAGATTTTTGTTGGCAACACCGTCTGGCAGGCAAACGGCACGCAATTTTTCCGTTTGTTCATGGTTAAGAAGAAGGGCGCCAAAGTTTTGCATCTGCTGAATTAAAGAATCTGCCACTGACGTCACGACAATCAGACTTTTTTCAGCGATACACGGCAAGTTGTAATCAAATGAGGCTCCGTTGATGATGTCCTCGGCAGCTTTCACAATATCCGCCGTTTCATCGACGATGCAGGGAGGGTTACCCGCACCGGCACCAATCACTTTCTTGCCACTTTTCATTCCCATTGCGACGATACCTGGACCTCCGGTAATCGCCAGAACGCTGATTTTAGGGTGCGCCATCATCTGTTCGGTGGCAGCAAAGGTCGGTTCAGATACGGTAACGATCAGGTTATGAATACCACTACAGCGAAACGCGATCTCTTCGATTATGGCGATCAGTTTGAGCGATACGTTTTTGGCCCCCGGGTGAGGACTGAAGTAGACGCTATTGCCTGCCGCCAACATGCTGATGCTGTTGTTGATGATGGTTTCCGTGGGATTAGTACTTGGCGTGACTGAGCCAATAACCCCAAACGGGGAGTATTCAAACAAAACCATACCACCATCACCGGTGAGCGCAGTGGTGGTTAAATCTTCAATTCCTGGCGTGTTATCAAGCGCCGCTTTGTTTTTTAGATACTTATCTTCTTTATTCCCCATCCCCGTTTCTTTGGCACTTTCTTCTGCCAGTTCGGTAAGGCGGGGCGTTAATTCGTCGCGAATGGCGCTGATAATGGCGCTGCGGGTTTTAAGCGGGCACTGTTGAAAGCGCAAAAAGGCCTGGTGTGCAGCGCCGACAGCTTCATCGACAGTCTGGAAAATACTGTTCTTTTGTGTTTGTGCCATAGCGGGGACAAGCTGCTCGCGCAGAATATTGCGGATCAGTGTTTCTAATTCAGAGTTATTCATTGGTTTATTCCCACGTTAATTGCCTTCATTGCGCTTTGGGCAATATCCATGTCTTGTTCAACGCTACCGCCGCTAATGCCCAGTCCTCCAAGCAATATTCCGTCACGCCAGAGGGGAAAACCGCCACCAAACGTCACGACTTTGCCTTGCATATGGCTTTCCAGCCCGTAAAGTGGCGCCCCGGGTTGCACGGCGTTTGCAAGTTTGTGCGTTGCTGTTTTCATTGCCACGGCGGTCCAGGCTTTTTTCGGAGCCAGTTCACTACTGACCAGCAGTGCATCAGGTATCAATATGCATTTCAAGACGCATATCCGGTGAGACGCGAACTGCAACGTTATCGAATATCAGTCGTCGCACATCACCTTCAATGGCGACCGCCACTTTATCGCCATGTGTAACGCCATAAATCAGGGCATCAAGCGGAGACATATGGATATGCCGTTGCGCGACAATTACGCCTGATGCTATTTCCAGTTCCGCAAACGGGCTTATCAGACGAATCCCTGGTGTACCGCTGAGATCGCCTGACATGCGTAGCGGAGCGGCGATCCCTAATGTTCTGGCGTCAGTCCGGGAAATCTCCACCTGGCTTGCGTTACGTAGCGGTCCCAACAAGCGAACGTTGTGCAATTTGCCCTTTGGTCCCACCAGCGTAATAACCTGTTCAGCAGCGAATTGACCCGGCTGCAATAACGACTTTTTCTCGCTGATCGGTTGTTCAGGAAAAAGGTGTGCATAATCCGCCGTTGAAAGATGTATATGACGGCTGGAGACGCCCAGAGGAATAGGGCGCTCGCGCATCTCATCCAGAACCAGGCTAACTGTTTCCTGCAAAGTTTTTTTATCCATTGCTATTCCCCTCGCTTATCTGAATGCAGGCAAAGTGACCGGGGCTCGCCTTTTTGCCGTGGGCATGCTGGATCAAGACACAAATTACAACTGATAATTTCGAGTGTGACTGTTGTTGCTGGTGTTTCGCTCGCTGCCACCGTTACACTCAATACTTCTGTTGTACGAGGCAGTATTCCCTCTCCCGGGCGGGCAATCACTTTCTGCGCGACAAGGCCATTTCGCTGTCTGGCGAAACTGGCTCCCGTCGCGATCGCCGCATTAACTGAGGCGACATCACCGGTGATTTTAATGAGCGTCCAGCCTGAGCCATTGGTCTTCTCAAGGCCAACCAGCGTGATGGACGCGGCTTTTGCCATAGCGTCTGCGCAACTGATGGCGAGGGCCAGACCACTGACTTCAAGTAATCCCAGTGATTGCTTCACGCTGTGCTCCTTAGCGAATGGGTTTATGCAGATTTAGGTAAAATGGCCTCAACATCACTGTGTGGGCGCGGGATGACATGGCAGGATTTCACTTCGCCAACAGCACTTGCAGCGGCGCTCCCGGCATCAACGGCGGCTTTTACTGCGCCAACATCACCGCGGACCATCACCGTAATCAGACCCGAACCAATCTTTTCATAGCCAACCAGTTGCACGTTGGCGGATTTAACCATGGCATCCGCAGCCTCAATTGCGCCAACTAACCCTTTTGTTTCAACCAGTCCTAGTGCATTGTTCATACTGTGTTTCTCCTGTGGATTATGAGAGGTATTCCCGGAAGGGAATCCCTTTTACCAGGCGGGCGGCGTTATTGCCGATGCTACGCCGGGCATGGTTATCTTGTTGATACATCAACGTAAACAGTGGCGCTGATGCCGGTAAGTTTTTGTAATGCACAATCAGTTTTTCCCGGTTGCAGGCAATGCCTACCAACAGGGGTGACTGACGAGCAGCCTGCCAGGCGCTATCGATAACTTCACCTGTCGGAATGTGTTGAATGAGAAAGGGAATACCTTCCTCTTCAATGCCAAGAAGCACCTCATTCCATGTATTGATACAGTCACCGATTTTTATGACGACAATGGCTGGTACATGTTCTTTACTTTCCATGTGCCGTCTCCTTGTGCCAGGAAATGAGTAGCCCGGTAGCTACCGCATTGCGCGGACCTTCGCTACCTCGGATATTCCCGCGTCCGGCGACCAGTCGATAATGCGCCAACGCATCGGTGACTAACTGTGGTACTTCGAAATCCAGCGAAGAGCCACCCACCAGCACGACGAACGGGATATCGCGAATATTTCCACCAGGACTCACCTGACGTAGTGCGCGCAGGGCATTGGTTACGAAAACGCGCTCTTTCGCACTGCGACGAATGGCGCGTACTTTTTCCAGTGTCAGATCACCGGGAATGGGCACCAGTTCGTCAGGTTTCACCACACAAACGCGGGCAAATACATGGGGGGATAGTGGCGTCGGGAAGAACTGAACACTGCCGTCTTCATGGCGTAAGTGGAACAGGCTTTCGACTTTAGCCAACGGGTACTTTTTAATTTCTTCAGCCAGATAACGATCATTTAAGCCCAGTTCCCGGGCGATAATCATTGTTACCATGTCGCCTGCTCCCGCAAGGTGAGTGGCGACTATTTCTCCTTTTTGATTGATGATGGAGGCATCAGTAGAACCTGCGCCCAAGTCCAGAATCGCCAGTGGGCGAGTGGTTCCAGGAGTAGTTAAAGCACCCTGAATAGCGGCTTCTGCTTCTGCGCCTCCGACCTGAACATCAATATGCAGTTTTTGCTTAATTTCACTGGCGATCATTGCCATTTGCAGACGGTCGGATTTCACCATGGAGGCGATACCCACTGCCTGTTCCAGTGAAAATTCGCCGGCCATGCCTCCAGTTACGCTGACGGGAACGGAGGTATCTATCGCCAGCAAATCCTGAATAAAAATTTCGTTGCTGGGTTTGTTGGTCAGTTCTGCCATGGTCTGGCGAACGTGTTCCAGCATTCCACCGATGTTGGTGCCCGATTCGCCCGTCACGTTTTCCAGTTTTGGGCATTCACCGACTGCTTTCATAATGGCGTCGGCACCTGCAGCAACATCGACTCGAATTGTGCGACCGGCAGAAAGCAGTTCGATGTTTCCTGCGGGTATCGAACGGGCTTTAACGTCACCAGAAGGTGTTTTCACTACCACCGCTGAACGGTTACCGATTAGTGCCCGTGCGACAGGAACGATATTTTTAGTTTCTTCAGCATTGAGGGCGAAAACAGTGGCGATCCCATACGGATTAGACAGGGTTTCGATAACTTTCCCGGGAACGGCGACTTCAATAGCGGCCAGCATGCCGAGCGGAATACGATCGATGTAGAGGACTTCATCAACAATGGGTAAAGGGATTTCCAGGCGGTTACTGACCAGCACGCCATCATCGCGTTGCAGAATAACACCCGTCAGCTGATATCCGGCGCGCACGGAGGCGTTTATCATGGTCGCGATATCGGCAAAATCAAATACCGATGACACGACCAGAATGTACGGTGTGTCCGCTGGGCGTGTTAATAACTCTTGCGGAGTGATGGTGAGTCCTACGCCCAGCCCCACTCCACCTGGAGTTTTCGGGTTGTGACCAATCATGGTTGATTCAGTGATGATGGTTTCCGTAATGGTTTCCATCGCCACATCACCAATGACTGGTGTTGCTTCGTTGATACGAATAAGCGAAATATCGCTGACATTGATGCCGACTTTTTTTGTTGCCTGTGCGAGCGCCTCCTGAATACCATGTACGTTACGCAACGTACCTTTTATTCCGGTAGTTTCTGCCAGGGCGCTGCTCACAAACGACAATTCACCAGATGCACTGAGCGTCGTCAGCGCAACTTCTGTAGATGAATTGCCGATATCAATGCCTGCTATATATCGCATAGTTCGTCCTTAATCGTCGCCTTTTAGTTTTTTACGCTCGACATAGAGTTCTGCGGCTTCGCGGACAAATGCAGCGCAAATTTTGGCTTGATAACGACGTTCAAGATCGTCAGCAATGGCAATAAGTTCTTGCTTAGTTGAACGATAAGGGCGTAACGCATTGTAGATTTCAAGGATGCGATCATCAGGCACAGAAGTAAGCTCGGCGGCGCGTTCAAAATTCATCGCCAGGCGATCACGACCAGCATCTCTGGCAATCGCGGCCTGAATACGCAATGTTTCAGGGGTTATGCGCATATCCTGGGCGGTGACTTTATCGCTGAGCACATTTTCCAGAGTGAAATCATCAAGTGTTTTGTTGGTCGCGGTTTTGACCCATTCTGGGTGTTTATTTGCCAGCGGATAATCCGTCACTTTGGCATTCTGAATTGACGAGTTGGTGGCCGCAGGAACAGGAGTTGTACCCTGTAGACTGTTCATGCGGTTCAACACATCCCTGACCATCGACTCAATTGCATCGGTATTCATGAAAGTTTCCTTTGTTAAAACGTCACGCGCAGTTCTTGCGGTTTTTTGCCCGTTACCACGTACTTCGTCTCTTTGATATGCAAAATGGCAGACTTAGCCTGGTATTTTGGCCGCGCCATTTGATCGTTGAGGGTCGGCACAGGTTGTGGTGACTCACGCTTCGCATAACGAGCGGCGTTTTTGCCAATCTGGCGATAAGTTTCCAGCGTTAACAAGGGCGCTTGTGGGAAAAGTTCCAGGTTAGACAAGGGAGGAAGACCTTGCTGGTGGATAACCGTGGTGCCTTTCGACTGAATACCAATAGCTATGCCGGAACCACTAAGGCGATCGCCTTCAACCGCCACGAAGGCGACATCAGACGATTTAAAGCAGCGAATTACACGAGCTTTAATGCCTTCTTCTTCGATACCGGCAATCACTTCACGCAAGATGTTTTTATGCGGAATGCCAATAATATTGACGGTCTGCGCCAGGCCAAACGCCGGGCCTACAGCAATAATGACTTCATCCTGCTGAGTGCCTTGTTGGGCTTCGCCAATTTCGGTCAAAAAACTCCCGGTATCTGGCGCGGAAGAGACAGTTGCGGCGGCAGGTGCGCGAAATGAAACGGACTTGTCGCTGGTTTGCATTTCTGCCAGCACGTCTTCGATGATCTGACGCAGTAATTTTTCGTTAATTTCCATTTCTCACCCTTAGTCAATTTCGTTGGGATCAAGTGCACCGGGAATATTTTTGATCTCTTCCCAGCGTTCCCCTTGCAGGCGATAACCTGTAGCCGGTCCGGCGTAATCATTGACGTCATTGACCGCTGAGAGCACTTGTCCGTCATCGACGATAATGGCTGAGGTATGGAGATAATCGCCGGTCAGTTTCGCTTTCTGCATGTTGAGCATGTCCTGAGCGACATCGGTGAAACCGCCCTGAGCCAGGGCTTTCACAACCTCCAGGCTGTTACGGTTTTTATTGATAATTTCCTGAGCAAACTTTATGTCTTCCACGATGTTGCGCTCTGGCATGTCTTTCGAGCCGTGGGCATAGGTTGCCGCTTCAACTTCTTTATCGGTAATAGGGGGTAATCCCATACCAGCAAAGACAGCCTGTAAAGCGCGTGCGGCTTTATTGCGGATGGCGACAACATCTTCTTCGCGCACTGGTCGCAGGCCGCCATCAACCTTCAGGTCACGTTGAATGACGTTGTAATCATCGAAGTCTTCGGCATCTTCGTTTGAACCAGCAAACATGTTGTCGTAGTTCGGCACAGCGGAAAAACCGGATGAGATGAAGTCAGTGCCTGGCAGAAACTGCATCAGGAAACGCGCGGTACGGCGCATATCTGAGTGAGTAAAGGTCTGGTCATTACTGGAGGCACATTCCAGATCCAGCGATGAGCAAATTAAGTTTTCCGCCAGCACTGCACGGATGCCTGACGGCACAGCCGATGGAACGCCAATACAACTTACCGAACCATTCTGCAGCCCCTGAACACCTGCAGCTTTGGTGATGTAAATGCAACGCGCCTCAAGATAAAGCATTGATTTTCCTTCCGCATAGCCCATTTGCACTTCAGAGCCGGAACCGGAAGTAAAGCGCATTTTCAAGCCGCGAGAAGCATAAGACGACGCGAGAAATCCTTTTGACCACGGGGTATCATCGCCATCGGTGAAAACGGGTTCTGTGCCGTAGACAGAAATTGTTTCGGCGTAACAGGTATGGCCTAACATACCGAGTTTCAGTTCGGTGGCTTCTTCCAGTGAACACTGGGTCAAAACGCCCGGGCGCCCTACCTGCGAACCTACCAACAGAGCGATGGCGTTGAACGGCGCATAGCGAGCAACGGCAACCGTGGTTTCCTGTTCATCAAAACCACGCCATGCACCTTCAGCTGCGTCGGCAGCAATTTGTACCGGATTATCTTTAACGTTGGTGACGTGAGCCTGTTGCGAAGGGGTTCGACGGGCGCGCATTTTTTGCATCGCCATCATCATCTCTACCACGTTCATCTGTGAAACGACTTCGACGATTTTAGCGGGCGTCATTGCAGTGGTAAGAGGAACGATATCGCTACGTTTGACATTGGGATCGCACAACATATTGGCGAGTTTTACCGAATCCATCGCGATGACTTCTTCGGCACGCGAGAGATTGATGCCGTAGCGGGCGATAAAGTGGTCGATCAGGTCAAACTGGCTGGAGGGTTTTCCATCCAGTTCGGTGACGATTCCGTTAACAATTTTGATTGACGGTTTAGGGTCGTTCGGGCTTTCCATCGCAATGAAGCCTTCTTCAATCCACTCTTTGACGAAACCGTCCTGGTTGACCGGGCGTTTTGCCAGTGCTTCAAATCTTTTCGATCTCATGAATCTGCCTCAGGAAATTCAGATGTAGGAAGGGCGATCGTTTTTCGGTGTATCGCTAAGAGTCGAAAGTACGGTTTTACCGATTTCGCGTGCGGAGATGACCGCCTGACGGACTGCGCCGGAATCACCAGAGATAATCAGAATGACTTCATTGCTGTAGCTGGTGCCATGAGCAGGTGAGCTGTATGCCACTACATCCACATTGGCGGACTTCAACGCGGTATCGGCCATCAGAACACCAACAGCGGCTGGAGCGCCGACAATAACGCCGCAAGCGCGACCCAGAGGTGCGCCAAACGCTTTCTCCAGCGCATAGCTGGCGCGGGCGGTATATTGCAATTCAAGATGACCTGCTTCGTTGGCATAGACATCACCAAAGGTCCGGTCGAGTTCTTTCAGGGCAACTTCAATACCGCGTTTCACGTCGGAAACATCGTTGCCACCCAAGAGGATTAATGAGCCGTGTCCGGCACCGCCTTTGGTATCGCGAGGAAGTTCAATGCTAATCACTTCAGTGTTCGTGGCTTTTACCGCTTCATCCGCGGCCATAATGTGTGGACCTGCGCCAACACGCGCGCCCAGAATGCCAATGGAGCGATAGCGCTTTTCGAGTTTCATCGCGTCCAATAGGGCGCTATCAACATTCGCAATGACCAGACCTACAGTGTCGCCAATAGCGGTACCAACAAATTCCGTTAACGTGCAGCTTTTTTCTGCCATAGCCGTCTCTCGTGTTTGATGAGTGGTTACCGGGAGAACCTCAAGCTCTGGCGTCGCTACGCGGGCGATGACCTGTGCCATGATCTGTTCGACCAGTTCATTGCTGCTCATGAGTTAATTCCCTTTGGTAAGATTTTTTCGACATCGGTATGTGGGCGGGGAATAACGTGTACAGCTTTTACTTCACCAACGTTACGCGCGGCGGCGGCACCTGCGTCTGTTGCCGCTTTTACGGCCCCGACATCACCACGAACGATGACGGTCACCAGCCCGGAACCAATTTTTTCGTAGCCGACCAACAGTACATTTGCCGACTTCACCATGGCGTCTGCGGCCTCTATGGCGGCAGTTAAGCCTTTGGTTTCTACCATTCCTAACGCTTCTTGTTGCATAAAGACCTCGCCTGGATTTTTTGACGATATGACTATAAAAAAAAGCGAGGAAAAAGAATGGCTGACTTTATCGGACGATGAGGGAATTAATAGAGGATAAATATTATTAAATTGCTTTTATAGACTATATGTTATTAATTTATTGGTTGTTTTGTGTGTGTTTCAATGTGAATTAATTGCGTTGGATAGTTAGTGTAATCGAGAATAATATTTCGTCGAGTTTGGTTCACGAAGGGGAATTGTGATATTTGCTTTAATTTTATTATATCATGGTGGCAATTTTTTATTGTGAAAGTTTGACGATGATTATTGCTATCAACACTGATTAACGCTGTGTTATATGATTTAGCAATGACAATAAATTGCTATGTTTGAACGATTTTTCCACGAGTCTGTCATGCATGTTGGCAATATTTTCTCCAGAGCAATTTTTATAGTTGCGGTCGATATACATAACAATCAGCAATTATGTTGGCTGATGAAGAAATAAACTTCGCAAAGGAAGGTGTCACTATGAATGATTCACTCAAGGCGCAATGCGTTGCCGAGTTTTTAGGCACCGGACTGTTCCTCTTTTTTGGCATTGGTTGTTTGTGCGCCCTGAAACTTGCTGGAGCAAGTCTGGGATTGTGGGAAATTTGTATCATTTGGGGGTTAGGGATTTCGCTTGCTGTTTACCTTACGGCAGGTATTTCCGGCGCACATCTCAACCCTGCAGTTACCATTGCTCTGTGGCTGTTTGCCGCTTTCCCAGGCCGTAAAGTGCTGCCATTTTGTGTGGCGCAGTTAGCGGGAGCCTTTGGTGGCGCGGTTCTGGCGTATTTTTTATACAGCGGTTTATTTACTGACTTTGAATCTGCTCACAATATGGTTCGTGGTAGTGCAGAAAGTTTACAACTCGCCAGTATTTTCAGTACTTACCCGGCAGCGGCGATAAATGTATGGCAAGCTGCGTTGGTCGAAGTAGTTATAACGTCGATGTTAATGGGGTTGATTATGGCGTTGACCGATGACGGTAATGGTGTACCCAAAGGACCGCTTGCGCCTTTACTTATTGGTATTCTGGTTGCTGTTATTGGTGCTTCTACCGGGCCATTAACCGGTTTTGCCATGAATCCAGCACGTGATTTTGGGCCAAAAATCTTCACCTGGCTTGCAGGGTGGGGGGAAATTGCGATGACCGGCGGACGAAATATTCCTTATTTCATTGTCCCCATTATTGCTCCTGTCATTGGAGCCTGTGCTGGCGCGGCGATTTATCGCTATCTCATTGCAAAAAATTTACCTGTCAATAGCGTTACGCCTAAAGAAATCAGCGAATAACGAAATAACCTGGCAGTTATAAACGTTTATTTTTTTACTGTTTGTGATCTGCTTTCCGAACTTATTAAAAAGTCTCCCGCTTCACGGAGGCTTTTGTTATTGTCCTTTTTGCTTCTCGTCAGTAAATCATCAGGGATGATGTGAAGATTAAATGTAAAGCAATTGTTTTACAATAACAATAAATTAACTGGGAGGTTTTATCATGATTTCTGCGGCGACACTTAATTCAGAACTCATTAATAAAATCGCGCAGGATTTTGCGCAGGCGACCAGCCTTGCGGTTGTCGTGGTCAATATCCACGGTGACGAAATTTCCGAGCTATTTAACTTCACCCCTTTTTGCCAGATGATGCGGCAACATCCACAACTTAGCACTCGCTGCCGTATGAGTGATCGGTGTGGAGGCCTGGAAGCCTCTAAATCCGATCAGCCTTGTATTTATCGCTGCCATGCAGGATTAACCGATTTCTCTATTCCTCTGGTGATCGCCGGGCATTTAGTTGGCTTCGTGTTGTGCGGGCAAGTTCGTCTGCGTAATGGTGATGTCGATTTGATTGATATTCTGAATGTCGATAATTGTTGGCAGGCAGATCCCGAATTACTGAATGAATTTCGTAAAGTCCCGGAGATGGATTACTCGCGAGTTATGGCCTCTGCTGATTTATTGAAGTTGATTGTGGAGAACTGCCTTAAAAAGCAACTCAATTTTGTCGTTATTAAAGAGAACAAATCTCATACGGATTCTATACGTCAGACTCGAGCGTCTAATCCCCACGATAATAAAATGAAAAAAGCATTGCGTTATATTGATGCGCATTTATCAGACGATTTGCGTCTGGAGGATGTCGCCTCGCATGTTTATCTAAGTCCTTATTATTTCAGTAAGTTGTTTAAGAAATATCATGGAATTGGTTTTAATGCGTGGGTAAACCAACAACGAATGGCCAGTGCCCGCGAGTTGCTGTGCCATAGCGACTGGAGCATTGCCAGCATTGCGCGTAATTTAGGCTTTTCGCAAACCAGTTATTTTTGCAAAGTTTTTCGTCAAACCTATCAGGTAACACCGCAGGTATATCGTCAGCAAATTAGCGATAATACCGCAGTGGAAACGGCATAAAATCAATGTAAAAAATGAGGGATGATTAAATAAACTCTGACAGTAATAATTTATTTACGTGTTACAGGAAATGTAACATCAGCTCATAACAGACGCTGACAGGTTTGGCACATTTGTGCCAGGGAAGAGGGTGGGAATCCCTCGCAGCCCCCGCTGCTGTAATGCTGACGACTCCGAAAATACCACTGATCGCGAGATTGGGAAGGTCGGGGAAGGATGACGCTAAGCCAGAAGACCTGCCTGTCAGTCAATACCAACAACTTCGGTGGGAAGTGGGTTGCCCGGAAGCGCCCGGTTGAGTACTGGCGCGTCTTTATACCCCTACCACCCTGAAAGGATCATGGTATGGCGGCATCATTTAGTTCATTCATCATAGCGTCGACAGAGACCAGAACTGTACTTAATGCGCGGAAATCTTTTTTCATTGCATATCAACCTGACCGTTATTACAGAAAACTAAGCGGAGGGTGGTGGGTATGAAAACGATAAGGCCCGAATCGATAGCCCTTTTTTGCCTCTCCTCTGGCGATATTGAACTGGCTAAACATCTGGCTGAAGTTTTGCCAATGACGTGTTTTATCGGTAAGGACTGGCAGCAAGGTTTTCTGCCTTTGGTCGGTGGGTCAGCACAATCGTTATCAGATGCGTATACCGATTATTCAGTGGTGTTATTGATTGCTGAAAACGGGGTATCCACACCAGAAAGCCTCTATCATCCTGATGGCGCGACGGTAATCTTAATCGCAGAGCATCATGCCCGTTTGCTGGCTGGTCCGGCTGGCGAGGCAGTGGCATTAATTCAATATCTGAATGAAATGTGTCAATGCAGAGAAATCGTTGCCAATGACGCCTTTTGTCGGACGTTAACAAGGGAACATAGGGTTATTTCACAACGCCGCTCGCATTCGTAATGGATTGAGAATACTGGATTTTTATTCTTAATACGCGCAGTATTAATGGAAGAAATGTTATTACGGTCAGTAACAATGGAACATACATTTTTTTGGTCAATGAATACCATCATACAATTGAATCAGGAGCCCGTATGATGATTCTGGTGACGGGTGGGGCGCGAAGCGGGAAGAGTCGGCACGCCGAGGCGCTTATTGAGGGCTCTGCACAGGTTCTGTATATCGCCACTTCGCAAATTCTTGATGATGAGATGGCGGCACGGATAGCGCATCATCGGCAGGGCCGTCCGGCGCACTGGCGCACGGTGGAACGCTGGCAACGGCTTGATGAGTTAATTAATGAGGATATTCATCCGCAAGACGCTGTGTTGCTGGAATGCATTACGACAATGGTGACTAATCTATTGTTTGAATATGGCGGGGATAAAGCCCCTGAAGAATGGGATTATGTGGCGATGGAGCAGGCGATCAATGGTGAGATCAGGTCGTTGACTGCCGCTTGCCAACGTTGCCCTGCAAAGGTCGTATTAGTGACCAATGAAGTGGGAATGGGGATTGTGCCGGAAAATCGTCTTGCTCGACATTTTCGTGATATTGCCGGGCGGGTAAATCAGCAGTTGGCTGCTGCGGCAGATGAAGTATGGCTGGTGGTTTCGGGTATTGGAGTAAAAATCAAATGAGTAAATTATTTTGGGCGATGCTCTCTTTTATTACGCGTCTGCCTGTACCGCATCGTTGGTCTCAGGGGCTGGATTTCGAGCATTATTCTCGCGGTATCATTACTTTTCCTTTGATTGGATTATTGCTTGGCGCGATTAGCGGGCTGGTCTTCATGGTGCTGCAGGCATGGTGTGGCGTACCACTGGCGGCACTGTTTAGCGTACTTGTGCTGGCGCTGATGACCGGGGGATTCCATCTGGACGGCCTCGCTGATACCTGTGATGGCGTATTTTCTGCACGTAGCCGCGATCGCATGTTGGAAATCATGCGTGATAGCCGTTTAGGCACCCACGGCGGTCTGGCGTTGATTTTTGTGGTACTGGCAAAGATTCTGGTGTTAAGCGAGTTGGCTCTGCGTGGCGAACCGATCCTTGCATCGCTGGCGGCAGCATGTGCGGTCAGCCGCGGGACTGCCGCATTATTGATGTATCGTCATCGTTATGCGCGAGAAGAAGGGCTTGGCAATGTGTTCATTGGCAAAATTGATGGGCGACAAACCTGCGTCACACTCGGCTTAGCCGCTATTTTTGCTGCCGTATTATTGCCGGGTATGCATGGTGTGGCTGCTATGGTGGTGACGATGGTGGCGATTTTCATCCTCGGTCAGCTTCTCAAACGGACACTGGGCGGGCAAACGGGCGATACGCTGGGAGCAGCCATAGAGCTTGGTGAACTGGTTTTCCTGCTGGCACTGCTATAAAGAGACGCTACATGCAAACACTTGCCGATTTACTGAATACGATCCCTGCCATCGATCCTGCCTCTATGTCGCGTGCGCAACGCTATATTGACGGGTTACTCAAACCCGTCGGTAGTCTGGGAAGGCTGGAGACGCTTGCCGTACAGTTGGCAGGAATGCCGGGGTTGAATGGCGTACCGCATGTGGGCCAAAAAGCGATACTGGTTATGTGTGCTGATCACGGCGTCTGGGATGAAGGTGTCGCTATTTCCCCGAAAGCGGTGACAGCCATTCAGGCTCAAAATATGACACGCGGCACAACTGGTGTATGTGTGCTGGCAGCACAAGCGGGCGCTAAAGTTCACGTGATTGATGTTGGGATTGATACCGCTGAGCCGATCCCCGGGCTAATCAATATGCGTGTCGCTCGAGGTAGCGGCAATATTGCTTCAGGTCCGGCAATGAGTCTCTGCCAGGCTGAAGAGTTACTTCTGGACGTTATACATTATACACGTAAGTTGGCAAAAAACGGTGTCACGCTGTTTGGTGTAGGTGAACTTGGGATGGCAAACACCACACCGGCAGCAGCGATAGTCAGCACAATTACTGGACGCGATCCCGAAGAAGTGGTTGGGATTGGCGCAAATCTGCCGACAGATAAACTGGCTAACAAAGTTGATGTTGTTCGTCGGGCAATAACATTGAATCAACCGAATCCTCTGGATGGTATTGATGTCCTTGCCAAAGTGGGTGGGTTTGATTTGGTCGGAATGGCTGGCGTGATGTTAGGTGCCGCTTCCTGCGGTTTACCCGTGCTGCTGGATGGATTTCTTTCTTATGCCGCTGCACTTGCCGCCTGCCAGATGTCGCCAGCAATCAAGCCCTATCTTGTTCCTTCCCATTTGTCGGCAGAAAAAGGAGCGCGTATTGCACTGGCGCATTTAGCGCTGGAGCCTTTTCTCCATATGGAAATGCGTTTAGGTGAAGGGAGTGGGGCAGCTCTGGCAATGCCAGTCATTGAATCTGCCTGCGCGATATACAGCCATATGGGTGAACTTGCTGCCAGTAATATTATTCTTCCGGGGAATACGACTTCTGAATTGAACAGCTAAAACGCAAAGTCTGATAAAAGCTATACTTTTCGAATAGCTTTCGCGACTTAGGAAAGGGACATGATGCGTCGTGTAAAAATTCTTTGTTCATTTTTTCTGCTTTTGGCCAGCCAGAATAGTCTGGCGGTAACTTATCCACTACCACCAGAGGGTAGCCGTTTAGTGGGGTATCCACTTACGGTAACTGTTCCTGACCATAATTCCCAGCCACTGGAAACCTTTGCTGCGCAGTACGGGCAAGGGCTGAGTAATATGCTGGAAGCGAATCCCGGGACTGACGTTTTCTTGCCGAAGTCGGGCTCGCAACTCACCATTCCGCAGCAACTGATTTTGCCCGACACTATACGTAAAGGGATTGTGGTTAACGTTGCCGAGATGCGTCTTTATTACTATCCGCCAGACAGTAATACTGTAGAAGTGTTTCCAATCGGGATCGGTCAGGCTGGGCGTGAAACTCCGCGTAATTGGGTGACTACCGTTGAGCGTAAACAAGAAGCACCAACCTGGACGCCAACACCAAACACCCGACGCGAATATGCGAAACGAGGGGAGAGCCTGCCTGCATTTGTCCCAGCGGGTCCTGAGAATCCTATGGGCCTTTATGCCATCTATATTGGTCGGCTTTATGCCATCCACGGTACTAATGCCAATTTTGGTATTGGTCTACGGGTGAGTCAGGGCTGTATTCGCCTGCGCAATGACGATATCAAATATCTGTTTGATAATGTTCCGGTGGGAACGCGTGTGCAAATTATTGATCAGCCAGTGAAATACACAACGGAACTGGATGGTTCAAAGTGGCTGGAAGTTCATGAACCGTTGTCGCGCAATCGGGCGGAATATGAGTCCGACAGAAAAGTGCCATTGCCGGTAACGCCTTCTTTGCGAGCGTTTATCAACGGGCAAGAGGTTGATGTGAATCGCGCAAATGCTGCGTTGCAACGTCGATCGGGAATACCTGTGCAAATTAGTTCTGGTTCAAAACAGATGTTTTAAGAGATGTGTTAATCAGAAAGCAAAAAGCCTGCTAGGAAGCAGGCTTTTTTGAATTTGGCTCCTCTGACTGGACTCGAACCAGTGACATACGGATTAACAGTCCGCCGTTCTACCGACTGAACTACAGAGGAATCGTGTGAACGGGGCGCATATTAATGGCAGCGTTCCGCGATGTCAAAGGGGGAAATGCATTTTTTTGTTCGTTTGCTGGCAATTTCGACAAGGCGATGAACTTTCAATCTTTTTGTAATGTTCCATTGTGGTGCATGCCATCCTCTTATGGGGCAATGAACACTTGTTCTGTAATCCGGACGAAAGGATAAAACAATCATAATCTCTTATTTGACAGGCGATTAGCTTTCGCATTAGCGCCAAATTTAAACTGGCAAGCATCTTGCAATCTGGTTGTGAGTAATACTGGCACTTGGGCCGACTCTTAAAAAAACCGGAGGCAACATGAACTTCAGACGCCTGAAATACTTCGTAAAAATTGTAGATATTGGTAGCCTGACCCAGGCTGCTGAAGTATTGCATATCGCGCAGCCTGCGCTCAGTCAGCAGGTCGCCACACTGGAAGGTGAGCTGGATCAACAACTTTTGATTCGCACAAAACGGGGCGTTACGCCAACAGACGCCGGAAAAATTCTCTATACCCATGCGCGGGCCATTTTACGTCAGTGTGAACAGGCCCAACTGGCGGTTCATAACGTAGGTCAGACATTATCAGGTCAAGTCTCGATTGGCTTTGCGCCAGGAACTGCCGCGTCGTCTATCACCATGCCCTTATTACAGGCGGTACGTGCCGAATTTCCGGAAGTGGTTATCTATCTTCATGAAAATAGCGGTGCTGTGCTCAACGAAAAACTTATAAATAACCAGCTCGATATGGCGGTGATTTATGAGCACTCCCCAGTATCTGGCGTATCCAGCCAGGCTTTGCTGAAAGAAGATCTTTTTCTGGTTGGGACTCAGGATTGCCCAGGGCAAAGCGTTGATGTTAATGCTATAGCGCAAATGAACCTCTTTCTCCCCAGCGATTACAGTGCCGTAAGACTCCGCGTTGATGAGGCTTTTTCTCTGCGGAGGCTCACCGCAAAAGTCATCGGTGAAATTGAGTCTATCGCCACGCTTACCGCAGCGATTGCCAGCGGCATGGGAGTTGCAGTCTTACCCGAATCCGCCGCGCGCTCGTTATGTAGCGCAGTTAACGGATGGATGTCACGTATTACCACACCGTCAATGAGCCTCTCCTTGTCATTAAATTTACCTGCCAGAGCAAACCTGTCGCCACAGGCGCAAGCAGTGAAAGAGCTGTTATTGTCAGTGATTAGTTCTCCAGTCATAGAAAAAAGACAATGGCAATTGGTGAGCTAAACGTTATTCCTGGATGGAATAAGATGCGGGTTTTTATTATTTGTTATGCCGGGTATTAGACTTTAACAATAATGGATGTCTGATATGCCTGGAGTTTACCGTGAATTTCCAACAATTAAAGATAATCCGCGAAGCTGCCCGTCAGGATTACAATCTGACAGAGGTCGCGAATATGCTCTTTACCTCACAGTCAGGCGTCAGCCGTCATATTCGAGAACTGGAGGATGAACTTGGTATTGAAATATTCGTTCGCCGGGGTAAACGGCTGCTTGGCATGACAGAACCGGGCAAAGCATTACTGGTAATTGCAGAACGTATTCTGAATGAAGCCAGTAATGTTCGTCGGCTTGCAGACCTGTTTACCAACGACACATCTGGCGTACTCACTATTGCAACGACACACACGCAGGCACGTTACAGCTTGCCAGAGGTCATTAAAGCCTTTCGCGAACTTTTCCCTGAAGTGCGTCTTGAGCTTATCCAGGGGACACCACAGGAAATTGCGGCACTGCTGCAAAACGGCGGCGCTGATATTGGCATAGCCAGTGAACGTTTGAGCAATGATCCGCAACTCGTCGCTTTCCCCTGGTTTCGTTGGCATCATAGTTTGCTTGTTCCTGTTGATCATCCTTTAACGCAAATTTCGCCATTGACGCTTGAGTCAATAGTGAAGTGGCCGTTGATCACTTACCGACAGGGAATTACTGGTCGCTCGCGTATTGATGACGCATTTGTCCGCAAAGGTTTGTTGGCAGATATTGTATTGAGTGCACAGGATTCTGATGTCATCAAAACCTACGTCGCCCTCGGTCTGGGGATCGGATTAGTTGCCGAACAATCCAGCGGTGAACAAGAGGAAGAGAATTTAATTCGTCTGGATACTCGCCATCTTTTCGATGCGAATACCGTCTGGTTGGGACTGAAACGAGGGCAACTGCAGCGTAACTATGTCTGGCGTTTTCTGGAACTGTGCAATGCAGGACTGTCGGTTGAGGATATTAAGCGACAAGTGATGGAAAACAGCGAAGAGGAAATTGATTATCAGATATAGCAAAAAGCCCGCAATAAAAGCGGGCTTTTCAGAAATTTGGCTCCTCTGACTGGACTCGAACCAGTGACATACGGATTAACAGTCCGCCGTTCTACCGACTGAACTACAGAGGAATCGCTGTTGAGGCACATCTTAACGGCGAAAAATCTTTTGTCAAACCCCATTTTAAAATTTCCCAACCGTTTGCCGTTTCTATCAACAGTTTGTTGCATTTGCAGACAATTTGCCGGCGAAAATCTTTGCAGCTTTGCTGAATCTCCCTCATTATTTGAAATGTGGTTTCACTTTCTGTAATTAAGGTCAGTTTTGAATATCTCCTCAGCTTTACGCCAGGTTGTTCACGGCACTCGCTGGCACGCAAAACGCAAGAGCTACAAGGTATTGTTCTGGCGCGAGATAACCCCGCTTGCTGTTCCTATCTTTCTGGAGAATGCCTGTGTCCTCTTGATGGGCGTACTGAGCACGTTTCTGGTCAGTTGGCTGGGAAAAGATGCGATGGCAGGCGTTGGGTTGGCGGATAGTTTCAATATGGTGGTTATGGCCTTTTTTGCTGCTATCGACCTCGGTACTACAGTCGTTGTGGCATTTAGTCTCGGTAAGCGTGATCGACGGCGAGCGAGGGTAGCGACACGGCAGTCATTGGTGATCATGACATTGTTTGCTGTACTGTTGGCAGCGCTTATTCATCATTTTGGTGAGCAAATTATCGATTTTGTTGCCGGTGAGGCCACACCGGAGGTGAAAGCACTGGCGCTGACATATCTGGAGCTGACAGTCATCAGTTACCCTGCGGCGGCTATCACCTTAATTGGCAGCGGAGCACTTCGCGGCGCAGGGAATACGAAAATACCGCTTCTTATAAATGGTAGCCTGAATATTCTTAATATTATCATCAGCGGCATATTGATATACGGTCTTTTCTCCTGGCAGGGGTTGGGGATTGTCGGGGCAGGGCTGGGATTAACTATTTCACGTTATATTGGCGCAATCGCCATTTTGTGGGTTCTGGCGATTGGTTTTAATCCTGCGTTACGGATCTCGTTAAAGAGCTATTTTAAGCGATTGAATTTCAGCATTATCTGGGAAGTAATGGGGATTGGCATTCCAGCAAGTGTGGAATCTGTATTATTTACTAGCGGACGGTTATTAACACAAATGTTCGTCGCCGGGATGGGGACAAGTGTTATTGCCGGGAATTTTATCGCTTTTTCGATTGCGGCTCTTATTAATTTACCAGGAAGTGCGCTTGGTTCTGCGTCTACAATCATTACGGGTCGAAGGTTGGGGGTAGGGCAGATAGCACAAGCAGAAATTCAGTTGCGGCATGTATTCTGGCTGTCCACTCTTGGATTAACGGCAATAGCCTGGTTAACCGCCCCCTTTGCCGGGGTAATGGCGTCGTTTTATACCCAGGATCCGCAGGTTAAACATGTCGTTGTGATTCTGATTTGGTTGAATGCTTTATTTATGCCTATTTGGTCCGCCTCCTGGGTACTCCCTGCTGGTTTTAAAGGCGCTCGAGATGCACGCTACGCCATGTGGGTTTCCATGTTAAGCATGTGGGGATGCCGGGTGGTAGTCGGTTATGTGCTGGGGATCATGCTTGGCTGGGGCGTGGTTGGTGTCTGGATGGGGATGTTTGCCGACTGGGCCGTGCGGGCCGTGCTGTTTTACTGGCGAATGGTTACAGGGCGATGGCTATGGAAATACCCTCGTTCCGAGCATGAATAGTATGAAAAAAAGCCATGTATGTCGGAATAAACGACAAAACGCAGATTATTTCAGCAAACGAATTCAAAATTAAAAAACAGGCTTTGACATTGTGGATGGGCATCGTTAATATTCGCCTCGTTCTCGCGATTCCTCTGTAGTTCAGTCGGTAGAACGGCGGACTGTTAATCCGTATGTCACTGGTTCGAGTCCAGTCAGAGGAGCCAAATTTCTGAAAAGCCCGCTTTTATAGCGGGCTTTTTGCTTTATGCTCTGAAAGCACAACATAATAATAAAAACCAACATGAAACTCGCTATCCCTGCGTGTTTTTCTGCCTTCAACTGACGAAATCTTGTTTTTCACAATCTATTACATTCGCTGAATGTAATAGATTGAACGGATTTTAAGATTTTTTCGCGATGATGAAGGTGAGTCGTTATCAGAAAGTAATGACAATTGTATATTTATTTGGTGAATGTAATGGAGCCCTGTGCACACAATCAGTGACACAGGGAGAGTCATATTTCCGTTGCAAGTTTATTATCGGAATGGGGGTTCATTAAAGGTTCGCAATTTACGCGAATGTAGTCGGTCGCCTTCCGCGCGCAGCAAATCTATCGCCCGAATGCCAATTTGCAGGTGCTCGGAAATTGCGCCTTCATAAAAGCGGTTCGCCTGACCAGGAAGTTTAATCTCACCATGCAACGGTTTATCTGAAACACACAGTAGCGTCCCGTATGGCACGCGGAAACGATAGCCTTGTGCTGCAATGGTGGCACTTTCCATATCTATCGCCACGGCGCGACTTAAATTAAAACGAAGTGCAGAAGCCGAGTAGCGTAACTCCCAGTTCCTGTCATCTGTAGTTACTACTGTGCCAGTGCGTAGCCGCTGTTTAACTTCTTCACCCGGCCTGCCGCTGACGAGTTTGGTTGCGTCATAAAGTGCACGTTGCACTTCAGCAATACTTGGAATAGGAATATCGGGCGGCAGAACCGCATCGAGAACGTGGTCATCGCGTAAATAAGCATGCGCAAGTACGTAATCTCCAATAGCCTGACTTTCACGTAATCCTCCGCAGTGACCAATCATCAACCAGACATCCGGGCGAAGCACTGCCAGATGATCGCAGATAGTTTTGGCATTTGACGGCCCCACACCAATATTCACCAGAGTGATGCCCTGACCATCGGCAGTGATTAAATGCCATGCGGGCATCTGGTGTTTCTTCCATGCGAGGTCGGAAATGGCTTCTTCTGGCGCTTCTGTTTCTGCGGTGATCCAGTTCCCGCCAGCACAAGAAAGGGCAATGTAGGGGCTATCAGGATCAAGGATCTGACTGCATCCCCAACGTACAAACTCATCCACATAACGTGTGTAATTGGTAAACAAGACGAATGGCTGAAAATGTTCGACTGGTGTACCGGTATAATGGCGTAACCGTGCGAGGGAAAAATCGACCCGGCGAGCATCAAAATGCGATAGTGGTGAAAATTCCGTTGGATGATAAATGCCGTCTGCCGTTTCATCGCCAATTTGCGCCAGCTCGGTTGTCGGGAAATAGCGAGTTAATCCAGCACTCATTGAGCGATCAAGCGTCAGCTCTGAGCCGTCGATGACATAGGGATAAGGAATTTCATGTTCTGAAGGTTGCACGGAAATATGTGCACCATAATCCTGGTACAGCAGAGTTAATTGCTCATTAAGATATGAGCGAAAGAGAGCAGGGCGGGTGATGGTGGTGGTGTAGCTGCCAGCGTGAGTAAAACGACCAAACGCGCGTGTTTTGGGTGGGTTTGTTGCGCTACCGTCCCAGGTTACGGTCAGCGATGGATAGACAAAAAGACCGTGTTTTCGGGCGTTTTCATCAGGCAATTCGCCACTTTGAATATATTTGCCGATGGCGTTACGTAAAGCGACTACAGATTGCTCATACAGCGCTTCAAGTTCATCCAGTGCCTGAGTTGGGGTCAGACTGGAGCCCTTATTATTCATATGTCTCTCCTGTTCCATACAATTACCGCTCTTCCGATAGTATGTCACAGGAATGTGAAACAAAAGTGTAAGGCGAAGATCTGACGATCTTCGCCAGGCTATCAAGCGGGTTGATTGTTTTTCATCAACAAAGCGGTTATCGCGGAAATCAGGCAGCCAGCCAGCAAATAAATGGCAACGCTAGACCAGTCGCCAGCAAAATAAGTAATGAGAGCGGCGGCAATAAAGGGTGTAAACCCACCGCCTACCACGCTGGCAACCTGATATCCGACGCCAGCGCCGCTGTAGCGATAACTGGCACCAAACATCTCGGTGAACATCGGTTGCTGCACACAAACCACCATATCATGCGCAATATTCGCCAGCATAATGGAGAAGAAAACTATCCAGAAAATGGACTGTGCTTCAAGCGCCATAAAGAAAGGAAATGCGCTTAATGTCCCGATTAATGCTCCTGTAATATAAACCTTGCGGCGGCCAAAGCGGTCCGCAAGCCAGGCGAAGCAGGGAATTGTCAGGCAGCTTATTCCACCCACCAGCAAACCAATGTTGAGGAACAATTCGCGCGGCAACCCCATATTCTGGGTCGAATAGTTAAGTGCAAAGGCGGTAACGATATACATCGTCAGCAACTCGCACAGTCGCAGCGCAATAATCTTAAGGAAAGCACCAGGATGTCGTAACAGAGCTTCGATAACCGGGATACGTTTTTGCACTGCCGTTTTATTATGCTGCTGTTGTTCAAATTCAGCGGACTCTTCCATGCCATTGCGTACCCACAATGCACCCAGTACCAGTACGATGCTAAACAGGAAAGGAATGCGCCAACCCCAGCTCAAAAACTGTTCGTCCGTTGTCATCATACTGATCAGTGAAACCAGTCCGGTTGAAAGGAGTAACCCTACACCGTAACCAACTTGTACGCCGCTACTGTAAAAGGCTTTTTTGTTTTTTGGCGCGCTTTCAACGGAGAGCAACGCAGCGCCTCCCCATTCGCCCCCAACAGCAAATCCCTGAATAGCACGCAATATCACCAGTAAAATTGGTGCCCACCAGCCAATAGTTGAGAACGAAGGGAGAATTCCGATCAATGCTGTGGCGATACCCATCATCCAGACGGTAAGCATCAACATGCGCTTACGCCCCAGTCGGTCGCCGAAATGGCCGAAAATGACACCACCGAGCGGACGGAAAAGGAAACCGACACCAAAGGTGGCAAATGCGGCGAGCGTACCCATTGCCGGGCTCACCTGCGGGAAAAACTCGCGGTTAAACACGAGTGCGGCGGTAATGCCATAGAGTAAAAAATCATACCAGTCGACGACGGCACCCGCGAAACTGCCTAACGCAGCGCGTCGGGCGCGACTTAACGAAAGCGTTCCTTCATCGGGACGCGTGGAGATGAGCGTGGAGTCCATAGTGATCCTGTTTGTACTGTCTTTTTATAATTAGTATGGAAAAGGTAACTCACATTGCCGTCGATCTATAAACGAACCTTATGAGACTACCGCGACAGAAAGCATCTGCAAATGTTTTTATGTCAGGAAATGAGGATGAAGGGCAGGGAAGGGGGAAATGTAATATGCTGGAAACGAAACATAATTATGGGTTCAGTTGCATTTCCACCCGCGTTGTGCAGAAAAATGTGAACGCTAAGCGGGAACCCATATTCGTCTGATGGTATTTTTCTCTGATGGAGTTTTTTGAATTTTCCTAATGGGATTTGTGTCACTGACACCAGGTGAGCTAATTGATTGAATGATTGGCGGAGAGAGGGGGATTTGAACCCCCGGTAGAGTTGCCCCTACTCCGGTTTTCGAGACCGGTCCGTTCAGCCGCTCCGGCATCTCTCCGTTCAGATGGTTGCAATGATGCCAGGAATTTTGGCATTTTAACAGTCCCTGTCCGTGCAATTTTGTTCAAGTGACGAGTTTGCGAGCAAAACGATGATTAAGTGGCCCTGGAAAGTACAAGAAACAGATCATGAAGATACGCTCCCATGGAAGGACGCTCTGGCGATACCTCTTTTGACATGTCTGACAGAGCAGGAGCAAAGCAAACTCGCCACTCTTGCCGAACGTTTTTTGCAGCAAAAAAGACTGGTCCCGCTACAAGGATTTGAACTTGATACATTGAATAGTTGCCGCATCGCCTTACTTTTCTGTTTGCCTGTCCTCGAGCTTGGACTGGAATGGCTGGATGGTTTTCATGAAGTGCTAATTTACCCTGCGCCATTTGTGGTAGACGATGAATGGGAAGACGATATAGGACTGGTGCATAATCAACGCATCGTTCAATCAGGACAAAGCTGGCAGCAAGGCCCAATCGTGCTGAACTGGCTCGATATACAAGATTCTTTCGATGCCTCGGGCTTTAATCTGATCATCCACGAAGTTGCACATAAACTGGATACCCGAAATGGCGATCGCGCCAGTGGGGTTCCCTTTATTTCCTTACGTGAGGTCGCTGGCTGGGAACACGATCTTCATGCGGCAATGGACAACATTCAGGAAGAAATTGAGTTAGTGGGTGAAAATGCCTCCAGCATCGATGCTTATGCTGCCAGTGATCCTGCGGAATGTTTTGCCGTGCTTTCCGAATACTTTTTTAGTGCACCGGAGCTTTTTGCTCCACGCTTCCCCTCGCTGTGGCAACGGTTCTGCCAATTTTATAAGCAAGATCCATTACAAAGGCTAAGAAATGCCAATGGGCGAGATGCGGATTCAGTACCAAATGTTCATTAAATATAATTTTTGTTGCTTAATTAACCGATTGAAATGACTTGCGAATTTTAGTGTTGACACTCGCGGCGCAGCTCAGTAATATTCGCCTCGTTCTCACGATTCCTCTGTAGTTCAGTCGGTAGAACGGCGGACTGTTAATCCGTATGTCACTGGTTCGAGTCCAGTCAGAGGAGCCAAATTCAAAAAAGCCTGCTTTCGAGCGGGCTTTTTGCTTTTCTGCAAACGTGCTTTATTGTTTGAATTTTTTAAGAGCTTTCATTACGCTGTGATTGAAATTTTAGCGATAATTCTTTTCAGCGTATTGCTGAATTCATCCAAATTTAGATGATCAATAGCTTTTCCTACCACAATCGTCTCTGAAATATCTGCCATGGCAGGCCAGCGAGTCTTATAATCAGCATATACGGCGATGACAGGAACATTATAAGCACTTGCCATATGTAAAATAGATGTGTCTGGCGTTATTGCGAGGAAGGCATCTCTTATGATCGCTGCAGACCGCATTATTGAAGGTGATAACGACAAATGATAAACATTGTCAAAATGCCGGGTTAGTCCTACGGCTGTTTCCGAACCTTTCGGACCATGAACAATGACAATTGGCATGTCTGAGTGTTTTTTAATCGCCTCGATAATTTTTTGTGCCATTGCTAATGAAAATGTTCTCTCTTGTACACTACCTTCTAAATTAAGAGCAATATATGAGCCTAATGAATGCATCTCATAACGTACTTCATTTATTACTATTTCGCTAAGGGGTAACTCAAATAATGGCGGGGTCGAGGGAAATCCTACTTCTCGCATCATGAAGGCCCATGTCAGCGGTACTGGCGCACGAAGTGACTGATCCATTTTCGACGCCAATTTACATATCGGGGAATAACATTTCATCGTTAAACCTACAACCTGTAAATTTGTACTGGCTCGTAACTGATTAATAAACAACATCGTCTTCAGGTTTTTCTTGCGCATTGCTTCAATGCAAAGATCAGGCGTTCCGTATTGTTCCTTTATGTTTTTCGTTAGTTTTTTTATTTCTTTATAACTGGCATGATCCTGCATTGTCATAGTGACTAATGTTAATTTTGTCTGTTCCAGATGTAGTGCCTCAAAAACAGATTTATTCATTGTTGATGTAACAATTAACAAGTGTTTTATTTTATGCAGTTCAAGCGACCTGATTATTGGGTAAACAGCCATTGCATCCCCAATTTGATCGGGGATATGAATAACTACAAATTCACTTTTTGCAATATCAGTATCTTTACAGCGATAATCAAAATAAGCAAATGCAATACGTCTAAAAATTGATACAAATGACATTTCCAACCTCGCTTCCATTCTGGTTAAAACACGCTGAAGTTTATCAGAAATGATTAATTTCTGAAATCGATAAATAACAACGTGGAATATATTGTATATTTATTATTTATGTATTAATCATTATTGTAAATTATCATTCTGTCTGGGGGGCGTAAAGTGAAGGTAAAAGAAGCGTTAAAAAGTCAGTAATTGAGGTGGTCGTTTTCATGTTTGTTAAGTGGGGGAGAGTTACCCCCACTTTTTATTCCACAATAAGTGTTAGCCGATTAACCTACGTATGCGGCCAGCATCTCCTGTGCGGCCAGTTTACCTAACGCATTTGCTGCGAAAGGACTGTCACCGGTTAAAAGTTTACGATCTTTGTGTACCCGGCCGGTAATATCATCATTGATGATGTTCATGCCCATTTTCTTCAGTTCTTCACCGAAGTACCAGGTCAGATGACCCGGCATATAGCCAATCTCTGGCGTTTGCTTGTCTGCCGCGTCAGGGAATGCGCAAATTGAATAACCATCTAATGGGTTATCACCGTGGCGTAGCGCCAGAAAGGCTGCCGGACCGTGGCAAAGGGAGATAACAAAACGGTCATTTTCAATAGCCCACTTCAGAGCGGCAGCCACGTCTTTGCTTTTTGGCAAACCAATGAGTGCACCATGACCTCCAGGAACAAAGATTGCTGCGTATTCGCTGTCTGCGTTGAGACTGGCGACAACGTCTGCCAATTTTTTCGGATTGCGGAACAGAGATTTGTGCTGCTCATAGAATGGCATCACTTTTTCATCTTTATGCGGCATCGCCCAATATTCAAATTTTGTCATCAGGCCAGAAAGCGTCGCAACCTCGAACTCGAAACCAGCAGAATGTAGATGATATAACGGCAGCAGCGTTTCAATCGGATGGTTTCCTGTTGAGAAGAGCTTACCATTATCGGTTGGCAAGTAGCGTTCATCGGCCGCAATTACCAGAACTTTTTGCTTTCCGCTATACGGTTTTGGATAGTCTGCCCCATCAAGATCAGAAATCGGGCTGGTATATTGGCCTAACGAATATTCTGACGGGAAGAAAGCATTATCTTCAGCCATATCAATTTGCGGAGTCTTACTTTTATGAACAGTCATAGTGTATTCCTTGTTGTTACTTATGTAGGTTAGTCACTATATTCGCGACTGAGCTGGTTGCTATTTTTAACCAGATTGGAAAGTGGCGTCAATATACCTAAAGCGGTATGTGAGTGGAGAATGTACGATGATTATTCTGCACTTATGTTGAATATTATTCATGCCAATATTTCCTTATTGCTAAAGTGGGAGAGATTGAAGTTAATTTATTTTAGTCTACTTTTCAGAAATCACGATGTGACTCTCTGGATAGCACGATTTTTAACAGTGGTGATTTTTTGTGCTCAGCTGATGCTCAGAGCAGTGCCAGATGTGTCGATAATAGGATTATTCGCCTGAGGTCTGCTTAAGACAGGTAAATGTTGAAGAAATGAATCTACTCTGACCATGCGATCAGAGTTTAAGTTAACAGAGTGAGATTATTAGCAAAAAATAATCGTAAAACTGTCTGGTACGAGAGATTATCGCGAAAGAATAATGATCCAGATTAAGGTTTAACTGATGACAGATATGATTAATTACTTGTCATCAGATGTACTCTTTGCACAATTTGTCAGTGGGGATGGGTTGGAGACTAAAGTGGGGCAGTAACGATAATTTTTCCAAAGATAATGACATAAATATAGTATTAAAAATATGCACTAATAATTCAAGTGCAGTTGATTAATATTGATTTTTTTTCAGGGATTACCTATGTACCGAAATATTGTTATTCCGGTGAATGTCTTTTCTCGGGATGATAGAGAGCAAGCTTTTTTACATGCGCAATTTTTCGCCAATGTTTCTTCTGGGCATGTTCACTTACTTGGCTTTATACCGGAATATTTAAGAGTTCTCGAGCGTGGGTATGTTTCTGACATGTGCCGTTTTAAAGAAGCGCTACGTGGTCGGGCTTTGGGACGTTTAGCTCATATGGCAGCACAACTGGTTTTGCCTGAAGGATTTATTCATACGTATGTTCATTTCGGCACTCTTCCGGAAGGGATGAAGGAACTTGCTGAACAGCAACTGGCTGATGTTATTGTGCTGGGAACTACACAGGAATTGAGTTTTATCGACATACTACGGCAGTTTAGCGTGCCGCTGTTGGTGATTTGATGTGAATATAAAAAAGCCTGAGCTTGATAAAAGGACAAACTCAGGCTGGTATTATGTTTTACAGTAACGCGCCGCGGCGAGTTGGCTGATTAGAACTGGTAGACGATACCAACTGCGAGTTGATCGTCGGTATTCAGTCCATGAGCGAGAACATAATCACTCTTATCAAGCAGGTTGATCTGATAAGCGGTATATACGTTCATGTTCTTATTGAAGTAATACCAAGTACCGATTTCAATGTAGTTCAGACGATCAGAATCTTTATAACCTGCTACATCCAGTGCTTTAGAGTATGAATAACCGATGGATGGACGCAGACCGAAGTCGAACTGGTATTGCAGTACAGCTTCGAAGTTCTGCGTTTTGTTCACAACATCACCGTCGTCGGAATTCATGTTGTGAGATTCACCGTACATAACAGCAGCATAGACGTTGTTGGCGTCATATTTTGTTGACAGCGCCCAAACTTCAGCTCTTTCACCTTTACCGTCCCCAGATTGGAAATCAGTACGGTCAGAGTTTGCATAAGCACCAGCAAATGAGAAACCGTCAATAGTGTAAGTTGCAGATAAACCATGGCCATCGCCATTTGATTTGTAGTTACCTGAACCTTCATTTTTACCCTGATATTGCAGAGCAAAATTCAGACCTTCGACCGCGCCGAAGAAATCAGTGTTACGATAGGTTGCAACACCGTTGGTACGGTTGGTCATAAACAGGTCAGTGCCTGCCCATGAGTCACCACCCCACTCAACAAACATATCAGTAAATGCTTCAGCATCGTACGCGACACCGACATTACGACCATAGTCGAATGAGCCAAAATCTTTGTAACTTAAACCAGCATAAGCCAGGCGGGTCTGATCAGGGTTGTGTCTGTTTGATGCTTCCAGGTCAAGTTCAAACTGACCGTAACCAGTCAGTTCAGAGTTGATCTGAGTTTCGCCTTTCACACCTACACGTGCATAAGAGGTATCTTGTGAGTTGTCACTCTTTTCGCCATGTTCGCGGTCGGTCAGGATGCGCTCACCAACCATCTTGCCGTATAGCTCAACTTTATTGCCATTCTTATTATAAATTTCAGCCGCATTTGCTGCGCCAGCAACTAATAACGCCGGGACCAGCATTGCCAGAACTTTTCTTTTCATTATGTATTCCCTTGTGATTATAATCTTCATGAATATATCAATAAGTGCCGTTATCCAAAAAAAAGCACATTTGGATACTATTCTATGAAGTTCATTTTATTTTAAAGATTACATGTAACAAATGTATTTAAAAGATTTCAAGATGTTTCTATTCTATTTAATATAATTCAAATCTATGAATTTTAGATATAAATATTCATGATATTTATGCATATATATCAATGTGTTATTGGTTTTGTGAAAAGATAGGGCGCATCAATGATTGCTGAGCTAAAGACGTAGTGTGATCTGCTGCACATTAATGAATGCATAAAAAAAGCCGGCATCATGCCGGCCCAAAAAATATAAACAAGACGATAAAAGGCTAATATCGTCGTTATCATGACACAGAAAATAAAAAAGGTATAATTGAATTCGATTTCAATATATTCAAAATATGAATTAATCAATAGTGCTTAAATGAAAAACAAATGCCTCCTGACTTGTTTTTCTTGCAAATAATTTCACTGGTTAAGTTTTATATATTTGCTCAAAAAATGAGTGAGTCTTGACTGGCGCATTCAATATGGAAAAATGTGATTTTTATCACATACTAATGCTAAGTTTGAATTTTCCGGGTTATCTCAAAATGGAATACGGTTCGACAAAGATGGAAGAGAGACTCTCTCGCAGCCCTGGCGGTAAATTGGCCTTGTGGGCTTTCTATACATGGTGTGGCTATTTTGTCTGGGCAATGGCACGTTACATCTGGGTAATGAGCCGCATCCCTGAGGCCCCTGTGTCGGGATTTGAAAGTGATTTAGGCTCTACCGCGGGAAAGTGGTTAGGTGCATTAGTGGGATTTTTGTTTATGGCCCTGGTCGGGGCGTTGTTAGGCGGCATTGCCTGGTATACCCGACCTCGTCATGCGCGTAGCAGACGCTATGAATGAAAACTGCTAAGGTTGTGACTCTTTGGCAACGGAGCGCATATGGACTTACCACACTGGCAGGCACAGTTCGAGAACTGGTTGAAAAGTCATCATCAGCACCAGGATGCGGCCCATGACCTGTGTCATTTTCGCCGCGTCTGGGCAACAGCACAAAAACTGGCGGTAGATGAAGACGTTGATATGCTGGTGATTTTAACCGCCTGTTATTTTCATGACATCGTGAGCCTGGCGAAAAATCATCCCCAACGGCAGCAATCTTCAATACTGGCAGCAGAAGAGACGCGTCGCCTGCTGTGTGAAGAGTTCGTGCAATTTCCGGCGGAGAAAATCGAGGCCGTTTGTCATGCCATTGCCGCACACAGTTTTAGTGCGCAAATCACGCCCTTAACGATGGAAGCTAAAATCGTCCAGGATGCGGACCGGCTGGAGGCCTTAGGCGCGATTGGCCTGGCGCGTGTGTTTGCGGTTTCAGGCGCGTTGGGCGTGGCGCTGTTTGATGGCGAAGATCCGTTCGCTCAACATCGCCCGCTCGATGATAAACGCTATGCGCTTGATCATTTCCAGACCAAGTTGCTGAAGCTGCCGCAAACTATGCAAACGACAAAAGGCAAACAGCTGGCGCAGCACAACGCCCAATTTTTAGTAACGTTTATGGCTAAACTCAGTGCCGAACTGGCGGGGGAGAATGAAAGTATCGATCACAACGTGATTGATACGTTTTCGCCAGCTAACTGAGCGCGTGGCCCTAAACCGATGTAATTATGTTAACCTGTCGGCCATCTCATATGGCCGGTTAAATTTATGCAGGAAAATATTTCAGTAACCGATTCATACAGCACCGGGAATGCCGCACAGGCAATGCTGGAGAAACTGCTGCAAATTTATGATGTTAAAACGCTGGTGGCGCAACTTAATGGCGTGGGTGAGAACCACTGGAGCGCGGCGATTTTAAAACGTGCGCTGGCGAATGACTCGGTATGGCACCGTTTAAGTGATAACGAGTTCGCGCACCTGCAAACGTTGCTACCCAAGCCACCGGCACATCATCCGCGTTATGCCTTTCGCTTTATCGATCTCTTTGCCGGAATTGGCGGCATCCGTCGCGGTTTTGAATCGATTGGCGGACAGTGCGTCTTTACCAGTGAATGGAATAAACATGCGGTGCGTACCTATAAAGCCAATCATTATTGCGACCCGGCGACGCATCATTTTAATGAAGATATCCGCGACATAACTCTGAGCCATAAAGAGGGCGTGAGTGATGAAGCGGCGGCGGAACATATCCGTCAGCACATTCCTGAACACGATGTTTTACTGGCCGGTTTTCCTTGCCAGCCGTTTTCATTGGCTGGTGTATCGAAAAAGAATTCGCTTGGGCGGGCGCATGGTTTTGCCTGCGATACCCAGGGCACGCTGTTCTTTGATGTGGTGCGCATTATCGACGCTCGGCGTCCGGCGATTTTTGTGCTCGAAAACGTCAAAAACCTGAAAAGCCACGACAAGGGGAAAACGTTCCGCATCATTATGCAGACGCTGGACGAACTGGGTTATGACGTTGCCGATGCAGAAGATAACGGCCCGGACGATCCGAAAATCATCGACGGCAAACATTTTCTACCGCAGCACCGAGAACGTATCGTGCTGGTTGGCTTCCGTCGCGATCTTAATCTGAAAGAAGATTTCACCCTTAGTAACATTAGCGATTGTTTCCCGGCGCAGCGCGTGACGCTGGCGCAGCTGCTGGATCCGATGGTCGAAGCGAAATATATCCTGACGCCGGTGTTGTGGAAGTATCTCTATCGCTATGCGAAAAAGCATCAGGCACGCGGTAACGGCTTTGGTTATGGGATGGTTTATCCGAACAATCCGCAATGTGTCACGCGTACGCTTTCTGCCCGTTATTATAAAGATGGCGCAGAAATCTTAATCGATCGCGGCTGGGATATGGCGACAGGTGAGAAAGACTTTGACGATCCGCAGAATCAGCAACATCGCCCACGTAGATTAACACCTCGCGAATGTGCGCGTCTGATGGGCTTTGAAGCGCCGGGAGAAGCGAAATTCCGTATTCCGGTTTCCGACACTCAGGCCTATCGTCAGTTCGGTAATTCGGTGGTAGTACCGGTCTTTGCCGCGGTGGCAAAACTGCTTGAGCCAAAAATCAAACAGGCGGTGGCGTTGCGTCAGCGAGAAACACAACATGGCCGACGTTCACGATAAGGCCACACGCAGCAAAAATATGCGCGCGATTGCCACGCGCGATACAGCAATCGAGAAACGTCTCGCCAGCCTGTTAACTGAGCAGGGACTGGCGTTTCGTGTTCAGGAGGCCAATCTTCCCGGACGTCCGGATTTTGTCCTTGATGAATTTCGCTGTGTGATATTTGCCCACGGTTGCTTCTGGCACCATCACCATTGCTATCTGTTTAAAGTCCCCGCCACGCGAACAGATTTTTGGCTGGAGAAGATAGGTAAAAATGTCGAGCGCGATCGGCGTGATATCAGCCGTTTGCAGGAGCTCGGCTGGCGTGTACTGATTGTCTGGGAATGTGCGTTACGCGGGCGGGAGAAATTAACCGACGCGGCGCTTGCCGAGCGTCTGGAAGAGTGGATCTGCGGCGAGGGCGCCAGCGCGCAGATCGACACTCTGGGGATTCATTTACTCGCTTGATGCATCATGAATAACTGGCGCAACAACGGGTTTAGCCGGAAAGAGATATTTCCCCAACGTGACCAGTACCACTGCGAAGACAATCACTCCCAGCGCCAGCCATTCAATCTTCGACAGCGTTTCGCCACCCAGTCCCGTACCCAGCAATACTGCGACTACGGGGTTAACGTAGGCGTAACTGGTGGCGAGGGCCGGACTGACATTGCGGATTAAATACATATAAGCGTTGATGGCGATGATCGAGCCAAAAAGCGTCAGATATCCAACAGCCAGGAAACCTGAAAGCGAAGGAACTGCTGTCAGTTTTTCACCCGCAATCATCGACGCGATCAATAACACTACGCCTGCCGCCAGCATCTCAATGGCACCTGCCATCATTCCCACCGGTAAGGTTATGCGCGAGCCATAAACCGAACCAAACGCCCAGCTAATCGAGCCGATTAAAATCATAATCGCGCCCCACGGGTTGCCGCTTAAATTACCGCCACTATTGAGCATGATGATCCCGGCAAGCCCAATGGCGATACCCACCCATTCCAGTTTGCGCGTTTTAATGCCAAACAGGCGACTGAAGCACAGAGTAAAGAGCGGCACCGTTGCCACCACCACGGCGGCAATGCCGGAAGGGACGTTTTGATGTTCGGCAACCGTCACCATACCGTTACCGACAGCCAGCAATAACAGGCCAATAAGCGCGGCGTTGAGCAGGGGACGTAGTGGTGGCAATTTATGCCCACGCAGGAGTAAAAATGCCATCAATAAAATACCTGCTGCCAAAAATCGGACCCCCGCCATCATTAAGGGTGGCCAGCTTTCAACGCCAATCCGAATGACAAAATAGGTCGAGCCCCAAATGATATACAACGCAAACAGCGCGCCAAAAAGCGGTAACAACTGGCGGAAACGCATAATCCCTCACGGCGGAAATAAAAAGGTGGTTCATAGTAAACGTGAAAATCATTCTGCTGGCGAGAGATATAATTGCACTTAATTGTTAAAAAAATGTTGACCTGTGAAGCATGTATCAGAGCTGCTGTTTTTGCTTCATACTTACGCCCTTCAACGATAAAAATGAGAGGGAATGCTTTTGGCCGGGAGTAGTTTACTAACGTTGCTCGATGATATCGCCACATTGCTGGACGATATCTCCGTGATGGGCAAGCTGGCGGCGAAGAAAACCGCCGGTGTATTAGGGGATGACTTGTCGCTCAATGCGCAACAAGTTTCAGGCGTGCGTGCCAACCGGGAACTTCCTGTGGTTTGGGGCGTGGCGAAAGGATCGCTAATCAACAAAGTGATTCTGGTGCCGCTGGCGCTGATTATCAGTGCATTTATCCCGTGGGCAATTACGCCACTGCTGATGATTGGTGGTGCGTTTCTCTGCTTTGAAGGGGTAGAGAAAGTACTACATATGCTAGAGGCGCGTAAGCACAAAGAGGACCCGGCGCAGAGTCAGCAGCGTCTGGAAAAACTGGCGGCGCAAGACCCGCTCAAGTTTGAAAAGGACAAAATTAAAGGGGCTATTCGCACCGATTTTATTTTGTCTGCGGAAATTGTCGCCATAACGCTCGGTATTGTGGCGGAAGCGCCGCTAATTAATCAGGTGCTGGTGCTCTCAGGGATTGCTCTGGTGGTCACGATAGGCGTGTATGGCCTGGTGGGGATTATCGTCAAGATCGATGACCTGGGCTACTGGCTGGCAGAAAAGTCCAGTACGCTAATGCAGGCGTTGGGTAAGGGGCTGTTGGTTATCGCGCCCTGGCTGATGAAAGCGTTATCGATTGTCGGCACGCTGGCGATGTTCCTGGTTGGTGGCGGCATTGTGGTACATGGCGTCGCGCCGCTGCATCATGCCATTGAACATTTTGCCGGACAGCAGAACGCGCTGGTGGCGATGATATTACCGACTGTTTTAAATCTGATTCTTGGATTTATCATTGGTGGCATCGTGGTGCTGGGAGTGAAAATGGTAGCGAAAATGCGCGGCCAGGCACATTAAAATTCACATTGGCTATTATGCAAAATTCGCCATCCTCGACTAAGGTGAACAAGTTTCACTCGAAAAAAGGAGGCGAGTATGAGCTTTATGGTTAGTGAGGAAGTCACATCTAAAGAGGGCGGCCAGCGGATGATTGTCACCGGATATTCCAGCGGTATGGTTGAGTGCCGTTGGTATGACGGTTACGGTGTCAAACGGGAAGCCTTTCATGAAACCGAGCTTGTTCCGGGGGAGGGGAGTTGTTCGTCGGAAGAAGTTTGAAAGTGTGCAATTAATCAAAAGCAGGCCGGATAAGGCGTTCACGCCGCATCCGGCTGTTTTGCTGACGTAAACACTGAATGCTTGATGCGACGCTGGCGCACCTTATCATGCCTACGTTATAAAAAAATTGTTGTTTGGCGGTACGCTATCGCCAGGTTATGCCAGAATCATAAAAAAGCAGGTTGGGAGTCGTCAGGGTGTTGCACGAGACAAAAATGGAAAACCAGAGCTGGCTAAAAAAACTCGCGCGCCGTCTGGGGCCAGGTCATATCGTTAATCTCTGCTTTATCGTGGTGTTGATCTTTTCCACTTTGCTCACCTGGCGTGAAGTCGTGGTGCTGGAAGACGCATATATCTCAAGCCAGCGTAATCATCTGGAAAACGTTGCCAACGCGCTCGACAAGCAATTGCAATATAACGTCGATAAACTGATTTTTTTGCGTAATGGAATGCGTGAAGCCCTTGTTGCGCCGCTGGATTTCACCTCTATGCGAAACGCGGTTATCGAGTTTGAACAACACCGCGACGAGCACGCCTGGCAAATTGAACTCAACAGACGACGCACCCTGGCGGTAAACGGTGTCTCGGATGCGTTAGTGCGCGAGGGAAATCAGCTTTCTCGCGAAAATGAATCACTCAACAATGAAATTACCGCCGCGCTGGAAGTCGGCTACTTACTGCGACTGGCGCACAACTCATCTTCGATGGTTGACCAGGCGATGTATGTCTCACGCGCCGGATTTTACGTTTCGACGCAGCCTACGTTGTTTACCCGATATGTCCCTGCGCGTTACTACGAATTTGTCACACAACCCTGGTTTATCGGCCAATCAGAACGAGAAAATCGTCAACGTGCCGTACGTTGGTTTACCTCTGTGCATGACCATAACAATGTTACTGAACCGCAAGTCACCGTAAGCGTACCGGTCGACAGTAATAATTACTGGTATGGCGTGTTGGGGATGAGTATCCCTGTGCGCTCGATGCAGCAATTTCTAAAAAACGCGATTGATAAAAAGCTGGATGGAGAATATCAGCTTTACGACAGTAAACTGAAATTATTGACCTCCTCTAACCCGGAACACTCGGCGGAGGATCTCTTTGATCCTCGAGAGCTGGCATCTCTGGCGCAGGCTATGGAACACGATACGCGCGGCGGACTCAGGATGAACAGTCGCTATGTTAGTTGGGCGCGACTGGATCATTTTGACGGCGCATTGGTGCGCATTCATACGCTTAGTGAAGGTGTGCGTGGTGATTTCGGCAGCATCAGCATTGCTTTAACTCTTCTGTGGGTGCTCTTTACGACGATGTTACTAATCTCCTGGTATGTGATTCGTCGGATGGTCAGCAATATGTATGTCCTGCAAAGCTCGTTGCAGTGGCAGGCGTGGCATGACACCTTAACGCGCTTGTATAACCGTGGCGCATTGTTCGAAAAAGCGCGTCCGCTTGCCAAATTGTGTCAGATACACAAACATCCATTTTCTGTCATACAGGTCGACCTTGACCATTTTAAAGCGATTAATGACCGCTTTGGTCATCAGGCGGGCGATCGTGTGCTGTCGCATGCAGCCGGATTAATCGGTCGTTCATTGCGTTCACAGGACGTTGCAGGCCGAGTGGGCGGCGAGGAGTTTTGTGTGATACTGCCTGGCGCTAACCTGGCGCAGGCAACGGAAGTTGCCGAACGTATTCGCCTGAAGTTAAATGAAAAAGAGATGTTGATCGCCAGGAGCACGACCGTACGCATCAGTGCATCGCTGGGGGTAAGTAGCAGCGAGGAAACCGGCGATTATGATTTTGAACAATTACAGTCTCTGGCCGACCGGCGGTTGTATATTGCAAAACAAGCGGGGCGTAATCGGGTCTGCGCGAGCGATAGTCCTTAGCTGGCCGTGAAAAAGTGATCCAGCCCTTCGCGCCAGCCTTCCGGTCCTTCTTGCTGTGTCCGCCAGACACGGGCCGGATCTTCATTCTGCAAATGCACGCCTTCCCGGTTTAGCCCTTTTACGATCACCGCGTAATCCATCACTTCCAGTAATGGTGCATCATTTGGGCCATCGCCTAAGCCGAGCGTGGTCGGACGTTTGCCGCTTGCTTGTTGATATGCCGTAATGATCCAGTTGGCTGCCTGATCTTTCCCGGCAGAGGCATCCAGCACATGCCAGAAACGCGCACCTTGCACAAACTGCAAGCCCAGTTCATTCAGACGAGCGGTAAATTGTGCCATTCGCTCGTCACTATCGCGCCAGATAAGTGTGACCGAAGCCTCATGCAACTGCGTCAGTGCTGCCTGGCTACGGCTTAAGCCAGTCCATTCCGCGATGGTTGTATCATCAACGTCATCAAAGGTGGTGAATTTGAAGTGTTCTTTCTCGCGCAGCGCATTTAATACCCGGCTGATTTCGCTATGAGTAATACCTGAGATGATGCGTGGAAAACCGTCTATATCCTGCCATTGCTCAGCAAGCTGGAGCACTGCGCCATTCTCGGCAATCAGCGGCAAGCCTTGTAGCCCCAACGTTTTTTGCAGGTAGAGCATTTCTGCTGAGGTTTTACTGCTACAGAGAATGACGGGAACGTTCGCTTCCCGTAAACGGGTGAGCCAGGGGGCTGCCGGTTGCCAGTCATAACTGTGACTATCCAGCAGGGTGCCATCAAGATCGGTAAAAACCAGTAATGGTTGTTGAATTGAAAGCATGGTCGCGTAGTACTCCCCTTACCAGAATGTTTGTCAAAACAGCACAAATTATCAAAGATGATTTTTTCGGGAGCGATCCCGTTGACGCCAGAGCCCCCAAGGGGTGACGCGCATCACATTTCTATTCATTAGTGGCGTTAATCATTCATAACACGAATATTTTCTTGTCAGCGAAAAAAATTGCGGATAAGGTGATGAACACATCAGATTTCCTGGTGTAACGAATTTTTTAAGTGCTTCTTGCTTAAGCAAGTTTGATCCCGACCCCCTCAGGGTCGGGATTTTTTTATTGATGCATTCAGCGATTCACTTCAGAGACGCTGAAGTCATGAATATCCAGTTCGAAGGCATCTGCTAATTCACGCCATGTATGATATTCACGTCCATCGACGCTAACGTGTTCTGAGTCGTTCTGGCTGCGATGAACTTCGCTTTCGCTAATTTCATTGATCGCCGCCAGCAGGGCATCGACATCGACGCTGACCTCACGTTTTGCGGTATCGCTGTACTCTTTTGCGGTTTTCATCATCTTTCCTCGCAACCGTTACTCTGTTGTTGCCGCCAGTCGTTAAGTCCGCCAGGCATCTCTTAAGTATAGACCGTCGAGAAAATCAGCACTCGCACGCATCCGGCGCTGTCAGAAAAACGAAATTGTTCTACACTGGCACAAAGCCACAGGAGGAAAACGATGAAGGTGAATGATCGGGTAACAGTCAAAACGGATGGCGGTCCGCGTCGTCCTGGCGTGGTACTGGCAGTTGAGGAGTTTAGTGAAGGCACAATGTACCTGGTTTCGCTGGAAGACTACCCGCTCGGCATCTGGTTCTTTAATGAAGCAGGGCATCAGGATGGTATCTTTGTGGAGAAAGCAGAGTAATTTCTGTCAACCTGACTGGTGGTATACCACCAGTCAGTATGCCCTAGCGCATGTTGACAAAAATACCATTTGTCACATTATCCGTCAGTCGGACGACATGGTAGATAACCTGTTTATTATGTGTTTTGATCTTACGTTTAATATTGCCTTTGTGCGATGAAACGGTCTTGGCTTTAATATTCATTTGATCGGATATCTGAATCGTTCCCTGGCCGGCCATCCACATTCGCAACATACTCGATTCGGTCCGGCTTAATGATAACGTTGGCATATTTAAAATACTGGCCATCGTTGTCTCTTTTTTCAGAATATCGCCAAGGATATCATCGAGAGATTCCGGTTTAATCGATTTGGAACTGATCAATAAATTTTTTCTGACCAATAGATATTCATCAAAATGAACATTGGCAATTGCCATAAAAACGATAAATAACGTATTGGGATGTTGATTAATGATGTACTTGATACGTTGACTGTTAGAAGCATCGTGGATAAAACAGTCCTCATTAATAAACACCACTGAAGGGCGCTGTGAATCACAAGCTATGGCAAGGTCATCAACGGTTTTGGTGTCGTTGATTTCTCTTTTTTTAACCCCTCTGCTCAACAAATACCCGGTTAAACCTAGTCGGGTGTAACTACATAAATCCATAATAATCGTTGACATGGCATACCCTCACTCAATGCGTAACGATAATTCCCCTTACCTGAATATTTCATCATGACTAAACGGAACAACATGGGTCACCTAATGCGCCATTCTCGCGATTTTTCAGGCGGACTTACTATCCCGTAAAGTGTTGTATAATTTGCCTGGAATTGTCTTAAAGTAAAGTAAATGTTGCGATATGTGAGTGAGGTTAAAACAAATATTTCGCCACAGGAGTATCCTGGAAGATGTTCTCTGGTAATATTTTTCGGATAATCCTTAGGATAACAAGATAAACATTAGGGAATCATATTACAGGAAGTTCGCTGATAATATCTGCCAATAAATTGAAAATTTCACTAAATAAATGTTCGCAAAAAGGAGCAATTAACGGCATTAATGCCGCCATTAATGAAATGCCGACAGTCAATGTTAATGGAAAGCCAATAACAAAAATTGATAATTGCGGGGCCATACGATTCAGTAACCCTAATGCCAGATTCAGCGTCAACAACAGGGTAATGAGCGGTAACGCCAGCATCATACCGTTAAGGAAAATTAAACTCCCGGCTTTGGTGAGTGCCAGAAATGCATTGCTGTTCAACGGTTCGCCACCAATAGGCAAGGTGTGAAAGGTATCGACCAGCAGCGAAATCAACCATAAATGCCCGTTAAATGTCAGGAACAGCAATAGCGCCAGCATATCCATAATGCGCGCTAAGACGGGCATATTGAGATGGCTGGCAGGATCGACAAACGTCGCAAATGACAGCCCCATTTGCAAGCCGATAATTTCGCCAGCGGTTCGCACAGCGGCAAAGGCAAATTGCATGGTAAAGCCAAGGGCAATGCCAATCAGGATTTGCTGTACCGCCAGCCATAGGGCATAGAACGAAAAAACGGGAACATCGTTGGCGGGTATTGCTGGAGCAACGGCAAACGTGATCATCATTGCGAGCCCCAGCTTTACCCGTTTCGGTACGCTGCGTTCGCTCAAAATGGGTGCGGTAGAAATGAGCGCCAGCACGCGCAGTAATGGCCAGAAATACAGGCTTAACCAGGAAAGCCATTGATCGCTTGTCACCTGCAACATAGCCCTGACTACCCGATGATATACGGCAGATTAGTGAACAAGGTACGAACGTAATCCAGCAACAGGTTGAGCATCCACGGTCCGGCAATAATAATAGCGATAAATACGGCGATGATTTTCGGAATAAACGACAGCGTCATTTCGTTAATCTGCGTGGCAGCCTGCAAAATGCTGATGATAAGGCCAGTGACCAGTGCCACCAGTAGCAGCGGGGCAGCCAGTGCCAGCGCGACTTTCATCGCTTCTGTCCCCATCATCATGACCGATTCAGGTGTCATTTTGCCTCTCTAGCTGTAAAAGCTTTGCGCCAGCGAACCGACCAGCAATTGCCAGCCATCCACCAGCACAAACAGCATCAGTTTAAACGGCAGAGCAATGGTGGCTGGGGTGACCATCATCATCCCCAACGCCATCAACACGCTGGCGATCACCAGGTCGATAATCAAAAAAGGAATAAAAATCGTGAAGCCTATCTGGAATGCGGTTTTCAGCTCGCTGGTCACGTAGGCCGGCAGCAAAATGCGCATCGGTACGGTTTCTGGTCCCTGCAAGGGGCCGGTATTTGCCAGTCTGGCAAACAATCCTAAATCCGCCTCGCGGGTCTGACGCAGCATAAACTCACGCAGCGGCTGCGCCCCTTTTTCCAGCGCCTCCTGCATTGAGATTTTCTCTTCACTGAATGGCTGATATGCGTCGACATAAATTTTGTCGATTACCGGAGACATAATAAAAAAGGTCAAAAATAGCGCCAGCCCCAGCAATACCTGGTTGGGCGGCGCGGAGGGCGTTCCCAGCGCGTTACGCAATAAACCAAAAACAATGATGATGCGGGTGAAGCTGGTCATCATCAGTAAAATTGCCGGAATAAACGTCAGCGAGGTGATAAACACCAACGTCTGCACCGGGAGCGACCAGCTTTGTCCACCGCCAGGCAGCGGCTGGCTGGTGATGCCAGGCAGTTGAGCAAAGGCGAGGGGAGTAAGCAGCCAGAGAAGGACCGGTGCGACAGACAACAGACGATGCATCAGGCTCTCCCGCTTTGCTTAAGTAAATTTTTCATTACCGCCTGAAAATCGGCCTGAGGCCTCTCTTCCGTTGGCGCAGAAGGGGGAAGTTTATGCAGCAGATTGATTTGCCCAGCAGTAACACCGAGCACCAGTCGCGCATCTTCCACATCGACCACTACGATCCGTTCACGCGCCCCCAACGAGGCACTTGCGCTGACTTTCAGCCCATTCGTACCATTACGTTTGGGTGTAAATCCCAGCCTTTTTACCAGCCAGGCCGCAGCAAGAATCAGCACAATAATGACAATCAGCGCGCCGCTCACCTGAAGGAGTGGCGCAGCAGAAACCGGCGCGGAAGGTTGTACAGTGGCGTGGTTATTCATCACTAACGGCTCAGGCGGCGCATCCGCTCAGACGGGGTAATGATATCGGTGATCCGCACGCCATATTTATCGGCGACCACCACCACCTCACCCTGAGCAATTAAATAGCCGTTGATCAGTATATCCAGCGGTTCGCCCGCCAGACCGTCCAGCGCCACCACTGATCCCTGCGTCAGGCGCAACAGCTCTTTGATGGTCATTCTTGTACGACCCAGCTCAACGGTCAGTTTGACTGGGATATCCATAATAAGATCGATATCCTGCAATGTTCCGCTGACGTCACCGCCGCCAAGCTGTTGGAAAACCGCTTCAGCTGCGCTCTTGCCGCTTGCCGATTTTTGTTCGCCTAACGCTTCAGCCCACAGATCGTCCATAGCGCCGTTGTTGTCATCGGCCGGATTATTCAAGTCACTCATTTGGGCTGTTCCTCGTTCAGAGAATTCAAAATCGGGTTAATCAAATGTTCTATCCGTAACGCATACTGGCCGTTGAGGGTGCCGTACTGGCTGGTCAGCACCGGGACGCCATCAACATGGGCGATAATGCGCTCGGGTTTTTCTATCGGCAGGACGTCGCCGGGTTTCAGCTTTAAAATCTGTGACAGGCGCAGCGAGATATCGGCAAAGTTGGCGACCAGTTCCAGCTGTGAGTGCTGCACCTGACGCACCAGGTTATCGCGCCAGTTTTGATCTTCATTACGTGAGTTTTCCAGCGGCGGGTTAACCAACAATTCCCGTAGCGGCTCGATCATGCTGAATGGCAGGCAGATATTAAATTCGCCGGTCAGGTTGCCAATCTCCACATGGAACGGCGTGTTAACCACAATATCGTTCGGCGAGGTGGTGATATTGGTAAATTTCACCTGCATTTCCGAACGCACATACTCTACTTCCAGCGGATTAATCGCCTTCCAGGCATCGCTATAACCTTCAAGCGCCAGCTTCAACATACGGTTGATGACGCGCTGTTCGGTATGGGTAAACTCGCGGCCTTCTACTTTGGTAGGGAACCGACCATCACCGCCAAACAGGTTATCCACGGCGATAAATACCAGACTCGGCGAAAACACCACCAGCCCTGTGCCGCGAAGCGGTTTCAGGTGGATAAGGTTAAGATTTGTCGGCACCGGCAGGTTGCGGGCAAATTCATGATACGGCTGAATACGGATCGCCCCGACGGTAATGTCCGGGCTACGGCGTAAAAGGTTGAACAGCCCCATACGGAAATGGCGAGCAAAACGTTCATTGATGATTTCCAGCGCCTGTAACCGTTCGCGAACAACCCGACGTTGCGTGTTGGGATCGTACGGACGAATGTCACTTTCGCCGGTCACACCGGAAGTCGGTTCGTCTTTGACTTCGCTGTCGCCATTCAACAGCGCATCAATTTCAGCTTGAGAAAGAATACTATCGCCCATGTCGTTATCGCAGAATAAAAGCGGTATACAGCACGTCGGTGACATCCTGTTTCGGTTGCCCGGCAACAAGCGGGGTGGAAAGTGTGGCTTTAATCGTAGCAATCAGTTTTTGCTTGCCTTCTTCCGTTGCCAGCACGGCGGCATCCTGACGCGAAAACAGTAATAGCAAACGACTACGGACTTCCGGCAAATACTCACTCAGGCGCGAACGGGTGGCTTCATCTTTTAGCCGCAGAGTAATACCGATATAAAGTACACGGTCCGCATCACCCAGATTCACCGTGAAGGTATCCAGCGCATAAAAGACAGGTGAGGGCATGACATGTTGTTGCGCTTTGTCGCCAGCGGTCACTTGTTGCGAATGCCAGTAGCTGTAACCCGCGCTGGCGCAGGCCGCGAGAGTGATGAATACCAGAATCGGGAGCCAAAGCGATCGCCTGCTTTTCTTACTTATCGCGTAATCAGTCATGTGTTGCGGTCTTCCTGTGTCGCTACTGCTTATCGGCTAATTATCCTGCGTCTTAAGTGTGGCAAAGCGGAGAAAAGACGTGGATTAAGGTGCTACATCTGACGTTAGGCGAAAATATCGACGCTGCTATTGCCGGATGAAACTCTCTGGAGAGTTGCGGGAACCGGTAGTGCCTCCTCATCCTCGGTTGTCAGACGTTCATGGCCTGATGTGCGTGGACTTTGCTGTTGCTGGGAAGCGGCCTGCTGCTGACCGCTAAAACTCTCGCCGCTGATATTGCTCTGCCCCAACTGAATTCCGCTTTCTGCCAGTTGTGTGCGCAGTATCGGCAAAGCCGCTTCCAGAGCGGCGCGAACGTGCTGATGCGGTGAAACCATCTGAATTTGCGCCTGGTTGTCATCCACCTTGAGAGATATTTGTACTTCGCCTAAATCCTGTGGATGCAAACGCAGCTCGGCACTTTGCTGTCCCTGACGGGTAAACAATGAAATATGTTGGCTTAATGACTGTTGCCATTCGTGAGAGCCCAGCGGTGCACTCAAAACAGGCGCTGCGACGGTAGGCAATGGCTGCGTCTGCTGCGGAGTGACTAGCGGGCTGGCGGCAGCAGTCACAGGGGAAGGCGTGCTGATGACCTCCGCTTTACTCTGGGCTTCAGCGACCAGCGGTGTTAATGGCTGAACTGGCGCGCCAGGGGTGTCGTCAGGTTGTGTTGTCGCGAGTGGCACGGTAGTCAGTTTCGTTGAGAGTGTTGACTTTTGCGTCGGTAAGGCTGTTGCAGGCGCATCGGTCACTTTGAGGGCACTGTCAAAACCGGGCAACATAGCAAAAAGGGCGCTCAGGCTGGCGGCGACATCTTCATTAAGGTCATCCGCTTTTTCGTTTGTTGCCGAATTTTTGTCGGCCACCGCAGCCAGCGTAAACGCCTGAGCGGTGCTTAACGGTGTTGATGTGGATTGTTCGTCGTTGATGACTGGTAGTGATTCATCCACAGGGATCAGTGAATCAGGTTGTTGCGCGTCGGTCAGAATGTTGCTGACCAGAGGATCGCCTTTTGTGACTGATTTATCAGTCGCTACCAGCTGCTGGGGCGCAGTTTTGTCGATTGTTATATCGCCTGCTAATGCCCCGCTCAACAACGCAAGAAAATCCTGTGCCGTGTCAGTGGCGCTACCACCGGACAGTGTGGTGGTGTCCACGTCAGTGGTAATCAATGGCGCTAAACGAATCATTCTGCTTTCCTCATGGCGGCACGCTGGGCGAACTCGTCCATCTTTTTCTGATCGAGGCGGTTTTCTGCAAGCAGCGCCGCCGTGGATTGCCGTTCCTGGAGGGTCTGCCAGGCTTGTAAACGTTGTTTCTTTTCTCGCCAGCTGGTGAGGGCAATGTCAACTTTCTGCGTCCACTGATTAAGCTGCTGGCGGTGCTGGGTAATGGCTTTTTCCAGTGTCTGAATGAACTGCTGATAGTTGATCCAGCGATTACTGGTCATTCCTGTACTCATGTCGCTGTTCAGGTTGCTGCGATATTCATTCTGATAATCGATCAGCATTTTGAGTTGTTCTTCCGCCTGCTGACATCCGCGACGCATTTCACCCAGCAGGCGGGCCGCATTATCCACTTCTTTTTCTGCCAGATCTTTCAGGGTCGCCAGAGCGCTATGTTCTGCCATCTGCTGCTATCTCCTGCGTAATCACACCGTCGGGAAAATGTGCTCCAGCCCCTGGAGAGAATCTTCCCAACCTGCGCGTTCGAAAATACCTTGTTGCAAATAGCCCTCCAGCTGCGGCCATAAGGCGATGGCTTTATCGAGCATTGGGTCGCTGCCTTTGGCATACGCGCCGACGCTGACCAGATCGCGGTTGCGCTGAAAACTCGACAACAGCTGTTTGAATGTGCGCACCCGCGCGTAATGTTGCTCGCTGATCAACGCTGTCATTGCACGGCTGATCGACGCTTCAATATCAATCGCCGGATAGTGCCCGGCTTCCGCCAGACGGCGAGACAGCACAATGTGGCCGTCGAGGATCGCCCGCGCGGAGTCGGCAATCGGATCCTGCTGGTCATCACCTTCGGTCAGTACGGTATAAAACGCGGTAATCGAGCCGCCGCCGCTGATGCCGTTTCCGGCACGCTCTACCAGTGCCGGTAATTTGGCGAATACCGACGGTGGGTAACCTTTGGTGGCAGGCGGTTCGCCAATTGCCAGCGCAATCTCACGCTGGGCCATCGCGTAGCGGGTGAGGGAGTCCATAATCAGCAGCACATGCTGACCACGATCGCGAAAATCTTCGGCAATGCGCGTGGCATAGGCGGCACCTTGCATTCGCAGGAGCGGAGAAACATCTGCCGGAGCGGCTACCACTACTGAACGCGCACGACCTTCAGTACCGAGAATATTCTCAATAAAATCTTTTACTTCGCGCCCACGTTCACCAATCAAACCAACGACAATGACATCGGCGCGGGTGTAACGTGCCATCATCCCCAACAGCACACTTTTACCGACACCAGAACCAGCAAACAGCCCCATACGCTGTCCACGTCCAACGGTAAGTAGGGCATTGATTGGGCGTACGCCCGTGTCCAGCACATGTTCAATCGGTGTTCGTTGCAACGGGTTAAACGGCGGGGTAATCAGCGCACCCGTTTCAGTTGTATCGGGGGAGGGCAGACCATCGAGCGGTTTACCGCTGCCGTCCAGAACACGACCTAACAGCGCCGGACCGAGCGGTAGCTGCTTGCCGCTTTGCAGCCCATAGCCGACGATATTTTTGGCGTAAACGCGCGCGCCGGGGAGGACACCTTCCACTTCTTCCAGCGGCATTAAAAACAGCCGTTGACCGTTAAAGCCAACCACTTCGCTTTCTACTTCGTGCGTGTCAGTACCGTTCTGACGTTCAATGACACAGGTTGCGCCGAGCGGCAATTGTAAGCCAGTAGCTTCCAGCACCAGCCCGGTGGCGCGGGTTAATCGTCCGTAGCGACGCACCGCAGGCAGTTGCGCCATTTTGGCTTCAAAATTATCCAGCGAGTTTAACCAACGTGTCAGGCGAGTGGTCATCACACCACCCCTGGTGCTGCCAGACGGCAGAGTTCTTGCCAGCGGGTGGCGACGCTGGCGTCGAGATCGCCTTCATCGGCGGAGACTTTACAGCCGCCGGGATGGAGTGTCGGATCGCCGCGCAACCGCCAGCCATGCAAACTTAAGGTTGCGCCAAGCATTTCATCAACGCGTTGCAGATCATCGGGATGCACACGCAACTGCGGTTTGCCGCTGAATAACGGTTCTTGCAGTAACAATTGCTGGATCTGCTTGATCAGTGCCGAGTTGTCCACCGTTGGCGTCTGGCCGATCACCTGACGCGCTGCCTCCAGCGCCATCTGCATCAGGCGCGAAGCAATTACACTATCAAGCGCATCAAGCGTGGTTTGAAATTCGCTGACCAGTTGCTGCATCCGGGCATGAATCGGCGCTTGTTGAGACTTCGCCTCTGCCAGACCTTGTTCCAGCCCCTGGGCCTGGCCTTCCTGATAGCCTTGTTCGTGGCCTTTCTGACGGCCTTCGGCAATACCCGCCTGATAACCTTGCTCATGGGCCTGCATTTGTAGCTGTGCCAGTTGTTGCTCAAGGCTGGGTTCGGCCTCTTCAATGATGGTTTCTTCCGGCTCGACTATTGGCACAAACTCCGCCTGCGGCGGCGCGAGATCGTCCGGCGTCCAGGCTTTCCACGGCAGATTATCAGACATAGGTATCCTCGCCGCTGCCAATCACCATCTCGCCGGTTTCGGCAAGACGGCGCACAATCAGCAGAATCGCTTTCTGCTCGTTCTCTACCTGCGACAGACGTACCGGACCACGGTTGGCGAGATCGTCGCGCAGAATATCGGCGGCACGCTGCGACATATTGCGCAGGAATTTCTCGCGCAGCGGCTGTTCGGCCCCTTTCAGCGCGATCAACAGCGATTCGGAATCCACTTCCTGCAACAAACGCTGGATGCTGCGATCGTCAACGTCCACCAGATTTTCGAACAGGAACATTTCATCGATGATTTTCTGCGCCAGTTCGCCGTCAAATTCACGCACGGCGGTAATAACCGCTTCTTCCTGCTGGGTTTTCATCAGGTTGATAATTTCGGCCGCCGTTCTCACGCCGCCCATTTTGCTGCGTTTGAGATTCTGACCGTCGAGCAGACCATTCAGCACTTCGGTCAGTTCCGCAAGCGCGGCAGGCTGTACGCCGCCAAAGGTGGCAATACGCAGCATGACGTCGTGACGAAGGCGTTCATCGAACAACGCCAGAATATCGGCGGCCTGGGCGCGTTTCAGATGCACCAGAATGGTGGCGATAATCTGCGGATGTTCATCGCGAATCAGATCGGCGGCGCTCTGCGGCTCCATAAAGTTGAGCGTTTCAATACCGCTGGCGGTATCTCGGGTTTCGAGAATATCTTCCAACAAGCTGGCGGCACGCTCTTCGCCCAGCGCTTTGACCAGCACCGAACGCAGATAGTCATTGGCGTTGATATTCAGTGCGGCAAACTGTTCGGCTTCTTGTTCAAACTCAGCCAGTACTTCGGTTAACTGTTTGTTGGAAATCTGGGTAACGTTCGCCATTGCCGCGCTCAGGGTTTGCACTTCTCGCTGGGATAGGTGCTTGAATACCTCTGCCGCCCGGTCTTCGCCAATGGTCATCAGCAGAATGACGCTTTTATCGGTGCCTGTCAGGTTACTCATGATCGTTATTTATCCACTGGCGAATGACCAGCGCCACTACGCGCGGATCGTTATCAGACATTTCACGGATGCGCTGGCTCATTACTTCAGCCCCCAAACGTTGGTTCGCGCGGCGTTGTTGCAGTTGTTCGTCTTTGCTCAGGCGTACTTCCACTGCATCTTCCGTTTCCTGACGCGTTTGTGACTGTTGCTGAACGGCTTTCACCGCTTCGGCGCGGCGGGTTAATTGCGGACGTACCGCTTTACGCCACAGCAGCCACGCCACCAGTATCACCAGCAACCAGCGTCCGACGGTCAGCAACTGATCGATAAATACTTGCTGTTGCCAGAACGGCAGTTCACCGCCACTTTCATCACTACTGTTAAACGGCGAATTGACAACATTGAGCGAATCACCGCGTTTTTCCGTAAAGCCCATCGCCTCGCGGGTCAGGTCTTCAATCTGCTTCATCTGTTCGGCGCTCAGAGGCAACGGTTTGCCATCTGGCAGCGTTTTGTAATTCACCACTACCGCGACAGACAGACGCTGCACGTCGCCGACGTTCATTTTGGTATGACGAATGGTGCGATCGACTTCGTAGTTGCTGGTTTCATTACGCTGTGTGCTGCGTGGCCCACTATTGCTGGTGGTGCTTGTTTGTTGCTGGCGATTGTTTTGATTTGCCGGAGGCGTACTAATCGGTGCGTTATTGGCAGGCGCGGGCTGATTAGACAATGCACCCGGCACGCCGCCCGGATAACCGGAACCGCTCTGCTCGCTTTCATTCAGTTGACGGGAACGGAGCGCCGCCTGTGACTCATTGCCATTAGGGCGATATTGCTCTTCTGTTTGCTCTTTACTGGCGAAATCCAGCTGCGCCGTGACTTGCGCATGAATATTGCCGTTGCCGACAATTGGCGACAGTATTGCTTCAATACGACGTTGAATACGGCCTTCGACATCGCTGGTATATTTCAACTGGGCGTCATTAAGATCGCGCCCGCTGGTATTGGACTGGGTTAACAAATGTCCCCCCTGATCCACCAGAGTGACGTTACCCGGCGGCAGCCCAGCTACCGCACTGGAAACCAGATGCACAATGGCGCTAATTTGCCCTTCATCCAGCGCACGCCCTGGCAATAAATTCACAGTCACCGATGCGGAAGGGGATTTCTGTTCACGGACAAATAAAGACGGTTTCGGCATTGCCAGATGCACGCGCGCCCCTTTTACCGGGCCGATAGTTTCGATGGTACGAGAAAGTTCGCCTTCCAGCGCTCGCTGATAATTCACCTGTTCGCTGAACTGGCTGATACCAAACTTTTCCTGATCGAGCAGCTCAAAGCCGACCGCACCGCCTTTAGGCAAGCCTTGCTGCGCCAGACGCAGACGCAATTCGTGAACTTTATCTGCCGGAACTTCAATTGCGCCACTGGCTTCGCTGAAGCGGTAAGGAATATTCATTTGTGTCAGTTGGCTGACGATCGCGCCGCCATCCTGATCGGAAAGATTGCTGAATAACGTGCGGTAATCAGGGGCTTTTGCCCACAGAATTAACGCGACTATCACTGCCACCGCAGCGGAACCAGCAACAACCAAAGGAATTCTCGGATTCGCGCGCAGGCGATTAAGCCACTCAAGAGATTTTGTCTGGGCTGCAGTCGTATTCATCGCGCACCTCGCGGCAGATGAAAGACGGCGTTATTGGCAAAGTGAAACAAGACGCACTCCCGGGTCAGCAAACTCGAAAAATTGACGGCCTCATTATTTGTGGTTTTGTTTTTTTCTATGCGCCAATTAACCCGGTTTTTTATCGTTATTTAACGCCTTTATCTTATTGACTTGCTGTTAATCTCTGCTACCAGAAATGTTCCAGGAGATGAATATGTCAGCCATACAGGGGATTGAAGGGGTTATCAGCCAGTTACAGTCTACGGCGATGAGTGCCCGTGCGCAGGAATCCCTGCCACAACCGACCATCAGTTTTGCCGGACAGCTTCATGCCGCGCTCGACCGTATAAGTGAGACGCAATTCGCCGCCCGCACACAGGCAGAAAAATTCACCCTCGGTGAACCCGGCGTGGCGCTGAACGATGTGATGACCGATATGCAAAAAGCGTCAGTTTCAATGCAAATGGGGATTCAGGTGCGTAATAAGCTGGTGGCGGCGTATCAGGAAATGATGTCCATGCAGGTGTAGGTTTTGTAACCTGTTGACTATGCTTGTTTAATTACATCCGATCCCACAGCGTGGGGCATGGATGGGGCAAATTCACTCAATTTCTGGTTTAAATTGATACCTGATTCTGATTGTTTTCTGCCATCCATGATCCGTAAACGCGATAAACCATCTGAGCATCAGAGTTTTCCATTTGCCTGGCGATGAAGTTAGGGGGAGCTCCAGCGGTCAAAGACCAACATGCATAAAATCCTTGACTGATATGCTTTGCGGTAGCGAATCCCGGCGCGTCGTATTGCAGCTTCCCATGACTGATTAATCGACCCAACTGCATAGTGGTACCCGGCAAGGCCATTACGCGTAACGATTTGCGGATTGAAAACAAAAGTGCACGGATGCATTTCAGTTCGACCATACTCATGAAGTTTCACTTCAACCTGATACTGCTTACCAGGCCGTGTCATTTCAGCTCCGGTTCGACCGGAGCAAAAAGCATCGCCACAATGGCAACCCAGACAGGCTATCAGATGGGGCTGGTGAGTTGCCAGCAGCCAACTCACCGGTACAGGAGTGATGGTCATGAACATGTTGCTATCCCTAACCATCTTGAACGGTAATTCGCCAGAAAAAAATCTAAAATGGTGGCCAGTTTTTGTTGACCTCCAGAGGCTTTACATAAAAAGCCCACCACTAGGGTGGGCAAAAGGAATGATTAATTATCTCAGAGAGAAACATCATATTTCTCTTTACCACTTCTAATATAAAAATGTGGAGAAATAATGGAGTTTATATTAAGTGGTGATTAAAGCAGCATGCGATCATACAAAACAATACAGTTCTTTACATTTGCCCAGTTTTATGAATACTCCTAAAGAGGTGTATTACGTAATGAAACAAACAGGGTAATTATGAATATATTTGAACAAACTCCACCGAGTCGCAGACGTTATGGTCTTGCCGCATTTATTGGACTGATTGCTGGCGTTGTTTCCGCATTTGTTAAATGGGGAGCAGAAGTACCATTACCACCACGTAGTCCGGTTGATATTTTTAATGCTGCATGTGGGCCGGAATCACTGATCAGGGCTGCGGGGCAAATTGACTGTTCTCGTAACTTTCTCAATCCACCTTATATTTTCCTTCGTGACTGGCTTGGGCTAACAGATCCAAATGCGGCTGTGTATACCTTCGCCGGGCATGTTTTTAACTGGGTTGGGGTAACACACATAATCTTTTCGATTATTTTTGCTGTTGGTTACTGTGTTGTCGCTGAAGTATTTCCAAAAATTAAGCTCTGGCAGGGCTTACTGGCTGGGGCTTTAGCACAAATTTTTGTTCATATGATTTCATTCCCTCTCATGGGACTGACGCCACCTCTGTTTGATCTCCCGTGGTATGAGAATGTTTCTGAAATTTTTGGGCATTTAGTATGGTTCTGGTCCATTGAAATTATTCGCAGAGATTTACGAAATAGAATTACTCATGAGCCAGACCCTGAGATCCCTTTAGGCTCGAACAGATAATGCATTGAATGATAAAATGGCGCAAATACAGCGCCATTTTATAGTTTAAAAACGTTGCTTATTTTTTTCTGATACAGAAACAAAAAACAGCCTGCCGTCAGGCCCTCCATGGCAAAGAACCCGCACTGACTACGAAAAAGAATCAGAGCAAATTGAACATATTTTTGGACGTGTCGAGGTAACTGCGGCCAAGCACTCCGGCAGCATATTAGAAAAAATAATGGCTTATGAGACAAGAAGAGGCGGTTGACTAATGCAAACACATCATCGGCAATTACCTGCTGCAATTAATAGGTTTACCCGTCATGACAATTGATGATTTTCAGATAAGTTCAACGTCATAAAACGGCTATTTGGGTCCGGTTTATAATTGGCAAAGGGCTCGCAGGCAATGAAGCCATGTTTGAGATAAAGCTGATGGCAGGCCGTAAACCCATCATGTGTTCCTGTTTCTAAACTCAGGCGATGAAGGCGTCTGTCATGTGCAGCCTGCAAAATATGCCGTAAAATCAGTTTTGCGACTCCACGACGTAAAAAGTCTGGCGCAGTACGCATTGATTTCAACTCACCATGTTTATCATCCAGCAATTTCAGCGCGCCAATTCCTGCGAGTTGATCTCCTTCCCATGCTGACCAGAATGTTACTGCCGGATCACGTAGTTTTTCTACGTCCAAAGCATGGATGCTTTCTGGTGGAGATTGTTCCCGCATACCCGAAATATGGTAAGTCACCAATTTTTGTACTGCGGGATGGGAGAGATCATCTATTTTGACAGTGAACATGATTGTTTCGTGTTGGTTATCTGATTACAACATACCAGCAGGCGAAAACATCTTTGTCTAATAGACGTTTCTTATGGCTCAATTGTGTTTGTAAAAAATGACCAATCACAATTGTCCGGACGCATAAATAACCAGTTACTGTCAGGCCTGAGCTGGCAAATACAGCTAAATGAGTGGTTTGTTGTTCTCGACATCTTCAATATATAAAAGTGTATTATCGATAGAATAGTAACGACGTTTATTATCATTGACGTCAGTAACCCACCGGAAAACGCCAGCATTGGCAAGCGTTGTACAATATTCCCGAAATGTAGACTGTCTTGAAATGTGAGTTCGGGCAGCCTTTTTGACTTGCTCAGGATCTTTGGTAGCACTGACTTTTAATAGACTTCTGCTTCCTCTTATTAACAAAACATTGTCATCGTGTGTGACGAGCCTGATGTTATCTGTGGCAAGATAGTATATATAATGTGCAATATGATGACGTTTTAACTCAGCATAAAACCAGGAAAAATTTAGCTCCGTTCTCACTTTCTCAAACATCTTTTGAAAAATAGTCACCTGATCCATCAGAGAAGTAATCCCTTGTTAGTTGTATGGCGTGATAGTTTGCATGATTGGTGTTATTCCATCAATCTGGTCCGATCACTTAATGCCGCGTCTCTATGACATCAATGATAATCCAGTTTTATGGGGGGCTACCGTACGGAAAATAGACAACGGAGTATCCGTAGCAAGTGACTCCCGCTGCCTGAAACAGCGGGAGAAAAGATTACTTTTGAATTAAATAACGAATGGTCGGCCCGTCTTGCTGAATATCCAGTACCGTATAGCCGTGATTCCGTGCATCCAGTGGAATATTGTTAATCGACTGTGGACAATCGCTGACCACTTCGAGGATCTCGCCTTTTTTTAATTGCGGCATCGCCTCAAGGGTAGCAACAGCCGGGTAAGGGCAGGGTTCACCCACCATATCAAGGCGGTAATCAGGAACGATATTTTTCATGCGATCTCCTTAGCTGTCTGCGGTGCCGCACGGCGGAAGAAGCGTTTTTCCCAGCCGATAATCAGCATCAGCGCAGCGAACAACAGCAAATATGTCACCAACAGGCCGCCCATTGGGCCAAAGGTTTTCAGCAGGTTGATTTTGTCCCAGTCGGTGGCCAGCGCCGGAGCGAAATCATCCCAGTAATACGCCAGGATCGTTGAGCCGATAACGTTGCCCAGACCGACCCACCAGTAATGCACCTGGCCTTCCACCGCGCGATACATCCATCCCGTTTCGCAGCCGCCTGCCAGCACAATACCAAAACCAAACAGTAATCCGCCAATTACCGCGTTCGGACCCGCCCACATGATTTTAGGTTCTACGCCCAACTGTACATAACTGAAAATACCTATGGCACTTACCGCCATACCGATAATGATCGCTTTCGCCATGTGGGTCCGTCCGGTGATCCACATATCGCGGAACGCCGAAGTAAAGCAGATTTGCGCACGTTCTATCAGTAAGCCAAAGCCGACGCCAAACAGCATTGCCAGCCCCAGTTTAGGTTGGTTCATCGCCGTTAACAGCGCCCAGCCCAGCATGCCGAAAAAGACCAGCATCCCAAGACGAAAACGGCGCCGCGCCTGATCCGGTTTTTGCGTCAGCGGTGAGGCGGCAGAGACTTTCTGCATTTTCACGGGGATACGAAAGACAGGCAGCAGAGTAAAGCGCGCGCCAAACCATGAGCCGATGGCGGTGGCGATGGCAAAGAACCAGGCGTGCAGCGAGAACTGAGGAATGCCGGTGAAGAATGCAGCCAGGTTACAGCCCATCGCCAGACGCGCACCAAAACCAGCGATAATGCCGCCAATGATGGCCTGCATAATGCGGATACGGCTACGCGGCATGCGCAGTTTGACGTTGTTGGCCCATAGTGCTGCGGCAAAACAGCCGCCGAACATACCGAGAATCATCATCCCGTCAATGCGGGTTAATGGCGATCCTTCCAGATGGATAATTTTAAAATAGCCCCACTCTTCAGCATGGACGCCAAACAGTTGCAGGAGCTGACCGCCCCAGCGGGTAAATTCACCCGTAACTGCCCAAAAGGTGCCGGTAATGCCAAAATAGTAAGTGGAGAGAATACCCGCCGCGATGACCGCAGGGATTGGCGCCCAGAATTTAATCAACCAGGCTTGTTTGAATTGCTGCCATGACATGTATGTAGCCTCTGAACTCAGAAGGTTTAAACAAGAGCCGCGAATCATACATCAGAAGAATTTATTTGCGTGGCAATAATTCACAAAAATAATAGTTAGATCAAATTTCTCTTTGGGCCTGGAAAGGCTGGCGGCGTCTGGGCTTTAATGCCACAATCCACTTTTCTTCTCATGCAGGACGAATGATGAAAAAACTCGCAATTGCAGGCGCACTCATGTTGCTGGCGGGCTGTGCCGAAGTCGAAAACTATAATAATGTTGTAAAAACCCCCGCGCCAGACTGGCTGGCAGGGTACTGGCAGACCAAAGGGCCGCAACGTGCGCTGGTCAGCCCGGAAGCGATTGGTAGCCTGATTGTCACTAAAGATGGCGACACACTGGATTGCCGTCAGTGGCAGCGAGTGATTGCACTACCGGGTAAACTGACATTGATGTCTGATGATCTCACTAACGTTACTGTGAAACGTGAGCTGTACCAGATTGAGCGTGACGGTAATACCATTGAGTATGATGGTATGACGATGGAACGTGTGGATCGCCCGACGGCAGAGTGTGCCGCCGTGCTGGATAAAGCGCCGTTACCGACGCCTCTGCCGTAATGAAATCCCCCCGGAGTTGGGGGATTTTTATGTCAAAAAAAGAGCCCGATGCGCACGCTTATCGGGCCGACAATGGCCACGGGCCTGCAATAACGATGAGTGTATTGTCAGTAATCGGTTTTAGATCACCTCTTCGATAACCCACACGCTGACGCTGCCGCCGTTGCAAAAGAAGGTCGCTTCGCCATTTTCGTCGGTCACTACGCTTTCTTGCCGATTTCCCAGAAAATCACGCCAGGATTTATTGCCGTAATTATCACCCAGATTAATGGTTTTTTCGCCATCATCGCCGTTCGACATCACCACCACGCAGCCTGGATATTCATCTGTGCCACTGCGGCTAAAGGCAATACAGTTTGGATGGTCGAAAAATAACGTTTGTACACCGTGGGCGAAACGTTGACGGGCGAGAATTAGCTCATCAAGTTGTTCAATTATCGGCATATCTATCGGATAGGTTTGCCCGTCACCGCCGACATCTTCGTAATGTGCACCATAAAGGTCCGGATAGAACACCGAAGGAACACCATTTTCCCGCAAAAGAATTAAGGCATACGCCAGCGGTTTAAACCACGGTTCTACCGGGGCTTCGAGGGCTTGCAACGGTTGGGTATCGTGGTTGGCGACCAGGGTTACGGCATGAAAAGGATCAGCTTCTACCAGCGTACCGGTGAAAATCTGTGTCATATCGTAGTCGCGCCCCATGCGTGATGCTTCATGGAATTTCATCTGCAGCGGCGCATCAAACAGCATGGTTTTGCCTTCCACCTGATCAATATACGTTTGCAGTTTATCGACTTCGTGTGACCAGTATTCCGCCACAATAAATAGCGGCTTTGGCGCAACTTCCTGTACGTGTTCGATCCACTCTTTATAAAACCAGGCCGGAATGTGTTTAACCGCATCGAGACGAAAACCGTCGCATTGCGTTTGTTCCATCACCCAGCGCGCCCAGTATTTAATCTCTTCCGTCACGGCATGATTGCGAAAATCGATATTTTCGCCCATCAGATAATCGAAATTACCTAATTCATCATCAACCTGATCGTTCCAGCCCTCGCCGGTGTAGTCGTTAACAATCTTGAAAATACCATCTTCATCAGGGTTTTCGATATGGTCGATACCGCTAAAACATTTGAAATCCCAGATAAACTGCGAATATTTCCCGGCTCGGGCAGGGAAGGTGTAACGCGTCCAGCCTTCACACTCAATGATTTCTTCGTCAATTTGCGTACGGTCGTCAGCATTAACACGCTGAACGCGAATAGCTTCTTTTTCATCTGCGCCCATTTTGTGATTGACGACCACGTCCAGCAGTACCGCAATATCATTGCGTTTCAGCGCATCAATGGCGGCCAGCAGTTGTGTTTTATCGCCATATTTAGTAGGGATGCTGCCTTTCTGATCAAACTCGCCTAAATCAAATAAATCATAGGAGTCGTAGCCGACCGAATACCCGCCCGACGCGCCTTTATAGGCAGGCGGCAGCCAGACTATATTGATACCAATATCATTTAAACCGTCGGCGCGCTCGGCAAGCTCGGGCCAGAGCTTGCCGCCTTCCGGGTAATACCAGTGAAAACATTGCAACAGCGTGGGATTACGCATTCTTCGACTCCATTCAAGGGGAACATTAGAAGCGTAGCCGTAAACAGATTATTCGCGAGCCATCATCTCGTTAAGATTCAAAAGAGGCTGTCCTGCGGAGCCAGCACAAAGCCGCCCTGATCGCCATAGGCACTTAACACCGATTTTTGCATCGATGATTGACCGACCAGTTTCGCCAGTTCATCCATTCGAATCTGTAATAACTGCTTTACCTTGCTTTCGTTGTCGAGAATCAGGCGCAGCATCGGGCGGAGCTGCTCCTGCATCGTGGTGGACGGGGCAAACTCTTCAGTCAGGTGTGCAATCTCCTGCACCGCATTCACATACGCCATTTCGCTGGCGATGAGTTCGTCCCATCGTTCTTCTGTCGCCAGGCGTAACATGAGCTGGCTTTTTTCGACAAGTTGTTGCCAGGCAAAATACAAGTGCGGTGCATGGTTCATCAGACAGGATCCTGAATCAAAGAAGGGGAGAGTAAAGTCTCTTTCCAGGCATCGGCAATATTACGCATTAACGCTTCCACTTCTTCTACAGCGGAGACATCGTTACGCAAATTCGCTTGCAGCAAACGCCTGACCATATAGCTATAGAGCGCAATTAAATTCTGGGTTAATTCATCCTGGCTTTCTTCTTCGAGGCTCGCCTTCAGCCCATTCTCAATAATGTTGATGGCTTTCGATAAAGAAACGCCTTTGCCTTCCAGGTTGTTGTCCTGCATAAACAGGCGTGCTCTTACCAGCGCACTCAATACGCCGTCAAATAGCATGGTAACCAGTTGCTGTTGACTGGCGCTCATGACGGCGCTCTCAACGCCGATTTGTGCATAGGCCTGTGTGCCTTTTGCGCTGTACATGGTCTCTCCTGAAGATTATTTCGAGCTGCTATTTGAAGTGTCGAATTGCTGGGTCAGATAGCTACTGGTGGAGTTAAGCGAGTTCATTAATACATCCAGTTGGGTGAACTGGGCTTTGTAGCGCGCCATTAATGTATCGATACGTTCGCTGGCAGCGTTGTACTTATCCGTCAAATTGTTCAGCGTTTTGCTTACGCTATCTTTTGCAACCTGGATTATCCCGGTGGAGGAGAGCCAACTGTTCAGGTTGCTGCTAATGCTGGTGGTGACTCCAGTGCTTTTGCCGTCACCAATAAACATTTCACCCACGCCAGCGGCATCTTTCTTCAGTGCCGTTTGCAGTTTGTCGGTCGCTATTTCCAACTTTCCGGTACTGGCATCAGTCGTAATACCAATCTGCGACAATGTTTTATAGCCCGAGCTACTATGCGTATTGGCAAGCAGCGTTTTTAACTGGGTCTGGATGGTGCGCAGTGTGGAGTCACCGAGTAACGCGCCGTTACTGGCGTCCTGACTTTCTGCCCCGGCATCGACAGCGGTGTATTTTGTTAAGCTGCTGAACGTATCCTGTAACGTGTTATAGGCATCCACCCACGCTTTAACCGCATTTTCAGCTTTGGATGTGTCTTTGCTGATGGTGAGCGTTTGATTACCGGTGGTGACGTCATTCAGGTTGAGAGTGATATCTTCCAGCGCGTCACTGATGGTGTTGCTGCTGTTTTCAATCTCAACGTTATTGACCGTAAGTTTGGCGTTCTGCGCGGTGACGCTTTCAATCATGCCATTGCTGCTATCACCTGAAGTTCCGTTGTAACCCATAAAACTTTGCAGGGCGCTGTCGCCGCTGACGCTCAGTTTCATGGCGTTATCGCTACCAGTATCATTGGCGGTAATAGACAAACGATATTCGCCGTTACCTACATTGATGATACTGGCGCTGACACCGGCTTTGGCGTTGTTAATTGCATCGCGTATACCAGAGAGAGACGAATTAGCCGCGCTGATATCAATTGTGACGGGATCTTTTCCACCGCCTTGCTGGATGGTCAGTACGCTATCGCTGGTGGCGATGGCGGCTTTGTTGTCTTTTTGGCTTTTTTGGGTAGTGAGTGTCTGTGCCTGTGCCAGTTGACTGACACTAATGGTGTATTTTCCGGCAATCGCGCTGCCGGTGGTGGTGGCGCTAAAAGCCGAAGAACTGCTGGTGGTTGAGGTAGCGGTAAATAAGTCGGCTTTATTCAGTGCTGTGTTGGCGGTCTGAAAACTCTCCAGCGCGCTTTTTAGCGTCCCGTAGGCGCTCAGTTTCGCGGTGTACGAGCTTTGTTGTTTTGATATCGGCGTCAGGGTGGATTTTTCTGCCGCCTCAAGACTGTCGAGGATACTACTGAGATCCAGCCCCGACCCAACCCCGAGCGTTGAAATACTAGCCATATATTTTCCTTAATCATGCGACATGGAGAACGAATACCGGGGTTATCGGCGGAAGTGGGGCAAAGTTTACGATTTATTTTTGGGCTTAATGACACGAACAGCAACGAGGAAGGGGAGTATTTCGACGGCTAGAAAAAAATTCTAAAGGTTGTGAGTGACCAGACGATAACAGGGGTGACGGCGACGAAGCCGAAGGGTGGAAGCCCAATACTTAAACCGTAGAGCTAAAAAACAGGAATAAAAATTATGGCACAAGTCATTAACACCAACAGCCTCTCGCTGATCACTCAGAATAACATCAACAAAAACCAGTCTGCGCTGTCGACCTCTATCGAGCGCCTCTCTTCTGGTCTGCGTATTAACAGCGCAAAAGATGACGCCGCTGGTCAGGCGATTGCTAACCGCTTCACCTCTAACATTAAAGGGCTGACTCAGGCCGCACGTAACGCCAATGACGGTATTTCTCTGGCGCAGACCGCAGAAGGCGCACTGTCCGAAATCAACAACAACTTGCAGCGTGTGCGTGAGTTGACCGTTCAGGCGACGACCGGGACTAACTCTGATTCTGACCTGTCTTCTATTCAGGACGAAATCAAATCCCGTCTGGATGAAATTGACCGTGTTTCCGGTCAGACCCAGTTCAACGGCGTGAACGTGCTGGCTAAAAACGGTTCTATGGCGATTCAGGTTGGCGCGAATGATGGGCAGACCATCTCTATCGATTTGCAGAAAATTGATTCTTCAACGCTGGGATTGAATGGTTTCTCCGTTTCGGGTCAGTCGCTGAATGTTAGCAGTTCCATTACTCAAATTACGGGTGATAAAGGAACGGAACCCTTTGGTGTTGATTTCACTGCTGTTGCGAAAGATCTGACTACTGCGACAGGTAAAACAGTCGATGTTTCTAGCCTGACGTTACACAATACACTGGATGCGAAAGGGGCTGCCACTGCACAGTTCGTCGTTCAATCCGGCAGTGATTTCTACTCCGCATCGATTGATCATACAGACGGTAAAGTCACGTTGAATAAAGCCGATGTCGAATATAAAGACACCGATAATGGACTAACGACTGCTGCTACTCAGAAAGATCAACTGATTAAAGTTGCCGCTGACTCTAAAGGCGCGGCTGCGGGATATGTAACATTCCAGGGTAAAAACTACGCTACAACGGTTACAACAGCGCTTGATGACGACACTGCAGCAACAGCCACAGGGAACAAAGTTGTTGTTGAATTATCTACTGCAACTCCGACTGCACAGTTCTCAGGGGCTTCTTCTGCTGATCCACTGGCACTTTTAGACAAAGCTATCTCGCAAGTTGATACTTTCCGCTCCTCCCTTGGTGCTGTACAAAACCGTCTGGATTCTGCGGTCACCAACCTGAACAACACCACCACCAACCTGTCTGAAGCGCAGTCCCGTATTCAGGATGCCGACTATGCGACCGAAGTGTCCAACATGTCGAAAGCGCAGATCATCCAGCAGGCGGGTAACTCCGTACTGTCTAAAGCTAACCAGGTGCCGCAGCAAGTTCTGTCTCTGCTGCAGGGTTAATCGCCAAAATCTGACTAACCGATAATGACAGCAAACGCCAGGCTACGCTTATCATGCCTACAAAGTGAATCGCAATTAATTAAATTTGCACATTCGTGTAGTCCGGATAAGGCGTTCACGCCGCATCCGGCAAGATGAAGCGTACGGTGTCAGATCTCTTAACCCCGCGTCCGGCGGGGTTATTTTGCTCAGTATTTACCGATCACTCTAAATAACCGCTTATTTCACCCATTAATCGTCCGATCAAAAAGCCTGCAGAAACGGATAATTATGCCGATTACTTATATAACGCAGGGTTGTTTATCGTGAAATCACTCTATACCGCTGAAGGTGTAATGGATAAATACTCGCTGTGGCAGCGTTATATCCCGCTGGTGCGTCACGAAGCATTGCGCCTGCAGGTCCGACTGCCCTCGAGTGTAGAACTTGACGATCTGCTACAGGCGGGCGGCATTGGATTACTTAATGCCGTTGAACGTTATGACGCCCTGCAAGGAACGGCATTTACAACTTACGCAGTGCAGCGTATCCGTGGCGCTATGCTTGATGAACTTCGCAGCCGTGACTGGGTGCCACGTAGCGTGCGACGCAATGCGCGTGAAGTGGCGCAGGCAATAGGGCAACTGGAGCAGGAACTTGGCCGTAACGCTACAGAAACTGAAGTGGCAGAACGTTTAGGGATCGAAATCGCCGATTATCGACAAATGTTACTTGATACTAATAACAGCCAACTCTTTTCCTACGATGAGTGGCGCGAAGAGCACGGCGATAGTATTGAACTGGTAAGTGACGATCATCAGCGGGAAAATCCGTTACAAAAATTACTGGAAAGTAATCTGCGTCAACGGGTGATGGAAGCCATCGAAATGTTGCCGGAGCGTGAACAGTTGGTATTAACGCTCTATTACCAGGAAGAGCTTAATCTCAAAGAGATTGGCGCGGTGCTGGAAGTTGGTGAATCGCGGGTCAGTCAGTTACACAGTCAGGCCATTAAACGGTTACGCACCAAACTGGGTAAGTTATAACTTAGGTAAATGCCGCACATTAATTTTGAATACCAGGAGTTCTTAATAATGATGCAGCACCAGAAAAGGCGGCCATTGAGTCGCTATCTTAAAGACTTTAAACACAGTCAGACCCATTGCGCATTTTGCCGTAAACTACTTGATCGCATTACGCTGGTTCGCGACGGCAAAATAGTGAATAAAATCGAGATTTCCCGTCTCGACACACTGCTTGATGAAATTAGCTGGCAAGTGGAACAAAAATCATGGGTGGCATTGTGCCGATTCTGCGGTGATTTGCATTGCAAAACGCAGAGTGATTTTTTCGATATTATCGGCTTTAAGCAGTTCCTGTTTGAGCAAACTGAAATGAGCCCTGGTACGGTGCGTGAATATGTCGTTCGTCTACGCCGTCTGGGGAATCATTTACGTGAACACAATATTTCCCACGATCTGCTGCAGGATGGCTTCCTTGATGAAATCCTCACCCCGTGGTTGCCTACCACCAGCACTAATAATTACCGCATCGCGTTACGGAAGTATCAACACTATCAGCATCAAGCATGTGCTGGATTTGTGCAGAAATCCTCCTGCCAGTCCGCTTCTGATATATATTAATTAAGAATAAGATGTAGCAGAGTTGTTTTTGTGTTTACAAACAATGGCTCTACACTGCAAACAGACATAACAACATTCGGGGTGAATATGAAATTAGCACATCTGGGGCGTCAGGCATTGATGGGTGTGATGGCCGTAGCGCTGGTTGCGGGCATGAGCGTTAAAAGTTTTGCTGATGAAGGCCTGCTTAATAAAGTCAAAGAGCGCGGTACGCTGCTGGTAGGGCTGGAAGGGACTTATCCGCCTTTCAGTTTTCAGGGTGATGACGGCAAATTAACCGGCTTTGAAGTGGAGTTTGCCCAACAGCTGGCAAAACATCTTGGTGTTGAGGCGTCATTAAAACCGACCAAATGGGACGGTATGCTGGCGTCGCTGGATTCTAAACGTATTGATGTGGTGATTAACCAGGTCACCATTTCTGATGAACGCAAGAAAAAATACGATTTCTCTACCCCATACACCATTTCCGGTATTCAGGCGCTGGTGAAAAAAGGTAATGAAGGCACAATTAAAACCGCAGACGACCTGAAAGATAAAAAAGTTGGTGTCGGTTTAGGCACCAACTATGAAGAGTGGCTGCGTCAGAATGTTCAGGGTGTTGATGTGCGCACCTATGATGATGACCCGACCAAGTACCAGGATCTGCGCGTAGGCCGTATTGATGCCATCCTGGTTGACCGTCTGGCGGCGCTGGATCTGGTGAAGAAAACCAATGATACGCTGGCAGTAACCGGAGAAGCCTTCTCCCGCCAGGAGTCAGGTGTAGCGCTGCGTAAAGGTAACGAAGACTTGCTGAAAGCAGTTAACGATGCCATTGCAGAAATGCAAAAAGATGGAACCTTACAAGCCCTTTCCGAAAAATGGTTTGGCGCTGATGTGACCAAATAATCAACATAATGACAAAAAAGGGCGCTTTCACTAGCGCCTTTTTTATTTAAGTGTTTCCAGCGTGCATAATAACAAGATCACAACAACACACATCGGAGGCTGTTATGCCACTGCATAATTTAACCCGTTTTCCACGACTAGAGTTTATCGGCGCGCCAACACCGCTCGAATATTTGCCACGTTTTTCTGATTATCTCGGGCGGGACATTTTCATCAAACGGGATGATGTCACCCCGTTGGCAATGGGCGGCAATAAATTACGTAAGCTGGAATTTCTCGCGGCAGACGCCTTGCGCGAAGGTGCTGACACACTGATTACTGCCGGAGCGATTCAGTCTAACCACGTGCGCCAGACCGCTGCAGTGGCCGCAAAACTTGGTCTGCATTGCGTGGCGCTGCTGGAAAATCCTATTGGCACTACCGCAGAAAACTATTTAACCAACGGCAACCGCTTGTTGCTGGATCTGTTCAATACTCAGATTGAAATGTGCGACGCACTGACCGATCCCAATGCCCAACTGGAAGAGCTGGCGACGCGAGTCGAAGCGCAAGGCTTTCGCCCATACGTCATTCCGGTTGGCGGTTCCAATGCTTTAGGCGCGTTGGGCTATGTGGAGAGTGCGCTGGAAATCGCCCAGCAGTGTGAAGGGGCGGTCAATATATCATCGGTGGTGGTGGCATCAGGCAGTGCCGGAACTCACGCCGGACTGGCTGTTGGGCTGGAACACCTGATGCCTGAAAGCGAACTGATTGGCGTGACCGTTTCGCGTTCCGTAGCTGATCAGTTGCCAAAAGTGGTTAATCTACAACAGGCGATCGCTCAAGAGCTGGAACTGACTGCATCAGCGGAAATTTTACTCTGGGATGACTATTTTGCACCTGGCTACGGCGTACCAAACGACGAAGGCATGGAAGCAGTGAAACTGCTGGCGCGTCTTGAAGGCATTCTGCTTGATCCCGTGTATACCGGAAAAGCGATGGCAGGGCTGATTGATGGTATCAGTCAGAAGCGCTTCAAAGATGAAGGTCCGATTCTGTTTATTCATACCGGCGGCGCACCTGCGCTGTTCGCCTATCACCCCCACGTTTAGCTCCGGAAACGCTCATGCAAGAAAGTATACAACTGGTTATTGATTCCATGCCGTTCCTGCTGAAAGGGGCAGGGTATACGCTGCAACTCAGTATCGGTGGCATGTTTTTTGGCTTACTGCTGGGGTTTATTCTCGCGCTGATGCGCCTGTCGCCCGTCTGGCCGGTGCGCTGGCTGGCGCGTTTTTATATCTCCATCTTCCGTGGTACGCCACTCATCGCACAGCTGTTTATGATTTACTACGGTTTGCCGCAGTTTGGCATTGAATTAGATCCGATTCCGTCAGCGATGATTGGCCTGTCATTGAACACCGCTGCTTATGCTGCCGAAACGCTACGCGCAGCGATTTCGTCTATAGATAAAGGTCAGTGGGAAGCAGCTGCCAGTATCGGCATGACGCCGTGGCAAACTATGCGTCGCGCGATTTTGCCGCAGGCGGCCCGCGTGGCGTTGCCGCCGCTGTCGAACAGCTTTATCAGCCTGGTAAAGGATACTTCGCTGGCCGCGACGATCCAGGTGCCGGAGTTGTTCCGTCAGGCGCAGTTGATTACTTCACGTACTCTGGAAGTCTTCACCATGTATCTGGCGGCCTCGCTCATCTACTGGATCATGGCGACAGTGTTATCGACGCTGCAGAACCATTTTGAGAATCAACTTAATCGCCAGGAGAGAGAACCAAAATGAGTGCCATTGACGTTAAAAACCTGGTGAAAAAATTCCACGGTCAGACGGTGCTACACGGTATAGACCTGGAGGTGAAGCCTGGAGAAGTGGTGGCGATTATCGGTCCGAGTGGTTCCGGTAAGACCACGTTGCTACGCAGTATTAACTTGCTGGAACAACCGGAAGCGGGGACCATTACCGTCGGCGATATCACTATTGATACCGCACGTTCATTAAGCCAGCAAAAATCGCTGATTCGCCAGTTGCGTCAGCACGTTGGGTTTGTCTTCCAGAACTTTAATTTGTTTCCACATCGCACTGTGCTGGAAAACATTATAGAAGGGCCGGTGATTGTCAAAGGCGAACCAAAAGAAGAGGCCACGGCGCGTGCTCGCGAGCTGCTGGCGAAAGTTGGGCTGTCAGGTAAAGAAACCAGTTATCCACGCCGTTTGTCTGGTGGTCAACAGCAGCGCGTGGCGATTGCCCGAGCGCTGGCAATGCGTCCTGAGGTGATTTTGTTTGACGAGCCAACGTCGGCGCTGGATCCGGAGTTGGTGGGCGAAGTCCTGAATACTATCCGCCAACTGGCACAGGAAAAGCGCACAATGGTCATTGTTACGCACGAAATGAGCTTTGCCCGCGACGTTGCTGACCGCGCTATCTTTATGGACCAGGGGCGGATTGTAGAGCAGGGAGCGGCAAAAGCGTTGTTTGCCGATCCTCAGCAGCCACGCACCCGACAGTTTCTCGAGAAATTTCTGTTGCAATAATAAGAAAAAATCTGCCCCGACGGCTCTTTTGTCGGGACAGAATACTATTTCATGTCAGCATAAATTGCTTAACAAAGCAGCATAACTCATTAATAACATAAGAGAATGTGATGCCTTGAAAAAGTAATTAATTGCCTGAATAATATAAATTATATATAAATGTTATTTACGTGATAGCTTGAAACATCACTATAAATGATAATTACTCTCAGGGGCGTAGCGGTTTACTATGCAGGATACGGATTTTTTCAGCTGGCGTCGCACGATGCTGTTGCGTTTTCAGAGGATGGAGGCTGTAGAAGAGGTCTACCATGAAATAGAGCTTCAGGCTCAGCAACTGGAGTACGATTACTATTCGTTATGTGTTCGCCACCCGGTGCCGTTCACGCGACCCAAAGTGGCTTTCTATACCAATTATCCTGAGTCGTGGGTCAGTTATTATCAGGCAAAAAACTTTCTCGCTATTGATCCGGTGCTGAACCCCGAGAACTTCAGCCAGGGCCATTTATTGTGGAATGATGAATTATTCAGCGAAGCACTACCGTTATGGGAAGCTGCGCGCGCACATGGCATACGCCGTGGTGTTACTCAGTATTTAATGTTGCCGAACCGGGCGCTGGGCTTTTTGTCATTTTCCCGTTACAGCACGCGCGAAATACCCATTCTTAGTGATGAACTGCAATTAAAAATGCAGTTACTGGTGCGCGAAAGTCTGATGGCTCTGATGCGTTTAAATGATGAAATAGTGATGACGCCAGAGATGAATTTCAGCAAGCGAGAAAAAGAAATTCTGAAATGGACGGCGGAAGGGAAGACATCAGCAGAGATAGCGATGATCCTGTCAATTTCTGAGAATACGGTCAATTTTCATCAGAAAAACATGCAGAAAAAAATCAACGCGCCGAATAAGACCCAGGTTGCCTGTTACGCTGCCGCGACTGGCTTAATATGACCTTTATTACATTCTGCGTGCAGATGTAAAAACCGGCTGAAAGGTGTGTTTTCAGCCGGTTTTATATTACTGACGGTAGGCCTGTTTAATTTGCTTAACCGTTTTGGAAAATACCGCAGCCTGGGTTTCGTCTTCGATCAGCGCAAGCTGTTTTTCCATCTTTAACATCACGCGGCCCGCGTCAGCTTGTCCCATCGCCTGCAGCATCAGCGTCAGCATCGCTTTCAGGCAGGAGACTTCTTTTGCCAGTTCTTGATTATTCTCGGCAGTAGAAAAATCAGGCGTACTCATTTATTTTCCTCGTCATGTTGCAATGAAAATTTGCAGTAAAAAATGTTAAGGCGGCGGAGTATACCATAAGCTTTGCTAAAAATAGCAGTGGTTGTTTTTTGGTCGTTGATGCATCATTGAGATTAAATTCGTTAATATAGTGGTTAATAAATATTTATATCATGAATGTTTTTTGTGCGTATTTATTGAGTTAATTAATGTTACATATTCATTTGATGATTTTTCATTTATGCCGAATGAAGTCAATTTTTGTCACATTTTAGTCTAGCAGGCAGGTTACAACGCACCGAGAGCCTTTTGGTGACGGAGGTGACCATAACAGTGGACAATCGAATGACCAAAAATGAGAGAAAAATCGAATACCCACCATTTTTAACGTTTCAAAGTTGCAATAAAACCCGTTAATATACGGACGACTAACTATCAGTAGCGTTATCCCTATTTCTGGAGATATTCCTTTGATCAACGTTCTACTTGTTGATGACCACGAACTGGTGCGCGCAGGGATACGACGCATTCTGGAAGATATAAAGGGTATTAAAGTCGTTGGTGAGGCTTCCTGTGGTGAAGATGCCGTTAAGTGGTGCCGTGCAAACTCCGTCGATGTGGTGCTAATGGACATGAGTATGCCTGGCATTGGCGGCCTTGAGGCGACGCGTAAAATCGCTCGTTCAACCGCAGATGTCAAAATCATCATGCTTACGGTTCACACCGAAAACCCTTTACCAGCAAAAGTCATGCAGGCCGGCGCTGCGGGCTACCTCAGCAAAGGCGCGGCTCCGCAGGAAGTCGTGAGTGCGATTCGTTCTGTCTATTCTGGGCAGCGTTACATTGCTTCTGACATTGCGCAACAAATGGCGTTAAGCCAGATCGAACCAGAAAAAACAGAAAGCCCATTTGCCAGTTTGTCTGAACGTGAATTGCAGATTATGCTGATGATTACCAAAGGCCAGAAGGTCAATGAGATCTCAGAACAGCTTAATCTCAGCCCGAAAACGGTGAACAGCTATCGCTATCGTATGTTCAGTAAATTAAACATTCATGGCGATGTCGAGCTGACTCACCTGGCAATTCGCCATGGTCTGTGTAATGCGGAGACGTTAACAAGTCAGTGAGTGTTCAGTTTGACGCAAAAGCGTTTTTAAAAACCGTCACCAGCCAGCCGGGCGTGTATCGCATGTACGATGCTGGTGGTACGGTTATCTATGTCGGCAAAGCGAAAGACCTGAAAAAAAGGCTTTCCAGCTATTTCCGCAGCAACCTTGCTTCGCGTAAAACCGAAGCGCTTGTCGCCCAGATCCAGCAAATTGATGTCACGGTGACTCATACTGAAACCGAAGCATTGTTGCTGGAACACAACTACATCAAACTCTATCAGCCGCGTTACAACGTTTTGTTACGTGATGATAAATCTTACCCCTTTATCTTTCTGAGTGGCGATACACATCCACGACTGGCGATGCATCGCGGTGCGAAGCACGCTAAGGGGGAGTATTTCGGCCCGTTCCCGAATGGTTATGCGGTGCGTGAAACTCTGGCATTGCTGCAAAAGATTTTCCCCATTCGTCAGTGCGAAAATAGCGTTTATCGCAACCGCTCGCGTCCATGTCTGCAATATCAGATAGGGCGCTGTCTGGGGCCGTGCGTAGCGGGGTTGGTTAGCGAAGAAGAGTATACCCAGCAGGTTGAGTATGTGCGCCTGTTTTTATCGGGTAAAGACGATCAGGTGCTTAAGCAACTTATTAGCCGCATGGAAACAGCCAGCCAGAATCTGGAGTTTGAAGAAGCGGCACGTATTCGCGACCAAATTCAGGCGGTGCGACGCGTCACCGAAAAACAGTTTGTTTCCAATACTGGCGATGACCTTGACGTTATTGGCGTGGCGTTCGATGCGGGTATGGCATGTGTCCACGTTTTGTTTATTCGTCAGGGCAAAGTGCTCGGTAGCCGTAGCTATTTCCCGAAGGTGCCGGGCGGTACGGAACTGGGCGAAGTTGTGGAAACCTTTGTTGGTCAGTTCTATTTACAGGGCAGCCAGATGCGCACTCTCCCGGGTGAGATCCTGCTCGACTTTAATCTTAGCGATAAAACGCTGCTCGCCGATTCATTATCAGAACTGGCGGGGCGCAAGATAAACATTCAGACCAAACCGCGTGGCGACAGGGCGCGTTACCTGAAACTCGCGCGGACGAATGCAGCAACAGCGTTAACCACCAAACTTTCGCAGCAATCAACCGTTCACCAGCGGCTGACAGCGCTTGCCAGCGTGTTGAAATTACCGGAAGTGAAGCGGATGGAATGTTTCGATATCAGCCATACGATGGGCGAACAAACTGTCGCCTCGTGTGTGGTGTTTGATGCTAATGGCCCACTGCGTGCGGAGTATCGGCGCTATAACATCAATGGCATTACGCCGGGCGATGATTATGCAGCGATGAATCAGGTGTTGCGTCGGCGTTATGGTAAAGCCATCGATGACAGTAAGATCCCTGACGTGATCCTGATTGATGGCGGCAAAGGACAACTTGCGCAGGCGAAAAATGTCTTTGCAGAGTTGGATGTCCCCTGGGATAAAAATCATCCGCTGCTGCTTGGCGTGGCGAAAGGGGCCGACCGTAAAGCTGGACTGGAAACGTTGTTCTTTGAGCCGGAAGGTGAGGGCTTTAGCTTACCGCCAGATTCACCGGCGCTGCATGTCATCCAGCATATTCGCGATGAATCACACGATCACGCCATTGGCGGGCACCGCAAAAAAAGGGCGAAGGTCAAAAATACCAGCACCCTGGAAACCATTGAAGGCGTTGGGCCAAAACGTCGGCAAATGTTGTTGAAATATATGGGCGGTTTGCAAGGTTTACGTAACGCCAGCGTCGAAGAAATTGCAAAAGTGCCGGGTATTTCGCAAGGTCTGGCAGAAAAGATCTTCTGGTCGTTGAAACATTGATGTCTCTGTAGCAACATAGGGGTAATCTTACTGACAACAGATAGTTACCAGTCATTATGCAATTTAATATCCCTACGTTGCTCACACTGTTCCGTGTCATCCTTATCCCATTCTTTGTATTGGTTTTTTATCTACCTGTTACCTGGTCGCCGTTTGCTGCCGCGCTCATTTTCTGCGTCGCGGCGGTGACTGACTGGTTCGATGGTTTTCTGGCGCGTCGCTGGAACCAGAGTACCCGTTTTGGCGCCTTCCTTGATCCAGTAGCAGACAAAGTGCTGGTCGCCATCGCTATGGTGCTGGTAACCGAGCATTATCACAGTTGGTGGGTGACCTTACCGGCGGCAACGATGATCGCCCGTGAAATTATCATTTCCGCTCTGCGTGAATGGATGGCTGAACTCGGTAAACGCAGCAGTGTGGCCGTATCCTGGATTGGCAAAGTTAAAACGACTGCCCAGATGGTTGCGCTGGCCTGGTTGCTGTGGCGCCCGAATATTTGGGTTGAGTACGCCGGTATTGCCCTTTTCTTTGTGGCTGCGGTGCTGACGCTCTGGTCAATGTTGCAATATTTGAGCGCTGCACGCGCGGATTTGCTTGATCAGTGATCGTTTCGACGCAAATTTCAGCAAACGATCAAAAGTGGTGAAAAATATCGTTGACTCAACGCGTCAGGTAAGTAGAATGCAACGCATCGAACGGCGGCACTGATTGCCAGACGATAATAAAATCAAGTGATTAGCTGATTACTTGATGAATGCGGGAATAGCTCAGTTGGTAGAGCACGACCTTGCCAAGGTCGGGGTCGCGAGTTCGAGTCTCGTTTCCCGCTCCAGTTTAAGAGGTATCGGCGTTAAGCGGGTGCCTGGTTGAAAAGCCTGAAGAATTCGGCGCGTTAACAAAGCGGTTATGTAGCGGATTGCAAATCCGTCTAGTCCGGTTCGACTCCGGAACGCGCCTCCAATTTTTCCCGAGCCCGGATGGTGGAATCGGTAGACACAAGGGATTTAAAATCCCTCGGCGTTCGCGCTGTGTGGGTTCAAGTCCCACTCCGGGTACCATGGGAAACATCAGAATAATCAAAGCAATAAGCAGTGTCGTGAAACCACCTCCGGGTGGTTTTTTTGTGCCTGAAATTCATGTCCTGTGCATATCCTGTGCTCACGGGGTGCGATGAGCTGCAATCTCCAGCCTGGCAATGACGAATCGAACGTGTCGCCTCCAGCATAGAGAACCAGGCCGCTTTGCCTGTTTTCCGGTACGCTTCCGGGAAGGGGGGCCTGCTGAGCAAGCTGTAATGCTCTAGCCACCCTGAGTACAAAGTTGCTTAATTCGTGCAATCACCTCATCTCTGTACTTCTGGTGTCCGCGCATAGCCCGTGGATGGGCAATTCTGAAACAGATTGCATTACCTGTTTTGAACTCCCATAGCTTCCCCGGAATGACTGAAGAAGTCTCATAGCCGCTTAGCTCAGTAAGCACCTGTTTTATGATGTAGTCTGTTCTCCGGGCTCCAGATGCAAAGATGATGAAATCAGGCTCAAGGTGTTTAATTTGTACCGCCAGTAGCTTCAGCGAGGCTAATATGACTTCCTGCACTTCATTTTGAGGGCGATTGAGAGGGGTCAGTCCGTCGTAATCCCACGCCAGTAGATTGGCATACACGATTGCCTGGGGAAGAATATTAAGCTCCCGGGCCAGCCTGAAATGATATTGCGTGAAGCGGCTACGTGATTTGAGGTTGGCGGTGCCATAATTTTGTACCGGAAGATGTTTCCTGTAACGATCTACAGCTTCTTCAACCACCTGCCCGATGGTGACGTCAGGTATAAGTCCCAACACCCGTGATATCGTATTCTTACCATTCAGCGTATTCCAGCCAGCGGTTTCACGTCCAACCAGCATGATTTTTACCGGTGAGTGCCAGTATTCTTCAAAGGGTACGGGTAAAAATACGCCTGAGTATTTATTTTCATTCAGGTTAAATGACTGGGCGTCAACTTCCTGTAATATCCGTTTGTACGCGTCTAATAGCCTTTCCATTCTTCAATCCTGCCCCGTAATAAAAACACCTTCAGATATATATTATCTCCATGATATCAATCAGATACATGAGGATAAATATGCAAAAATCCTTCCGATTCACCAATTCATCCATCAAAGCCCTTCCGGCAAACACAGATACCAGATCTACAGAGCTAGAGGTATCTGATACCGAAGTTATTGGCCTCAAATGTCTCTCAGGTCGAACGGATAACAAACGTTTCCTCCTGCGCTACACATTCCACGGTACCAAAAAAAGTATCAGTATTGGCAGATTCCCTGAAATTGATGTGGGGACAGCTCGCCAGATAGCTCGCCGTCATAAGGAGGCGATTGCACTTGGAAATGACCCCAAGGCAGAGCGCGATAATTATCGTGCGATGCCAACGCTTAGTGAGTTTTTTCACCAGACCTATGTTCCGTTCATCAAGCGCCATAAAAAGTCCTGGGATAAGGATGTTCAGCGTTTCACGCAATACATTGAACCTCGTCTGGGAAAGATACGTTACTGCGATCTCAGGGCCCGGGAAATCCAGCAGGTGCTTTTCGACATGCTTGAGGGTCGTATTCACGGCCAGCAGTATGCACCGTCTACCTGTAACAGGGCACTGGCTATTCTGAAAACTATGGGGCGTTATGCGCTACGACAGGATGTCTTAGAGAAGAATGAAGCCGATAAGATCCCTTTGCTGAAGGAGAATAATCAGCGGACGCGCTTTTTTGACGCCGATGAGATCAGAAGGATCCTCGACGCTGCGGCACGATACCCCAATAAGGCAGCCGGGGGACTGATAGCCATGCTGCTGTTAACCGGTACACGCAAATCAGAAATGCTGAATGTCATGCACAAACATATTGATCGGGATAACAGGTCGTTATTCATTCCTTATACTAAGAATGGTCGCAGCAGAACTGTGTATCTCAGTGATGTTGCATTATCCATTATTGATTCGATCCCACGGGCTGGCAGCAACCCCTATCTGTTTGCCGTAAAAGATAATGGAAAACCAATATCAGAACCCCGGTGGGCCTATGAAAAAATACTGGCAGAGTGCGGGATAGATAAAAGTGAAGTCTGTTTCCACACTACGCGCCATTCCGTCGCATCATTACTTGTCTCCAGCGGACAGTACAGTCTGTATGACGTTAAAGCCCAGCTTGCGCATGCCAGTATTCAGAGTACGGAGCGCTACGCAAAACTGACACCAGAGCGAATGCGTCAGACCGGGCAGGGTGTTACCGACCTTCTTTTACCCCCCGTAGCTACCAGTAAAGAACAGTGATTTTTGCATCTCTTAAACGTGGAGAATGATTATGCCGTTAAAGTGCCCTAAGTGCGGTTGTCGGAATACAGTCACAGAAACTGCCGGAAATATAGCAAAGGTGACTCGCGATGACCGGTTTCTGACATTGACATCCGGTTATATTAGCCCGGAGCAATTACCAGAATTGCTTAAAGAAATCATCAGGGCGATACAACGTCTCTTTAGATTCCTTGAACAGCGTGAAAGGAATAATGCGCCAGTGCTGATCTGCAAGGATTGTGGATATTATGAAAGAATATAGATGACCACTGAAGGAAATTCCAGATTCTTGAGCCTGTCTATGTAACCCCGATACTTAAAACGTATCGGGGTTTTTTACTTATAAGGATTGATTAATGAAGTTTATCGCTAACTGGCAAAGTCTGCCATCACTATCTCTTCCGGAGTCAGTAATGAGTCTGTTGAAAACAGAGCTGGTACTCCCATTTGAAGATGAATACTCTGCAATGAGTTTCTGGGATGAAGTCGGGGTGACATTAATATATGTCGAGCCCGATGATGTACCTGAAGATATTAAAGCGCAGGTATTAAATGTGATTCATCAGTTAATTGCAAATCCAGAATTTGTAGTCCGTCTGACAGATGACTATTACCTGATGCTTTCTGTTACGGAAGATAACGGGAACGGTATTTATCTGTTATTTCACCCCGATTGCCCTCTGAAGGGTATTGATTTATTAATTTCTATGGCCGAATCACGCTATTAAACACAAGCAAAACCAGGAACGCAAAATGAGTAAATCAAAATTAGTTAAAAATAATGTTGAGTCAGTTTCGAAGGAGATTAAAAATGAGGCAGAGGTTATTCATGAAAATCTCAGTGCAGATGAACAAACATTATCTGATGTAAAAGACTATCAGTTGCTCATTGAAACAGGCCAGGCAGAAAAAATCAGTCCTAAGGCAAGTGGTATGCTGACATGGCAACTGGCGATATCAGAGGTGGACAATGAACTTTATCTTCGTCTGGTGGCAAATGGCTGTGGAGGGTTGTTCTCTAAGGACTGGATCTCACTTTCAAAGATTGCAACCGTTCTGGAAACACAACCTGCTACCGGCTTCTCATCCGGAGTATTCAGGCCGTTATTCAAAGGGGCAAGCGCCAACAATGCAGGTTTTCTGGCTGCTGTTTTACGCTCCCCGGATATATGTCTGCTGGAGGCACATCCAGAGAAGTTATTTACTCATGTATTATACCCGGACTGGAGGGAGCGGTTGAATAAACTTAATACGATCAGTAGCCAGGAAAAGATTACAGAGGATTAATTTATTTCCTGCACTATTATACAACCAGAAATCACCACACACCGCTATTTACTTTCTAAAGGAAAATTTATTATGCAAACCCAATATGCCTTAAAACAGGCAGGATTAACTCTGCCTGTTACTAAAGAATTTCAGCAGCATATTACTACTCTTCTGGCAAATCAGGTTTTACAAAAAATAACTGAGGCAGTGGTTATTAATTTCCGTGATCCGGACTACAGTGCAGAATCCGGGGGCTTTCATCCCGTTGAAATACGGTTTGTCCGTAAGAATAATGAATGGTATTTTGATTATGTCACAGAATTTAGTTATATGGGGCGTGTCTACCCTGAGCTGGAAAAAGAAATTGATTTTTGCTGGTCGGGGAATTATGTCTTCCATTATCTGATTGGGGATATTTCACTGGCAGCAGAGAGGAATGAACTCTGGTCCCTGTGGGAGCGTAATTTTATGGAGTATCTCTCTATGGGGATTTACCGGGTAACGGTAACTGTGGAAAGTTGTTGACCCGTTATGAACAGGAAGAAAGCGGGCGGCTTTGTAATCTACTGCATGTGGCGTGCATCACAGCATGGAGATGATGTCTCTTTTTCCTGGCTGTTCGCATAAACAAGTGCAGACACGGGGGATCTCAGATCCCTCGTGGTTTTTGCCCCCTATGGAGCATTCTCCTGTAGCAGGGTGATAACGGTTAATCCATTACCCCAACGACAGTATTACACCGGTAATAAATGTTCATGAATACAGTTAGTTATGTGGGTTTTGAGGTGGGCTATGTCATCGTTGACGATAACTGAAGGTTTTACAGATGTATAAAACTCGCGGTGAAAGGATAGCAGAAAGGCTGTGCTGGATATTACTTCAACTGTATACCGGTAATACGGTATCGGTTAATGATATATGTCAGCGTTTCGCGGTCAGTCGCCGAACCGGACAGCGTGATTTGTTGAGAGTTGAAACTGTAACGGAAACTATTTCACCTGGAAGGGTAAGGCTGGCAAGTTTGATAAGGGAACGAGTTAGACGAAATTTTTAATCGAATCCATATCAATACTATAAAATATGAAAATTAACGGGAGTAAATATATACTCCCGTTATAATGCAACCTTTTTTAACTACTCAAATGATATTAATTTAGGTGCGACAGTGTTTTTATGATGTGTTGAATTTGCAAGATTAATAATATCATGAAATGATTTCATGTCGTCGTCAGTGATTTCTAGGGCTGGATCAGCTAAATCGGCACAGGTAACATTTAACCAGTGTGTTAATGAATCAATCCTGTTTGAAGTAATATATTCAGTGTGACCAATATTCCACTTCCAGTTGATTATCCGAGCAGGTCTGAATCTCACCTCCCGAACCCCAATTGGCGTTACTGACTCTACGAGAGGGTATATCGTGTTAAGTACTTTATCATGTTCACTGTAGATATTTAAATGCCCCATTTTTGAACCGTAAGCCATTTTCATTATGTTCTCTGTATAACTTGTTATTGGGGTGGCTCCGGCCATAGAGATTGTTAAGAGAATATTATCATTTTTAATATAGGGTAATGTATTGTTTATTAATCGAGTCCCTAAAGAATGACCCATTATGATCACATTACGCTTTTCTTTAACGTATATCTCGTTTATTACGTGTGCTAATTTTTCTCTGTTATTAACTGCTGCTTTCGTTGCATTATACCAGGCCTGACGCGCTTTAAATGGAATGGAGATTGATGACAATAAAGGAGATGTTCTCAGGGGGAAGAGAGTATATAACCCCCACTTGTTCGCTATGTCAGAACTTAATATGGATAGTAGATTTGCCGATTCCCATTTATAGTATCTGACATCAAGGCCACACCCTGCTTTAATTCGGTTAAACCATGATATATCATTTTCGGTCAGAAACCCTGATACAACAAGAAGAACCGGGCATTTTTTCATGGTAACTCCATTTTTTAGCTTACAAAAATAGCACTCAATGAAAATTATATTATCCGTGTCATTACGGGGCGTTACTTGGCTGGGTGTAACGTTTCAGTGCGGATTGTATATCTTCAGCAAGTTGTTGACGGATTGAGGCCGGTTGTATTACTTCGACATCCGGTATCCAGTATTTCATTAAAGGCATTATCTGATCTGTGTGTGTTACACGTGATATCACCAGTAAATCGCCAGACCGGGAAGTATGAATTATTTCCTGTCCTGGCAATAGATGACGGTGGGTAAACCACGGAGCAACATGTGCGGAAACTGAAATAAGAGCTTCGATAAGGTCTTCGCTATACCAGATACCATCTGTCTTTTCTATTTTTTCATTAATTTCGGGGATTATCCTGAAAGAGATATTACTCATGCAAACGTCTTTGACAGATGAGATAACAAAGCTTTTTAATGTACTGTCATGGGCGGCAGCGAGATACCACAATCCGTTGTCATTAACCAGTCTGTATGGCTCAACAGCCCGAAACTCTTTATCTTTGTAATTAAAATTTACTTTCTTCTGTGACAGGATGGCATCGGATAATACATTCAGAATTGACATGAATGATCCGCAGTTTTCGTATGGACGTTGTTTTATCAGAAACGGGTTGTTTTTCGTGTTACCTAACAAAATACTCAGTAGTCTGTCATCCCAGCGAGGGAACAGCCCTTCAATACCCAGGATGCGCGTGAAATGACGTAAATCAGCATTGCTGCGTTGACCGAGAACACCGTCAGACAGGCGATAGCGACCATTTTGTCGAATCAGATTAAGATAGGACAGGCGCTGAGTAAGATCACGACGGATAGTTTTTTCGCAAACGTTAAATTCCTCAGATAACTCCCGGACGGCTAGTGACTCACCATTGTTCAGGCGAGTTAATATCAATCCGAGTCGATATCCAAGTTTATCGTGCTTACCCATTCGTTTATCCGATTAATGCCAGCGAAGAGGATATTTTCAGCAAAGTAACGGACAGGATGAGTCCACTTTTACTGTGACGGAGAAAAAAATTAACTCATTAATTATCAATATATTAAAACATTGCTGGAATCATCGAATAACATGTGGACTCATCCTGTCCATGTGTATTTTTACGTTCAGGGTGATAATTATCATCCTGACCTGTACATGACATGTTTTTGCTGCATATTTGGCCATGCACTTTTGCCATCAAGTCGGAGAGGCAGGGGGGAACGTAAGATCCGAAGGTTAGAGAGGTTATCAGCAATTACAATGATGATTAATATTTTCATAATGTCGGAGAACATCATATTAGTTGAAATAACATAAAGGTGGTTCTATGTATTTACATATCAGAAAGTATCAACTCGTAAATGCGAGATGGCGTGATGTCATTGATCTGACAGATTATGAAGAAACAATCAGGCAGGTTGTCGGTACATTATTTGGAAATGATTTTATTGAGGTCAGCGTTGAAACAAATTGTTTTACTCTGACAGTAAACAGTACAAGCAGTAAAATACCACACGGCATACTGGTGAATATGGGGAAAAGGCTGGCGGCTAATCTCCAGAGTATCACCTGTCATGCCATGCGGATCTATCATGTAAATGGCCATCCTGACGCGCGGCAGTTATTTCACTGTTTTGATGCCGATTGCCTGTGATTAAGCCCCCAACTTCTGTTAAAGGAGTTGGGGGAGATTTAACGGTTATCAGACTGGAAGACAGAATGTCGGATATTTACGGGCTATGATATCCATCAGTGACTTCATTCGCGGTGTTACAGAACTAAATTTCATTTGGGGTATTTTTGCTCTTACCGCATTTTTTACATCAGTCACCGTTACTGAATAGCCTTCTGACGTCAGCCATTCAGCAACCTCTTTACAGGAATAACTTTTTTTATCTTTCAGCATCAGCCCCCATTGGCACTGAGTCAGCGCCCGGAGAAATAGTCTGACTAAAATATCATCACTACGTTTGCTTCCGACTTTTAGTTTCATATCAGAAAACACCGTCCGGCAATAGAGAAAATCACACCAGTCATCCCAGTCAGCCAGGGTCTTCAGTGTATGCGTTTGCCGCCAGTCGTCGAAAAGAGAGCGCTGCTGCAGAGCCTCTTCCATATTATCCCACGGGCGGGAAAACATCAGTAGATGCCCTTCATTCATGGCGGGCCGTACGGGCTGGCGTTTGAAATCGAATTCCAGATTAAGACGGATATCCTGTTCCCGGGATACCAGATCGCTTTCCGAGAGCCACATCTCACGCGTTGATATCAACGTACTTCGGGATAACGTCTGACCGGGTAAACGATTAAGGTAAAGATCTACCATATAGTCGTTATAGTCACTGCGTGGAATATCGGCAGGAGGTTTGACGCCAGCCCTGGCATGAACAACCGGTTTTCCCTGAATAGCTCTATAGGTTAACTGCCCCCGGGTTTTCATGGCGATAAGCTGGCTGACCTCATGCTTACATGTCAACATTGATGAACCCGGATCAACAATATCGCACAGCGACTGGAAGCGGGAAGACAGTGGACCGCTCATGTTTATCTTGTCAAGTGGGCAATTTGTCAAAAAGCCATCGGTTGTGACGCTGACAACCGATGAATCAGAAGGCAAAGCATTCATGAGTTCCCCGACAACGGCCCGGATAAATCCCGTCACATGCGCAGCAAAGAATGGCTGAGTAACCGATGATGGTGGGAGGGATCTGTTTAATCCACGGGCTGTATCAAAGGCGGTTTTGGCGCGAAGGCCCTGAGCAAGTTTACCATAAAGCGAGTTGCCAATTTCTTTCCAGAATTTCTCCTCCAGAGAACCTTTAATATGGCGATTACGGTTCTCACGGACCTGTTGAACAAAGGGAAGAAACACCGATGTTGATTCGCTGTTATGTGGGGAGGTGTCACAGATCCAGGGGACGATGATCCCATTATGGATCGTCATCTCTGCCCCGAGCGACAGAGCAAGTTCGATTTCAGGTGCCGTTGCCCATGATTCGCCACTTAATGGAAAGAATAACCCATATTGATCGGTCCGAACCGGCAGGCTGGGATAGGGAACTGATTCCGGGAACCGAAATGTGACAAGCGCAAATCCCATTACATGCCCACAGTAATCGTCCGGATTTTTACTGAGGCGGATGTTCCCGTAATCGGGTGTGAGGATATCTAATAGCCCGGTGGTATACGCTCCAGCCAGATCGTAGTCATACCAGTGATCAGACGGTGTAACCCCCATCATAAAACACTCATTGCGTCCGCCGTGGTAACAGTTGATCGGGAACGTTTCAAACAACTCTCTTGAAGGAACACTGGCGGGGTTTTTAATCGTCCGGAATGCCTGTTTCTCCGTGAGCCAGAGTTCACGGGTTTTAATGTGTGTCCCAAGGCAGACTTCAGGAGACATATTGTTTTCTTTAAGTGTTTTGGTGAACCGTGAAACTGCCATCGCCCCGATGGTGGCGGGGACACGATCAATCATCAGCTCCCGGGCGCAAAAATTGCGAACCTGTAAAGCATAACGAACCGCAATCTCGGCATCCCGCAGAGCATAGGCTTCAAACCCTGCTCTGTCGCCCAGAAGATATTCACGCATATTGGTTATGGAATAAGGTGCAGGAATGGTGAGTTTGGGAAGACCCAGTAATTCACCACATTCAGCCAGACCCATACCCCCGGGAGTGATAAGCAGTGTATCGATGAAAGCTACGTTACTGCAACGCGGAGGGGAAGTTCGTTTGTCAAACATTATCTGTTCAGTCTTTACGCGACGTTCCTGCTGTTCATCAAAATCGATACCGTAACGATTTTTGAAGCTGCTGACAGTACCGCGTATTCCTTTCAAAAGAATTTTGTAGTCTGACCAGAAATTGGCAAAGGAGGCGATATCCGCACGAATGAAATGCGCATATATATTAATAATACCGGGCCATTTTGTAATCACACCCGTTTCAAGAAGCGGTGTAATCGTTTGACAGAGAAATTCCTTAAAAGACAGCCGGGATTTTTTCTGTGAGTCAGGTGGATAGATAATGTTCGATATACCTGTATTATCGGGTAAGACAACATAACTCTGATATGACAGAATATCATTCTGTCGTGTTTCAGGGTTGAAAACATATTCGGTATCAAAACCGATATGGAGTGTCAGGTCACTTGAAATAACAGATACTTTTTTTGATGCAGGTGGTATCACAGGATAATCATCAAGCGTTTTAGGTCTTTTACGATTGAGCGCTGGCTCTGAAGTCACGGACTGATACCCCGAGGCGGCAGCGAGGATGTCCTGCAAATTATTGCTCATAGTTAACTCCGAAAAAATGTCGGGAGCTGTGTCCCGGCATAAAGAATCAAGATTTAATAACATTTACTACAGATTTGAAAATATCGGTTTTGTGTGATTCATCATCTACATGGATAAAGGAAACGAGTTTCCTGCCTACTTTAATCAGGATACCGCGTTGCGTCTTTTCCACAGACGGGGTAACGTGTGCAGATAACAGACAATGTTCATGTAAATGAAGAAACTTTTTTGAGGCGTAGCCGCCATGTAATCGGGCTTGAATGTCAAGATACATATCATCAAGAGAACCGGGTTCTCCTGATTCACTCAATACCGGATAACCCTTCTTATCAAAGAGGTTAAGGATAGATTTACTATCATGTTCGAACAGGGTAACACCGTAAATGTATTTCATTCGAAAGGTGAGGGAATCGGTGGTGTAGACCTCCTCCTGACGATTGAAATTTTTGAGACGCCTGGCTAATTCATTAAAAACAGCACGAGCAGTAGCCGTGTCCTGCAGGGTGTAGGTATAAAGTACGAAGCCATCTGTGCCGATGAGCTTTACTAAGTTGTCCATAATCGTGATAGCGAGAACTAATGCAAAGGACAGATATTTTTCATCGTTGTCTACAGCTGTGTTTGCTGCTTCAGGAAGAATGTTCAGTGCATTATTAGCATTATTTGCTGTGTTCTTAGTAACCATTTATATCACCTTTAAGTTTGTTTTGACGATGTGCATTTTCCCACTCAACAATATCATCAAGAGAGAATCGTATAGCCCGCCCAATTCTGATGAAGGGCGGGAGTTTTCCGGGGTTGCGCGATATATCTGACGCAACCGTGGATGCAGAAAGATTAAATCTTTCTGCGAACTGCTTAATGGTTAAATACATAAACCTCCGGTTTCAGAGAATAAGAAGCCACGCGGATTTAATATCAATCCACATTCTGTGATGACTTAATGCAGGGCCCTGCAGAAGCATGCAATGACAATACCGTCCTTAAACGAGTGTTGCATCAATCACGAATCACAGATCATAGGTTCATTTTGTGTCATAACTTTCTATGACCTGAGAAACCACTGCGTGTGATGTCGCTGCATTGTGAAAAGCGTAGCGACGGGTCGCCGTGAGTGAATGGTGATTTAGCAGATGGGAAGCGATTGCAATATCCCCGGTCGCCTGTAGTACCCGGGTGGCAAAGGTACGGCGCAGGTCATGCATCCGCAGGTTATCAATGTTGGCATCCCGACAAATACGGGCAAAGGTTGCACGCGGATATGCCAGAGGGCGGGCATTGTCGGTTAGTCGCGGAAAAATGTAAGTTTTGCTGAGCATCAGGTCCTGCTGGCACTGGACAACTGCAATGGCTGGAGGTGCAAGTGGGCAGGTGAAAGGGTGTCCGGACTTTGTATCAGGCAGTATGAGTTGATGCATATCCGGGTGCCAGTACTCCCATTTCAGGGTACATACCTCACCAATACGCATCCCCGTATAAAGAGCAAGCAATATAGAATCAGCTGCCGGTGTTTGCAGCGCTGTTGCCGCGTTAATAAAGCGCGGGATTTCTGTCGCTGACAGTGTGCGATAGCGAATGTTATTTTCTTTCAGATAGCGGACATGTGTCATCGGGGAATGCGTGATCCATCCAGCACGTACTGCCAGAGAGCATATTTTGGACAATATTGCGAGGATACGGTTTACTGTTGACGGACGTAATTTTTCCCGTAAGCCAGCAGCATATTGTTCCAGTTCTCCTGCCGTGATGTCGCGAAGTTGCCGCTTGCCCCAGAACGGGCGAACGTAGAGGTTGAGTTTTGACAACTCTGACTGAGGACTCTTTTTATACAACTGCAAATCCGGTAGCCACAGGTCATTGATGGCCTGTTCCACAGTGAATCGACGGGACTGAACCGCAAGACGATTTTTATCAGCAAGCAGTTTCATCACATGCTGACGGGCATCCTCAACGCAGAGCTGAGGGAACTGACCCAGGGTTTCATATATACGCTGATTGTTTATAGTGGCACGAAAGGCCAGCGTGATCCGATTGGGATACACCAGAGCACGCAGGTTTTGGCAGTGAATATCACGGTATTCCTGACAACCCGTGAGGGGATGTGGAAGTTGGTGAAGTGATTTGTTGCTGAAACGCAGATCCAGAATAGGCATCGTATTTCTCCTGTAAATGACACTGGAAAAATACGATGTGAGGTTATAGTCTGCCAGTTACAGCTTTCACAGTTCATCAGGTGAAAAAACGCAGATTCGGATATAATGGCAACACAATTCCATGTCGCCATTATATTAAGAAACTACAGTTTCATGATCTTGTTCGCTATTTTTTCGAAGTAAACCTCATTCTTAAGAAGAGTGATATTGTTTGTTTGAACACCCAGACCACTGGAGGTTGACTGGAAGTTGAGTGAACCACTTATCACTGTGGACTTTCCTGATAAAAAGGAAATCAACTCCTTGGAAGATGGTGCCCACTCAGGGTTTAAGAGTAATGCAATATAGATATATGTCTTACGAAGCAATTGTTCTATATCTTTTTTATGCCCTGTAGTGTTTTGCTTACCTTTAATGCAAATAGATTTGATTATGAACTCATCAGGGCTGGTTAAAGGCGTTTTAAACTCACTCAGTGATCCATCGTTATGAATGACTTCATAAGGCAGCATAGATAAAATGATCAATGCAATCATTTTAGGATGATAAAGGTAGTTATCACGAATGATTTTTCCTGCCTTCATTGTATTGAGCGTTGTTTGAATAAATACAAAAAGATATTCAGAGCAAAAGTAACAAAACACAAGCCAGGATAGGTCAATGGATGGAATGTTAATATCCTTAGGTAGTTTGTTTAGCCAGTATTCAGACTTCAAAAAGGTCCTGATTTCAACAGTATATTCATGCATTTTTGCGCTGAAATCAAGCATTGCTACTTGACCTGATTGTTCCGTAACTGTGTGGTCTATAAATGTTAGTGTATTGCACATTTTATCCAGCGTGTTTTGAAAACAAGAAAGGAGTTCGGCATTATTATTACCATTAACCGCAGATGAAAGTTCAGTTTTAATAAATGCATCCAGTAGCATACAGATTTCTTTCGGAATTACATTTTTACGGGATTGCTGTGAATAGAAATGTACTGCCAGTAAATTAAAGGCAGTGCACTCCTTTTTTAACCATTGTTCGAGCACTGGGACGTGCTGAAAAAAATTGATATGCTTAGCAGTAGATGCTGATGGAGATAGTACATGAAGAATATCTACAGCAGGCTTCATTTGCAATATTTGATCGGATTCGGTAGTCGTCATTAGTTCCAGTAATTGCTGTTCAGAAAATAGTTTAGACAGGTGATCAATGTCTTTTTGGTATTGATTAAGTTTGGTTAAATTCCCCGGTATACGGGTTACATTGTTTTTCATTTTCTCGAACATAATTTTATCCTCGTTTGAATTATTACACTGATTTAAAAAGTAGCATGTCGTGTTAGCGAGGTAATCCTAAAACGTGAATGGCAGCAGGGGCAAGCTTGAATCTGCGTAAGGATATGGCTTAAATTTAATGGTGTAATTAGTGGGTTAGAGGCTTGTAGCTATTTAAATACAATAAGTTATGACGGTGTGTGGCGGGTGTAAATCGGTTAGTTTTTATGGTTAAAATATGAGCATTGTGAGATTTGAGATATGATGGTTTTTAAATTACATACAAGTTACCCCTGATGATCAGTATTAATACCAGAATGACACATGCGAGCAGCACCCAATCCTGTACTATTTATGATGGCTATACAAGGCTGAAACTTTGAGTCGTATGTTGCCAGGAGGATTAATGTCCACAAGGCCCAGATAGAATGATTTCTCAGATATTAAAGTTGAAACTTATTAACTATGTGAGAGGCTGATATTTATTCAGTCTCTCATTTGTTTTTATCGTTTTAAAGTTAAAAGGAAATAAATAATGCCTTCCGCCGATGAATCAGTGTGCTGATTTCCCTCAAATCAGCCTCAATACTACCAACATCACCAAAGACTTCACCTCTAATCTCACTTCGATTTTTCATGAAATTGGTGCTTAATAAGCTTTCTTTTTTTAATGCCATTAATTTTGGTTTTATATCG
>NZ_JAATUR010000079.1 GCF_011881725.1 Escherichia coli | reverse complement strand
TTAAATATTCCCATACTCCTATATATAGGACGGATGACAAATGCGATATAATTGCAAAAAAATAATACACATACTTTTTTTTAGAAATAAACAAAAAGGCATTAATTAAAAAAACCGCGGATAACATGCTTCGTAAAAAATATGCATTAAAAGAATAATAAGCATATGAAAGATTAAATACTAAAAAATATAAACATGATAAACGACGATTAACACGATAACAAAATACAAAAAGAAATATTTGAATAATAGTAAAGCAAAAAAATAAAAAAAGATATTCATTGCCATCGGATATAAAATACACCAAGCGCATGAGAGCTAATATGAAGATCTCGATTCCACCACCAAACCTACCAAAACTAAATATATCAACATCGGTTACTCCTCTATAGATAAGCATATACTCTGCTATGTCTGAAAAAGGCGTAATAGATGAGTATAATAAAATAAAATAAAAAATCATTAATAGTGACATAGTCCATCTTGCATAGTTATTAACAAATGGACTTGAAAGAGCTATAAGAGGTAACGATACCAAAGGGTATGCACTGAAAAATAGAATAGATATTAAAATACATAGGAAATAGTATATTTGTAGGCGAAAAGACCCGTCATGATTATCATTCTTCCCAGTTACGCAAATATTATGTAATTTAATTATCATTTTTATACATATACTCCACAGGGTTTATTTCACATAGATGAACTGACTTAACATAACTCAAACGTTTAACATGTATAAAGCAAGGTGATGAAATTCTCCCTTTAATTTTTTGAATAAAACTTCTCTTCTTGTTTAATGTCAAACGTTCAAAATATTGAGTGTCGTAATATTTAAAACTATTTTTCCGTATTAGATAGGGTTCACAATCTAACATGGCTCCAAATACTTCGGTGCCACGATAACATATAACATCAACTGACTTATGATTTGAAATTAATTTTCGTTGTATACTATCTATACCCGCAGGTGTGAATATATAATGAGCATCACACTTCATTAAGAATTCCGATGTTGCCAATGAAAAAGCATAGTTATAATATTTTGCCAATGACCGCTCAGGATATTTTCTGATTTCATCATTATAATTCTTACCCGCCAAAGCGACCTGACTAGTATACTGATAGATTTTAATTTCACATATTTCCTGAAGTTCGCTTTTAAGACGTTCTACTATTAGTAAAGTATCATCTGTTGAATTATTGTCTACAATAATTATTTCACGACAAAATGCAGCTATTGAAAGAATAGATAGTTCAATAAATTGAGCTCCATTTTTCACTCTGTATATAGCAGAAACAGATGGATGTTTTTTTCTTCTATCAATAATACTGCTTAGATGTTTTAAGGTTATTTTATCTCGCTCATCACGACTTAAATAGCCAGCTAAATGATTGAAATCAAAATTTATACTAATAACCTTAGACTCTATATAATTTATAATTTTACCAAGATTCATTCAGATACACCTTTTTTAATTTTTTTTATGATATAATCATCGTTACGTCTTTCGAGCGAACAGAATTTTTCAGCAAGCTCCTTTCGATAGTTCATCCAATTGTCAATGCCCTTCAATAGGTTATCCATCTCCTGGATTAATTCACCTTGATTATATACTTTAACCCCTGGAGTTGCTTCGTTATAACTCAAATAAAAATCACGCGATGCGGTATATTTTTCAAGATCAAATGGGAAGAAGATTATAGGTCTATTAAGATAGAGGTAGTCAAAATATATTGAAGAGTAATCAGTTATGAGAAAATCAGAATTTAGCATACTATCTTCAGCTGGTTCATAATTATCAACAATGTGAATATTTTCCATTTCACTCATATCAATATTTAAAGTTGTATTAGGATGCAACCTGATTTGTAAATACGCGTTATTTTTTAATAGAAAATTATTAATTTCGTTGAAATTTAAACCTGAAATACTTATAAAATCCGAGCGATCATCTCTCCATGTTGGTGCATATAAAAATGTTTTCTTTGTTTTTTTAATTGAATTCTTATCATTATTCACTTTGTGATAGGCTCTTGATAAGAGATTAGATATCCTAGGTGGATCAGCAATAATGGCATATTGCATATCATACACCCTAAATGCACTTTTAAATGAATAATCATAAACAAATTGACTCGGAGCAAGAATGAAATTACACTTTTTATGTTTCTCAGGCATCAATATTTTAATTATAAATGAGGCTCCTTTAAAATAATTAAATAAAGGAGATTTAGATATATCATATTCGATTTTTTTAAGTGGCGTCCCATGCCATAAATTTACCAA
>NZ_JAATUR010000078.1 GCF_011881725.1 Escherichia coli | reverse complement strand
ATGGATTTAGAAAATAAGTTCTCATATCATTTCCCTGATGGAATTATACTTACAGAAGATGGCATTCTTACAAAAGGGAATGAGGAACTTTACATCCCGCCGAAAGAACTCGGTGTATTATTTGTATTGCTTGAATCGGCGGGAAATGTTGTATCCAAAGATATGATTATCGAATCAGTATGGAAAAATGTGATTGTAAGTGATGAGTCCCTTACACGATGCATATATTCCTTAAGATGTATTTTTGAAAGAATTGGTCACAACCGTTGCATTGAAACCATATATAGAAAAGGTTATCGTTTCAGTGGACAAGTATTCAAGATAAAAGAAAATCAAGATAACGATATAGGCAGCGCCATTGCTTTATTTCCATTTACATTAACTCACAGCAATCAAGATCCATTAACACTTAATCAGGAGCTTGTGCAATTAATCTCAAATAAAAAAAGCGATGATCTATACATATATCCAATGGCTGCAACCCAGTATTGCATAGATAATAAATCTCAGACAGCCTTCCTGGCCAGATTCAAACCCGATTATTTTGTAACAGGAAGAATCAGTCAATATGAAGCTTCATATAGTTTATACATTGAAGTAATCGATGCAAAAAGTTTTTATCTTATTGCCAGCACACATCTTCAAGCAGATGACGTACAAAAAATCTCACAATTTATAATAAATAGCTTATATCTGGCCATGAAGGAACCTAAAACCGAACAAGGATTTATGACCCGACATGTACCTTCTGATGAAAATATTTTATCAGCTGAAATGTCTGCTGGGAAAAATGAGCTAAATAAGTTCACGCCTGAAAGTATTGCCAATGCAATAACTATATTTGAAAGTGTTAAAAATAAATCAAATGCACAGTTAATAATCAATGAATGCTATTGCATGTTAGCTGAATGCCATATGTCTATGGCACTTCACGGTCTATATGAACTTAAACATGCAACTCAAAAAGCTTTGGCATTAATAGATAAGGTATCTGACAAAAATATTTTTGATGGGAATATTTTAGGAATTATGGGACTGATAACCGGTCTTTCCGGACAAACGACTGCATCACGCATTTTTTTTGACAATGCTCAAACACAAGTATTAGATGTAGCCTCCTTATATTACTATAAGACGCTGGTAAACATATATAATGAAAGAATTGAAGATGCTATCGCTTGTATAGACCAGTCACTGTTACTTGACCCCAAAAGAAATAAAACAGCTGTAATAAAAAAATGTATTGATGTATACGTTTCTACACCCCCAAATGAAAGAAACGCATTTTCTTATCACGGAACTGAGAAAGAATATCATTTAATTATTATCAATAGCATCCAAAAACTGAAGCAGTTGACAAAAACCAACAGCATTATTGATTTTAATGCTCAATATGAGGTTGCCTGAGCTGTAATAAATATCCGTAGGCATTATGATATGCAACCACCTTTATAAAAACACAAAACGAATATTCACTTATCGCTGCTATTGTCGTGAAAACGCACAAGCTATGCTTATTTCTGTTAAATACGTAATAATGATATATCTCATATTAGATGAATATAATCATTTATTATGACATGATAAGTATCGTCAATACTCACAGACAAGGCAGCTCTTTCTCTCATCATTTAATTTAATAAATATCATAAGAAGAATAGTGCTCTATATTTTGAGCTATAAACTCTATTTTGTTGGTGATGTTGGCTTCAGCTACATCTGAAGTAATCGTATCAACATTAATGGAAGAATTCGGTTACAACGAAGAAGAACAGAAAAAGATAAAAATTAAGAAACTGGAGCGGGCGAAGGGAATCGAGGAAACCCATAATAACCTGCTGTAAAATAAAGATTTTGTGATCAATCATAGGTAACTGATTACGTGATAATAGAGGATCATTATCGTGTCGATCAAGAGCCAAGCATACTTATTTAAGAGAAAAGATGGGATCTGGATGTTTCAGATTTTTGTTCCTAAATACTTACGCCATCTTTACCCTTACAAGTTGTGGAGAAAAAGCACATCTACACGAGATCTGAATGAGGCGAGAAGATTCAGAAACCATCTGTTATTAGAATGGGAGGAACTAAAGCGGAAACATAATCCTGATAACCCCGAAAGGAGGTTACAAAAAGCTATTGAATCCTTACATTCAGAGGCAAGGGCCAATAAAAACACGCAAAGAGCCGTAAAACGCGGTTATGCATCGCCTTCCCTATGCTTAATACGTGACGAATACGCCGAATGCTACAGAGAGCGTCGTTCATACTCAACACTACAGAAATCAGCAAGGGCCGTTGAGCTATTTTTACAAAGCATTCAGAAAGATGATATTCATATTGAGAAAATAGGCAGACGGCTTGTAACAGTATTCTTAGATGACCAGAAGCAACGAGGAGCAGCCGATCAATCTCGTCAAAACTGGCTTACATGCTTAGGATCGCTCTATGAATTTGCTAAACGCCGTTATGACGGAATACCAGACAGTAACCCTTTTCACGGTCATAACCTCGAAGCACGTCGCACAATCGAGAGTTATCAACCGTTTACACCTGAACAAATGCAAAAGCTACTTGATGCA
>NZ_JAATUR010000077.1 GCF_011881725.1 Escherichia coli | reverse complement strand
ACGCAATAAACACACTAGCCGAACGATGGGGATACCCATTAATTGATTTACCATAACATTCGTTGGCCGCACCCCCTCAGACGCCCTCAGCGCATTTCTGCGGCGGGATGACTGTTTCCGGCACTTCCCTATACCTATATCGTGAAAAAACGCGCCTGATGATTTCTACGAGTCTGCATGGCTATGCACACACATGCATGGCCGGGATTTTAGCCGCTAAAATCCGGCAGGACGTCCAAAAGCACCACTTAACCTCACGAATAACGCCTCACGGGTGCGCAGTTTACTGTGCGACCGTGAGGCGTTGGCCAGGCCGTCAGGCATGGCAGAATTTACTACCAAGCAGGAGGTCGGATTTAACGTGGATAATCAGCACGCAGTGATGAACGGGATTCGGAAGGGGAACCCTTGCGGCGCGGCGATGTATACATCGCTAACGTGCCTTACTCTTTTCACAGCAGAGGGTAGCGGTAGCAAACAAGTAGCAAACAAGTAGCAAACAGATAGCAAACAGATAGCAAATACAGGAAAAGCCTGGCCGGAGAGAGGCCACGCCTGTTTTTTTGAGGAAGCGATGGTACCTAGTTTCCTGTCCGTGTCAGTGGCCGTTCGCACGCTTCTGGTAATGAGCCAGAATGTCTGCCCGTCCCTGTTCGTAAGTGATATCCCCGGAAATAACCCGCTCCTTGATATTTTCGTACAGCGGCGTTCCGACGGGGTCCATGCCTTCAAGCCTCAGCGACGCTTCCGCTTTGCGGAAACCCTCAGTACGTTGTCGTGGATCGGGGGACCTGGCCATCGATGTTCCTTTGAGCTGTAAGCGAATAAGGCAGGCGGTAAAGTAGGCCTACTTTACATATCCTGCCCGTACTCTGCCGTTGTTTATCCGTGCAGACGAATGTGTAAACCGGAAGGAAAGTATTGCAGGAAACTGTGTAATCCGGCGGTAAAGAGAGGGTACGGCGCGACACGAGCCCAATCAGGCATCGCAGATCTTCCGCTTCCTCGCTCACTGACTCGCTACGCTCGGCCGTTCGGCTGCGGCGAGCGGTACCGGCAGTCCACCTGGAGTTACCCACAGATTCGGGGGTAGCGGAAGGAGAAAGAGGGGAACAGAAAAGGCCGCGGCGAAGCCGTTTTTCCATAGGCTCCGCCCCCCTGACAAGCATCACAGAATCTGACGCTCAAATCAGTGGTGGCGAAACCCGACAGGACTATAAAGATCCCAGGCGTTTCCCCCTGGTAGCTCCCTCGTGCGCTCTCCTGTTCCTGCCATTCGGTTTACCGGTGTCATTCCGCTGTTATGGCCGCGTTTATCTCATTCCACGCCTGACACTCGATTCCGGGAAGGCAGTTCGCTCCAAGCTGGACTGTATGCACGAACCCCCCGTTCAGTCCGACTGCTGCGCCTTTTCCGGTAACTATCAACTTGAGTCCAACCCGGAAAGACACGACAAAGCGCCACTGGCAGCAGCCACTGGTAAACAGGATGTGCGAGAGATGTATCGAGAGTTCTTGAAGTGGTGGCCTGACTGCGGCTACACTGAAAGGACAGATTTGGTGACATGTCTCGCACAAGACTGTTACCACGGTTAGAGAATCTGCCAGGATTAACTAACCTTCGAAAAACCACCTGCCAGGGTGGTTTTTTCGTTTTCTGAGCAAGAGATTACGCTCTGCCATAAATGATCTCAAGAAGATCCACGCCAACAACTTCAAATCCATCAATTCACAAAATGTTACACTTACTAATTAGTAAAATAAGCTGTTTTGTTATTTTGTTAATTAACAACCTAAATTCACATAAAAGAGAATGATATGAACATCCCTACTCATCTGAAACACAAACCGATTATCGCTGTAGAAAACTATGATCGAATTGATGGACCTTATGCTGATGACACTGATGCTATGGGGCTTTCCGTTGGAATTGCTCAATGGAACACCCCCGGGTATACCGAGCTATCAGCAAAAGTGTGGCGCAACACCGGAGAAAAGTGGTCACGGCAATCAGAAGAATTACCTCTTCATCGTGTTATCGACTTGGCAACGCTTATCTGCATAGCAATGGATTACAGTAAACATGGCCGCTTATCTTCCAGCGACGACTTTCCGGTCAGTCGTTCAGGAGGCAATCCTGAGTTATCTCGTCACATTGATTTAATGAAAAACGAGCTAAAAGAGAATCACGAGCATTTAGATGAGAGTCTTAAGCGTTTAGCAGCAGAACTAAAACGTTTAGGTTATTAACCTCCCCGTGATTTTTTATACCCACCACGGGGAATTAGGTAGTTATTGCCTCTCAGACAGAATAAACAAAAGGAAGCTAGCTAATGAAGATCCTACCAGCTGAACCGGGATTATATTTTTTCGCATCTTTTGAGTCCGGTGCTCACGTTTACAAAGTAGTGGCCTGGTCAGAAAATGAGAATGGTGGTTTAGATCCACAGTGTGTGTTAACGGCCTTATATGACAAGAGCAGTTCCAGCCAGCAATGGGAACTTCACTCAACTTCAGCATCTGCATATCAGCACAGCAATGACGGCAGACCATTTATGTATTTTATCACCTACTTCACCAGCAATGGCGGGATACCTGAACTTTATA
>NZ_JAATUR010000076.1 GCF_011881725.1 Escherichia coli | reverse complement strand
TCCGCCAAAACATCTTCGGCGTTGTAAGGTTAAGCCTCACGGTTCATTAGTACCGGTTAGCTCAACGCATCGCTGCGCTTACACACCCGGCCTATCAACGTCGTCGTCTTCAACGTTCCTTCAGGAGACTCTAAGTCTCAGGGAGAACTCATCTCGGGGCAAGTTTCGTGCTTAGATGCTTTCAGCACTTATCTCTTCCGCATTTAGCTACCGGGCAGTGCCATTGGCATGACAACCCGAACACCAGTGATGCGTCCACTCCGGTCCTCTCGTACTAGGAGCAGCCCCCCTCAGTTCTCCAGCGCCCACGGCAGATAGGGACCGAACTGTCTCACGACGTTCTAAACCCAGCTCGCGTACCACTTTAAATGGCGAACAGCCATACCCTTGGGACCTACTTCAGCCCCAGGATGTGATGAGCCGACATCGAGGTGCCAAACACCGCCGTCGATATGAACTCTTGGGCGGTATCAGCCTGTTATCCCCGGAGTACCTTTTATCCGTTGAGCGATGGCCCTTCCATTCAGAACCACCGGATCACTATGACCTGCTTTCGCACCTGCTCGCGCCGTCACGCTCGCAGTCAAGCTGGCTTATGCCATTGCACTAACCTCCTGATGTCCGACCAGGATTAGCCAACCTTCGTGCTCCTCCGTTACTCTTTAGGAGGAGACCGCCCCAGTCAAACTACCCACCAGACACTGTCCGCAACCCGGATTACGGGCCTACGTTAGAACATCAAACATTAAAGGGTGGTATTTCAAGGTCGGCTCCATGCAGACTGGCGTCCACACTTCAAAGCCTCCCACCTATCCTACACATCAAGGCTCAATGTTCAGTGTCAAGCTATAGTAAAGGTTCACGGGGTCTTTCCGTCTTGCCGCGGGTACACTGCATCTTCACAGCGAGTTCAATTTCACTGAGTCTCGGGTGGAGACAGCCTGGCCATCATTACGCCATTCGTGCAGGTCGGAACTTACCCGACAAGGAATTTCGCTACCTTAGGACCGTTATAGTTACGGCCGCCGTTTACCGGGGCTTCGATCAAGAGCTTCGCGTTACCGCTAACCCCATCAATTAACCTTCCGGCACCGGGCAGGCGTCACACCGTATACGTCCACTTTCGTGTTTGCACAGTGCTGTGTTTTTAATAAACAGTTGCAGCCAGCTGGTATCTTCGACTGATTTCAGCTCCACGAGCAAGTCGCTTCACCTACATATCAGCGTGCCTTCTCCCGAAGTTACGGCACCATTTTGCCTAGTTCCTTCACCCGAGTTCTCTCAAGCGCCTTGGTATTCTCTACCTGACCACCTGTGTCGGTTTGGGGTACGATTTGATGTTACCTGATGCTTAGAGGCTTTTCCTGGAAGCAGGGCATTTGTCGCTTCAGCACCGTAGTGCCTCGTCATCACGCCTCAGCCTTGATTTTCCGGATTTGCCTGGAAAACCAGCCTACACGCTTAAACCGGGACAACCGTCGCCCGGCCAACATAGCCTTCTCCGTCCCCCCTTCGCAGTAACACCAAGTACAGGAATATTAACCTGTTTCCCATCGACTACGCCTTTCGGCCTCGCCTTAGGGGTCGACTCACCCTGCCCCGATTAACGTTGGACAGGAACCCTTGGTCTTCCGGCGAGCGGGCTTTTCACCCGCTTTATCGTTACTTATGTCAGCATTCGCACTTCTGATACCTCCAGCATGCCTCACAGCACACCTTCACAGGCTTACAGAACGCTCCCCTACCCAACAACACATAGTGTCGCTGCCGCAGCTTCGGTGCATGGTTTAGCCCCGTTACATCTTCCGCGCAGGCCGACTCGACCAGTGAGCTATTACGCTTTCTTTAAATGATGGCTGCTTCTAAGCCAACATCCTGGCTGTCTGGGCCTTCCCACATCGTTTCCCACTTAACCATGACTTTGGGACCTTAGCTGGCGGTCTGGGTTGTTTCCCTCTTCACGACGGACGTTAGCACCCGCCGTGTGTCTCCCGTGATAACATTCTCCGGTATTCGCAGTTTGCATCGGGTTGGTAAGTCGGGATGACCCCCTTGCCGAAACAGTGCTCTACCCCCGGAGATGAATTCACGAGGCGCTACCTAAATAGCTTTCGGGGAGAACCAGCTATCTCCCGGTTTGATTGGCCTTTCACCCCCAGCCACAAGTCATCCGCTAATTTTTCAACATTAGTCGGTTCGGTCCTCCAGTTAGTGTTACCCAACCTTCAACCTGCCCATGGCTAGATCACCGGGTTTCGGGTCTATACCCTGCAACTTAACGCCCAGTTAAGACTCGGTTTCCCTTCGGCTCCCCTATTCGGTTAACCTTGCTACAGAATATAAGTCGCTGACCCATTATACAAAAGGTACGCAGTCACCCCATAAAAGAGGCTCCCACTGCTTGTACGTACACGGTTTCAGGTTCTTTTTCACTCCCCTCGCCGGGGTTCTTTTCGCCTTTCCCTCACGGTACTGGTTCACTATCGGTCAGTCAGGAGTATTTAGCCTTGGAGGATGGTCCCCCCATATTCAGACAGGATACCACGTGTCCCGCCCTACTCTTCGAGCTCACAGTATGTGCATTTTTGTGTACGGGGCTGTCACCCTGTATCGCGCGCCTTTCCAGACGCTTCCACTAACACACACACTGATTCAGGCTCTGGGCTGCTCCCCGTTCGCTCGCCGCTACTGGGGGAATCTCGGTTGATTTCTTTTCCTCGGGGTACTTAGATGTTTCAGTTCCCCCGGTTCGCCTCATTAACCTATGGATTCAGTTAATGATAGTGTGACGAATCACACTGGGTTTCCCCATTCGGAAATCGCCGGTTATAACGGTTCATATCACCTTACCGACGCTTATCGCAGATTAGCACGTCCTTCATCGCCTCTGACTGCCAGGGCATCCACCGTGTACGCTTAGTCGCTTAACCTCACAACCCGAAGATGTTTCTT
>NZ_JAATUR010000075.1 GCF_011881725.1 Escherichia coli | reverse complement strand
GTGACATCATTTTTTAATAATAGTTCAAAAAAAAGGGCTCACGATGAAAAAATTAACAGTGGCAATTTCTGCTGTAGCTGCATCAGTACTGATGGCGATGTCTGCTCAGGCAGCTGAAATTTATAATAAAGACAGTAACAAGCTGGATCTGTACGGGAAAGTTAATGCTAAGCACTACTTCTCCTCTAATGATGCAGATGATGGTGATACTACTTATGCCCGTCTTGGCTTCAAAGGTGAAACCCAAATCAACGATCAACTGACTGGTTTCGGTCAGTGGGAATATGAATTCAAAGGCAACCGCGCTGAATCTCAAGGTTCCTCCAAAGACAAAACCCGTCTTGCATTTGCAGGCCTGAAATTCGGTGACTACGGCTCAATCGATTACGGCCGTAACTACGGTGTAGCATACGACATCGGTGCGTGGACTGACGTTCTGCCAGAATTCGGTGGCGATACCTGGACCCAAACAGATGTATTCATGACTGGTCGCACCACAGGTGTTGCAACTTATCGTAACAACGACTTCTTTGGTCTGGTTGATGGCCTGAACTTTGCAGCTCAGTATCAGGGCAAAAATGACCGAAATGAAGTAACTGAAGCTAATGGCGATGGTTTCGGTTTCTCAACTACTTATGAGTATGAAGGATTCGGCGTGGGTGCAACCTATGCTAAATCTGATCGCACTAATAATCAGGTTATCTACGGTAACAACGGTCTGAATGCTTCTGGTCAAAATGCTGAAGTATGGGCAGCTGGTCTGAAATATGATGCGAACAACATCTATCTGGCCACCACCTATTCTGAAACCCAGAACATGACTGTTTTTGGTAATAACCATATTGCCAACAAAGCACAAAACTTCGAAGCTGTTGCACAATATCAGTTCGACTTCGGCCTGCGTCCATCCGTTGCTTACCTGCATTCTAAAGGAAAAGACTTGGGTGTTTGGGGTGATCAGGACCTGGTTGAATATGTTGATGTAGGTGCAACCTATTACTTCAACAAAAATATGTCCACTTTTGTTGACTACAAAATCAACCTGATTGATAAGAGCGATTTCACGAAAGCATCTGGCGTTGCTACCGATGATATCGTTGCTGTAGGTATGGTTTACCAGTTCTAATTTGATTACTAAAAGATATGTTGTGGGAGGCTTTGCCTCCCCAACATATAAGTGGCTCCCTCAAGCCACTTCCTTTAGAAGCACAACCTTGCTTCTAACTATACAAACCTTCTGTTATATATTACCCTTTATTTTTGGGGGCGTTTCAACGCCCCATTTTTAATAACTTTTAGTAAATAATTGGCGTATTAATTAGAGTTATTAACAACGATATCCATCTCTAACCGGATATCTAATGCCATTAACATCCCTTCAATTATGCCCTCAGCCTTCTGTAACCTTTTCCCGATATAACCATCAGAGCAGCAATGCTTACCTGCCAGTGACATGAATGTCATACCGACTACATAATAATCTACTAATAAATCGTGCAAATCGCTGTTGTTCTTTTTCAGACGGGCCATGCACCCGCAAATGATCATCGCGTCATCGTCACAACATTGCGGGCGAGATTTTACTTTTGAAGTAATTAATCCCTTAAAACCGGCGGCAATGGACGACCAGGTCACATCTTCATGATTATTAGCCGCCCACGCTCCCCAACGCTCAAGAACCATCTGAATATCACGCATCAACTTACTCCACAAAAATCAGACCAGAACGCCAATTACAAGCAAAAATCAACGAAACAGTATTAGTTGATTGTTATCTCTGACTTCATACTCCTGCTCCTGTCAGGGTTTTGGCGTAATTCTTCAGTATTCGGTAATCGGTCAAAACAGAACCGGGGAAACGATATAAGCGCAGACGCCCCCAGCGGTGGCGAAGACGTTCTGCCATATAAAACTCAAACATCATTCATTCCCCATTTCGGTGATGGTCAGTTCCAGCCTCCCACCTTTGGTAACAGGCATCTTCACAACGCGGTAATCAACGACCTGAGCATCATCCAGCCAGAAACCTGCTTTAGTGAGTGCGTCAAAAGCGGCTTTTTGCAGATTATCCAGGTCACGGCGACGGCGATCCGGCATGTGGCACTCAATGCGGATTTTCACAGGCATAGCCAGGCCGATATCCAGCATTGCGTTTTTAATGATTCGGGCGACGTTATCGCGGTATGCCTGCCCCTCTGCGCTGACGTGCGTGCGCCCGCGATTATGGCGGTAATAGCGATTATTGCTCGGAGGCCAGGGTAATGTGATGCTGTAGGTATTCACGCCTTAATAACCCCCTCTTTCAGCCAGATAACCTGTGTTCTCGCCATACCTTCCAGCGCGCATTCTTTTGCATATGCAGCATCGACTTGCTTGGCATGCCCTTTACCGGCAATCTTCTGTATGCGCTAAACCTAGATAGAATCCACTCTGTGCACATTGAAGCCCGCTCTATGCTTCCTTTCAGGTATTGAAGGGATTGAGATGGGCTAAGCATTATTGGCCTCCTGCATCAGGAGAAAGACAATCATGGCGGCGCGGAGAGGTCTGGTATCAAATATTGGGCTTACGCCTTTTGCATCCACACACCATTCAGTTAACTGGTCTAAGATAGAAATCCTGTATTTCTCAATAATCGGCCATGAAGCGCTCGGGTCATTGCAGTAGTCAGGCAAATGATTTAATGGCTCAAAAGTTGTATCAGCATTTCCGTAATACCATTTGTTGGTGTTATTCCCTGATGTTTCCGGTTTACTTGCCCAAAGGCCTTTAAAAATTATGTCTCCTACCATTCTGTTAATTTCAAAATCACTTAACTGTGAATAATCCATTGTCATTTCCTCGCACGATATCTTAGCCACCGGATATCCCACAGGTGAGCTGTGTAATTGAAGGTTTTTACGTCAGATTCTTTTGGGATTGGCTTGCGTTTATTTCTGGAGCGTTTCGTTGGAAGGTA
>NZ_JAATUR010000074.1 GCF_011881725.1 Escherichia coli | reverse complement strand
GCCCAGCGCGTGGCGGCAGAACTGGGGATTGTGCTGGTGATGCCAGATACCAGCCCGCGCGGCGAACAGGTTACCAACGACGACGGCTACGATTTAGGCCAGGGCGCAGGATTTTATCTCAACGCTACGCAACCGCCGTGGTCAGCGCATTACCGGATGTATGATTATCTGCGCGATGAATTACCTGAGCTGATTCAGTCGCAATTTAACGTCAGCGATCGCTGCGCTATTAGTGGTCATTCAATGGGCGGTCACGGCGCACTGATTATGGCGCTGAAAAATCCGGGTAAATACACCAGCGTTTCTGCCTTTGCGCCGATTGTGAATCCGTGCAGCGTCCCCTGGGGCATTAAAGCGTTTAGTACCTATTTAGGTGAGGACAAAAATGCATGGCTGGAATGGGACAGTTGTGCGTTGATGTACGCCAGCAATGCGCAGGAAGCAATCCCGACACTTATTGATCAGGGCGATAACGATCAGTTTCTTGCCGACCAGCTGCAACCAGCGGTGCTTGCTGAAGCCGCACGTCAAAAAGCATGGCCGATGACACTGCGTATTCAGCCTGGATATGATCACAGTTACTATTTCATCGCCTCTTTTATAGAGGATCATCTGCGCTTCCATGCGCAGTATTTACTGAAATAAAGTCTGCCCGGTTCGCCGGGCATCTTACTGTCAGAAGCGGTAATCCACCGCCATAAAGTAACGACGTCCATCTTCGTTATAGCTGTAGTCGTCACGACTGAGATCTTTATCCGTCAGGTTCAGCACACCCGCACGCAGTTTGACATCTTTGGTCACCTGCCAGGCCGCTCCGGTATTCCAGATCGTATAGCCGCCCGGTGTTTTAGCCGTCGCGCTGTCTGCTCGTTTCTGCCCGGTATAGTGCCCGGAAACATAGAATGACCAGTCTTCCAGTGCCAGCGGTTTCCAGTCCAGCGTCCCGTTAGCGGTATGGAATGGCAGATCGGATAACGGTTTGTTTTCGCCGTTGCTGACATCACGACCATCGTTGTAGGTGTAGTTGAGCGACAGTTTCCATTCGTTGTTAAACGGAATCTTCAGCTCAGTTTCCACGCCCTGAATACGTGCTTTATTGACGTTGTAGTAGCTGAACACAGGCACACCGTTCGGTGTAAAACCAACAAAGTTTTGGTAACCCGGAGCAGCGTTAACGTCGGACGTACGGCTGATGCTAATACGATCTTTCACATCATTGCGGAAGACGGTCACGCTGGATTCAACCCCTTCCAGCCAGCCTTCTTCACCCATGTAGTAAAGCCCCAGCTCCCAGCTTTCGCTGGTTTCTGGTTTAAGATCCGGGCTACCAACAATTTTACATGCGCCACGGCAGGAGTTGCTCGTCCAGTCGGGGCTTAGTTGCAACAGAGAAGGCGCTTTAAAAGCCGTCGCCCAGCCGCCTTTTACGGTTACAGTATCGGTGGCGTTATAGACCAGATAGGCGCGCGGGCTCCAGTGTTCACCGTAGGTTTCATGATCGTCCATACGCACGCCGGTTGTTAATGCCAGCGGCTCGAAGATCCGCCATTCATCTTCCACAAACAGCGCGTACTGGCTGGCAGACGTTTCGGAACTGGTACCGCCGGTCAGGTTCACCGCATCGCTAAGTTTGTCGTGACGCCATTCACCGCCAACCGTGACAAACTGATTAATCGCCGTCAGCGGCAGCGTGTATTTGCCATCGACCGTGTTACTTTCGGATGTAATCGGGCTACTGTTACCTGGGTTTTTGTTCTCAACTTTTTCGCCGTAATATTTCAGTTCGCTGGTGCCGTAATCCCAACGACCATTATGACTGACGGAGTAGTTCTGGCGTTCGAGGCGGTTTTTGTCCAGCGAGTCAGAATCGCGATCCTGACGATCGAAACCGTATCCGGCAGTAAAATCGTGATTTTGATTCGGTGTCCAGGCAAATTCGACATTGCCGTTGCGGCTGGAGAATCCTTCAATACGCGGCGTTTCTCCGGTATCGGTAGTAGATGAACTTTGCGGGTCGTCCTTTTCACGCTTCGCCAGGCTGCCGTAGGCTTTCATTCCCAGAACGCCATCAATCAATGGTCCGCTGGTAAAGAACTGACCGTTATAGGTGTCACCGCGATCGCGATGCTCCTGAATGGTGGTATCAACCGTTACAGTGCCTGACCATTTCTGGCCGATTTTTTTAGTGATGATGTTCACCACGCCGCCAAGCGCATCAGAACCATACAGTGAAGACATTGGCCCACGTACTACTTCGATACGCTCGATGGAATCGACCGGGATCCAGTTCAGGTCAAAGTCATTATGACGGAAAACGGCATTGCGGGAGTTAACGCGTTTACCATCGACAAGAATGAGGGTGTAGCTGCTATCCAGACCACGAATGCTGACACCCTTACGGTTGTCCCCTTCGTTAGTCAGTTGTACGCCCGGCACTTCTTTGAGGACATCCTTCAAATTTTGCACCGGTTTACGTTGCAAATCTTCCTGGGTAATGACACTGATACTGGCGGGCGCATCTTTGAGGTTTTGTTCAACGGAAGATGCCGTGACTACCATCGTCTCACCATCATCATCAACCGCTAACACAGGCCATGCACATGAAATTGCGGACAAACACAGCCCGACCCGCACGAAAGGGTTCAACCTAAACATTCCATATCTCCATGAGGTAACTACGAAAATAAAATGGGTTATCGCTCACATCTTCGTTATGTCCCCTTGCGTACGGCAGCATCGCGGTGGACTTTTTTGTATGCAGATGATCACTCCAGAAAGCCTGAACAGCCCCTGATTTGTCAGCCTTTTTTGATTTCGGCGTAACGATAATGCAAACGATAACAATTATCAATCCAAATGTTAAATTTTATATCCGTGGAATATTAAGGAAAAGAAAAAGCCCTCTCGGTTGAGAGGGCTCAGATTGTTGACAAAGAGCGCTTTGTTCATGCCGGATGCGGCGTTAACGCCTTATCCAGCCTACAAAAA
>NZ_JAATUR010000073.1 GCF_011881725.1 Escherichia coli | reverse complement strand
AATGACCTCAGAATTCCATCTGGATTTGTTCAGAACGCTCGGTTGCCGCCGGGCGTTTTTTATTGGTGAGTCCATCAAGCGCATACTTAAAAGCCCTGCTAATCGGACTGATGTCTGATGCCATTCCGAAAGCACACAAGACCGAAGCAATAAATCTCCAGTCCGTTCTGCTTATCTTCGATTCATGACAGCCAATCATCTTTGCCAGACCGCGCTGGGTAAGCGTTGACAGGTTGATGAGTAAATCAGTTTCAGCGCGATCAATTTCTCGCTGTGTTGGCTTGCTGTAGCTTGCTTGTGCCATTTCTTACTATCTCCATAGGTAAATAATTTGGTTTTTTATCGTGCACCATTGACAGTCATCCTTGACCACGCCGGGCACCCGACCGTATACCGGGCCGTTCGGTACTAAAAGTACATTTTTATTACATAACAAACTGCTGTTTACCGATACGGCGAATCTGTGCTGCTGAGTACTTGCCGCCTGATGCCTTGGCGATCTTATCCGCATATTCGGTTTCACCAGTGAACTCGGTACGCGGCAGAGAACCACGCTCAAGCCACTTATAGATGGCTTTTGGCGTAAGTCCACAAACATCAGCCACAACAGAAACTCGAACGGATTTGATAACTTCTCCAAACGTAACTTCGTTCATGCTTCTCTCCTGTGGTGAACTTATGGTTCATATTATGACGGAACTGATAGTACAGTCAATACCTAATATAGTTGAACTTATGGTTCAACAGAAAGAGCGTGAAACTTTCTCGCAGAGGCTTGCGCTGGCCTGTGATAAAGCGGGATTACCTTTGCATGGTAGGCAGGCTGATTTAGCTGTCAGGCTTAAGGTCACACCAAAAGCCATTAGTAAATGGTTCAACGGGGAGTCAATACCAAGAAAAGACAAGATGGAATCTCTGGCTTCGGTGCTGGGAACTACTGCTGCATATCTGCATGGCTATGCTGATTATGACGGTATCACGGTAAATCATCTATCAAGATCAAATGATTCTTATCGTGTTGATGTATTGGATGTTCAGGCGAGCGCCGGGCCAGGAACCATGGTTTCCAATGAATTTATAGAAAAGATAAGAGCAATTGAATATACGCCCGAGCAGGCAAGAATTTTATTTAATGGAAGGCCACAGGAAAGCGTAAAAGTCATCACGGTTCGCGGTGACAGCATGGAGGGAACCATCAATCCGGGAGATGAGATCTTTGTTGATGTATCCATAACCTATTTTGATGGCGATGGCATTTATGTGTTTGTATACGGGAAAACAATGCACGTTAAGCGCCTGCAAATGCAAAAGAACAGGCTTGCCGTCATCTCTGACAATGCCGCTTATGATCGATGGTACATAGAAGAAGGTGAAGAAGAGCAACTTCACATTCTAGCCAAAGTCCTCATTAGGCAGTCAATCGATTACAAGCGATTCGGATAAAAATAAATTTCCTTAAAGTTCACTAACTTATGATGTAGTGAGCTTTTTATACCCATAAAATGTACTATTGGTACTTTACATTAATGAACTTTAAGTACATCATAAGCCCATAGACGAACGGCGCGTCTTTAAACCATGCGTCGGGAGCGCGGCGGGTTCAGGATGAACGGCAATGCTGCTCACTACAAAAGAACATTTCCATAACCGGAGGGTTATTGAAGTGTTTTTGTTAGGAGGTTTAAGTGGATCTTACTCAAGTGTCTGTAAGGGAGATTCTTCATTACAATCCTTTGAGTGGTGACTTTTATTGGAAGCCGAGAGCAAAGCATTTGTTTGCGGATAACAGAGCTGCCTTGACGTGGAACAAGAAGTATCCAGGTAAAAAGGCTGGCTCACCTGACAACAAGGGTTATCTGAGAATAAATATTGGAGGTAAAAAATTTAAGTCTCACAGACTTGCATGGCTTTACGTGCATGGCTACTGGCCTGATGTGATTGATCACATAAACGGCGTTAAGGATGACAACAGAATCTCCAATTTAAGAAGCGTTTCTTTCAAAGAGAATATGAAAAACATGCCTTTAAAATCATCTTCATCAACTGGAGTTACAGGTGTTGAAGCAAGAAAAGAGCATGGGTTTTATGTTGCATCGATAACTGTGGATGGAAAACGAAAATACCTAGGCTCATTCAAACTTTTAGATGATGCCAAACAAGCAAGGAAAGAAGCCAATGCACTATATGGCTTTCATGAAAATCATGGACGGAGCCAGTAAACGTGTTTCAAGAGCCATTTCGCTTGCAGGAACGCGTTAGAAGGAAGTTGAAGGTGGTACTGTCTGCCTGCCAGAAGTTGCGCTTTTCGCAGCTGGTCATCGTACAAGTAAGCAGGTTACAGCGAGGTAAGTGATGAATCAGACATACATTCCATCATGCTTGAGAAATCTGCCAAAGCAGAAAGCAAAGCCCCGCAAGCAAGCCATAAAGGACGCTAAGGCAGAGGTTATTGATCAAGCAATACAATTGCTCAGGGAGGAGTTAAGAAGTGGCAAGCTCGAAGGAATGATGATGCCCTATCAGCGCGGATATCTATCGGCGATTAGTAAGTTGGAAGTATTGAAGAGTGAATTATGAACTATCTGGAATTTCCGGATGGTTCATTGTTTTGGCAGCAAACCACTTATTTGAGAGGAATTATGAAATCAACAACAGAGATTCAACTGAGTGAGAACGTGATTCAGGCTGGAGCAAAAAAACTTTTAGATGAACTTGGTCATGAGATGCCAGGCCTGTGGGATTTATGGGATCTGAAGGAAAGAAATATTGAAGATGCTGTAGTTGCCATCTGGCAGGAAATGAATAGAGCGTCGGAAAAACGACGGGACGCATAGTCGGTTTTCTTTTGGCAGCAAAACACTTATTTGAGGTGATATATGGAATTTCATGAAAGTGCGATTTATGATTTTCGCGCTAACGCAAATTCAGTAAAACCACAGCCAATTGCAGTTCTTTTTAAAACAATGGGTGCGTGGGCTGTTTTATGCTTCGCCGCTGATGACACTGACGCAAGAATGGCAATAGGCCAAGAGATGGAGATGGACCAGACAAACGATGAATTCATAATTTATGGCGCTCCATCTAATTACTTACTTGATACCTGCAACATTTACAACAAGGCTGCCTGATGGTGGCCTTTATTTTTGGCATAAATAACAGAATAAACACTGCACTGTGTATTCATTCCAACGAGTGAATACACGGAGCAATGTCGCTCGTAACTAAACAGGAGCCGACTTGTTCTGATTATTGGAAATCTTCTTTGCCCTCCAATGTGAGGGCCTTTTTATATGCATACCAATAACGCTTCACTCGAGGCGTTTTCGTTATGCAATCAAACAGAAGGAGCATCCTATGCAACAGTTCGCTATTGCAGGGGCGGCATCGGTTCGCCCTTTCAACCCGATTTTATCGGTACAGCATTCACGAAAAAA
>NZ_JAATUR010000072.1 GCF_011881725.1 Escherichia coli | reverse complement strand
ATATATCATCAGTAAATACAGGGAAAGTCCAGCTAAAAATAGAAAATAATAAAAGTGTTACTGGAAAGATCTGGAAGGGAAATTAACGTTAATTCAGAATGGCCGGATAACAAAGTGTATCCGGCCTTCATCATTAATTTAAAGCACTCATATGATGTTCTTTAAAATTCTCTGCCTGTGCCAGCACGCCCATATAAACATCATCATTCGCTACTGGCGGGAACTTATGCTTGTGTAGAAGCAGAATAAGTTCAACTTTCAGTTTCGCTTTAATATCATCGCGTTTACTCCAGTCAGGATATTTCGATGTGTTGTCAACCACGCTTTTCATCTCTTTCGCCAGTGACAGCATTTTTTCATCGTCATAGGTAAACTGATATTTATCGCGCATATGCGCCAGAATGTCGAAAAATGCTTTTTCTTCAATATCAATACCTAAATCGGCCCAGGTGCCCATTTCGGTTTTAATATCATAGATAATATCGGTCATTTCCTGACTGAATGTATCGAATTCTTCACCGTTGAGTACATCATCTTCTCGCCGCTCATTATAACGATCTATAATCGCCTGGAAGCGGCGGGTGAAGTTAATCCCTTGCAACTGGTTCACTTTCTTGAAGTCGCTGATCGCTTTTTCCAGTAATTTTTGTAATAACTGGATCTTTGTTGCCGGAAGTTTGATCTTGTTAATTCGCGCCAGATAATCTTCGTCAAAAATATCGATGGATTCCGCTTTTTTATCCCCAAGAAAATAAATTTCTTCTACGCCATCAGCTTTTAACGCTTCTGCAATCATTTCACGAACGCGTGCATTCATCTGGGTAACATCCGGTGCGTCACCTTTCGTCAGTTTGAAAACAATTGAACGAACAGCAAGATAATAGTGAATATAGTCACGTTCTGTCTGTGATAATGCTTCGCTGCCGCAGCAGACGTCGTAGGCGGCTTTCATGCGTTTAACCAGTCCCATAAACCGACGTTCAACTTTCTGGGTACGCAGAACAAATTCCGCCGCGCGGTTGAGGCAGGATAATTGCGCTTGTGGCTCACCACTAAAATAATCCCGACTGTCAAATTCGTAAAAGACTTGCCCCAACAAATCGAGATGGTTTTTAACTTCTATTACCGATTGCTGAATATCTTCAAAGTTGGTGGCATCAATGCGGGAATACATTGCCAGTGCCTGGTTCATCTGACTTTTAATGCCGATGTAGTCCACCACTAACCCTTTACTTTTGCCTTCCAGTTTACGGTTAACGCGAGAAATAGTCTGGATAAGATTATGTTTTTGTAAGGGTTTATCAATATAGATGGTATCCAGTTCCGGGACGTCGAAACCGGTCAGCCACATATCAACAACAATGGCAATTTTGAAATTCGATTTAGCGTTTTTGAACTGCTTATCCAGCTCTTTACGATATTCTTTTGTGCCCAGTAAATCATAAAGCGCCTCGTCGTCATCTTTACCGCGCGTCATGACCATCTTCACCATTTCAGAAGGCGGTAACTCTTTTTGTTCCTGTTCCGTCAGGACGACGCCATCGGGTGCTTGCTTCACTTCAAACCAGGCAGGGCGAATAGCTTTAAGCTGACGGTAGAAATCCCAGGCAATTTCACGGCTGGCACAAACAAACATGGCTTTGCCTTTTACGGTGGAACCTTCGGCTACGCGTTTTTCATAATGTTTGGCAAAATCTTCCGCGAGGGCTTTTAACCGATCTTCATCACCCAGTACCGCATTCATGGTTGCGGTGGCTTTTTTGCTTTCGTCGATTTGCCACTCATTGGTGCCTGCGTTTGCGCACTCTTCGTAATACTTTTCGACTTCTTCCAGTTTGCTGGAGTCCAGGATCACTTTAGCCGCACGGCCTTCGTACACGATGCGTACAGTGATTTCATCCTGAACGGATTCGGTCATGGTGTAACTGTCGATCACCTCACCGAAGACATCGAGCGTCGCGTCAATCGGTGTGCCGGTAAAGCCAACATAGGTGGCGTTTGGCAGTGAATCGTGCAGGTATTTCGCAAAGCCATACGTTTTGCGCACTTTTCCGCTTTCTTTATCAACGATGACTTTCTGGTCGAGGTTAACCTGGCTACGATGTGCTTCGTCCGAGATGCAAATGATATTGTTGCGTTCAGAAAGGAGTTCGGTGTCTTCGGTGAATTTATGGATCGTTGTCAGAAAGACTCCGCCACTATTGCGTCCTGCCAGTTGATTACGCAAATCTTCACGGCTGGTAACGGGAACGATGGTGTCGTCGCCAATGTAATTTTTGGCGTTGCACATTTGCGCAGAAAGCTGATCGTCCAGATCGGTGCGGTCGGTGATCAAAACAATGGTCGGGCTGGCAAACTCCACGCTCTTCATCAAAAGACGCGTTAAAAATTGCATGGTGTAACTTTTACCACAGCCCGTTGCGCCAAAGTAAGTGCCGCCTTTACCGCTACCGAAAGGTTTACGCGCTTGCTTGATGCTGTAATAGAGTTTGCGGGCGGCATAGTACTGCGGATATCGGCAGCAAATTTTTACTTCGTGCTTGGCTTTATCCGGGAAGCAGATAAAGTTTTTAATCACGTCCAGCAGACGTACCGGATGAAACAGCCCCTGAATCATTGAGTGCAATGATGGAATTCCGTCCTGTTCACGGTTTTCATTACCGGTGACTTTGCGCCATGAGTAAAAGTATTCATAGGGCGCAAACAGGTTGCCCATCCGGTTATTTACGCCATCGCTAATAATGCAGAGCGCGTTGTAGATAAACAGTTGCGGAATATCCCGGCGATAGCGTTTACAGAGCTGCTTCCAGGCATCGCCAATACTGGCTTCCTGCTCGCGCACCGCACTTTTAAATTCAAAGACGACCAATGGCAGACCATTGATATAGAGAATGCCGTCAGGAATACGAGTCTGATTATCTTTACCGGAGATTTTAAGCTGGTTAACAATCTTAATCCGGTTAAGCGGCGGATTAATATAGGAAGGCGGGAGTTCCGCCGCCTGTTGCAACGGGACATCGTCGGCGTCAAATATCTGGCGCAGTGCGGCGGGTAGATGCCGGGTGTCGAGCAATTCAATATAGAGATCTTTTTGTTGCCGATCGTCGCGTTTGAACAGAAAACCATTTGCCAGCCAGCGACAAAATGTTTTGTTGCTTTCATAAAGGTCGGAGGCCGGAAGCGTGGTGAACTGTTTGATCAGCCGTTGAATCTCTTCTTCAGTAATGCCATCAGGCTGGTAGCGTGCCGCTAAATAATGACGGAGATCGTCTTCGATGATGACCTGATCGAGACTTGAACGTGGGACATTATCGCCGATCAGGTGTTGATATCCCTGATCCTGCAACAGTTCAATGATCGCTTGTTCTAATTTGGCTTCACTGAAAGAGAGACTCATATCGCGCTCCAACCCTGGCTAATTTCTGGTAAGCATTCCCGTATCAGTAGAAAACCTTACCAGAAAGCCCCTGATTTTACAGGGGCAAAATGCGTTATGCGGCTTCTGTATCGGTGGTGAGATCCGGAAGATCATCCAGGCATAGCTCGCCGGAGATGAGTTTCGGGAGCAAGGTGTCGCGGAGGTTGCTCAGGACTATTTGATTATTATTATGTGACTTGTCAATCCAAGGCATAACGA
>NZ_JAATUR010000071.1 GCF_011881725.1 Escherichia coli | reverse complement strand
TCGTACCGCAATGGGCGAGCCGGGGCCGGATGGTCGCCGTCGTCCACGTCCGGTGGCGGGCTCGGAGTTTGAGCTGCCCGTCGATGTTCTGATTATGGCCTTTGGTTTCCAGGCGCATGCAATGCCGTGGTTACAGGGTAGCGGAATTAAACTCGATAAATGGGGCCTGATTAGAACTGGTGATGCGGGGTATTTATCTACCCAAACACATCTGAAAAAAGTGTTTGCTGGTGGTGATGCAGTTCATGGCGCGGATCTGGTCGTTACTGCAATGGCAGCAGGAAGGCAGGCGGCTCGCGATATGTTAACTCTGTTTGATACAAAGGCATCATGATGAAATCGTTAATTATCGTTAATCCGGCTGATTGTATTGGCTGCCGTACCTGTGAAGTGGCCTGCGTGGTCGCTCACCCGTCAGAACAGGAGTTGAATGCCGATGTCTTTTTACCCCGGTTAAAAGTACAGCGACTGGACAACATCAGTGCGCCGGTGATGTGTCATCAGTGTGAAAACGCGCCTTGCGTTGGGGCCTGTCCCGTGCAGGCGCTGACGATGGGTGAGCAGGTGGTGCAGGCAAATTCTGCCCGTTGTATTGGCTGTCAGAGTTGCGTCAGTGCGTGCCCGTTTGGGATGATCACAATCCAGTCGTTGCAGGGTCATACCCGGCAACAAATTGTGAAATGCGATCTCTGTGAACAGCGAGAGGAGGGGCCAGCCTGCGTTGAATCTTGCCCGACACAGGCCTTGCAGTTGTTGACCGAAAGAGAACTCAGTCGGGTCCGCCGGCAACGTATTGCTGCCAGCGGCGCGAATCCTCTCTGATAAATAATCTCCGCGCAGTAAAAGGCGCGGAGAATCTATTAGATTGCCCAACCACCCGCGTAAAACGCGACCAGCGCGACAGTAATGATCACCGTACCAATATTCAGTTTGTGCCATTCACGTGCGAAGACGCGACCGACGACCAACGTCACAAAGCCCAGCATAATACCGGTAACGATATTACAGGTCAGAACGATGAACACGGCGCATACCAGCCCAGCCATCGCATCAATAAAATCATTGAAATCCAGCTTCGAGACGTTGCTTAACATCAGTAAGCCAACGTACATCAGAGCTGGTGCGGTGGCATAACCGGGGATCAGAAACGATAACGGTGATAAAAACAAAATCAGCAGGAACAGCAAGCCGACAATAGTTGCTGTCAGACCTGTTTTACCACCAGCAGCAGTTCCTGCCGCAGATTCGATATAGACCGCCGCAGGCGCAGCTCCCACCAGCCCAGAAAATATCGAGCTGACTGAATCGCTGGTCAGTGCTTTACCACCGTTGATTATCTGGTTGTCTTTATCCAGGAGATTTGCCTGACCGGCTACTGCGCGAATGGTGCCGGTGGCGTCAAACACGGCGGTCATCACCAGTGCCAGGACACTCGGAAGTACAGTTGGCTGGAGTGCGCCCATAATGTCGAGGCTGAAAATTAGCGACTTACCATCTTCGCCAGTCAGGCTCGGCATTGCTACCAGACCGTGGTATTTCACTGCAGGATCAAAGATTAAGCCGATTATCGAGATGGCGATAATTACCAGCAAGATCCCGCCAGGCACGCGGCACTTCTCCAGACCGAAAATCACCGCTAATCCCAGCAAACTCATGAGCACCGGGAAAGAGGTAAATGCCCCGAGCGCCACCGGCAAGCCTTCAATCGGGTTTTTGATAACCATACCAACGCCGTTAGCAGCTATCAGCAGCAGGAACAGGCCAATACCGATACCTGTACCGTGGGCAATACCCATCGGTAAATTACGTAAGATCCAGGTTCGCACACCGGTCACGGAGATGGCGGTGAAGATAAGGCCCATCAGAAAGACCGCGCCAAGTGCTACCGGAACACTAATTTGTTGCCCGAGTACCAGACTGAATGCGGTAAATGCCGTCAAGGAGATGGCGCAACCAATCGCCATTGGCAAATTTGCCCATAGCCCCATCAGCAGAGAACCAAAGCCCGCAACCAGACAGGTGGCGACAAAAACCGCAGCGGGAGGAAACCCAGCTTTGCCCAGCATTCCAGGAACGACGATGACGGAATAAACCATGGCCAGAAAGGTCGTTAGGCCCGCCAGTACTTCCTGACGAACGTTACTGCCGCGAGCGGTAATGTTAAAATAGTTATCCAGCGCCCCCAGGGGCTTGGGGGCGTCTGGTGTTTGTAGGATGTCTCCAGACATAATGATGTCCTCACGAGGATGTTAAAGTTTTATTATTAGTTGCGTTCGTACACCAGACGACCATCAACGTAGGTGCGGTAGATCGAACGATCATCGCCCAACGTCATCATCACGAACAATTTGTCGACTAAAGAAACAGAGTTGTCATAGCGCAGCTGCTGTAGCGGTGTGGCAGTGGGTTCCATCACCACGAAATCAGCCTCTTTGCCGGGTAAAAAGTTGCCAATCAGATTATCAAGACCCAGAGATTTCGCACCGCCGAGCGTGGCAAGGTAAAACGCTTCATATGCCGAGAGACGATAGCCTTGTAATTGCAACACTTTGTAGGCTTCGTTCAGCGTTTGCAGCATGTTGAAAGTCGTTCCGGCACCGATATCCGTTCCCATGCCTACTTTGACTTTCTTCTTCCATGCTTTTTGCAGATTGAATAAGCCGCTACCGAGGTAAAGGTTGGAGGTCGGACAGAAAGCGATACTGGAATTGGTTTCGCTAAGACGATCCCACTCTTTTTCTTCGAGATGAACGCAGTGAGCAAAGACACAGTTTTTACCAGTCAGACCGTATTGGTGGTAAACATCCAGATAACCATCATGGTTAGGGTAAAGCGATTTCACCCAGGCAATTTCATCTTTGTTTTCACAGAGATGGGTATGTACCCACGTGTCGGGATACTCTTCTTTCAGGCGTTGTGCCATCGCCATCTGTTCAGGTGACGATGTTGGTGCGAAGCGTGGCGTAATGGCATATAACAGGCGGCCATTTTTGTGCCAGCGTTCGATCAGTTCTTTGCTTTGGTGATAGCTGCTTTCGGCAGTATCGAGCAGATAATCCGGCGCGTTGCGGTCCATCATCACCTTACCGGCAATCATGCGCATATTGATATGACTGGCGGCTTCGAACAATGCATCTACAGATTGTGGATGAACCGTACCAAACACCAGCGCCGTGGTAGTACCGTTACGTAAAAGCTGCTTGATGAAGAACGCCGACATTTCGCGGGCGTACTCTAAATCTTCATAACGGCGCTCAGTAGGGAAGGTGTGTTTATTCAGCCATTCCAGTAACTGCTCGCCATAAGCCCCGACCATCTCACTCTGCGGATAATGGATATGCGTATCGACAAAGCCCGGTACAATCAGTTTGCCGCGATAGTCGCGAACGCGAATAGTGTCAGGAATTTGATGCTTTCCGTCTTCCCATTCGCCAAACCACGCTACTTTCCCCTGTTTAATGAGTAATAAACCATCCTCAATAAATCGCAGCGCAGAAGCGATATCTTCCGGGTTATCGACCGTACGGATGACATCAATAAAACTGCCTCGTACTGCTTTTAACGTGTGTTCTCCTGACATCATTGACTCCTCTACTGTTAATCCATCTCTTCCACGGAGGTAATACCAGGCAGAACCTTTTCCTGTCGGTAGCCTCCGGGGAGAATAATATTTAATAAAATCGCAGTTAGGCCTCCA
>NZ_JAATUR010000070.1 GCF_011881725.1 Escherichia coli | reverse complement strand
TTGCGGCATCGGGCCGTCAGTCGCAGCAACTACCAGGATCGCGCCGTCCATCTGAGCAGCACCGGTGATCATGTTTTTAACATAGTCGGCGTGCCCAGGGCAGTCTACGTGTGCGTAGTGACGGGTCGGGGTGTCGTATTCAACGTGAGAAGTGTTGATGGTGATACCACGAGCTTTTTCTTCCGGCGCGTTATCGATCTGGTCGAATGCGCGAGCAGCACCGCCGTAGGTTTTAGCCAGTACGGTAGTGATTGCAGCGGTCAGCGTTGTTTTACCATGGTCAACGTGGCCGATAGTACCGACGTTAACGTGCGGTTTTGTACGTTCAAACTTTTCTTTAGACATCGATTGTCCCTCTAAGACACGGATAAATCGGTGATATCACCACATCAACCAGGCAACATGCCCGACTTGTTGAATGCAATAAACAGAAGGAAAAAACAGGGAGGAGAAAAGAAGTGGTGCTGATAGGCAGATTCGAACTGCCGACCTCACCCTTACCAAGGGTGCGCTCTACCAACTGAGCTATATCAGCACATCTTGGAGCGGGCAGCGGGAATCGAACCCGCATCATCAGCTTGGAAGGCTGAGGTAATAGCCATTATACGATGCCCGCATCCTGGAACTCGGCTACCTGATTTTCATTCTGCACTGAATATCGAGAGAAGCTCTCTTTATTCGAGCCGGTAAGCGAACTTATCGTCTCGGGCTACGCCATCGCGTGGCCGAAATTGGTGGTGGGGGAAGGATTCGAACCTTCGAAGTCTGTGACGGCAGATTTACAGTCTGCTCCCTTTGGCCGCTCGGGAACCCCACCGGACTTGATGGTGCCGACTACCGGAATCGAACTGGTGACCTACTGATTACAAGTCAGTTGCTCTACCTACTGAGCTAAGTCGGCATCAAGTAGCGCGCATTCTATGGAGACATGCGCACTCATGCAACTAAAAAATTGCATAATTTGTTTTGTTGGTCATATTTCGCACAATGCGATGAAGAAACAGTCGACTCGGAAGCAGATTAGCACACTTTTTCAGCTTCATTATGCTTAACAGTGTGTGCCAGATAAAACACATTTCTTTTTAGTAGATGGAATATCTGTCACATTGCTTTTCACCGATGGCTTCCTGGAAGAGATTTTTTCTTATTATTCCTCCCCATCTGGTGTTACCCTCCTGCCAATTAACCCATTCAATAGAACTGTGACGCGCCATGGCAAATATCGCTTTGCCGATAGAGCTATGACCGCCAGAAACATGCTTATGAGTATAAAAGAGCAAACGTTAATGACGCCTTACCTACAGTTTGACCGCAACCAGTGGGCAGCTTTGCGTGATTCCGTACCTATGACGTTATCGGAAGACGAGATCGCCCGTCTCAAAGGTATAAATGAAGACCTCTCGTTAGAAGAAGTTGCCGAGATCTATTTACCTTTGTCACGTTTGCTGAACTTCTATATAAGCTCGAATCTGCGTCGTCAGGCAGTTCTGGAACAGTTTCTTGGTACAAACGGACAACGTATTCCTTACATTATCAGTATCGCTGGTAGTGTCGCGGTAGGGAAAAGTACAACTGCCCGCGTATTACAGGCGTTATTAAGCCGTTGGCCGGAACATCGTCGTGTTGAGCTGATCACTACAGATGGCTTCCTTCACCCTAATCAGGTGCTGAAAGACCGTGGACTGATGAAGAAGAAAGGCTTCCCGGAATCGTATGATATGCATCGCCTGGTGAAGTTTGTTTCCGATCTCAAATCGGGCGTGCCAAACGTTACAGCACCTGTTTACTCGCATCTTATTTACGATGTGATCCCGGACGGAGATAAAACTGTTGTTCAGCCTGATATTTTAATTCTTGAAGGGTTAAATGTCTTACAGAGCGGTATGGATTATCCACACGATCCACATCATGTATTTGTCTCTGATTTTGTCGATTTTTCGATATATGTTGATGCTCCGGAAGACTTACTTCAGACATGGTATATCAACCGATTCCTGAAATTCCGTGAAGGGGCTTTTACAGATCCAGATTCCTATTTCCATAACTATGCGAAATTAACTAAGGAAGAAGCGATCAAAACCGCCATGACGCTGTGGAAAGAAATCAACTGGCTGAACTTAAAGCAAAATATTCTACCTACTCGCGAGCGCGCTAGTTTAATCCTGACGAAAAGTGCTAATCATGCGGTAGAAGAGGTCAGACTACGCAAATAATTTAAAGGGGAGCTAATGCTCCCCTCTTTTATTTTTCTGCGCTACGCAGTGATATTTCACCGCCCATCCAGGGTTTTATTATTCCATCCTGCTCAAGCAATAAAGCACCCTGTTTGTCTATTCCGCGTGAAATACCAAATATTTCTTTATCACCAATGATAAGTTTTACCGGGCGATTTATAAAATTATCCAGTTTTTCCCAACGTGACAGATAAGGCGTGAGTCCTTCTTGCTCAAAGAGTTCCAGCGCCGCACGTAATTCTCGTATCAGCATGGCCGCAAGAGTATTACGATCGAGATTGATCCCGGCTTCCTGCAGCGTGATCCACCCCTGGTTGACGACACTCTCTTCAACCCGACGCATCGCCATATTGATCCCGGCGCCAATGACAATTTGCGCCGCATCGCCCGTTTTGCCAGTCAGCTCAACCAGAATGCCCGCCAGCTTGCGATCCTGTAAATAGAGGTCGTTAGGCCATTTAACGCGGACTTTATCAGCGCCCAAATTGCGTAATACTTCCGCCATCACGATACCGATAACCAGACTTAAACCAATTGCCGCAGCTGGACCTTGCTCCAGACGCCAGAACATCGACAAATATAAGTTTGCGCCAAAAGGGGAAAACCATTTCCGACCACGTCGGCCACGGCCCGCCTGTTGGTACTCCGCGACGCAAGCATCGCCAGATTTAAGCTCTCCGATACGGTCAAGAAGGTACTGATTCGTGGAGTCAATAACCGACAGCACGGCTACGCTTCCGCCATCCAGCTGACTCAATATCTTTTCGGCATTAAGTAACTGGATTGGCTCGGGCAAGCAGTATCCTTTACCCGGAACAGTAAATACATCAACGCCCCAGTCACGCAGCGTCTGAATGTGTTTATTAATAGCCGCCCGGCTCATTCCCAGCTTTTCACCCAACTGCTCGCCAGAGTGAAATTCACCATTCGCTAACAGGGCGATCAATTTCAGTGGAACGGTGTTATCCTTCATGAAATTGCCTCCACTGCGCTCACTTCACCTGATGCGCCAATAAAGCGGACTTCAGGTTCAAGCCAGACATTAAATTTTTCACCAACTTTCTGTCTGACATGGTGCGCCAGCAGTACAACATCTTCGCTTTTTGCATTGCCTTCATTTATGAGAACCAGCGCCTGTTGACGGTGTACCGCAGCACCACCCATTTGCATCCCTTTAAGCTGGCACTGATCGATAAGCCAACCTGCTGCCAGTTTTACAGAACCATCTGTCTGGGGGTAATGTGGTGCTGTTGGAAATTTTGCCAGCAACGCGTTAGCCGTTTCGGCAGAAACAACAGGATTTTTGAAGAAACTACCGGCATTGCCGTTCACTTTGGGATCGGGAAGTTTTGTAGTCCTCATATGGCACACTGCATCAAATACTTGCTGTGGCGTTACCGTTGAAGGATCCAGACGAGTTAAGTCACCATACGTCAGTACAGGTTGCCACTCTTTTGGCAGACGCAGACCTACGGCTACAATAACGAAGCGGTCCTGGTATTCGCGTTTAAAAATACTGTCTCGATAGCCAAAGCGGCACTCTTTAGCTGTTAAACGCACATGCTTGCCTGTCGCCAGTTCCACACAGTCGACATAATCGCAAACGCGCTGTAACTCTACGCCATAAGCACCAATATTCTGGATAGGGGATGAACCGACACAGCCGGGAATTAATGCGAGATTTTCCAGACCGGGCATACCTTGCTGCAAAGTGTATTGCACAAGATGATGCCAGTTTTCCCCTGCACCCACATGTAAATACCACGCATCAGGCTTATCGTTAATTTCGATACCTTTGATCCGATTGATGATCACCGTACCACGGTAGTCCTCCAGGAAAAGTACATTACTTCCTTCACCCAGAATAAGAACAGGTTGTCCTTCTGCGTCTGCATGCTGCCAGGCATTGAGTAATTGTTGTTCGTCTTCGGCACATACAATGTGCTGAGCATTATGATCAATGCCAAATGTGTTCCAGGGTTTTAAGGAGTGGTTCATAGCTACTTTCCTGATGCAAAAACGAGGCTAGTTTACCGTATCTGCGGAGGGATGGCTTATAGATATGACGACAGGAAGAGTTTGTAGAAAT
>NZ_JAATUR010000006.1 GCF_011881725.1 Escherichia coli | reverse complement strand
ATAGGTTGACAGTTTTTTGTCTGTAAAACGCCTGATGAACATCATCGGGCGTTTTGTACGTCAGGGCCAGATGTCGCCGCTCATGGTTATAAATTTCCACGGACTCTTTTACCATCATTCTGGCTTGTGCCAGATCGGCTGGACGCGAGAGTAAAAACTCATTTTTCAGGATACCGTTTATTCGCTCAGCCAGTGCATTCTGGTAGCAGTCGTAACCATCTGTCATTGAACAGGTTATCCCGTTTCTTTCATGGACTGACTGATAGAGCGCTGAGCAATATTGCTGCCCTCTGTCAGAATGATGTACCAGAGGACCTGTCGTTTTTCTTCGCCTCAGAGCCTGTCTGAACGCTTTTACCACATTTTCCGTCTGCAGGATTTCCCCAACATGATAGCCCATAATTTTTCTGGAGCAGGCATCGGTGACCAGACTCAGATAGGCCGTGCCACTGCACAGTGGAAGGTAAGTAATATCAGCAACCCAGACCTGTTCCGGTTCAAGAGCGGTAACCTGTTCAGGGCCTGGTTTGAGCAGGTTTGGATGCCGGTAGAAGCGATGATGACTGTTGGTGGTTTTGTGATATGCCCGTTTCACGGGCACCAGAAGCCGATTTTCGTCCAGCAGGTTAAACAAACGATCCCGCCCTATAGTCAGGTTTTTGCAGGCCTGAGTGTTCAGCATATAGTGCAGTTTACGCGCACCGATTCGAGGCTGATGACATCTGACACGGGCAACAAAATCAAGAACCTGAGCATGATGTTCCTGCCGTTTTCTGCGCCTCGCGTTGTCCTGATACCATGCCTGTCTGCTGTGTCCCAGGAACTGACATGCACGCGTAACAGTTATTTTTGGGCCGAACTTGGTAGATACGTTCCAGGTCATCCTGAGCTTTAAGCGTCCAGTAAATTTCCATTTATCAGGATTTCTTTAAGCGATTAGCAAAATCCACCATGTCCGAGTGGCTCACCACGCGACCGGCATCCACATCCGCAAGACCGGCCTGGATGCTCTGGTGACGCCGTTCTCTTTCGGCCAGCATACTGGTCAACGCTTCCTTAATAATCCAGCTTTTAGAACGATCTAACTCAATTGCCAGATTCTCAACAGCAGCGGCCAATTCAATAGGTATCTGTGCGCTGATGGTTTGTTTAGTAAGCGAACCCATAGGGATTACCTCGTTTAATAACATTTAATAACTCCTATTAATATTAGCATAGAGGTGCTTATAAAAACATCAATCTCATTTCGCAGGTAACATCCCCGGAAAGTGCTTCGCCACGATATCATTCATCTTCTCCACCAGCTCCAGGCGTTTGAAAGTGATATGCCCACTGCCCTTCTGAAAGTAGCGAATAGTGAACAACTCATCTTCGAAAATCTGCTGATGCGGATTATCGCGCACAAAATCCATAAACCGGATGGAGACATCATGCCGGTTATCGGGAATGGTCTTCCCATCCAGCAGGTAAAAGGAGTTGTTCACTCATTTTTATCGAACCGAAAATACCAACGCCTGTACCAACATCTATCGTTTGCTATGGGTTGGAATTGGTTGGCCCTGAGAGAGTTAAAATAACGAGAAAGATAGTTAACTGATGGATCCCAGACACAAAAAAAGCCGCTCTTGAGCGACTTGATTTGCATACAGTATGGTGCCGAAGGCCGGACTCGAACCGGCACGTATTTCTACGGTTGATTTTGAATCAACTGCGTCTACCGATTTCGCCACTTCGGCACTGAAGAGGTATGCGGAAAACGTTGTGGATTATACCTGTCGCACGCCACCATGCAAGCGTCAGCTTGCTCCCACCTCGCTAAGTGCTGAAAAATTCAGCATTGTCTTCAGCGATATGTAACCTTTGTCACACTCCAGGCAGCCCGCCCTGTCATGCTCTTCACTTCCCGGACAACACCAGAGCAGGACAAAAACATGTCGAGGATCGATAACGTATAGGGATTTTCGCAATATCCGCTGGTTACCGGACATGAAGTGGTTGGCCGCATGGTTGCCTTGGGTAGCGCCGCGCAGGATAAAGGCTTGCAACCAGATCAACGGACGGCGCGTAGCTGTAGTCACAGTGACGCTTGTATTAGCGGTAATCAGGTCAACTTCTGGCAAGGTGCGGTGCCAACAATTATGAATTCCTGGGCGACTCTGACAGGCCTTTAAGATATCTCGCAATCGGCTGAATTTAGTGGTGAAAAGAACTCAACCGTGTCTATACTCCAGGCAGGGAACTGGAGGAAATCTCATGAGCGAACCACGTTTAATTGCCCGCACGCCGGACACAGAACTGTTTTTACTGCCCGCAATGGCTAACCGTCACGGACTGATTACTGGCGCAACGGGGACAGGTAAAACTGTCACGCTGCAAAAACTGGCGGAATCTCTGTCAGAAATCGGCGTTCCGGTGTTTATGGCCGATGTAAAAGGCGATTTGACCGGGGTTGCGGCAGAAGGTACTGCCTCGGAAAAACTGCTCGCTCGGTTGAAAAATATCGGCGTCAACGACTGGCAACCACATGCGAATCCAGTGGTGGTATGGGATATTTTTGGTGAGAAAGGTCATCCAGTGCGGGCAACGGTATCCGATCTCGGGCCGTTGTTGCTGGCGCGGTTGTTGAATCTCAACGATGTGCAATCTGGCGTGCTGAATATCATTTTCCGTATTGCTGACGATCAGGGATTGTTGCTTCTCGACTTTAAAGATTTGCGGGCGATTACCCAATACATCGGTGATAACGCCAAATCATTCCAGAATCAGTACGGTAATATCAGTAGCGCATCGGTTGGCGCCATCCAGCGCGGATTACTTACGCTGGAGCAGCAAGGGGCGACGCACTTCTTTGGCGAGCCGATGCTGGATATCAAAGACTGGATGCGTACCGATGCCAACGGTAAGGGTGTTATCAATATCCTTAGCGCCGAAAAACTCTACCAGATGCCAAAACTGTACGCAGCCAGCCTGTTGTGGATGCTTTCAGAGTTGTATGAACAATTGCCGGAAGCGGGCGATTTGGAAAAACCGAAACTGGTATTTTTCTTCGATGAAGCGCATCTGTTGTTTAACGATGCGCCGCAGGTGTTGCTGGATAAGATTGAACAGGTAATAAGGCTTATTCGTTCAAAAGGCGTGGGCGTCTGGTTTGTTTCTCAAAACCCTTCTGATATCCCGGACAACGTGCTTGGACAGTTGGGAAATCGCGTCCAGCACGCTCTGCGCGCCTTTACACCGAAAGACCAGAAAGCGGTGAAGACGGCAGCGCAAACCATGCGACCCAATCCTGCATTTGATACGGAAAAAGCGATTCAGGAACTAGGAACCGGCGAAGCGTTGATCTCTTTTCTGGATGCGAAAGGAAGCCCTTCTGTGGTAGAGCGTGCGATGGTGATCGCGCCTTGTTCACGGATGGGGCCAGTGACAGAAGATGAGCGTAATGGCTTGATTAATCACTCCCCAGTATATGGCAAGTATGAAGATGACGTGGACCGCGAGTCCGCCTATGAGATGCTACAAAAAGGCGTACAGGCCAACACCGAGCAGCAAAATAACCCTCCGGCCAAAGGGAATGAAGATGACAGTATTCTGGGTGGGTTGAAGGATATTTTGTTTGGTACTACCGGACCACGCGGCGGGAAGAAAGATGGGGTGGTGCAGACGATGGCAAAAAGTGCCGCCCGCCAGGTGACGAATCAGATTGTACGCGGTGTGCTGGGGAGTTTGCTCGGGGGGAGAAGAAGGTAAGCCTGGTGCGTTTTGTCTTTGCCTGATGCGACGGTAGCGCGTCTTATCAGACCTACGTCACTGACGCGTCTTATCTGGCATGAATAAAGCGCACTTTGCTAACAATAATAAAGGGAGCTTTAGCTCCCTTTATTCACTCGCCAGATTACGATTTTCTCATTAACAGCCACAGGCTGATTAAGAAGAAGCTGGCGCTTGGCAACAGTGCGCCAATGATTGGCGGGATGCCGTAAACCAACGTCAGCGGGCCGAAGATCTGGTCAAGTACGTAAAACACAAAACCAAAACTGATACCAGTAACCACACGCACGCCCATCGGCACGCTGCGCAGTGGGCCGAAGATGAACGACAGCGCCATCAGCATCATCACCGCCACAGAAAGCGGCTGGAAGATTTTGCTCCACATGTTGAGCTGATAACGTCCGGCATCCTGACCGCTCGACTTCAGATACTTCACGTAGTTGTGCAAACCGCTGATGGAGAGCGCATCCGGATCCAGCGCCACCACGCCCAGCTTGTCCGGCGTGAGGTTGGTTTTCCAGGTGCCGCTCACGGTCTGCGAGCCGGTAATTTGTTTGGGATTGGTCAGGTCAGATTCATCAACCTGCGACAGACGCCAGACTTTATGTTCAGGGTCAAACTTCGCAGAAGCGGCGTAACGAACGGATTGCAGACGACGATTCTCGTTAAAGGCATAAATGCTGATACCGCCTAACTCTTCGTCACCTTTTACTCGCTCGATATAAACAAAGTTGTTGCCATCTTTAGCCCATAACCCTTGCTGGGTAGAGAGTAAAGAACCGCCGTACATCGCCTGCGCACGGTAGTTACGCGCCATCTGTTCGCCCTTCGGCGCGACCCATTCGCCAATCGCCATCGTCAACAAAACCAGCGGAATGGCGGTTTTCATTACCGACAGCGCCACCTGCATACGGGTAAAACCAGAAGCCTGCATTACCACCAGTTCGCTGCGCTGTGCCAGCATCCCCAGCCCGAGCAACGCGCCCAGCAGGGCCGCCATCGGGAAGAAGATTTGCACATCTTTCGGCACGCTCAGCAGGGTATACATTCCTGCGCCTAACGCGTCGTAACTCCCCTGCCCGGCTTTTTTCAACTGATCGACAAACTTGATAATGCCGGAGAGCGACACCAGCATGAACAACGTCATCATGATGGTGGTAAAAATAGTTTTACCGATATAGCGGTCAAGTACGCCAAAAGGTTGCATCACACCGCTCCTTTACGCGAAAAACTGGCGCGCAGGCGGCGGACCGGCACTGTGTCCCAAAGGTTGAGAATAATCGCCAAAGCCAGATAAATCAGGTTAACAGCCCACATCCATAGCGTCGGGTCCAGCTTACCTTTACCGCCATTCGATTTCAGGGAGGTCTGGATCAGGAAGAAAAGCAGATACAGCAGCATAGCTGGCAGCATCGACAGGACGCGTCCCTGACGCGGGTTAACTACGCTCAGAGGCACAACCATGAGCGCCATCATAAACACGGTGAATACCAGCGTGATACGCCAGTTCAGTTCCGCACGGGCACGATCGGTATCGGTATTCCACAACGTGCGCATGTCCATCTGGTCGGTATCGTTCGGATCCAGAGCCACCGCCTGGTGACCAATGATCGCCTGATAATCCTGGAAGTCAGTAATGCGGAAATCACGTAACAGTGCGGTACCTTCGAAGCGCGTTCCCTGGTTGAGGGTGACGACCTGAGAGCCGTCGCGCAGTTGGGTTAAATGTCCGGAATCGGCCACCACCACGGAAGGACGTGCATTACCTTTTGGTCGAATTTGCGCGAGGAACACATCTTTGAAATCGCTACCATCAACGCTTTCGATGAACAGCACCGAGCTGCCATTAGTCGCTTGCTGGAATTGCCCTTGCGCCAACGCCGCCATGCCAGGATTCGCTTTCGCTTCTGCTAACACTTCATCCTGATGACGCGATGACCACGGTCCCGCCCACATGACGTTAACCGCCGCGACAATTGCCGTGAACACCGCAAGGATCATTGCTGCTTTCACCAGAACCGCTTTGCTCAGGCCGCAGGCATGCATGACCGTAATTTCACTTTCGGTATACAGTTTGCCCAGCGTCATCAGCAGCCCGAGGAACAGGCTTAATGGCAGGATAAGCTGCGCCATTTCCGGCACGCCCAACCCGAGAAGGGAGAGCACCAGATTCGCCGGAATATCGCCGTCAACCGCTGCGCCGAGGATCCTCACTAACTTTTGACAGAAGAAGATCAAAAGCAAGATGAAGAGTATCGCCAGCTGGCTTTTGAGCGTCTCCCGCACCAGATATCTTATGATTATCACTTTAAATACGCCCGTAAAAACTCGTCTTTTGCAGGATTTTAGCTTGTTTCATGGCTTAAACGTCATTTATTCTCTTGAGTCGTCGAAATCGTCGCTAAGATAATTATACTCAACGGATTCACCTCTCAGATTTTGTTCTGACGTGCCAATGCCGTAATAACGTTAAGATTAACACGAAGTCATCGCAACAGCGGACATGAGTTACGAAAGCTTGCAATTCTATCTGTAGCCACCGCCGTTGTCTTTAAGATTCAGGAGCGTAGTGCATGGAGTTTAGTGTAAAAAGCGGTAGCCCGGAGAAACAGCGGAGTGCCTGCATCGTCGTGGGCGTCTTCGAACCACGTCGCCTTTCTCCGATTGCAGAACAGCTCGATAAGATCAGTGATGGGTACATCAGCGCCCTGCTGCGTCGGGGCGAACTGGAAGGAAAACCGGGGCAGACACTGTTGCTGCACCATGTACCAAACGTGCTCTCCGAGCGCATCCTCCTTATAGGTTGCGGTAAAGAACGTGAGCTGGATGAGCGTCAGTACAAGCAAGTTATTCAGAAAACCATTAATACGCTGAATGATACTGGCTCAATGGAAGCGGTCTGCTTCCTGACCGAGCTGCACGTCAAAGGCCGCAATAACTACTGGAAAGTACGCCAAGCGGTCGAGACGGCAAAAGAGACGCTCTACAGCTTTGACCAGTTGAAAACGAATAAGAGCGAGCCGCGTCGTCCGCTGCGTAAAATGGTGTTCAACGTGCCGACCCGCCGTGAGCTGACCAGCGGTGAGCGTGCGATCCAGCATGGTCTGGCGATTGCTGCCGGGATTAAAGCAGCGAAAGATCTCGGCAATATGCCGCCGAATATCTGTAACGCTGCTTATCTCGCCTCTCAGGCGCGCCAGCTGGCTGATAGCTACAGCAAGAATGTCATCACCCGCGTTATCGGCGAACAGCAGATGAAAGAGCTGGGGATGCATTCCTATCTGGCGGTCGGTCAGGGTTCGCAAAATGAATCGCTGATGTCGGTGATTGAGTACAAAGGCAACGCGTCGGAAGATGCGCGCCCGATTGTGCTGGTGGGTAAAGGTTTAACCTTCGACTCCGGTGGTATCTCGATCAAGCCTTCAGAAGGCATGGATGAGATGAAATACGATATGTGCGGCGCGGCGGCGGTTTACGGCGTGATGCGGATGGTCGCAGAGCTGCAACTGCCGATTAACGTTATTGGCGTGCTGGCAGGGTGTGAAAATATGCCAGGCGGTCGTGCCTATCGTCCGGGCGATGTGTTAACTACCATGTCCGGTCAAACCGTTGAAGTGCTGAATACCGACGCTGAAGGCCGCCTGGTACTGTGCGACGTGTTAACCTATGTTGAGCGTTTTGAGCCGGAAGCGGTGATTGACGTGGCAACGCTGACCGGTGCCTGCGTGATCGCGTTGGGTCATCATATTACCGGTCTGATGGCAAACCACAATCCGCTGGCCCATGAGCTGATTGCAGCCTCTGAACAGTCTGGCGACCGCGCATGGCGTTTACCGCTGGGTGACGAGTATCAGGAACAGCTGGAGTCCAATTTTGCCGATATGGCGAACATTGGCGGTCGTCCTGGCGGGGCGATTACCGCGGGTTGTTTCCTGTCGCGCTTTACCCGTAAGTACAACTGGGCGCACCTGGATATCGCAGGTACTGCCTGGCGTTCTGGTAAAGCAAAAGGCGCAACCGGTCGTCCGGTGGCATTGCTGGCACAGTTCCTGTTAAACCGCGCCGGGTTTAACGGCGAAGAGTAATTGCATCAGGCAATGCTGTTGTTGTCGGATGCGGCGTGAACGCCTTATCCGACCTACACAGAGTATCGAACTCGTAGGCCTGATAAGACGCGTAAGCGTCGCATCAGGCAATGTTGTTATTGTCGGATGCGGCGTGAACGCCTTATCCGACCTACACAGAGCATCGAACTCGTAGGCCTGATAAGACGCGTAAGCGTCGCATCAGGCAATGTTGTTATTGTCGGATGCGGCGTAAACGCCTTATCCGACCTACACAGAACGTCGAGCTCGTAGGCCTGATAAGATGCGACAGCGTCGCATCAGGCAATGTTGTTATTGTCGGATGCGGCGTGAACGCCTTATCCGACCTACACAGAGTATCGAACTCGTAGGCCTGATAAGACGCGTAAGCGTCGCATCAGGCAATGTTGTGTATACCTGATGCGTATTTAATTCCACCACAAGAAGCCCCATATATGAAAAACGCAACGTTCTACCTTCTGGACAATGACACAACCATCGATGGCTTAAGCGCCGTTGAGCAACTGGTGTGTGAAATTGCCGCAGAACGTTGGCGCAGTGGTAAGCGCGTACTCATCGCCTGTGAAGATGAAAAGCAGGCTTACCGGCTGGATGAAGCCCTGTGGGCGCGTCCGGCAGAAAGCTTTGTTCCGCATAATTTAGCGGGAGAAGGACCGCGCGGCGGTGCGCCGGTGGAGATCGCCTGGCCGCAAAAACGCAGCAGCAGCCCGCGCGATATATTGATTAGTCTGCGAACAAGCTTTGCAGATTTTGCCACCGCTTTCACAGAAGTGGTAGACTTCGTTCCTTATGAAGATTCTCTGAAACAACTGGCGCGCGAACGCTATAAAGCCTACCGCGTGGCTGGTTTCAACCTGAATACGGCAACCTGGAAATAATGGAAAAGACATACAACCCACAAGATATCGAACAGCCGCTTTACGAGCACTGGGAAAAGCAGGGCTACTTTAAGCCTAATGGCGATGAAAGCCAGGAAAGTTTCTGCATCATGATCCCGCCGCCGAACGTCACCGGCAGTTTGCATATGGGTCACGCCTTCCAGCAAACCATCATGGATACCATGATCCGCTATCAGCGCATGCAGGGTAAAAACACCCTGTGGCAGGTCGGTACTGACCACGCCGGGATCGCTACCCAGATGGTCGTTGAGCGCAAGATTGCCGCAGAAGAAGGTAAAACCCGTCACGACTATGGCCGCGAAGCCTTCATCGACAAAATCTGGGAATGGAAAGCGGAATCCGGCGGCACCATTACCCGTCAGATGCGTCGTCTCGGCAACTCCGTAGACTGGGAGCGTGAACGCTTCACTATGGACGAAGGCCTGTCCAATGCGGTGAAAGAAGTTTTCGTTCGTCTGTATAAAGAAGACCTGATTTACCGTGGCAAGCGCCTGGTAAACTGGGATCCGAAACTGCGTACCGCTATCTCTGACCTGGAAGTGGAAAACCGCGAATCGAAAGGTTCGATGTGGCACATCCGCTATCCACTGGCTGACGGCGCGAAAACCGCAGACGGTAAAGATTATCTGGTAGTTGCGACCACTCGTCCGGAAACCCTGCTGGGCGACACCGGCGTGGCCGTTAACCCGGAAGATCCGCGTTATAAAGATCTGATTGGCAAATATGTCATTCTGCCGCTGGTTAACCGTCGTATTCCGATTGTTGGCGACGAACACGCCGATATGGAAAAAGGCACCGGCTGCGTGAAGATCACCCCGGCGCACGACTTTAACGACTATGAAGTCGGTAAACGTCACGCCCTGCCGATGATCAACATCCTGACCTTTGACGGTGATATCCGTGAAAGCGCCCAGGTGTTCGATACCAAAGGTAACGAATCTGACGTTTACTCCAGCGAGATCCCGGCAGAGTTCCAGAAACTGGAGCGTTTTGCTGCACGTAAAGCAGTCGTTGCTGCAGTTGACGCACTCGGCCTGCTGGAAGAAATTAAACCGCACGACCTGACCGTTCCTTACGGCGACCGTGGCGGCGTGGTTATCGAACCGATGCTGACCGACCAGTGGTACGTACGTGCTGATGTACTGGCGAAACCGGCGGTTGAAGCGGTTGAAAACGGTGACATTCAGTTCGTACCGAAACAGTACGAAAACATGTACTTCTCCTGGATGCGCGATATTCAGGACTGGTGTATCTCTCGTCAGCTGTGGTGGGGTCACCGTATCCCGGCATGGTACGACGAAGCGGGTAATGTTTATGTTGGCCGCAACGAAGACGAAGTACGTCAGGAAAATAACCTCGGTGCCGACGTTGCCCTGCGTCAGGATGAAGACGTTCTCGACACCTGGTTCTCCTCCGCACTGTGGACCTTCTCTACCCTTGGCTGGCCGGAAAACACCGACGCCCTGCGTCAGTTCCACCCAACCAGCGTGATGGTATCTGGTTTCGACATCATCTTCTTCTGGATTGCCCGCATGATCATGATGACCATGCACTTCATCAAAGATGAAAATGGCAAGCCGCAGGTGCCGTTCCACACCGTTTACATGACCGGCCTGATTCGTGATGACGAAGGCCAGAAGATGTCTAAATCCAAGGGTAACGTAATTGACCCGCTGGATATGGTTGACGGTATTTCGCTGCCAGAACTGCTGGAAAAACGCACCGGCAATATGATGCAGCCGCAGCTGGCGGACAAAATCCGTAAGCGCACCGAGAAACAGTTCCCGAACGGTATTGAGCCGCACGGTACTGACGCGCTGCGCTTCACCCTGGCGGCGCTGGCTTCTACCGGTCGTGACATCAACTGGGATATGAAGCGTCTGGAAGGTTACCGTAACTTCTGTAACAAGCTTTGGAACGCCAGCCGCTTTGTGCTGATGAACACGGAAGGTCAGGATTGCGGCTTCAACGGCGGCGAAATGACGCTGTCGCTGGCGGACCGCTGGATTCTGGCGGAGTTCAACCAGACTATCAAAGCGTACCGCGAAGCACTGGATAGCTTCCGCTTCGATATTGCCGCAGGCATTCTGTATGAATTCACCTGGAACCAGTTCTGTGACTGGTATCTGGAGCTGACCAAGCCGGTAATGAACGGTGGAACAGAAGCCGAACTGCGCGGTACTCGCCATACGCTGGTGACTGTACTGGAAGGTCTGCTGCGCCTCGCGCATCCGATTATTCCATTCATCACCGAAACCATCTGGCAGCGTGTGAAAGTGCTTTGCGGCATCACCGCTGACACCATCATGCTGCAACCGTTCCCGCAGTACGATGCGTCTCAGGTCGATGAAGTCGCACTGGCCGACACCGAGTGGCTGAAACAGGCGATCGTTGCAGTACGTAACATCCGTGCGGAAATGAACATCGCGCCGGGTAAACCGCTGGAGCTGCTGCTGCGTGGTTGCAGTGCTGATGCAGAGCGTCGCGTGAACGAAAACCGTGGCTTCCTGCAAACGCTGGCGCGTCTGGAAAGCATCACCGTACTGCCTGCTGATGACAAAGGTCCGGTTTCCGTTACTAAGATCATCGACGGTGCTGAACTGCTGATCCCGATGGCGGGTCTCATCAATAAAGAAGATGAACTGGCGCGTCTGGCGAAAGAAGTGGCGAAGATTGAAGGTGAAATCAGCCGTATCGAGAATAAGCTGGCGAATGAAGGTTTTGTAGCCCGCGCACCGGAAGCGGTCATCGCGAAAGAGCGTGAGAAGCTGGAAGGTTATGCAGAAGCGAAAGCGAAACTGATTGAGCAGCAGGCGGTGATCGCCGCGCTGTAATCGATACAGTGAAGAAAACGAAGGCCGGAGCATGCTCCGGCCTTTTTACTTAGATAAACGGAACATACGGCATAATACCGCGAGATATCCACATTAACGGACCGCTATCCTGCGGTTTGTCATCATTGGTTAACTCCAGCGAATCAAGGTCACCTTGAACATGGGTATTGTTGGCAATCCAGCTAACCATCCACATTTTCAACCAGGGATAAGCCAGACCACAGCTGATCGAAGTACCCATTAATACCGCAAACATGCGCAGAAGCATACCGAACGTGGTAACCGAAGAATGGAAACGAATTGTCCCATTTGCCAGGGTCAGATTATTCAGAAACAGACTGCGTAACGTAACATAGAGATAACTGGCAAATACAAGAATCGCGACAAAATAGAGGAAGTAGGACGCCATAATCTGCGGGTAATATTGCAATACAAGCTCGCTGCCTTCATTAGTCCGCCCCAGCATGCCCATTAGCACGAATTGTTGGAATACTGGCGCAATCATAATACCAATCACAATGATGAAAGGAACCATGGTTAATATGGCGAGCGTACATCCTTTAATGCATTCTTTTACGCTTACCTGAATAGAAAACTGATGAATGCCAAAATTTGCATTGTTACCCAGCAATGGCATCCATTTACTATAGGTTATACCATGGACAACACCCAGCCCGATGGCAGAAAGCAAACTTAACGCGACTAAGTTAAAGAATAACCCTCCTGTCGATGTCGTCACTTGCGCAATAAGATACAGTGCAAACCAAAAAACTAACGCCAGCAGAACAGGCAGTCCTAGCATAACCCACCATGCACGGAGCATAGAGCAGTTAAAGCCAAAGCGAATGCCATTCAGTGAGGTCATGTTCGCCTGATACTGCAGGCTCTTCACTGCCATGCAAGGAATACCGCAGATCAAGAGAGCGAACATGAGTAAACCAAGAGCAAAGTGTTGGCCTGCAAAACAAGAAATACTCAAGAAATAAACGACCATAATAAGTAACATGCTAACGAAAATGGCACCACCTGTTCCTTTATAACTAAATGGTTGCCCATTAAGTGTTACATGTTGATAAATATAACGACGACATTTTACCAATGCCCACGGTCCATATATCCCCAGAGTAATTATTGTCAGTAAGAAATTCACAAGACAAATAAGAAAATACTCACCACCTTTGCCTGTAAAAACAAATGCGTGACGAGAATTACCTTTCCCGACGTTTACATCATTCATGAATCATATCCCTAAAATAAATTCCATTCATATAAATAATAATTTCCAGTCCATTAATACTGGACCAACTAGAATACGCTTTATCTCAGAGTTATATGCTTAATATATTCTGATTTATCTTCTTCTTGCACCACTTAAGCGAGGGTGGTATTAAAGTGAGCTATAAATCATACATTTGAAATTGAGCTATGCTATGAATGTTGTCGCTTCTCCCGCGCTCCGTTTGCGCAAACTTACCGCCGCCGATAATCCTGCTATCGCCCGCGTCATTCGTCAGGTATCCGCAGAATACGGTCTTACCGCTGATAAAGGCTACACTGTCGCCGACCCGAATCTCGACGAGTTGTATCAAGTGTACAGTCAGCCTGGTCATGCGTATTGGGTGGTTGAATACAATGACGAAGTGGTCGGCGGCGGAGGGATTGCACCTTTAACAGGTAGTGAATCGGACATTTGCGAACTGCAAAAAATGTATTTTCTTCCGGCTATTCGCGGTAAAGGGCTGGCAAAAAAACTGGCCTTAATGGCGATGGATCAGGCGCGAGAAATGGGTTTCAAACGCTGCTATCTGGAAACGACCGCTTTTTTGAAAGAAGCGATTGGCTTGTATGAACATTTAGGTTTTGAACACATCGACTACGCACTTGGTTGCACGGGCCATGTTGATTGTGAAGTGCGGATGCTACGTGAACTCTGAAAAAATGCCCGCAAGTTCACACCTGCGGGCATCCGATCTCTGAAAACGTACTTTTGTTTATACTGTGGGCGGCACCGGCCTACAAATTCATTAGATTGCAGTAACCACGTAGGCCTGATAAGCGTAGCGCATCAGGCTATGTAGCCTTTATCGTCAACGCTTAATTAATGACGAACACCGTCATCGTCTTCATCGACAAAATCTTCATCGTCGCCGTCTTCGCCGTTAGGATCCTCAAAATAAGTCCCCCAACCGTCGTACTCAACGTCAAATTTCTCCGCCAGCGTCATCAGTTGTTCAACCTGGGCATCGATCAGATCGGCATTCAACGCGCATTCGCTGAGGATGTCACAGCAAATCACGATATCGCCATCTTCTACTTCCAGTTCTTCTGGATCAGTCACTTCGTAACCAAGTTTAAATGCTTCAACCGCTGCTTTTTCCAGGGTTTCCAGATCGTCTGCGGAAAGATGGTGTTCGATAGTGTACAGCGCGTCCGGATCGCTGCCATCTTCCAGTAATTCTTCAATAATTAAACGCGTTTCTTCACGCTGCTCTTCCAGTTGTTCCGGGTTTGCCATGGCTCATTCCTCTTAATGTCCTGCCGATACTCTTATTGTCACACACCGCTGACATTGCCTCCACCTTTGTGACAAAGATTTATGCTTTAGGCTTGCAAATGAATAATCATACATATAAATTGAATTTTAATTCATTATGGCGTTAGCCACAGGAGGGATCTATGTCCGGGTTTTATCATAAGCATTTCCTGAAATTACTTGATTTCACACCAGCCGAACTCAACACCTTGCTCCAGTTAGCCGCTAAACTAAAAGCAGATAAAAAAAGCGGTAAAGAAGAAGCCAAACTCACTGGTAAAAACATCGCGCTCATCTTCGAAAAAGACTCGACCCGTACCCGATGCTCTTTCGAAGTTGCCGCCTATGACCAGGGGGCTCGCGTCACTTATCTCGGCCCAAGCGGCAGCCAGATTGGTCATAAAGAGTCGATTAAAGATACCGCCCGCGTGCTTGGTCGCATGTATGACGGTATTCAATATCGCGGCTATGGTCAGGAGATTGTCGAAACGCTGGCGGAATACGCGGGCGTACCGGTGTGGAACGGTTTGACCAATGAGTTTCATCCCACGCAATTGCTGGCGGATTTACTGACCATGCAGGAACATTCTCCCGGTAAAGCATTCAATGAGATGACGCTGGTCTATGCAGGTGATGCGCGTAACAACATGGGTAACTCGATGCTCGAAGCGGCGGCACTGACCGGCCTGGACTTGCGTCTGGTAGCACCACAGGCGTGCTGGCCGGAAGCTTCGCTGGTTGCGGAATGCCGCGCGCTGGCTCAGCAAAATGGTGGCAATATTACGCTGACAGAAGATGTCGCGACGGGTGTTAAAGGCGCTGACTTTATCTATACCGATGTATGGGTGTCGATGGGAGAAGCGAAAGATAAATGGGCAGAACGCATTGCATTGCTGCGTGATTATCAGGTTAATAGCAAAATGATGCAGTTGACCGGTAATCCTGAGGTCAAGTTCCTCCACTGCCTCCCTGCTTTCCATGATGATCAAACCACGCTTGGCAAAAAGATGGCGGCAGAGTTTGGTCTACATGGCGGTATGGAAGTTACAGATGAGGTTTTCGAATCTGCCGCCAGCATTGTTTTTGATCAGGCGGAAAACCGTATGCATACCATCAAAGCGGTAATGGTTGCGACGCTTGCCAAATAATTTCAGTACCGGAGGCGGTTTCACGTCGCCACCGGCAGGTACTCGCTTAAGCCATCAGCATCTTCACAACCGCTTTGCGAACCTGAGCTGGCGCGCCTACTGCACACAGCGGTTTGTGCACTTCCCCCGGATAAAACACGACAAAATCGCCTTCATTAAGGATAACCGTTTTCTCCTCAACGCCTTCCGGCAAAAAGGCGATGTCTTTATCGGCTAACCAGTCGGTATCCGGCGTGCCTGCAGGTTGTGTACTGAAGGTCATACCTTCCTGACCTTTTAACACAATCTGGATATCGAGATAGCGGGCATGGTACTCCGCACGGCGTGCTTCAGACGGCTCCGTCATATCTTCCGAGATAAGATAAAACAGACGGTTGCCATCGATATCGTGCTTACCTTTTGGCGTTTCCGACGTAACGTGTGCTTTGATATGCTCAATTGCCTGGCGTAGCTCTTGTGGTAACCACGGCTGAAGATTATGAATATTTCCGATGATCATCTTTCCCTCTCTTTAATTAAAACAACGTTTCATTTCTATCGTTATACGAAAAGATGATCATTTTCGCTAGCGTTAACGAGTGAATTATTGTCTTATCACAACTTATCGGAAGGCGCGCTCCAGTCTTCGGGTTAAGGCTAACATCAATCCTTGAGTATGATTTTTATCGCTTCCCCCGCCAGCACTGCTGTTGCAGAGAGTTGTTCAATGGTATGTCCCTCCCGCGCTTTCGCAGAAAGCCCGGACATCACCGTACTCATAAAATCGGTCACACGTTGTGCGCTTTCGGAATGCCGTCTGGCGATATAGTCATAAATTGCCGTTTCCGCTGCGTGATAATGTTGAAAAGCAATATCACGCGCTTCTGGATCATGACTATGAATACCTTCAAGAACCATACAGCCAGAGCAACCGCCATTTTGGCTATATCGGCGCGCCGCTTCTTTTAATACCGCAACCAGACACTCCCCCACAGGACGATCATCACGAAGAATATCGGCAAGCGGAATGGCCTCCGTGCCTACGTAGTCATTAAGTATACGGCTAAATAATCCGGCCTTACTGCCAAATGCCGCATAGAGGCTGGGTGGTTTAATCCCAAGATAATCAGTAACTTCAGCGACACTGACTCCGTCAAAACCTTTTTGGTGAAAAAGTGTTTTTGCCGCAGAGACTGCCTGCTCAGGTGCGAAACGTCTGGGACGACCTGGAACGCGAGATTGTTTTTTAGTGACCATTACAAAACTTGTTGACAGAAAGTTAAAACAGTTTTGTAATGCATGTTACATAATAAATCAAGGAGTCCTTATGGACGCTTTTACAGGTAAGACAGTTCTCATCCTCGGTGGCAGCCGTGGAATCGGTGCCGCTATCGTACGTCGTTTCGTCACCGATGGGGCAAATGTACGATTCACCTATGCGGGGTCGAAAGATGCCGCTGAACGCCTGGCGCAAGAGACTGGTGCGACAGCACTATTCGCTGATAGCGCCGACAGAGATGCGGTCATTGATGTCGTTCGTAAGAGCGGCGCACTGGATATCCTGGTAGTGAATGCAGGTATTGGGGTCTTTGGCGATGCCCTGGAGTTAAATGCAGACGACATTGATCGCCTTTTCAAAATCAATATTCATGCTCCTTACCATGCCTCTGTAGAAGCCGCCCGGCAGATGCCCGAAGGCGGACGCATCTTAATCATCGGCTCCGTGAATGGCGATCGTATGCCTGTTGCAGGTATGGCCGCTTATGCGGCCAGCAAATCAGCCCTGCAGGGTATGGCGCGCGGGCTGGCCCGGGATTTTGGCCCTCGAGGGATCACCATCAACGTCGTCCAGCCAGGGCCAATTGATACCGACGCTAACCCCGCCAATGGGCCAATGCGCGATATGTTGCATAGTTTTATGGCCATCAAAAGACATGGGCAACCGGAAGAGGTCGCGGGTATGGTCGCATGGTTAGCAGGGCCAGAAGCCAGTTTTGTTACTGGTGCGATGCATACCATTGATGGCGCGTTTGGCGCATAACCTGATTACGTGGAAGTAAAACAGTAATAATCAGGAAATATCTGCATTTATTGATACTGAACGCCTAACACCCCAGAATCATAAAAATGCACATATTTTGATTTTTCATTCATACAAACCGTTTGCGCTGATAAAATATTGCATCAAATGCTTGCGTCGCTTCGGACGATGAGTATAATGCCGGACAATTTGCCGGGAGGATGTATGGTTCAGTGTGTTCGACATTTTGTCTTACCGCGTCTGAAAAAAGACGCTGGCCTGCCGTTTTTCTTCCCGTTGATCACCTATTCCCAGCCCCTCAATCGAGGGGCTTTTTTTTGCCCAGGCGTCAGGAGATAAAAGATGGCTAATCCGCTATATCAAAAACATATCATTTCCATAAACGACCTTAGTCGCGATGACCTTAATCTGGTGCTGGCGACAGCGGCGAAACTGAAAGCGAATCCACAACCGGAGCTGCTGAAGCATAAAGTGATTGCCAGTTGCTTCTTCGAAGCTTCAACCCGTACCCGCCTCTCTTTCGAAACCTCGATGCACCGCCTGGGCGCGAGCGTGGTGGGCTTCTCCGACAGCGCCAACACGTCACTGGGTAAAAAAGGCGAAACGCTGGCCGACACCATTTCGGTTATTAGCACTTATGTTGATGCAATTGTGATGCGCCACCCGCAGGAAGGTGCAGCACGTCTGGCCACCGAGTTTTCCGGCAATGTACCGGTGCTGAATGCCGGTGATGGCTCCAACCAGCATCCGACGCAAACCTTGCTGGATCTGTTCACTATTCAGGAAACCCAGGGGCGTCTGGACAATCTCCACGTCGCAATGGTAGGCGACCTGAAATATGGCCGCACCGTTCACTCACTGACCCAGGCGTTAGCGAAATTTGACGGCAACCGTTTTTACTTCATCGCGCCGGACGCGCTGGCAATGCCGCAATACATTCTGGATATGCTCGATGAAAAAGGTATCGCCTGGAGCCTGCACAGTTCCATTGAAGAAGTGATGGCAGAGGTGGACATTCTGTACATGACTCGCGTGCAAAAAGAGCGTCTGGACCCGTCCGAATACGCCAACGTGAAAGCACAGTTTGTTCTGCGCGCCAGCGATCTTCACAACGCCAAAGCCAATATGAAAGTGCTGCATCCGCTGCCGCGCATTGATGAGATTGCCACCGATGTAGATAAAACGCCGCACGCCTGGTACTTCCAGCAAGCAGGCAACGGAATTTTCGCTCGCCAGGCGTTACTGGCACTGGTTCTGAATCGCGATCTGGTACTGTAAGGGGAAATAGAGATGACACACGATAATAAATTGCAGGTTGAAGCTATTAAACGCGGCACGGTAATTGACCATATCCCCGCCCAGATCGGTTTTAAGCTGTTGAGTCTGTTCAAGCTGACCGAAACAGATCAGCGCATCACCATCGGTCTGAACCTGCCTTCTGGCGAGATGGGCCGCAAAGATCTGATCAAAATCGAAAATACCTTTTTGAGTGAAGATCAGGTAGACCAATTGGCATTGTATGCACCGCAAGCCACGGTAAACCGTATCGACAACTATGAAGTCGTCGGCAAATCACGCCCCAGCCTGCCGGAGCGCATCGACAATGTGCTGGTCTGCCCGAACAGCAACTGCATCAGCCATGCCGAACCGGTTTCTTCCAGCTTTGCAGTGAAAAAACGCGCCAATGATATCGCGCTCAAATGCAAATACTGCGAAAAAGAGTTTTCCCATAATGTGGTGCTGGCCAATTAATTGCGGTTGGTAATAAAAGTCTGCCTCCCTATAATGAGCCAGACTTTTTACCGCTGTAATAAAGGAGAAATCATGAGCAAAACTATCGCGACGGAAAATGCACCGGCAGCGATCGGCCCGTATGTTCAGGGCGTTGATCTGGGCAGTATGATCATCACTTCCGGTCAGATCCCGGTAAACCCGAAAACAGGCGAAGTACCGGCAGACGTCGCTGCGCAGGCGCGTCAGTCGCTGGATAACGTAAAAGCGATCGTGGAAGCGGCTGGCCTGAAAGTGGGCGATATCGTTAAAACCACCGTGTTTGTGAAAGATCTGAACGACTTCGCAACCGTAAACGCCACTTACGAAGCCTTCTTCACCGAGCACAATGCTACCTTCCCTGCACGTTCTTGCGTTGAAGTTGCACGTCTGCCAAAAGACGTGAAGATTGAGATCGAAGCGATCGCCGTTCGTCGCTAATCTTGATGGAAATCCGGGCCTCCCAGCCCGGATTAAGTCTGACGATAAACGCAAAATTGCCTGACACGCTGCGCTTATCAGGCCTACGTAATTCCTGCAATTTATTGAATTTGTAGGCCGGATAAGGCATTTACGCCGCATCCGGCGTAAACAAAGCACACTTTATCTGCGTCTGAATCCGGGCCATCATGCCCGGATTATGTTTTTTACTGCCAGCCGTAACGACGGCTATAGAACCCTTTCACTAACTGCGTCAACGTCATATACCCTGCCAGAATCGCAACCAGCCACGGGAAATAGCTTAACGGCAGCGCCTGCAGTTGCAGATAGCTGGCCAGCGGCGAAAACGGCAATGCGATCCCGACAATCATAACGATCACGGTCATGATCATTAACGGCCACGACGCGCAGCTCTGAATAAACGGCACACGGCGGGTGCGGATCATATGCACAATCAGCGTTTGCGACAGTAATCCCACGACAAACCAGCCCGACTGGAACAGTGTTTGCGTTTCCGGCGTGTTGGCATGGAATACCCACCACATCAGGCAAAACGTCAGAATATCGAAGATAGAACTGATCGGCCCGAAGAAGAGCATAAAGCGCCCCAGATCTGCCGGATTCCAACGCTGCGGCTTTTGAATTTGCTCATCATCAACGTTATCAAACGGGATCGCCACCTGTGACACATCATACAGCAGATTCTGGATCAGTAAGTGCAATGGCAGCATAGGTAGGAAGGGCAAGAAAGCACTCGCCACCAGCACGCTGAACACATTACCGAAGTTAGAGCTCGCCGTCATTTTGATGTATTTCAGCATGTTGGCGAAAGTCCGGCGTCCTTCAATAACCCCTTCTTCCAGCACCATCAGGCTTTTTTCCAGCAGAATGATATCAGCCGCTTCACGAGCAATATCTACCGCGCCGTCGACAGAAATGCCGATATCCGCAGCACGTAAGGCTGGCGCATCATTAATACCATCGCCCATAAAGCCAACCACATGCCCTTCGCGCTTCAGTAGGGTCACAATGCGTTCTTTATGCATCGGCGTCAGGCGGGCAAACAGCGTGGTACGTTGTGCCAGGCTTGCCAGTTCGTCATCTGATAGCGTTTCAATATCACTACCAATCACCACTTCTCCCGCGTCCAGCCCCACTTCATGGCACACTTTTGCCGCGACTAACTCACTGTCGCCAGTGAGGATTTTTACGGTAATACCACTCGCTTTTAATGCCCGCAGCGCCGGAGCAGTTGTCTCTTTTGGCGGATCAAGAAAAGCAATATACCCTTCGAGAATGAGGTCAGATTCATCCGCCCGCTGATAATCCCCTTCACGCGCTGGCAGGTATTTCGTCGCCACTGCAACCACGCGCAGCCCCTGGCGATTCAGCGTATCTGTTACTCGCTTAATCTTTCGCAGCATGATGTCATCGAGCGGCACAATCTCGCCATTGTGACGCACCTGCGAACACACATTGAGGATTTCCTGCAAAGCTCCTTTGCAAACCAGTTGATGGTGTTCGCTATTTTCTGCCACTACCACCGACATCCGGCGACGCTCGAAATCAAACGGGATCTCATCAATTTTTTGCCAACGGCTGGCAAGCAGGCGCGCTGACTCTTCATCAGTACCTTCGAGCACCGCTGTATCAAGCAGGTTTTTCAGTCCAGTCTGGTAATGACTGTTCAACCACGCGCTATGCAGCACGCGCTCGCTGGTTTTACCGGAGATATCGGTATGATTCTCCAGCACAATTTTATCTTGCGTCAGGGTGCCGGTTTTATCAGTACAAAGAATATCCATGGCGCCAAAGTTCTGAATGGCGTCCAGATGTTTGACGATCACCTTCTGTTTCGACAGCTTTACTGCGCCACGCGCCAGCGTCGAGGTAACAATCATCGGCAACATCTCCGGCGTTAAGCCGACCGCTACCGAAAGTGCGAACAGTGCTGCTTCCCACCAGTCGCCTTTGGTGTAACCGTTGATGAGCAACACCACAGGTGCCATCACCAGCATAAAGCGAATCAGTAACATGCTGACGCGGCTGATCCCTTGCTGAAAGGCATTCGGCTCGCTTTCCTGCTCGCTGACACGCCCCGCCAGTTGACCAAACCAGGTGTTAGCGCCAGTGGCAATCACCATTGCTTGTGCCGTGCCGCTTACCACGGTGGTGCCCATAAAACACAGTGTGTCGCACTCCAGCGGATTGCTGTGTTCCGGCTGGCGAGAGGTTGCAGCTTTTTCGACGGGCAGAGATTCACCGGTTAACGACGCCTGAGCGACGAACAGATCCCGTGCCTGCAAGATACGTAAATCTGCCGGGATCATATCCCCCGCCGCCAGTTTAATAATATCGCCGGGCACCAACTGGTCGATTGGGATCTCCAGCCAGCCATTTTCGCCTTTATCATTAATTACGCGCAGCACTGTTGCTGTATTACTCACCATCGCTTTCAGGGCATCAGCCGCTTTGGTGGAACGCGCCTCCTGAATAAAATTCAGCAGCGTAGAAATAGCAACCATTAACGCGATAACGCCCGCGGCAAATAAATCTTCCGTAGCGTAAGAAATAGCGCCGAGGATGGTGAGCAAAATATTAAAGGGGTTGCGATAGCAGACCCACAAATGTACCCACCACGGCGACGGTTGTTGCGCGGGTAATTTATTTTCACCATGTTGTTCGCGGGCAGATTCCACTTCTGCCTGATTTAACCCTTCCGGATGGGTGTCGAACGTTTTCCATAATTCTTCTTCTGGCATCACCGCCATTTTCAGGCAATGCGCACTTAAGGACGGCGGAACCGCTGCATTCACTGTCTGCTGCGCGCCAGGCAATGGATCGCGATGAACCAGACGGGAAGGTAAATGGCGAATCAGCCGGGTAAAAATTTCTTTAAACATAAGGAGTCCCTCCGCACTGTCTGGAACAGTGCAGAAATGTCTTCAGGCGTGGCGAAGCCTTACCTGAAGGTAATAAAACTGAGCAGGGACGTTAAAACGTCACGGCCTTACGCATCCGGTAATGCCGTGAAAAGATGGGCTTACCGGAAAAGTTTTAATCTCCGTCGAGGGAGAGGCGTGGGATCAGGTTCCATATAACCTCCGGTAAGTGAAAAAAGCGCAGCAAATAATAAGGAGAATCCAATAATATTCGTCGCATTTATGGCGATATAATACCTGCAGGCAACTAAACCAACGATAAACCAGACTTTACCCATTGCTGAATGCGCGGATAAAGTTAGGCTCAAATAATTAAACAGCAAGTTACGGGATAACAGGATGCAAAATCGGCTGACCATCAAAGACATCGCGCGCTTAAGCGGCGTGGGGAAATCCACGGTTTCCCGGGTGCTGAATAACGAAAGCGGTGTGAGTCAGCGCACGCGTGAGCGCGTTGAAGCAGTGATGAATCAGCATGGATTTTCCCCTTCCCGCTCCGCACGTGCCATGCGTGGGCAAAGCGATAAAGTCGTCGCCATCATTGTTACCCGTCTGGATTCGTTGTCAGAAAATCTCGCCGTACAAACCATGCTGCCAGCGTTCTATGAACAGGGTTACGACCCCATCATGATGGAAAGCCAGTTTTCCCCGCAATTAGTTGCCGAACATTTGGGCGTTCTGAAGCGTCGTAATATCGACGGCGTAGTGCTTTTCGGTTTTACCGGCATAACGGAAGAAATATTAGCCCACTGGCAGTCATCGCTGGTTTTGCTGGCGCGTGACGCAAAAGGCTTTGCTTCGGTCTGTTATGACGATGAAGGGGCGGTCAAAATCCTGATGCAACGGCTGTATGACCAGGGGCATCGTAATATCAGTTATCTCGGCGTGCCACACAGTGACGTGACTACCGGTAAGCGACGTCACGAAGCCTACCTGGCGTTCTGCAAAGCGCATAAACTGCATCCCGTTGCCGCTCTGCCAGGCCTTGCTATGAAGCAAGGTTATGAGAACGTCGCAAAAGTGATTACGCCTGAAACCACCGCGTTATTGTGCGCAACCGACACGCTGGCACTTGGCGCAAGTAAGTACCTGCAAGAGCAACGCATCGACACCCTACAACTGGCGAGCGTCGGTAATACGCCGTTAATGAAATTCCTCCATCCGGAAATCGTCACCGTTGATCCTGGCTACGCGGAAGCCGGACGTCAGGCGGCATGCCAGTTGATCCAGCTGATTACCGGACGCAGCGAACCGCAACAAATCGTTATTCCCGCCACCTTGTCCTGATCGTTTCCTGAACGATAATTTGTGATCTTCGCTGCGTTTCGGGAACGTTCCCATTTTTAATTATGTCTCCGCAATATATTCTGCAGCCAACCAAATATGTCATCTGCCATGGGGCTTTATGATGAGCAAAGTGAACCAAACGGATATCGATCGGTTGATTGACCTGGTCGGCGGACGCGGCAATATTGCGACGGTGAGCCACTGTATTACTCGCCTGCGCTTTGTCCTCAACCAACCGGCCAATGCCAGACCGAAAGAAATTGAGCAGCTCCCCATGGTGAAAGGCTGTTTCACCAATGCCGGGCAATTTCAGGTAGTGATTGGCACCAACGTTGGTGATTACTATCAAGCACTGATAGCGACGATCGGACAGGCGCAGGTTGATAAAGAGCAGGTGAAAAAAGCCGCCCGGCAAAATATGAAATGGCATGAGCAATTGATCTCTCATTTCGCGGAGATCTTCTTCCCGTTGCTACCCGCGTTGATTAGCGGCGGTTTGATCCTCGGTTTTCGCAATGTGATCGGCGATCTGCCTATGAGCAACGGTCTGACGCTGGCGCAAATGCACCCTTCCCTGCAAACGATCTACGATTTTCTGTGGTTGATCGGTGAAGCGATTTTCTTCTACCTGCCAGTCGGGATTTGCTGGTCGGCGGTGAAAAAAATGGGCGGTACACCAATCCTCGGTATCGTGCTTGGCGTGACGCTGGTTTCGCCACAACTGATGAACGCCTATCTACTCGGACAACAAGTACCTGAAGTGTGGGACTTTGGCATGTTCAGCATCGCTAAAGTGGGCTATCAGGCACAGGTGATTCCGGCACTCTTAGCCGGGCTGGCGCTGGGCTTTATTGAAACTCGCCTTAAGCGCATCGTGCCGGATTACCTCTATTTGGTGGTGGTGCCGGTCTGTTCGCTGATCCTCGCGGTGTTCCTCGCCCATGCGCTGATTGGTCCGTTTGGTCGCATGATTGGCGATGGCGTTGCCTTTGCGGTGCGTTACCTGATGACCGGCAGCTTTGCCCCCATTGGCGCAGCATTGTTTGGCTTCCTTTACGCGCCGCTGGTGATCACCGGCGTACACCAGACCACGCTTGCTATTGATTTGCAGATGATTCAAAGCATGGGTGGCACGCCGGTGTGGCCGCTTATTGCGCTGTCGAATATCGCTCAGGGCTCCGCCGTGATAGGCATTATCATTTCCAGCCGCAAGAACAATGAACGCGAGATCTCCGTGCCTGCCGCTATCTCCGCATGGCTTGGGGTCACTGAGCCAGCAATGTACGGCATCAACCTGAAATATCGCTTTCCGATGCTGTGCGCGATGACAGGTTCTGGTCTGGCAGGATTACTATGCGGCCTGAACGGCGTTATGGCAAATGGCATCGGCGTAGGCGGCCTGCCGGGCATTCTCTCTATTCAACCGAGCTACTGGCAGGTGTTTGCGCTGGCAATGGCCATCGCCATCATCATCCCGATTGTGCTCACCTCGTTTACCTACCAGCGGAAATACCGCCTGGGCACGCTTGAAATTGTTTAATTTTCTTCGGGGCGCAGTTGCGCCCCTCGCATTTGCAGGAATGACCTCATGAATAATCTTCCCCACTGGTGGCAAAACGGCGTTATCTACCAGATTTATCCCAAGAGTTTTCAGGACACCACGGGCAGCGGCACTGGCGATCTGCGTGGTGTGACCCAACGCCTGGACTATCTGCAAAAACTGGGCGTCGATGCCATCTGGTTGACCCCGTTTTATGTCTCTCCGCAGATCGATAACGGTTACGACGTAGCGAACTATACGGCGATTGATCCCACCTACGGCACGCTGGACGATTTTGACGAACTGGTGACGCAGGCGAAATCGCGCGGCATTCGTATCATTCTCGATATGGTGTTTAACCATACGTCTACCCAACACGCCTGGTTTCGCGAGGCGCTGAACAAAGAAAGTCCTTACCGCTCGTTTTATATCTGGCGTGATGGCGAGCCAGCAACGCCGCCAAACAACTGGCGTTCAAAATTCGGCGGCAGTGCGTGGCGCTGGCATGCGGAAAGCGAACAGTACTATTTGCATCTGTTTGCCCCGGAGCAGGCGGATCTCAACTGGGAGGATCCAGCGGTTCGCGCAGAGTTGAAAAAAGTCTGTGAGTTCTGGGCCGATCGTGGGGTAGATGGGTTGCGCCTGGATGTGGTGAATCTGATCTCCAAAGACCCGCGTTTCCCTGACGATCTGGATGGCGACGGGCGTCGATTCTACACCGACGGGCCACGAGTACATGAGTTTTTGCACGAGATGAACCGCGATGTCTTTACGCCACGCGGATTAATGACTGTAGGTGAAATGTCCTCCACCAGCCTTGAACATTGCCAGCGATACGCGGCGCTGACAGGCAGTGAATTGTCGATGACCTTTAATTTTCATCACCTGAAGGTCGATTATCCCGGCGGTGAAAAATGGACGCTGGCGAAACCAGACTTTGTGGCGTTGAAAACATTGTTCCGCCACTGGCAACAAGGAATGCATAACGTGGCATGGAATGCCTTATTCTGGTGCAACCACGATCAGCCGCGCATTGTTTCTCGTTTTGGTGATGAAGGCGAATACCGCGTGCCTGCGGCAAAAATGCTGGCGATGGTGCTGCATGGCATGCAGGGAACGCCATATATCTACCAGGGCGAAGAGATTGGCATGACCAACCCGCATTTCACGCGCATTACCGATTACCGCGACGTGGAGAGCCTCAATATGTTTGCCGAACTGCGCAACGATGGACGTGACGCCGAAGAGTTATTGGCGATCCTCGCCAGTAAATCCCGCGACAACAGCCGCACGCCAATGCAATGGAGCAACGCCGATAATGCCGGGTTTACAACTGGCGAACCGTGGATTGGCTTAGGCGATAGCTATCGGGAAATCAACGTAGAAGCCGCGCTGGCCGATGAGTCTTCAGTATTTTACACCTACCAAAAGTTAATCGCGCTGCGCAAGAAAGAACCCGTTCTGACATGGGGCGATTACCAGGATCTGCTGCCAAACAATCCGGCATTGTGGTGCTATCGCCGTGAATGGAAGGGACAAACCTTGCTGGTCATTGCCAACCTTAGCCGTGAGATACAACCCTGGCAGCCAGGGCAAATTTGCGGTAGCTGGCAACTTTTAATGCATAACTATGAAGAAACCTCACCACAACCCTGTGCCATGATATTACGGCCTTTTGAGGCTGTCTGGTGGTTACAGAATTAAGTATCCGCTAAGCCCCGGTAATGCTGATTATTCCGGGGATTTCTCCGTCAGCATATTGTTTTTGTTGATTTTATAACCAGAAAATCATTAAAAAATTTACACACCGCTCTAACGCCCGCCATCCGTACTCTCTGCTTTTTACTTTGAGCTAAATCAAAAAAAACGCAAACATCCTTAATGCAAAGCACTATATATAGACTTTAAAATGCATCTCAACCCAATATGTTGTATCCGTCGTCTAAACTTGCAACAAGATATACGCCAACGAAGCCGACACAGTTGTGGATAAAGCGAATTGGGATTGCAGTAAATCCCCGAAATAAGAGCTGAATAAACCGGGGCGCACTTCCCAACTTTCTGTGGATAACCTGTTCTTAAAAATATGGAGCGATCATGACACCGCATGTGATGAAACGAGACGGCTGCAAAGTGCCGTTTAAATCAGAGCGCATCAAAGAAGCTATTCTGCGTGCAGCTAAAGCAGCGGAAGTCGATGATGCAGATTATTGTGCTGCAGTTGCCGCTACCGTCAGCGAACAAATGCAGGGGCGTAACCAGGTAGATATCAACGAAATTCAGACCGCCGTTGAAAACCAGCTGATGTCTGGCCCGTACAAACAACTGGCCCGTGCATATATTGAGTACCGTCACGATCGCGACATTGAACGTGAAAAACGCGGTCGTCTGAACCAGGAGATCCGTGGTCTGGTCGAGCAGACCAACGCCTCGTTGCTCAACGAAAACGCCAACAAAGACAGTAAGGTAATCCCTACTCAGCGCGACCTGCTTGCCGGGATTGTGGCTAAACACTATGCACGCCAGCACCTGCTGCCGCGTGACGTGGTGCAGGCGCATGAGCGTGGTGATATCCACTATCACGACCTCGACTACTCGCCGTTCTTCCCGATGTTCAACTGCATGTTGATCGACCTGAAAGGCATGCTAACCCAGGGCTTTAAGATGGGGAACGCCGAGATCGAGCCGCCGAAGTCGATCTCTACGGCAACCGCAGTCACTGCGCAGATTATTGCTCAGGTCGCCAGCCATATTTATGGCGGCACCACCATTAACCGTATCGACGAAGTACTGGCACCGTTCGTCACCGCCAGCTATAACAAACACCGTAAAACAGCGGAAGAGTGGAACATCCCGGATGCCGAAGGCTACGCTAACTCTCGTACCATCAAAGAGTGCTACGACGCCTTCCAGTCGCTGGAATATGAAGTAAATACCCTGCACACCGCCAACGGTCAGACGCCGTTTGTCACCTTTGGCTTTGGTCTGGGTACCAGCTGGGAGTCGCGCCTGATTCAGGAATCTATCCTGCGTAACCGTATCGCGGGCCTGGGTAAAAACCGTAAAACCGCCGTGTTCCCGAAACTGGTGTTCGCAATTCGTGATGGCCTGAACCATAAAGTGGGCGATCCGAACTACGACATCAAACAGCTGGCGCTGGAGTGCGCGAGCAAGCGCATGTATCCAGATATTCTGAACTACGACCAGGTAGTAAAAGTCACTGGCTCGTTTAAAACGCCAATGGGTTGCCGCAGCTTCCTCGGCGTGTGGGAAGACGAAAACGGTGAGCAGATCCACGATGGTCGTAACAACCTCGGCGTGATCAGCCTTAACCTGCCGCGCATTGCGCTGGAAGCGAAAGGCGATGAAGCCACCTTCTGGAAACTGCTGGATGAACGTCTGGTGCTGGCACGTAAGGCACTGATGACCCGTATCGCTCGTCTGGAAGGCGTGAAAGCGCGCGTGGCCCCAATCCTCTATATGGAAGGTGCTTGTGGCGTACGTCTGAATGCCGACGATGATGTTTCTGAAATCTTCAAAAACGGTCGTGCGTCTATTTCGCTGGGTTACATCGGTATCCACGAAACCATTAATGCGCTGTTCGGCGGCGAGCATGTTTACGACAACGAGCAGCTTCGCGCAAAAGGTATCGCGATTGTTGAACGTCTGCGTCAGGCGGTGGATCAGTGGAAAGAAGAAACGGGCTACGGTTTCAGTCTCTACAGCACGCCGAGCGAAAACCTGTGCGACCGCTTCTGCCGTCTTGATACCGCCGAGTTTGGCGTAGTGCCGGGCGTGACCGATAAAGGTTATTACACCAACAGTTTCCACCTTGATGTGGAGAAGAAGGTAAACCCGTACGATAAGATCGACTTTGAAGCACCTTACCCGCCGTTGGCGAACGGTGGTTTCATTTGCTACGGCGAGTATCCAAACATTCAGCACAACCTGAAAGCGCTGGAAGATGTCTGGGATTACAGCTATCAGCATGTACCGTATTACGGAACCAACACGCCGATCGATGAATGCTACGAATGTGGCTTTACCGGCGAGTTTGAATGCACCAGCAAAGGCTTCACTTGCCCGAAATGTGGTAACCATGACGCTTCCCGTGTGTCGGTGACTCGCCGCGTGTGCGGATATTTAGGTAGCCCGGATGCGCGTCCGTTTAACGCCGGTAAGCAGGAAGAAGTTAAGCGCCGCGTTAAACATTTGGGGAACGGGCAAATCGGTTAATCTTCACTCTGCGCTAAGTAAATGCCGGATGCGGCGTAAACGCCTTATCCGGCCTACATTTGGCAACGGCTCCAGGCCTGATAAGACGCGACAGCGTCGCATCAGGCGTTGATTGGCTGATACAGCCTACACGCGGACTGATAAGCCAGGCGAAATAATGAATTATCATCAGTACTATCCTGTGGACATCGTCAACGGCCCCGGCACTCGTTGCACCCTGTTTGTCTCCGGGTGTGTTCATGAATGCCCCGGTTGCTATAACAAAAGCACCTGGCGGGTGAACTCCGGCCAGCCATTTACCAAAGCAATGGAAGACCAGATCATCAACGATCTGAACGATACTCGCATCAAACGCCAGGGCATTTCCCTCTCTGGCGGCGATCCGCTGCATCCGCAAAACGTGCCGTATATTCTGAAACTGGTACAACGCATCCGCGCCGAGTGTCCGGGTAAAGACATCTGGGTGTGGACAGGCTATAAACTCGACAAACTCAATGCTGCGCAAATGCAGGTTGTTGATTTGATTAACGTGCTGGTCGACGGCAAATTTGTGCAGGATTTAAAAGACCCTTCCCTGATCTGGCGCGGCAGCAGCAATCAGGTGGTGCATCATTTGCGTTAATCACTCATCCAGTCGGACCTTAATGGCCTCTTGTGGGTTGGCCAGTCGTTCCCTGACAGTGCGTAACAAGGCTTCTTCACTATCACTGACAGTGAGCGTTTTTACCGGCATTCGTCCATTTTCCGCAACGTACTGAAACAGCAGCCGCACTGCTTCAGTAGGCGTGATATTTAATTTTTCCAGCACCGCATAAGCCTCATTTTTCAGTTTGTCATCCAGGCGGACGTTAAGTGTGGCCATTATGCCTCCGGTAATTATGAAAAGTGTAATGCATTATAGCATTACATATGCATTACATTCATTTCTGGAAAACGCCTCGCAAAAATGAGGACGACACGCAGGAATATGCTGTGGTGAAGATAGATATTGCGGTGATTTTACGAAGGGGAAGAAAGCGTTGGGCGGTAACGTTTCACCGCCCAATAAGGAATTAACGATACTTCTGGTGATAGGCGTTGCGAGTCGTTTTCAGTTGCTCTGCGGCAGCCTGCGCTTCTTTGACTTTGCCTTCATTAGCCAGCTTCAGTGCATCGTCAATCTGACCAACCAGAATATCGAAACCGTGGCGGAAGTCTTTCATTTCCGGGCTGTCTGGCGATTTGTCTTCCAGCTTCGGTGGCGTCGCTTTTTGCGCATCCAGCGCCGCAGCGCGCATTTTGGTTAACGCGTCTTTGACTTGCGCCGCATTATCGGCTTTTTCGACCACTTTTAAATTGTCGTTGAGGGCTTCCATATTGTCTTCAAGATCAGCGGCAAACGACGCTGAACTGAATACCAACGAGGAGACTGCAAGAATAGCTAACAGGCTTTTACGCATTGCTCACTTCCTTTTTTATTTACACTTCATCCTTCACACTGCCTCATCGACGGCTACGCTCATTCGACCGGGTCACGTACTACGAGTACGCTCCCCGGCTCTCATTCACTTTCCGTCTCGATGCAGCGCGAATGATTTTGTGTAATTTTTTAGTTTATGGCGCGGCAGGTCGCGCCAGTTTTTTACTGTCCGGCGATTTTCATCTCCGGCAACAGTACAGAACCACACTGTATATTACTGCGTGTTTCAATATCGTTACCGACGGTGACAATATTGCGCCACATATCTTTTAAATTACCTGCGATGGTGATTTCGCTAACCGGATACTGAATTTCGCCGTTCTCTACCCAGAAGCCCGCCGCACCACGGGAATAATCACCAGTGATCGCGCTTACGCCCTGGCCCATCAATTCCGTCACTACCAGTCCAGTGCCCATCTCTTTGAGCATTTGCTCGAAACTTAGCCCTTGTCCGGCAATGCGCCAGTTGTGAATACCACCTGCGTGTCCGGTACTTTTCAGACCCAATTTGCGTGCTGAATAGCTGGTCAGTAGCCACTGAGTCAGGATGCCATCTTTAATAATATCGCGACGCTCGGTGCGTACACCTTCGCTGTCGAATGGCGTAGATGCCAGCCCTTTCAGCAGGTGCGGATGCTCTTCAATGGTCAGCCAGTCCGGCAGAATTTGTTTACCCAGCGAGTCGAGCAGGAAAGTGGATTTACGATAGACCGCTCCACCCGCTATCGCCCCAACCAGATGCCCAAAAAGCCCGGTTGCCACTTCATTGGCAAAAATCACCGGCGCTTTCATGGTGGAGAGTTTACGCGGTGACAGACGCGATAATGTACGGCGAGCGCAGTCGGCCCCGACCCATTCTGGCGTTTGCAAATCGCCCATCGCACGACCAATGGTGTAAGCATAATCACGCTCCATATCGCCATTTTCTTCGGCAATCACGCAGCTGGAGAGGGAATGACGCGTAGAGCAATAGCCCTGCAACATACCGTGGCTATTGCCGAAAACTTTTACCCCGTAGTGACTGTTAAAACTGCCACCTTCGGTGTTGGTAATACGTTTATCCGCCTGTAATGCTGCCTGTTCGGCGCGTGCCGCCAGTTCAATGGCTTCGTCCGGAGAGACTTCCGCAGGGTGGAACAAATCGAGATCCGGTGCGTCAAAGGCCAGCAGCTCTTTGTCTGCCACGCCTGCATACGGATCGGGCGAAGTGTAACGCGCAATATCCAGCGCCGCCTGTACGGTGCGGGCGATGGCTTGCGGGCTTAAATCGGTGGATGATGCGCTACCTTTACGGTTCTGGTGATAAACAGTGATCCCCAGCGCGCCATCACTATTGAATTCGACATTCTCCACTTCGCCATATCGCGTGCTAACGCTAATGCCGGTGGTCTTGCTGACGGCAACTTCCGCACCATCCGATTTGCCTGAGGCCAACTCCAGCGCAGTCGAAACTGCTTCTTCCAGAATCTTGCGCTGCGCTTCAACTTGAGAGATTACTTTCATTGCAAGTGCCATAATGTAGAGAGTTTCTCTGAAGTCTAACAGAGAACCGTTTTTCAGTGCGCATCTTAACTGGTAACATTAGCCTCTTTTTTTTAAGGAGCCTGACATGACTAAGCAGCCCGAAGACTGGCTCGACGACGTTCCCGGTGATGACATCGAAGACGAAGACGATGAAATTATCTGGGTCAGTAAAAGTGAAATTAAACGTGACGCCGAGGAGCTAAAACGCCTGGGTGCAGAAATTGTTGATCTGGGGAAAAACGCGCTGGATAAGATCCCGTTAGATGCGGATCTGCGTGCGGCTATTGAGTTAGCCCAGCGTATTAAGATGGAAGGTCGCCGCCGCCAGTTGCAGCTCATCGGTAAGATGCTGCGCCAGCGCGATGTAGAACCTATCCGTCAGGCGCTGGATAAGCTGAAAAACCGCCATAACCAGCAGGTGGTGCTGTTTCATAAACTGGAAAACCTGCGCGATCGTTTAATCGATCAAGGGGATGACGCCATCGCCGAAGTATTGAACCTGTGGCCCGATGCCGATCGTCAGCAGCTGCGTACCCTGATCCGCAATGCGAAGAAAGAGAAAGAAGGGAATAAGCCGCCGAAATCCGCGCGACAGATTTTCCAGTATCTGCGTGAGTTAGCGGAGAACGAAGGGTAATTTTCGTTGTTGATGTAAGTATGGTTTACCGGATACGGCGCGCCTGTAGGCCTGATAAGACGCATCAAGCGTCGCATCAGGCACTATACTCAAATGCCGGATGCGGCGTGAACGCCTTATCCGGCCTACATACACATGCAAGGCTTCAGAATTACTGCGCAGCTTCCGCTTTCTTCGCCAGACCATCCAGTAGTTTCTGATGAATCCCACCAAAACCACCGTTGCTCATCACCAGAATATGGTCGCCAGGCTGGGCGGTTTTCACCACCATTTCTGCCAGCGCATCAACATCGCCACTCCAGTGTGCAGGCTGAATACATGCTTCTGCCACTTCTGCTACCTGCCACGGAATATGCGACGGTTGCAGCAGGAAGACTTCATCGGCACGACCTAAAGACGGCGCCAAATCATCTTTGCAGACTCCCATCTTCATGGTGTTTGAACGCGGCTCAAGCACGGCAATAATACGCGCCGTACCGCCAACTTTGCCGCGCAGCGCCGCCAGCGTTGCCAGAATTGCCGTTGGGTGATGGGCAAAATCGTCATACACCGTCACGCCGTTAGCTTCGCCACGCAGTTCCAGGCGGCGACGGGCATTGATAAATAACCCCAGCGCGTTAGCGGCATCCGCCGGCGCTATGCCAACATGACGGGCCGCCGCAATCGCCATCAGGCCGTTGTGCATATTATGTTCGCCTACCAGCGACCATTTCACTTCGCCCACTTTTTCACCGTCCAGCAACACTTCCCATTCGGAAGCGTCAGTGGTTAGCTTTTTCGCCTGCCAGTGACCTTGCTCGCCCACCAGCTCCTGCTCGCTCCAGCAGCCCATCGCCAGGGTCTGTTTCAGGTTGATGTCGTTTTCCGGCCAGATAATACGCCCCTGACCAGGAACAATACGCACCAGATGGTGGAACTGTTTTTGAATCGCTTTCAGGTCGTCGAAGATATCGGCGTGGTCGAACTCAAGGTTGTTGAGGATCAGCGTTCGCGGGCAGTAATGGACAAACTTAGAACGTTTGTCGAAGAAGGCGCAGTCATACTCGTCTGCTTCGATAACAAAGAAGTCACTTTCGCCCAGGCGCGCAGAAACGTCAAAGTTCCCCGGTACACCACCGATCACAAAACCGGGTTTATAGCCGCACTGTTCCAGAATCCAGGTCGCCATTCCCGCCGTGGTCGTTTTGCCGTGTGTACCGGCAACGGCCAGCACCCAGCGGTCACGCAGCACAAAATCGTGCAGCCACTGCGGACCTGACATATAGGGAATGTTTTTTTCCAGTACCGCTTCCACACACGGATTTCCACGGGTCATGGCGTTGCCAATAATCACCAGATCCGGCTGCGGATCGAGCTGGCTGACATCGTAACCCTGAATCAGTTCAATGCCTTGCCTCTCAAGTAAGGTGCTCATCGGCGGATACACATTGGCGTCCGAACCTGTTACTTCATGACCCAACTGGCGCGCCAGAATAGCCAGACCGCCCATAAACGTGCCACAAATTCCTAATATATGAATGCGCATACGTCACTATCCTTTTTTAATCTGCTGTTCATTTTACGCATATGTCGGGCAACAGAGAAACGCATTTCAGGATAATCCGTAATTTGCTGGCGCGATTCACCTGAGCGCAACATTGAGATTATTTGTTAATATTGTTGCGGTCGCTTTACTCCATAAACATTGCAGGGAAAGTTTTATGAAAACGTTAGGTGAATTTATTGTCGAAAAGCAGCACGAGTTTTCTCATGCTACCGGTGAGCTCACTGCTTTGCTATCGGCAATAAAACTGGGCGCCAAGATTATCCATCGCGATATCAACAAAGCTGGACTGGTTGATATCCTGGGTGCCAGCGGTGCTGAGAACGTGCAGGGAGAGGTTCAGCAGAAACTCGATTTGTTCGCTAATGAAAAACTGAAAGCCGCCCTGAAAGCGCGCGATATCGTTGCGGGCATTGCATCTGAAGAAGAAGATGGGATTGTCGTCTTTGAAGGATGTGAACACGCAAAATACGTTGTGCTGATGGACCCACTGGATGGCTCGTCCAACATCGATGTTAACGTCTCTGTCGGTACCATTTTCTCCATTTACCGCCGCGTTACGCCTGTCGGTACGCCGGTAACGGAAGAAGATTTCCTCCAGCCTGGTAACAAACAGGTTGCCGCAGGTTATGTGGTATACGGCTCCTCTACCATGCTGGTTTACACCACGGGATGCGGTGTTCACGCCTTTACCTACGATCCTTCGCTCGGCGTTTTCTGCCTGTGCCAGGAACGGATGCGCTTCCCGGAGAAAGGAAATACCTATTCCATCAACGAAGGAAACTACATTAAGTTTCCAAACGGCGTGAAAAAATATATTAAATTCTGCCAGGAAGAAGATAAGTCCACCAACCGCCCATATACCTCACGTTATATCGGTTCACTGGTCGCGGATTTCCACCGTAATCTGCTGAAAGGCGGTATTTATCTCTATCCAAGCACCGCCAGCCACCCGGACGGTAAACTGCGTTTGCTGTATGAGTGCAACCCGATGGCGTTCCTGGCCGAACAAGCGGGCGGTAAAGCGAGCGATGGCAAAGAGCGTATTCTGGATATCATCCCGGAAACCTTGCACCAACGCCGTTCGTTCTTCGTCGGCAATGACCATATGGTTGAAGATGTCGAACGCTTTATCCGTGAGTTCCCGGACGCGTAATCTCCTGCGCCTCTCCACACGGAGAGGCGTTTTTATCGCTGCGCAATATTGACTCTTGTCACTGGCGAACTCTGACGATTTTCCCACAGCACTGTTAACCCACGCTGTAAGGCGATAAAAATAAACAGCAAAATGCCGATGGCGATTTTCGTCCACCATGAGCTCAGCGTGCCGTCAAAGTTTATATAAGTCTGAATTAGCCCCTGAATCGCCACGCCGAATAACGTTCCCAGCACCGTCCCTACCCCACCACTTAACAACGTGCCGCCAATCACCACTGAGGCGATAGCGTCCAGTTCCACGCCTACGCCTGCCAGTGCGTATCCGGCCTGGGTATAAATCGAGAAGACAATCCCTGCCAGTGTTGCCAGCCCGGTGGAGAGCATATAAATACGAATAGTGGTGCTGCGAGTGGAAATCCCCATCAGGTTCGCCGACGTCGCATTGCCGCCAATGGCATATACCTGATTACCAAAACGGGTACGGTGCGCGAGGAAAATGCCAATAATCACCACCGCGAGCATCAGCAGCCCCATCGCACTTAAGCGACCGCCCCCAGGGATTTTCCACGCAAGACTTGAAAGCGTGTCGTAAATGGGATGGTTAATCGGGATCGACTCTTCCGAAACGAGATAGCTGACGCCGCGCAAAAAGAACATTCCCGCCAGAGTAATAATGAACGCAGGGATCTTCAGAGCGTCGATCAAAAGCCCCATAAATGCGCCGAAGGCACAGCCCATCAGTAGCACCAGCGGAAACGCCAACAACGGCGAGAAGCCGAAATCGCCAATCACTTTTGCCAGAAACACGCCGGTAAAGGCGATCACCGAACCGACAGAGAGATCGATCCCACCAGAGAGGATCACAAAGGTCATGCCAACGGCGATGATCCCCAGAAAGGCGTTATCGGTCAGGATATTGCAGATCACCCGCGTGGAGGCAAAACCGGGAAACTGCGTCAGGCAGTAGAGATAGCCCAACACAAAGACGCCGATGGTGATCATCAGTGGCAAGTTACGTTTTATCACGGCTACGCACTCCTTTAATCAAACTGATAAAGCGTTGCGACTGAACAATCAGCACGCAAAGTACCACCACTGCTTTCACCACCTGGTTCATCTCCGGCGGAAAGCCAGAAAGCAAAATCCCGGTGTTCATTCCCTGAATAATCAATGCCCCTACCACCGAGAGCAGCAAGTTAAAGCGCCCGCCCATTAGCGAACCACCACCGATGACCACCGCGAGAATGGCGTCAAGCTCCAGCCATAATCCGGCGTTATTGGCGTCAGCACCGCGAATATCCGCCGCCACGATAATGCCCGCGATCGCCGCACACAGGCCGCTCAACACGTAGGTGAGCATGACGATGATCCGCGTGTTGACTCCGGCATTTTTCGCCGCACGAATATTGATACCAACGGCTTCAATAAACATCCCCAGGGCTGTTTTGCGAGTCAACAGCCAGAAGAAGAGAAGCGTCAGCGCCGCGATAATGACTGGCGTTGGCAGGAAAAGCAGTGATCCGCTGCCGAACCATGAGAGATCCGGTGAGTTGAACGTGACAATCTGCCCGGAGGTGATCAATTGCGCCACGCCGCGCCCGGCGACCATCAGGATCAAGGTCGCGACAAATGGCTGAATTTTGAGGATCGCCACCAGTATGCCGTTCCACAATCCCGCCAGGATGCCAGTGCCCAGGGCGCTTAACAAAACAATCGGTAAGCTAAATCCCGCTACCGTCATCGCGGCAGTTGTTGCTCCGGCGATAGCCATTACCGCTCCCACGGAGAGATCGATGCCGCCGGTGGCGATCACCAGCGTCATGCCAATGGCCAGTAGCGCAACGGGGGCGGCGCGATTGAGAATATCAATGGGGCTACCGAACAGGCGGCCATCCTGAAGCACTACCTGCCAGAAATGCGGTGCCACCAGGCTGTCGACCGCTAGCACCAGTAACAGCGCCATTAACTGCGGCATCCCCGTCGGCCAGCGAAAGCGTTTTTTCGACGACGCGGTGTCCGGGAGAGATTGAGGCATCACACTGTTCTCCTTACGCCGCAATGGCGTTCATGATCGCCGGAACGGAAAGTTCTGCCAGCGGGATCTCCGCCACCTGTTTACGATCGCGCATGATGATGACCCGATCGGCATACCCCACCAGCTCTTCCAGTTCGGAGGAGATCACCAGCAGTGCCAGACCATCGGCGCACAGCGTTTCAATCAGGCGAATGATCTCGGCATGAGCGCCAACGTCGATGCCACGGGTTGGCTCATCGAGGATCAGAAATTGTGGACGAGTCAGCAGCCAGCGTGAGAGCAGCACTTTTTGCTGATTGCCACCGGAAAGAAACTCAATGGGTTGCTCGCTGGAAGGAGTGCGAATGCCAAGCTGGCGGATAAAGCGTTCGGCAATCTCTTGCTGTTCTTTGCGGGAAATAGGTCGCAGCCAACCTCGCTGGGCCTGTAACGCCAGGATGATGTTTTCCCGCACCGAAGCGGCGGCAATGATGCCGTCAGTTTTTCTGTCTTCCGGGCAGAAGCCGATGCCAAGTACCGAAGCCTGATGTGGCGATCTTAGCGTTTGTGGTTTGCCTTTGATCAGCGCCGTGCCGCTGTCGGCAGGTTTGATACCGAAGATCACTTCGGCGGTTTCGGTACGTCCGGATCCCAGCAGACCTGCCAGACCGACGATCTCACCTGGGCGTACTTCCAGATCAAACGGTGCGATCGTTCCTTTTTTGCCGTAATTTTTAAACGCGGCAACGGGTTTGTCGCTCAACAATGTTCTTCCGGCACGCTGTAGCGCATGGCTATCCAACTCACGCCCCAACATCATTTTTACCAGTTCGATTTGTGGTAGCTCACGAGTTTCCCGACAGCCAACGAAACTGCCGTTGCGTAAGACGGTGATCCGATCGCTGACCTGATAAACCTGATCGAGAAAGTGAGTGACAAAGATCAGGCTGACGCCGCGATCGCGAAGCTGGCGCATCAGGCCAAATAGCAGTTCCACTTCCTGGGTGTCGAGGCTGGCGGTAGGTTCATCGAGGATCAACACTTTGGCGGAGAGATCGATAGCCCGACAAATAGCGACGATTTGCTGCATCGCCACCGAAAAGCGGTTGAGCGGTTCACGCACGTCGAGGGAGAAACCATACGATGCCATCAGTTCGGTGGCGCGCTTTTCCATCTCTTTGCGGCGTAGCAGGCCGAAACGCTTAGGTTCGCGGCCTATGAATAGATTATCAGCGACCGACATATTGGGTAGCAGGTTGACTTCCTGGTAGACGGTGCCGATGCCCAACTGCTGCGCGTGAGCGGTGTTTTTCGGTGAAATAGCCTGGCCTTCCAGCCAGATGGTGCCGCGATCGGCATGGTAAACGCCGGTAAGCGCTTTGATTAGCGTCGATTTACCGGCCCCGTTTTCACCGAGCAGCGCCATGATTTCGCCACGGCGCAGGCTGAAATCAACGTTGTCTAACGCTTTGACGCCGGGGAAAAATTTGCTTAATCCTTCGGTGCGGAGGATTTCCTGGTGTTGGTTAGTCGTCATGGTTTCCCCCGGTGTAAAGCGTGCTCCCAGTAGGCATGATAAGACGCGGTAAGCGTCGCATCAGGCATCCGCGTACCACCGCCGGATGCGGCGTGAACGCCTTATCCGGCCTACATATCGGCATCAGGCATTGATGCACTTCAATACCCCATGTTTTTCTTCTTCTCTAACTCTTCTTTTGCGGTATCAGGCAGGTAAAGGGTGGACTTGGTTAACGTCAGCTTTTCAGGCATGGTGCCGTCTTTTTTGTATTTCTCCAGCGCGTCAAATGCCGGACCTGCCATGTTTGGCGTCAGTTCAACGCTGGCATTCGCTTCGCCATCAATCATCGCTTTGTAGATGTCCGGCACGCCGTCGATAGAGCCAGTGAGAATATCTTTGCCCGGTTTCAGGCCCGCTTCTTTAATTGCCTGAATTGCGCCAATCACCATGTCGTCGTTATGGGCGTATACCATGCAGATGTTTTTGCCGTTGTTTTCCGCTTTGATAAAGCTCTCCATCACTTCTTTGCCTTTACTACGGGTAAAGTCACCAGACTGCGAGCGGATAATTTTGATATTTGGCGCATTCTTAATGGCTTCGGCAAAGCCTTTCTTACGGTCGATGGCGACGCTGGCCCCAACAGTTCCCTGTAACTCAACCACGTTACATGGTTTGCCATTAACCTCTTTCACCAACCAGTCACCAATCAACTTGCCTTCAAGAATGTTGTCTGCTGTAACGGTGGTCATATAGAGAGATTTGTCTTTCACATCGATGGAACGATCGAGCAAAAAAACCGGGATTTCAGCTTCCTTTGCCTCTTTCAAAACGGGTTCCCATCCGGTTGCGACCACCGGGGCGATAAAGATGGCATCGACCCCCTGCGCGACAAAGGAACGTACTGCTTTAATCTGGTTTTCCTGCTTTTGCTGACCATCGGCAATTTTTAGCGTGATACCGCGTTTTTCGGCCTCACTTTTCGCCACATTGGTTTCTGCGGCGCGCCAGCCGGATTCTGATCCGACCTGCGAAAATCCTACGGTTAAAGGAGCGGCCAACGCCATAGACGACATGGCTGCCGAGACTGCAGAGACTACAAGTAAGCGTTTCCACATAGGGTTGTCCTCGTCGGGATAATTATTATTGGTGAAAAGATGTTCGCGAAAAAACTATAGACAATTGGTTATGTAACAGATTGCGTTACATCACACTTCAAAAAAGTAAATAAAACGTTAATCACAAGTTTGTAATCGCTTTCATATCACTATGAAAAATGCGGCTACGGTTATGGATTTTCCTGCTCTGTAAACTGTCTTAAAACTGGCGAAAAAGGAAAATGAGGACGAAAACAAGCGAAGACATTCGGCGCGAGTTGGCTATAATACTCGGCACTTGTTTGCCACATATTTTTAAAGGAAACAGACATGAGCTTACTCAACGTCCCTGCGGGTAAAGATCTGCCGGAAGACATCTACGTTGTTATCGAAATCCCGGCTAACGCTGATCCGATCAAATACGAAATCGACAAAGAGAGCGGCGCACTGTTCGTTGACCGCTTCATGTCCACCGCGATGTTCTATCCGTGCAACTACGGCTACATCAACCACACCCTGTCTCTGGACGGTGACCCGGTTGACGTACTGGTCCCGACTCCGTACCCGCTGCAACCGGGTTCTGTGATCCGTTGCCGTCCGGTTGGCGTTCTGAAAATGACCGACGAAGCCGGTGAAGATGCGAAACTGGTTGCAGTTCCGCACACCAAACTGAGCAAAGAATACGATCACATCAAAGACGTTAACGATCTGCCGGAGCTGCTGAAAGCTCAGATCGCTCACTTCTTCGAGCACTACAAAGACCTCGAAAAAGGTAAGTGGGTTAAAGTTGAAGGTTGGGAAAACGCTGAAGCCGCTAAAGCTGAAATCGTTGCTTCCTTCGAGCGCGCAAAGAATAAATAAGTTCTTATAGCGTAATAACCCTGAACGCCGGTATTCGGTTAGTAAGGGTTTTTTTATGCCCGCGATAAATAAACTCTCTATTCCGCCATCATTATTCTCAGCGGTTGCAAGGCTTGAACGGTAAGAACAAGCAAACCCGACCACCACTTTGCTGTTCATAGCCGCTTGCTGGAAGTTAGCCGATCTCACTCATCCTCACCGTTCAAAGCGTGCACCCGTTTTACCCCTGCGCATTTGTGAACACCAGTAGAGATTTTTATGCGTTAACAGATCAGGAAAGCGACTCGGAGAGAAAAGAAACTGGTGGGGAAGTTACAAAACTGATTGCGAGGGGCATCGCAAAAAACAACGCCACCCGAAGGTGGCGCGTTTATGTCATGACTTATCCCTGTCTAACCAGTCGCCGCTTGCAATCAGCTTTAATCCATCGACGGGTCGTTGATATACGTACATCCATGCACTCCCATACGGCGTCTGAATCAACTGGCGCGCGTATTCACCGCCCCTGGTGCGCAAGGCATCAAGTTCGGCCAGCGTGGCGTTGTCAATACGATAAACTTCACCATGTACCGTACCGTTTCCCGGAACTGCACCTGGATAGTGGCCCAGGCTATACAACTGGTAGTTATCGATACTGAAATCGCCCAGTAACTGGGCATTGGTCATCCAGTGACTGTTGCCTTGTTTGTGGCGTAAACTGCCGTAGACAAATATTCGCATAGCTAAAACTCGAACTGATAGAGCAAATCCAGTGCCTGGTCTACACCAGACACGGCTTCCAGATATAGCTTAGGCATCAGGCGATAACGTAACGTGAGTGTTGCTATGGAGTCAAATATCCCCACGCCGTATTTCACTTGTAGGCCTGGTAATACATAGCCGCTGACCACCACCTGGGAAGAATCACCAACCCCCTCGGTGTCGAGCGCTAAATTACTTACGCCAAATGTCTCACCGATTTTACCCACAATCTGACCACTTTGCGCAACCCCCAGGCCAATCAGCATCGAGGTCATCGCCGCGCTGTCGCTCTGATCGCTCTCCAGCCCTTGTCCACGTAACAGGTAGGAAAGCGCAGCTTGTTGCGACATCGCGGGGTCAGAGAAGATCTCTGCTTTCGGCTCATCTGCCAACCCGGTGACGCGAACACCGGCGATAACGTCGTCTTCTGTTGCATCCGGGTTACGAATGGCTTCGATATTGAGATACGGTTGATCCGGCGGACCAGAGAACAGTAGCTCACCCTTACGCACAATCAGATCCTGACCATAAGCATGGAAGCGCCCTTCCGGGATGTTGATCTGCCCGTTCAGGCCCAAACCTTGTTTGTCCTGTACAACGTTGAGATCGCCGGTCAGTCGCGCCTTCAGGCCAAAGGCATCAATGCGCACGTTGTTGCCAACGTGGACAATCAGGTTGCTGTTGATCGGTATCGATGCCGTTTTCGGCTCTTCCGGTTGCAGGTTATCGTTAAGCATCACCACATCGCTGGAAACGCCCACCGCACTTTCCGGCAGATCGTGCACCACAATGCGCGCCCACGGTACATCCACGCGACCATCGAGGGTAAACAGGCTTGGTGTCGCTTCAAACACTACGTCAGGCGACACATCCATTCGCACCATCGGCGGTACAGTAATCCTTACCTTACTGCCTTTCGCCGTTATCCGCGCCCGCCAGTTTTCGATTTGGCTCCAGTCGGCGTCACCGTTCAGGTAGATGTCACCCTGCTGGGTCCGCACGGTCCCCGCAAGCGTCGAGCGCATACCGTTAAAGTTGACCGCAAGCTGGCTCGGCTGCATATCAAACGGCATAAAGTTGCCGTCGATATCCACACCCGTAACCTGCAGCTGACCAAAAAGCTGCGGGCTTTGCACATCACCGCCCAGACGTAAATTGGCACTCACCATCCCCGCAGCTTTTTCCCCGCGCGTAAAGATGGGGTTTATCATCGCCAGGTTGAAGTTACGGATATTGACGTTACCGCCAAGATTACGGCGGCCTTGCGGATCGGTCACCTGCACCTGGCCATCGAACTGGCCGTTATTGGTCAGGCGGATGGTCCAGCCCAGTTCAGCACGATTGTTATGTAGCTCCGCTGTCAGATTCAGCGTCTGAAACGCCACCGGCAGCGCCGCATCGTTGACGGTTTGCGTCACCTGCACGTTACGCCCCGAAAGAGTGATGCTGCCCTGTGGCAGTCCCTCTTTGGTGGTGTCCCAGGCAACGTCCGCTTTACCCGTGAAGATACCGCTTGCCTGGGTAGTTTCCGGCATAAACGGTTTCAACATTGCCAGGTCGAAGCGGTTGAGATTCACTACCGCACGCCCTTCCGCCCCGGCATCAATGGTTTGCGGCACGCACAGTTCCGCATTCGGGTTAAGCCAGCAGTGTGGCCCGATGCTGATTTTTTGTTCCTGATTGCGGTAGTCCAGCGCGATATCACGCGTGAGTGACCACGGTCCGACTGGTGTCTGGAAGCGCGTATTGCTAAGTGTTCCCTTCCAGCGTTCTTCTTTACGATCAAAACTGCCCGCCAGGTTCAGTTGCCCGGAAACCGGCTCGCCCTGAATCCGCAGTTGTAACTCGTGCTGTTTTTCGCTGCCTTTCGCATTCAGAGTGACGAGGCTGATATTCACATCCGGCTGCGAAATTTGCTCGACGCGAACGTCGAGTTTACCCGCAATCTGGTCTGTGGATTTGATATCGCCCTCCACACGAACCTGCGCCACGGAAAGTTCCTGCCAGCGCAAGCCGCGCGCGGTGATATCAGCCAGCAACTGCGGCGCTTCCACCGTACCACGTACTTTCACCAGTCCTTTCGCTGTACCGCCAAGTCCTGGCAGTGCATTATCCAGCCCCGGCGCGTTGATGGTGGCATCAAGATTAAGATCTTTCACCCCAAGCTCGCCTTTCACTTCGGCACTGTTTGGCCCCAGCTCCAGATGCAGACCGGGGATCATCCACTGCATATAGCTGTTGCCTTTCAGCGTTCCCTCAACGTTCACTTTGTTCTGTTTGACGTTGCCGGTGAGCTTCAACTCCGGCACGTCCATCTGCCAGGTGCCACCGTACAGGCTACCGCGGGTTTTAATCAACCCATTGAGTTTCGACGGCCACTCCGGGAACTCTTTGGCGGTGTTAATGCCGTTAAATGTTAACTCGCCGCGCCAACTTATTGCCTGCTGCCAGTCGAGTAGCGCCTTGAGCTCGGTTTTCCCTTCCAGCGCCGCAACGGTGAGTTTATCGAGGTTTACCTGCTGTTCATTCCCTTTCGCATCAAGGGTAATGGCCGCTGGCGGGATCTCCTGCCCTTTTACCGCCGTACGCATAGATAGCGTGTAATCGGTCATTTTGCCGGTGAGTTTCAGTTTCAGGTCATCTGCCTGATATTGCTTCTCACCAGTGAACGGCCAGTAAAGCTGTTTGCTGTTCACTTCCACGTTGAGCGGCAGTCCAGCTTCTGCCAGCCGAGTCTGAGCGCGCAGGTCCATATCCACTGGGCCAGAAAGATTAACGCCAATCTCCAGTTGTTCACGTAGCGCACCGCCCACTTTCAGCTTCACTTTTTCACCTTTCAACGGCTCCACGTTCAGCGTGCTGTTGAGGGTGATATCCACCGGCCAGTTATTGGACAGTTGCGCCGTGCCGCTGGCGTTGACGATCCCTTGACTGGAATCGATATCCAGTGCATCCAGTTTAGTATTACCGTCGATGCTGCTCACTTTCAGCAGCATGGTACTCACAGTAATATCCGTGTCGCCGGTCACGCGTAACTGCTCGCCCTTAAACTCTTCAATGTTCAGGTTGAGCGGCAAATGCACGTCGGTCATTTCTGGCAATATCGGGCGAGAAAAGAGATCTTTCAGCGTTTCGCCGAGCGGCTTTTCATCCGGCTGCGGATTTTCAATCTTCGGTTCGACCACTTCTTCCTGCGCCACTTCCGCCACTTTCGGCAAGGCAATCAGCAGGCCTTTCAGCGACGTCGGTTTCAGGGTCAGGGTTTTCTCCTGCCAGTTCAGGCCGGAAGTGAAGTCCATTACCGACACCGTGGTGTCATCAATCTTGATGTTAACGTTGTCCAGCGCCACCCGCGTCAGGGTGATGGGATACGGCGTGGAGAGATCTAGCGGACCGCTGTCTTCCTCTTCTTCAACCTGTTCAGAAGGAGGCATTTTTTTGCTGTCGATATTGACCTGAATGTCTTTCAACGCCAGATCGTTAATGCAAACGCTGCTGTTCCACAGACAATCCAGCCCGACAGCCAGATGTAAATTGCCCGCTTTTACCGCCACGCCTGGCTGCTCATAACGAACGTCAGACAGGGTAAGGTCGCGCCAGCCGCCAGTGACTTTGCCAATGTCCAGCCCTGGCACCCAGCGGTCCGCCGCTTTAAATACCAGATGCAGGCCACTGGTGGTGCCAACCAAAAATGCCACCGATCCCAGCAGTAGTAAGATGACGATAATCGCGCCGAGGCTAATTTTTTTCCATAAACTCATAATTCTGGCCCCAGACCGATGTAAAACTGTAAGCCGTGCTCGTCTTTATCCGCGACCGGTACGGCGAAATCGAGTTTGATTGGCCCGACCGGCGATTCCCAGCGCACACCAACCCCGGTGCCGGTTTTAAAGTCGCTGCGGCGAATATCGCTTACCGCTTCGCCGCTATCGACAAATACCGCGCCCCACCATTTTCCGGTCACGTTGTACTGGTACTCCAGCGATCCGGTAATTAGCTTCGATGCCCCTTTCAGGTCACCATTGGCATATTTCGGCGCAATAGATTTGTATTTGTAGCCGCGAATACTGCGGTCACCCCCGGCGAAGAAACGCAGGTCCGGCGGTACTTTGTCGAAGTCACCGGTTTCAATCCAGCCCAACGTGCCGCGCGTAACAAAGCGATGGCGATCGTACAGTGTGCGGATCCAGACGTTCTGTGCCTGGAAAACGGAGAAATCGACGTCCGATCCCCAGGCCGTATTGGAGTAGTCGATAGAGTAGCGTTGCGAGTCGCCCCAGGTCGGCATCAGGCCACCGCGAGAACGCGTGCGGCTAATCATCACCCCTGGGTAAAACAGCATCGTAGTGTTGGTGACTTCGCCCTGAGTAAAGTGGTCGAGACTCCAGCGCAGGTTAATCGCGCGCTGCCAGCCGCTAGAGAGATCCCAGTAGCGAGAAGCCACAAGTGTAGTGGAGTCAGATTCTGTATCGTTCAGGTCAGTACGCTTAAAACCACCCTGCACCAAATAATATTGTTCCAGCGGGTTCTTCAGCAGCGGCATTTTATAGCTGAAATCAAGGATCTGTTCCGGTGAAGAAATACTGGTACTGGTGGTCAGACTATGACCGTACGAGTTCATCCATGGCTTTTTCCATGTTGCCTTAACGCGCGGTCCCACATCCGTTGAATAACCGACCCCGGTCTCGATGGTATTTTCGGTCCGCGGAGAAACCACGCCAGTCAATGGCAATACTTTCGTTTCGCGCGCTTTATCAAATTGTGGTGCCACCACCACCGAGTTAAACCAGCCGGTAGCAGAAAGTCGACGGTTTAGTTCCGCGAGATCTTTGGATTCGTACTCATCGCCCTCTTTAAACGGCACCAGATTTTGCAGGTATTCGTCACGAATTTGTGATCCTTCAAAGGTCACATGCCCAAAGCGGTAACGTTCGCCACTGTTGTAATCAATATCCCAATAGGCTTTATGCAAGCCGAGCGCAATGCCCAGCTGAGCTTTAGTAAATTCGCTATCAAAATAGCCTTTACGCAACGCAATGCTGGTTAAGGACTTTTTGAAATTTTCATAATCACCCTGGTTCAATACCGTGCCAATAGCCGGGCGAGTATCGAGCAATTTCAAATAGTCTTTATCGGTCCGCGCGCCGCCACGCAATACCACATCGGTGCCACCAATTAACACCGGCACGCCAGGCGTCACTTTCGCGATTAATACCTGTCGCCCTTTCTTTGGCGGTGGACGGAGATCAAATTCAATGGTCGGCTGGTAATAACCCAGAGCTTTCAGACCTTCGCGGATAGCATCATCAACGCGGGCGCGAAAGCGACGATCTGGCGTCACTTCATCACTTTCAATCGTAGAAAGCTGCGCACGAACGTTCTTTTCCAGCTGCCCCGATAACCCCTCGACCTGTAGACGGACGTTCGCGGCGACGGCAGATCCGCTTAAGCAGAGTAAGCTTACACAGCATAACTGTCGGATATAGCGCACATTTTCTCCTGAATATCCTTTGTTCCTGCCCCTGGAACGCCGTTAAACGGCTTAACAAAAATCCAGCAATCTGGATTAAAAAGCAGACTAAACCCCAAATATTTCTTATGTTTTACTTTAGACCTATTCACGGTGGTTATTGTGTGCAAATACGTCTCTTGTTACAACCTTAACCCCAATGACCGATTTTCGGGAGAGCGACACCATGAGTTTATTTGATAAAAAGCATCTGGTTTCCCCCGCCGATGCTCTGCCTGGACGTAATACCCCGATGCCCGTAGCCACGTTGCATGCGGTCAACGGTCACTCAATGACCAATGTACCTGACGGAATGGAGATTGCCATTTTTGCGATGGGTTGTTTCTGGGGCGTTGAACGCCTGTTCTGGCAGTTGCACGGCGTTTATAGCACCGCCGCAGGCTATACCGGCGGCTATACACCAAACCCAACCTACCGCGAAGTGTGCTCCGGCGATACCGGCCACACTGAAGCGGTGCGCGTAGTTTACGATCCATCCGTCATAAGCTACGAACAACTGTTGCAGGTATTCTGGGAAAACCACGATCCTGCACAAGGGATGCGTCAGGGTAATGACCACGGCACGCAGTACCGTTCCGCGATTTACCCGTTGACGCCAGAACAGGATGCCGCCGCCCGCGCCAGTCTGGAACGTTTTCAGGCCGCAATGCTCACCGCCGATGACGATCGCCAGATAACCACCGAGATTGCTAACGCCACGCCGTTCTATTATGCCGAAGATGACCATCAACAGTATCTACATAAAAACCCGTATGGCTATTGCGGAATTGGCGGAATAGGCGTTTGTCTGCCACCAGAAGCATAGCGTTACCGGTTCAAATTCAGATTGTTGATAAAGTACGCTTTGTTTATGCCGGAGACGGCATAAACGCCTTACACGACCAGCAAAGTCGTTTAAATTTAATGCGATACAGAGAGCAAGCAGGCCTGATAAGCGTAGCGCATCAGGCAGTTTTGCGTTTTTCAGTCGTCTGAATTTCTACCCTCTGGCGGCTTTACAGTACCTTACGCTATACTAGCCACTGAAAATGCCGGTTCACTCTCTTCGAATCGGCTTTCAATGTGTATTTCACACAAATTAATCAACTTCCCCTTCCGAGGATCTGACCTGAACGGTTAGATAAGATATGTTAAACAGTATTTTAGTCATACTCTGCTTGATCGCTGTAAGTGCGTTCTTCTCGATGTCCGAGATCTCGCTTGCTGCCTCACGCAAAATCAAACTTAAACTGCTGGCTGATGAAGGCAATATAAACGCCCAACGCGTTCTGGATATGCAGGAAAATCCCGGCATGTTTTTTACCGTGGTGCAAATTGGTCTGAACGCGGTGGCTATTCTCGGCGGTATCGTCGGTGATGCAGCGTTTTCCCCGGCTTTTAACAGCCTGTTCTCCCGCTATATGTCGGCGGAACTTTCTGAGCAACTGAGCTTTATTCTCTCTTTCTCGTTAGTAACTGGCATGTTTATCCTGTTTGCGGATTTAACCCCGAAACGCATCGGTATGATTGCGCCAGAAGCTGTGGCTTTGCGTATCATCAACCCGATGCGCTTCTGCCTGTTCGTCTGCACCCCGCTGGTGTGGTTCTTCAACGGCCTGGCAAATATGATTTTCCGCATCTTTAAACTGCCGATGGTGCGCAAGGATGACATCACTTCCGATGACATTTACGCGGTAGTGGAAGCAGGGGCACTGGCTGGGGTATTACGTAAACAAGAGCATGAACTGATTGAAAACGTGTTCGAGCTCGAATCCCGTACTGTCCCGTCTTCTATGACTCCACGCGAAAACGTCATCTGGTTCGATCTCCACGAAGACGAGCAAAGTCTGAAGAATAAAGTGGCGGAACATCCGCACTCAAAATTCCTCGTCTGTAATGAAGATATCGACCACATCATCGGCTATGTGGATTCGAAAGATCTGCTTAACCGCGTCCTGGCCAGTCAGAGCCTGGCGCTAAACAGTGGCGTACAAATTCGCAATACGCTGATCGTGCCAGATACGCTGACCCTTTCTGAGGCGCTGGAAAGTTTTAAAACTGCGGGTGAAGACTTTGCAGTAATCATGAATGAATACGCGCTGGTTGTGGGCATCATCACCCTCAACGACGTGATGACCACGCTGATGGGCGATCTGGTTGGTCAGGGTCTGGAAGAGCAGATTGTGGCGCGTGATGAAAACTCATGGCTAATCGATGGTGGAACACCGATTGATGACGTGATGCGTGTACTGGATATTGACGAGTTCCCGCAGTCGGGCAATTACGAAACTATTGGCGGTTTTATGATGTTTATGCTGCGTAAGATCCCCAAACGCACTGATTCGGTGAAGTTCTCCGGTTACAAATTTGAAGTGGTGGATATTGATAACTACCGTATCGACCAGTTACTGGTAACGCGGATCGATAGCAAAGCCACCGTCCTTTCACCAAAGCTATCTGATGCTAAAGGTAAAGAAGAAAGCGTCGCATAACCTCAGAAACATCAACGGCTCCTGAATCAGGAGCCGTCTTATTACTGCATAGCACTTTGGTTAAGCCATCTCTGTTTGCAGACGCATAACCTGACGGTTAACTTCGGACATCACTGATAAATGCAGTTTATCCTTCACTTTTGGGATAAGAATCTTACCCTTATCAAATTCAAAAGCGCCAACATCCTTGATGTATAACCGTCCACGAAACAGGATCTTCACGTACTTCGCCACTTGCAGTGGGTTGTACCGTTGGAAAATTTTCATTGTTGTCTCCTGCTGAGTATTACGCCTTTGCGGTACCACAATCGGTCCAACTATTATGAGGCGCAAATTTTAATGCCTAATGACTATAGACTATCCGGGTAATGTTTCCAGCGTGTATAAGTTTTTTTACCTTAAGGTTACAATTATTCAGAATTATCTTTTTACCGAAGCACGCTCTTCAGTATAAGCATTCATTTTTCATATGATTTGTGCGCTCGTCCGCAAACTGGCATCACACTTGCGGGTATTTCGATAAATAGCACATATGATTAAAAACCAGACCCAAGTGGTCGGATCACCTGCATATCATAAGAAGGAAATACCATGACTCTACGCAAGATTCTGGCCCTCACCTGCCTGCTACTGCCGATGATGGCCTCCGCACATCAGTTCGAAACCGGCCAGCGAGTACCGCCGATTGGCATTACCGATCGTGGCGAGTTAGTGCTTGATAAAGATCATTTTAGCTACAAAACCTGGAACAGCGCGCAGTTAGCGGGAAAAGTGCGTGTGCTACAACATATTGCTGGTCGCACTTCCGCGAAAGAGAAAAACGCGACGCTGATAGAAGCGATTAAATCGGCGAATTTGCCACACGATCGCTACCAGACTACTACGATTGTCAACACAGATGACGCCATTCCCGGTTCAGGCATGTTTGTACGCAGCAGTCTGGAGAGCAATAAAAAGCTTTACCCGTGGTCGCAGTTTATTGTCGACAGTAACGGTGTCGCGCGCGGAGCCTGGCAGTTGGATGAAGAAAGTTCAGCGGTTGCGGTGTTGGATAAAGACGGTCGCGTACAATGGGCCAAAGACGGGGCACTCACCCAGGAAGAGGTGCAGCAAGTGATGGGCTTGCTGCAAAAGCTACTTAAATAACATTAATTCCATAAACCCTGGAAAAATAACTTTCCCCTATCGATATTTTTATTAGGTAGGGGTATTAAATCTCTGGTTTCTTGTGTCAGTATTTTACTAATATAATCAGCTGTTATTATCGTCTAAAGCATTTACCTCATTATATAAAGCTTCAAAGGTAGTTTTATATCTCTCTCGTATCTCTTCTTTTGTTGCATCACTGTTGGCTGCCAGATTGCCACACATTATCGCGTACGCTTGATCATAAATTTCCACCTCTGGATAATTTGCATTAACCAGATAATTATAAACAAGAGAGTAATCTTCACCCTCCAAAAAAACATAGGAAGAACGAGGTAAATTTTCAACACCGCCATAAATTTTTAGCGCAAATCCCAAAGATTCTATGACTACAGCGAAGTTCTCATTATAGATCTTTTCAATAAAATACCAACCTTCGTGCTCTTTAATTGTACCACCCTGTAGCTGACATTTACCTCTTTTTAGATTGCTTAATACATCCAGGAAAGACATATAACCTACAGACAACTCACCAACCGCCTGGCGAATATAGCCATTTATTCTTTCCCGAATGTAAGACTGTTTTTTCTGTAAAATATCATAAGCATACAACCTGGCGTTTTGTGCTAACGGAAATTCTCGATTTTTGAAATCTATGAATAAGTTATACTCATTCATTGTTACGGGGATTTCTTCGTATTCAAACCCATTGCCTCGCAATGTCATTGTATATTCAGCCGCATTATCTTTAAGGCTAAAACTGATAATGAATTTATCCATATCGTTAACAGATTCATTTCTTGACGAAAGCACCTGATAACTATTTTTATCAATTTGTGTTGCAGAACGAAAGAATTCCCTTAATGTTAACAGGCTATCATAATTAGAAATCCAATCCTTTTTATTAAATGCATGCTGAATTTTATTAAAAAAAACATTTGAATGTGTTTTAGTACATGATGACTTTAAAAATAATTCCACCGCACCAAAAAAATTATTACATTTGACCTTTGGGAACATATCAAACCTCACGTCCTTTGGTTATTTTATGTCACCATTAAATATTTTATTATTGCAATGCACTATCAAAAAATGCTCATTATTAAAATGTTACTTATTAGCAATCAAATTTTTGCATTTTAAATACAATCTATTTTTATCTATAACTTTTTATCCAGGGATGAATCAATATGGCAGAATCAGGAAATACACTGTTTCTGCCATATGGAATTAATAAATAGAAACTCTGAATCCAGGATTCAGAAACGATTCACGTGGTGTGTAATTCAGCGGTTTACCTTGCCAGTCGTGAACGTGCGCACCGGCTGCAGCTGCCACGGCATGACCGGCTGCGGTGTCCCAAATATTCGTTGGCCCAAAACGCGGATAGAGCTGAGCCTGACCTTCAGCCACCAGACAGAATTTCAGCGAAGAGCCGATGGACGTTGTTTGATGTTCGCCAAGCTGTTGTAGGTACTCTTTTAGCTCCGCATCCGCATGGGACCGGCTGATGACCACCAGCGGCGGCCGTGCATCGCGCACCTGAATTTGCTTGCGTACGCCACATTCTTCTTTCCAGGCTTTACCTTCAGCCGCACTGTACATCACATTCATCACTGGTGCATACACCACACCTAATACCGGTTTGCCGTGATCGATCAATGCAATATTAACCGTGAATTCACCATTACGTTTAATAAACTCTTTAGTCCCATCCAGCGGGTCTACCAGCCAGTAACGCTGCCAGTGCTGGCGAACTTCCCAACCGGGAGGATCTTCTTCAGAAAGGACCGGAATATCCGGCGTCAGCCTCCGTAGACCGTCCATGATGACGGTGTGTGCGGCAATATCCGCTGCCGTCACTGGAGAATTATCTGCTTTACTGACGACGTCCATCGGCTTCGTCCCGTCGTAGACCTGCATAATGGCATCACCTGCATTCCGTGCAAGCTGGCATACTTGATCTAACATTTCTCCACCTCGTCTCTGTGAGCGGTGTTAACTTATTGTTTTACTTATACCCTATCGTTAATGAATGCGCCAACTGTGATAATGCCATCATTTTCAAATCGTTAAGTTATGGCATGCTTCACAGTTCTATAAGTAAGACGTTTATTCTCCCTTTTCTTTCGTATTCCCGATGATAAAAGGATGTCCCTGATGATTAAGTTTAGCGCAACGCTCCTGGCCACGCTGATTGCCGCCAGTGTGAATGCAGCGACGGTCGATCTGCGTATTATGGAAACCACTGATTTGCATAGCAACATGATGGATTTCGATTATTACAAAGACACCGCCACGGAAAAATTCGGACTGGTACGAACGGCAAGCCTGATCAACGAGGCTCGCAATGAAGTCAAAAACAGCGTGTTGGTCGATAACGGCGATTTGATTCAGGGGAGTCCGCTGGCAGATTACATGTCGGCGAAAGGCTTAAAAGCAGGTGACATTCACCCTGTCTATAAGGCATTAAATACGCTGGACTATAGCGTTGGCACGCTCGGTAACCACGAGTTTAACTACGGCCTGGATTACCTGAAAAATGCGTTGGCGGGAGCGAAATTCCCTTATGTAAACGCCAATGTCATTGACGCTAAAACCAAACAGCCAATGTTTACACCGTACTTAATTAAAGACACCGAATTGGTCGATAAAGACGGGAAAAAACAGACGCTGAAGATTGGCTACATCGGCGTCGTGCCACCGCAAATTATGAGCTGGGATAAAGCGAATTTATCCGGCAAAGTCACCGTTAGCGATATTACGGAAACAGTGCGCAAGTACGTGCCAGAAATGCGCGAGAAGGGTGCTGATCTCGTTGTCGTTCTGGCACATTCGGGTTTGTCTGCCGATCCGTATAAAGTGATGGCGGAAAACTCGGTTTATTATCTCAGTGAAATTCCGGGCGTTGACGCCATTATGTTTGGCCATGCTCACGCCGTCTTTCCGAGTAAAGATTTTGCCGATATTAAAGGCGCAGATATTGCCAAAGGCACGCTGAACGGTGTTCCGGCGGTAATGCCGGGCATGTGGGGCGATCATCTCGGCGTGGTCGATCTACAACTCAATAATGACAGCGGGAAATGGCAAGTGACGCAGGCGAAAGCCGAAGCACGGCCGATTTACGACATCACTAATAAAAAATCTCTCGCGGCGGAAGACAGCAAACTGGTCGATACGCTTAAAGCCGATCACGACGCCACACGCCAATTCGTCAGCAAACCGATCGGTAAATCTGCCGACAATATGTATAGCTATCTGGCGCTGGTGCAGGACGATCCGACCGTGCAGGTGGTGAACAACGCGCAGAAAGCGTATGTCGAACATTACATTCAGGGCGATCCCGATCTGGCAAAACTGCCGGTGCTCTCAGCTGCCGCACCGTTTAAAGTCGGTGGTCGCAAAAATGACCCGGCAAGCTATGTGGAGGTGGAAAAAGGCCAATTGACCTTCCGTAATGCCGCCGATCTTTATCTCTATCCCAATACGCTGATTGTGGTGAAAGCCAGCGGTAAAGAGGTGAAAGAGTGGCTGGAGTGCTCCGCCGGACAGTTTAATCAGATAGACCCCAACAGCACGAAACCACAGTCACTCATCAACTGGGATGGTTTCCGCACCTATAACTTTGATGTTATTGATGGCGTGAATTATCAAATTGATGTTACTCAGCCAGCCCGCTATGACGGCGAATGCCAGATAGTTAATGCTAATGCGGAAAGGATTAAGAACCTGACCTTTAACGGTAAACCGATTGATCCGAACGCCATGTTCCTCGTTGCCACCAATAACTATCGTGCTTACGGCGGCAAATTTGCCGGTACGGGCGACAACCATATTGCCTTTGCTTCACCGGATGAAAACCGTTCGGTGCTGGCAGCGTGGATTGCTGAAGAGTCGAAGCGTGCGGGGGAAATTCACCCGGCGGCAGATAACAACTGGCGTTTAGCTCCGATTGCTGGCGATAAGAAACTGGATATCCGTTTCGAAACATCTCCGTCAGATAAAGCCGCAGCGTTTATTAAAGAGAAAGGGCAGTATCCGATGAATAAAGTCGCGACCGATGATATCGGTTTTGCGATTTATCAGGTGGATTTGAGTAAGTAATAACATCTTCCCTGGCTTACAAAACATCAACCGCATCCGGCATTTATTGGCGGATGCGATGCTGACGCATCTTATCCGCCCTACAAACCATGAACCGTAGGCCGGTTAAGCGCAGCGCATCCGGCTCTTCCTGGCGGATGCGATGCTGGCGCATCTTATCCGCCCTACAAACCATGAACCGTAGGCCGGTTAAGCGCAGCGCATCCGGCTCTTCCTGGCAGATGCGATGCTGGCGCACCTTATCCGCCCTACAAACCATGAACCGTAAGCCAGATAAGCGCAGCGCATCCGGCAGTTATGCCGCACGTTCATCCCGTACAGCCAGCACCTCGGGCAAATTTAACTCAATCCAGTCCGCCAGCGCAGCAACCTTTTCACTGACCTGCTCACCCAACGGCGTGAGGCTGTATTCCACATGCGGCGGTACCACCGGATATGAGATACGGTTAAGAAATCCATCCTGCTCCAGCGCCTGTAACGACTGCGCAAGCATCTTTTCGCTCACTCCACCCATTTTACGTCGCAGGTCGCTAAAGCGATGAGTACCTTCGCGTAGCGCCACCAGAATCAATACTCCCCAACGGCTGGTGACGTGTTTCAACACTTCGCGTGACGGACACTGTTCGGCGAAGAGATTTCCCTCTTTTAGTTGTTGCGACAGGCTAACCTGACTCATTTCATACTTACCTTTTTGTACGTACTTACTAAAAGTAAGTTTAGGTGTTAGCGTATTTAAACACAAGACAAACCGATGGAGACTTCCCATGATCGCTATTACTGGCGCAACTGGCCAACTGGGCCAGCACGTTATCGAATCCTTACTGAAAACCGTTCCTGCCAGCCAAATAGTGGCTATCGCTCGCAATCCGGCAAAAGCACAGGCATTAAGCGCACAAGGCATTATCGTCCGTCAGGCTGACTACGGCGATGAAGCCGCACTAACATCGGCGCTACAGGGCGTGGAAAAACTGCTGCTAATCTCTTCCAGCGAAGTGGGACAGCGTGCCCCGCAGCATCGTAATGTTATTAATGCAGCAAAGGCGGCTGGTGTGAAATTTATTGCGTACACCAGTCTGCTGCACGCAGATAAATCCCCGCTCGGCCTGGCCGATGAACACGTTGAAACCGAGAAAATGCTGACTGATTCCGGCATCGCTTATACCCTGCTGCGCAATGGCTGGTACACCGAGAACTATCTTGCCAGCGCCCCGGCAGCACTGGAACACGGCGTATTCATTGGCGCGGCAGGTGACGGCAAAATTGCCTCCGCAACGCGGGCTGATTATGCCGCAGCTGCGGCGCGCGTGATTAGCGAAGCAGGCCACGAAGGCAAAGTTTACGAACTGGCGGGCGATAGCGCATGGACACTGACACAGCTAGCGGCAGAACTCACCAAACAGAGCGGCAAACCGGTTACTTACCAGAATATGAATGAAGCCGATTTCGCCGCGGCGCTGAAAAGCGTCGGTCTGCCTGGCGGACTGGCGGATATGCTGGCTGACTCTGACGTTGGCGCCTCGAAAGGGGGTCTGTTTGATGACAGTAAAACACTCAGCACACTGATTGGACGCCCGACGACCCCGCTTGCCGAGAGCGTAAGCCATCTTGTTAATGTTAATAACTAGTTAATTAAAGTGGCATCCTCCCGCATCCTCTCTGATAATGACGGGATGCGGGGAGCGACCACGTCTGTTCCCTGAATTTTTCTTCTGACAGACCAATGGATGCCAGTAATGATTAGCGGCGTGCTGTACGCCCTGTTAGCAGGGTTGATGTGGGGGCTTATTTTTGTCGGGCCGTTGATCGTGCCGGAATACCCGGCGATGTTGCAGTCGATGGGGCGTTATCTGGCGTTAGGATTAATTGCGTTGCCCATTGCCTGGCTGGGACGCGTGCGTCTGCGTCAGTTGGCGCGTCGCGACTGGCTTACCGCACTGATGCTCACCATGATGGGCAACCTGATCTATTACTTCTGCCTTGCCAGTGCCATTCAACGTACTGGCGCACCTGTTTCCACGATGATTATCGGTACTCTGCCAGTGGTGATTCCTGTCTTTGCCAATCTGTTGTACAGCCAACGCGACGGCAAACTCGCGTGGGGAAAACTCGCCCCAGCGCTGGTTTGTATTGGCATCGGCCTTGCGTGTGTGAACATTGCTGAGTTAAACCACGGACTCCCCGATTTTGACTGGGCACGTTATACCTCTGGCATCGTGCTGGCGTTAGTTTCCGTGGTCTGCTGGGCGTGGTATGCCCTACGCAACGCCCGCTGGCTGCGGGAAAACCCAGACAAACATCCAATGATGTGGGCGACGGCGCAGGCGCTGGTTACGCTGCCAGTTTCTCTCATCGGCTATCTCGTCGCTTGTTACTGGTTGAATGCACAAACGCCAGATTTCTCCCTGCCTTTTGGCCCCCGTCCGCTGGTGTTTATTTGGCTGATGATTGCTATCGCCGTGCTTTGTTCATGGGTCGGCGCTCTTTGCTGGAACGTCGCCAGCCAGCGATTACCGACGGTGATCCTCGGGCCGCTGATTGTTTTCGAAACGCTGGCAGGTTTGCTGTACACCTTTTTGCTCCGCCAGCAAGTGCCGCCGCTGATGACGCTGAGCGGCATCGTGCTGTTAGTGATTGGCGTGGTCATTGCGATCAGAGCAAAACCGGAAAAGCCCTTAACCGAACCTGTTTCTGAAAGTTGACACCTTGCAAGTATGTTAAATAATCCTCTGCTACGTAAGGGTTATAGCTTTTGCCATAAAGATGCATTTAAAATACATCTTATCTTGTTAAGTATGAGGTATCAGCTATGGCTTATCGCGACCAACCTTTAGGTGAACTGGCGCTCTCTATTCCTCGCGCTTCGGCTCTGTTTCGTCAATATGATTTGGATTACTGCTGTGGCGGTAAGCAGACGCTGGCACGCGCGGCGGCGCGTAAAGAGCTGGATGTTGAGGTCATTGAAGCCGAACTGGCAAAACTGGCTGAGCAACCGGTTGAGAAAGACTGGCGCAACGCGCCGCTGGCGGAAATCATTGACCATATCATTGTGCGCTACCACGATCGCCATCGCGAACAATTGCCAGAGCTGATTTTGCAAGCCACTAAAGTTGAACGCGTTCACGCCGACAAACCGAGCGTACCAAAAGGGCTGACAAAATACCTAACCATGCTGCATGAAGAGCTTTCCAGCCACATGATGAAAGAAGAGCAGATCCTCTTCCCGATGATTAAACAAGGCATGGGCAGCCAGGCGATGGGGCCAATCAGCGTGATGGAAAGCGAGCACGATGAAGCGGGCGAACTGCTGGAAGTGATTAAACACACCACCAATAACGTCACACCGCCACCGGAAGCCTGCACTACCTGGAAAGCGATGTATAACGGCATTAATGAACTGATTGATGACCTGATGGATCACATCAGTCTGGAAAACAATGTGCTGTTTCCGCGCGCGCTGGCAGGTGAGTGATCTAAAAGCTGGATGGCATTGCGCCATCCAGCATGATAAAGCAGTTACTTCCGCAGTTCAGCAGCCCGCTTCTTACCAATAAATAACCAGCCCAGCCCCAGCGCGATAAACCACAGCGGGGTGACCAGCAGCGCCTGGCGAGTGTCTTCTTCCAGAGTCAGCAGCACGATCACGAAAACAAAGAACGCCATACATACCCAGCACATCAGCTTACCGAGCGGCATTTTGTAGATTGACTTCTCATGCAGGTGCGGACGCTGTTTGCGGTACACCAGATACGAGCAAAGAATAATGGTCCAGACGAACATAAACAGAATCGCGGAAACCGTCGTGATCATCGTGAACGCACCAATCACGCTGGGATTCACATACAACATCACCACGCCGCCGAGCAGACAGATGCAAGAGAAGGTCAGCCCTTTAGCCGGTACTGCGCGTTTAGAGAGTTTAGCGAACGCTTTCGGCGCCACACCTTCCTGCGCCAGACCAAACAGCATACGGCTGGTAGAAAAGACGCCGCTGTTCGCGGAAGAAGCGGCAGAAGTCAGCACCACAAAGTTGATTACGCTGGCAGCAGCAGGCAGCCCCACCAACATAAACAGTTCAACGAACGGGCTTTTTTCAGCAACAACAGAGCTCCACGGCGTTACTGACATAATCACAATCAGCGCGAAGACGTAGAACATAATGATGCGAATCGGAATGGAGTTAATCGCGCGCGGCAGTGATTTCTCCGGATCTTTGGTTTCCGCAGCAGTCGTACCGACCAGCTCAATCCCCACGAAAGCAAAAACCGCTATCTGGAATCCGGCAAAGAAGCCGCTTAAGCCTTTCGGGAACCAACCGCCGTCATTCCACAAATGCGCGAACGATGCTTCCACACCGGTCGGAGACTGGAAGTGCATCATCACCATAATCAAACCGACGACAATCAGCGACACGATGGCGACGATTTTGATCATCGCAAACCAGAACTCCATCTCACCGAACATTTTTACCGTGGCAAGGTTTAGAACCAGCAACAGAATGATCACGGATAACGAAGCAACCCAGTCAGAAAGCCCGGGGAACCAGAATTGCGCATAGGCAGTAATGGCAACGACATCTGCCATCCCGGTGACCACCCAACAGAACCAGTAGGTCCAGCCAGTAAAATATCCCGCCCACGGCCCCAATAAATCGGAAGCGAAGTCACTAAAAGATTTGTATTCCAGATTCGAAAGCAGCAATTCCCCCATTGCTCGCATCACGAAAAAGAGCATAAAGCCGATGATCATATAAACGAAGATGATCGACGGTCCGGCAAGGCTAATAGTTTTGCCTGACCCCATAAACAGTCCCGTACCAATGGCACCGCCAATGGCAATAAGCTGAATATGTCGGTTTGTGAGATTGCGCCGTAGCGACTGTTCAGCCGGAGCCTGATCATCGGCAACGACTTTTACCTGATCTACCATGTTTTTTCTTCCTGTACCTGTCTGTGTTGTTCAGGCTCTGCGGCCTTTAGTCAGTCTATGATACGACGAATCTGTATCGGGACTCATCGATATTAGGTAACAATACGCGGGATGAATACTAAGATTTAGATCTAATGTTAATTTTATGTTTAAAGTGAGTGTCATATCACGGTGATATCGCGAAACAGCTCACAAAAATACATGCTTACGGGATGTTTGCAACACAAAATATCGCCGTTATGCAAACTGAAGGTTTTATTGCTGAATGCCTGCTCCCCTCAGGTTCGAGGGGAACAGAATACGCTGCTTAAAGGATTTCCAGCAGTTCGACTTCAAACACCAGGGTGCTGAACGGAGGAATGGACGCGCCAGCGCCGCGCTCGCCATAAGCCAGTTCCTGCGGGATAGTCAGTTCCCATTTAGAACCTTCCGGCATCAGGGTCAGTGCTTCAATCCAACCTGGGATCACGCCGTTAACCGGGAATTCTGCAGGTTCGCCACGCGCGACGGAGCTGTCAAATACGGTGCCATCGATCAATTTACCGGTGTAATGAACGCGAACGCGGTCGGTACGTGCCGGAATTGCGCCTTCACCCTGGTTGATCACACGGAATTGCAGACCAGATTCGGTACTGTTCACACCTTCTTTCTTGGCGTTTTCTTCAAGATATTTCACACCTTCCTCAGCCATTGCCTGGAAACGCTGACGACGAACGGCATCGGCACGTTCGTGGATTTCACGCAGCGCGCGGTGTACCACATCAACCGGAACAGCCGGATGTTTACCTTCCAGCGCATCGGCAATGCCTGCAACCAGTGCTTCTGGCAGCAGTCCTTGCAGACCGGATTCACTCAGCTGTTGCCCTACCTGCAAACCAATGCCGTAGCTTGCTTGCGCTTCGATGGTGTCAAAAGTTGGGGTGGTCATCATATTTCCTTTCTTAGGGTATAAAGTAGCGGGCAGCATATCAGCCACACTACTTTGGGTAAAACTTTGTCGCGGGAATGATGACAAATCCCGGGGAAAAAGAAACAATAGCAATATCCCGTATGAATATAATAAAGGCGGGTTTACCACGGACATCATAGCGTTAGCTTATTCATAGGCTATGATTGAGGAACAAGACGCGGAGCAGGAGGAAACCATGCCCGGGCGCTTTGAACTAAAACCAACCCTGGAGAAAGTCTGGCACGCGCCGGACAACTTTCGCTTCATGGATCCGCTGCCGCCGATGCATCGTCGGGGGATTATTATTGCCGCTATTATTGTGGTGGTCGGTTTTCTGCTTCCATCAGATGATACGCACGACGCGCCGGTGGTGACGCGTGAAGCGCAATTGGATATTCAGTCGCAATCACAACCGCCAACAGAAGAACAGCTGCGAGCGCAATTAGTCACACCACAAAATGATCCTGATCAGGTGGCTCCGGTCGCTCCAGAACCGATACAGGAAGGCCAACCGGAAGAACAGCCGCAAAACTCACAAATACAACCTTTCCAGCCTGATAGCGGCATTGATAATCAATGGCGATCTTACCGTGTCGAACCGGGCAAAACGATGGCGCAGCTGTTCCGCGACCACGGTCTGCCCGCTACCGATGTATACGCAATGGCGCAGGTAGAAGGCGCAGATAAACCGTTAAGTAATTTGCAAAACGGGCAGATGGTCAAAATCCGCCAGAACGCCAGCGGTGTGGTGACGGGTTTAACCATTGATACGGAAAATAATCAACAGGTCCTGTTTACCCGCCAGCCAGATGGCAGTTTTATTCGTGCGCGGTAGATGAGGGGTCAACCAGAAGCCAGCTAAGGATCGTCTCTTTGATGACCTTACGTCTGGCTTCCAGTGCCTGCTCTGAAACCATACTGATGTGATAAACCTGGCCAAGCGTATGCTGGTTGATCAAATAATATCCCCCAAGTGCGGCAATATTAATATTCACCTGCAACGGGTCAATATCTGATTTAAAAATATTACGTTTCTTTCCTTCAGCTAATAAGGATTCCATTAACTGTAAATGTGCATGGTTAATATCCTGAAGACGCTGTGATTTTGCATAATGCACACCTTTACTCTGGTTTTCACTATTCACAATTTTTAAAAACCAGGGATTGGCAATGTAATAATCCCAGGTGAAATCGATGATTTTCTCAATGGCTTTTTGTGGAGGAAGACCTGAGACATCAAGGGATTTTTCTTTTTGCCGAATATCATTCCAGGTGTATTCCAGCACTTCAATAAATAAATTTTCTTTATTACCAAAATGATGATAAACCGTTTGTTTGCTGCACTCCGCAGCCTTCACGATATTATCGACTCTGGCCCCTTCGTAACCATATTCAGCAAATTCATTGACCGCACATAACAACAGCTTTTCCTTCAGGTTTTGCGCGTGACTGGTATCAAGATACATTCCGCTTCCCCACGTCTTCTTCGTGATGACTATCATAACCGTATTTGATCTCAGCGACAGCAAAAAGGCAAAAAACATTGTCTTTCATCGAGTTATCAAATGTCCTGTGATCATTATCGCAGATCAACCAACCAGATGGTTGATCTTTATGTTGACTAGTTGCAAGCTAACCATCACTTAAGGAAACAATATTCAAAAAAGAGGATTAATGTATGAAATCCACTCGTCCTGTTGCCGTCATCACTGGAGCCGCACGTGGTATTGGGAAGGGTTGTGCACTGGAGCTTGCCCGTGGCGGATTTAACCTGCTGATTAACGATCGCCCGGATGCCGAAAGCGTAGAAAAACTGCATATCACACAACAAGAATGTATGGCGGAAGGCGTGGAAGTTATTTGCTTCCCTGCCGATGTTGGCGATCTTTCCCTGCATGAAGAGATGCTCGACGCGGCGCAAAACCAGTGGGGGCGTCTTGATTGCCTGCTCAATAACGCGGGCATTTCAGTGAAAAAACGTGGTGACCTCCTCGACCTCGAACCAGACAGCTTCGACCAAAACATTGCCATCAACACCCGGGCGCCGTTCTTCCTCGCTCAGTCATTCAGTAAACGTCTGCTCGCACAGCCAAAACCAGAAGCAGAATTACCACACCGCTCGATTATTTTTGTCAGTTCAATCAACGCCATCATGCTGGCGATGAATCGCGGCGAATATACCATTGCCAAAACTGCTGTTTCTGCCGCTGCTCGTCTGTTTGCTGCCCGCCTTTGCAATGAACAAATTGGCGTTTATGAAGTGCGCCCAGGCCTCATCAAAACCGATATGACTATTCCGGCTACCGCCTATTACGACGAATTAATAGCCAAAGGTCTGGTGCCGTGGGGACGTTGGGGTTATCCGGCTGATATTGCCTCCACCGTGCGGGCAATGGCGGAAGGAAAACTGATTTACACCTGTGGTCAGGCAGTCGCCATCGACGGCGGCTTAAGTATGCCGCGCTTCTGAGGCTGAATCATGAGAGATCTGTTACAACGCCCGGATTTATTCAGTATCAATACCGCGACGCTGGGCTATAAAACGCCGCTGCCCGCCATTATTGATGCCTGTGCCGCACGCGGTATTGGCGCGATCGCTCCCTGGCGCAGGGAATTGCAGGGCGAAGATCTCCAGCAGATCGCCCGCCAACTTGCCGCCAGTAATATGAGTGTTTCCGGTTTATGCCGCAGCACTTACTACACCGCGCCGACCCTGGCGGAGCGCAAACTGGCGATTGATGATAACCGCCGGGCGCTGGACGACGCCGCTGTGCTGAACGCCGCCTGTTATATGCAGGTGGTTGGCGGGCTGCCAGCAGGCACAAAAGATCTGTATGAAGCACGGGAACAGGTGAAAAAAGGGATTCGCCAGTTGCTGCCACATTCGAAAGCGGTGGGCGTACCGATTGCGCTGGAGCCACTGCATCCGATGACTGCCGCCGATCGTTCTTGTTTGTGCACGTTGCGTCAGGCGCTGGACTGGTGTGATGAACTCGATCCTGATGGCGAATTTGGTCTCGGTGTGGCGGTAGATGTCTACCACGTCTGGTGGGATCCGGATCTCGCCAGTCAGATCCTGCGCGCCGGAAAACGCATTCTCGCGTTTCATGTTTCCGACTGGTTAGTGCCAACCACCGATCTGGTCAATGATCGGGGAATGCCGGGAGATGGCGTAATAAATATTCCGTCAATTCGTCGGCTGGTCGAAAACGCCGGATTTAATGGCGCTATTGAACTGGAAATATTCTCACCGTACTGGTGGCAGAAAGATATTAACAGCACGTTGGATATTAGCGTCGATCGCATCGCGCATTATTGTTAAGGAATGATCATGAGTGACCAACCCGTTCTGTTCAGCAGAGCGGCGGCTTCTTGCCGCCTGACATTGAACCGTGAAGATAAATGTCATGCTATTAATGAAGAAATGATCGAATCTCTCGACCATTATTTAAATGAAATTGAAAACGACACCACATTACGATTAGTCGAATTAACCGCAACCGGCGATAAATTTTTTTGTGCGGGCGGCGATATTAAATCGTGGTCGGCCTATTCACCATTAGATATGGGCAGAAAATGGATTAAACGCGGTAACGACGTTTTTAATCGCCTGCGCAACTTACCCCAATTAACAGTTGCGAATCTCAACGGACATACCATCGGTGGCGGTATTGAACTTGCCTTGTGCTGCGATATTCGTATTGCTCGCCCCAGCGCAAAATTCTCTAACCCGGAAGTAATGCTCGGCATGGTGCCTGGCTGGATGGGTATTGAACGCGTACTCAATCAGGTCGGTCCGGTGGTCGGTCGCCAGATGCTGATGCTGGGTAAACGTCTGACGGCGCAGGAAGCCCAGGCCGCGAATTTAATTGATGAAGTGGTAGAAAAAGAGCAAGTAGAAAGCTGGATGACGAACCAGTTAGCGCAGCTGGAAAAATGTGGCCCGGTGGCACTGGCGCATATTAAGCAGTTGATTCTGGCTCTGGAAAATAAACATGCAGATTACTCGCACCAGTTACTGGCTGGATTAATGTCCGCTACCCAGGATTGCCAGCAGGCGACGCAGGCATTTGCCGAAAAAGCGAGCGTGAGCTTCCACAATCAATAAGGAAATTGTATGCGTAAGATATCAACCGCCGAGGCACTGGCGGCGCAAATTCAGGACGGCGCAACCATTGCCATTAGCGGTAACGGCGGCGGCATGGTGGAAGCGGACCATATTATGGCCGCTATTGAAGCGCGTTTCCTGCAAACCGGACACCCGCGCGATCTGACGTTAATTCACTCGTTGGGCATTGGCGATCGCGACAGCAAAGGCACTAACCGTTTTGCGCACGCAGAGATGCTCAAACGCATAATTGCCGGGCATTTTACCTGGTCGCCCAAAATGCAGGAACTGGTAAAAAATAATACGATTGAAGCCTACTGCTTTCCTGGTGGCGTGATTCAGGCGTTGCTACGGGAGATTGGCGCCGGACGTCCAGGGCTTTTTACCCACGTTGGGCTGGGATCGTTTGTTGATCCTCGCAATGGCGGCGGTAAATCGAATGAATGCACCACCGACGACCTGGTAGAGCTGATTGAAATCGACGGTGAAACCAAACTTCGTTATCGCCCTTTCAAAGTGGATTACGCGATTTTGCGTGGCACCTATGCCGATCCGCGTGGCAACGTTAGCCTCGAAGAAGAAGCGATTGATATGGATAGCTATTCGATGGCGCTGGCAGCACACAACAGCGGTGGCAAAGTGTTCGTACAGGTGCGTGATGTACTGGAAGCCGGCGCCATTGAACCACGCCGGGTCAAGCTGCCAGGGATTCTGGTTGATGGTATCGTTGAACACCGCGAACAGCCGCAAACCTATCTTGGCGGTTACGACCTGACCATTAGCGGTCAACATCGCCGTCTGAGTTCTAACGACGCTATTGAACTGGTTAGTCATCCGGTGCGCCGTCTCATTGCCCGTCGGGCAGCACGCGAGCTGGTCGCAGGCGCTTCAACCAACTTTGGCTTTGGTATTCCAGGCGGTATTCCTGGCGTTGCGCTGCGTGAAGGCGTGCCTTATCAAAGTTTGTGGCTAAGTGTTGAGCAAGGCGTACATAACGGCATGATGCTGGATGATGCCCTGTTCGGTTGTGCCCGCAACGCAGATGCCATTATTCCGTCACTCGATCAATTTGAGTTCTACAGTGGCGGTGGAATCGATATCACCTTCCTCGGCATGGGCGAGATGGATCAGCATGGTAACGTCAACGTCTCACATCTCAATGGCAATCTGATCGGCCCCGGCGGATTTCTCGAAATTGCGCAAAACGCCAGTAAAGTGGTGTTCTGTGGCACGTTCGACGCCAAAGGCAGCAAGATTGATGTAACGCCTGATGGCTTGCATATCGCCCAGTCAGGTCAAATCCCTAAACTGGTTACCCAGGTAGAAAAAATCACCTTTAGCGCCGCCTACGCACAACAAAGCGGTCAGGAAGTGTTGTATATCACCGAACGCGCGGTATTCCAGCTAACAGAACAAGGTGTGGAACTGATTGAAATCGCTCCAGGCGTAGAGATTGACCGCGACATTCTGCCGTTCATGGCTTTCCGTCCGATTATCAAACAACCACGTCTGATGGAAAGTAGCCTCTTCACGCCGATGGAGGACGCATGAACCAGCCTGATGACGCCATCCTCGATGCGCTGACTCACGTCACTTTCCCAAAGGGTTTTGCACAGGCAGAACCCGCATGGGTTGTCACGGTAGACGGTGTTGACTACCCACTCTGGCAAACAGATGCCCTAGTAGTCGGCAGTGGTGCCGCCGGGCTGCGTGCTGCGGTGGAACTTAAACGCCGCCAGCAAAATGTGCTGATCGCTACCGCCGGGTTATATATGGGGACATCGGCATGCTCTGGTTCCGATAAACAAACACTGTTTACCGCTGCAACGGCAGGCAACGGTGATAACTTCGCCAAACTTGCCGAAGCTTTGGCGAGCGGCGGTGCGATGGATCACGACACTGCTTATGTTGAAGCTGTCGGTTCTCTGCATACCCTTGGTGGATTGCAATATCTTGGCCTGGAACTACCGGAAGATCGCTATGGCGCGATCCTCCGTTATCAGACCGACCATGACGAAGCCGGACGCGCGACCTCCTGTGGACCGAGAACGTCTCGCCTGATGGTGAAAGTGCTACTGGAAGAAGTCCAGCGTCTCGCCATTCCAGTATTGACCAGTGCAACAGTAATTAAACTGCTGCATCAGCGTGACGAAAACGGCGAAGACCGCGTGGCGGGGGCTATTCTCGCAACCGGATCCCGCGCCCATAACCCGTGGGGGCTGGCAATTGTGACTGCGCCCAATGTGGTACTGGCAACGGGCGGGCCGGGCGAACTTTATCGCGACAGTGTGTACCCACACAAATGTTTCGGCTCGCTGGGGCTGGCGCTGGAAGAAGGTCTGACGCTAACCAATCTGACCGAAAGCCAGTTTGGTATAGGCACGCCGCGCAGCACGTTTCCGTGGAATTTGTCCGGCACCTATGTACAGGTGATCCCGTATATCTATTCTGTGGATACCGAGGGCAACGAGTTTAACTTCCTCGCGGATTACTATCGCACTACCCAGGAACTGGCTTCAAACATTTTCCGCAAAGGCTATCAATGGCCGTTTCACGCCACGCGTGTGATGGATTTTGGCTCCAGCTTGTTAGATATGGCGGTGGCGCAAGAGCAGCAATCAGGTCGCCTGGTATTTATGGATTTCAATCGCAATCCTGAAGCGGTGCCTGGTGATTTGCCATTCTCATTAGATCGACTGGACGACGACGTTCGCGCGTATCTGGAAAATAACGATGCTCTGGCGTCATCGCCCATCGAACGACTGCAACGAATGAATCCGCTATCTATCTCGCTGTATAAGATGCACGGTTACGATCTCACCACGCAGCCATTGCATTTCGCCATGAATAATCAGCATATGAATGGCGGTATTGAGGTTGATATCTGGGGACAAACGTCTCTGCCCGGCTGTTTCGCCGTGGGGGAAGTTGCAGGCACACACGGCGTCACTCGTCCCGGTGGTGCGGCGCTGAATGCCGGACAGGTTTTTGCTGTTCGCCTGGCTCGTTTTATTGGTTGCACACAAAAGCGGTCTGTTGATGGGGATATTGCACAACTGGCAGCTCCGGCACTGGCTGCAATAAAAGAGATCATTACTCAGGCGCACGATAACGGGAGCGGAATGCCGCTGTCGGTAGTGAGGGAAAAAATTCAGGCACGAATGTCTGACCATGCGGGATTTATTTGTCATGCCGATAAAGTCCGACGCGCCACTCGTGATGCCCTGCTATTGAGTGAATTTGTGCAACGGCATGGATTGGCAATCAAACATGTGGGTGAAGTTGCGGAGCTGTTTATGTGGCGGCATATGGCGCTGACTTCTGCCGCGGTATTAACACAATTAACGCATTATATTGATGCTGGTGGTGGTAGCCGTGGGGCGCGCATTATTCTCGATGAGGATGGAAATTCAATTCCGCAGACACGAAATGTTTTTTTTGATGCATGGCGCTTTCGTTCAGAGCGTACAGAGGATAAAAAGGATAAGCTACTTATTCATTATTGCAATGGTGCATTTCAAGTCAGAAAAACACCCGTGCGTGAGTTTCCCATTATCCGTGGTATTTGGTTTGAAAAAAACTGGCCAGGTTTTCTTAATGGAACAATTTACCAGCCACAGTATGAATAATATTGTAAAGGTTAATCACTATGCGAAATATAATTAGATATCTTAATACTCTGCTGGCCACATTGAATATTACCATTTTAGCGGTCATCGTGGCATGTGTGACATGGCAGGTAGCTGCACGATTTATATTTAAAAGCCCCAGTATTTTTACGGATGAACTCAGCCGTTTACTCTTTATTTGTCTGGGGCTTTTTGGTGGTGCCTATACCGCCGGGCAAAACCGGCATCTGGCGATTGATCTGCTTCCCATGATGCTGAAAGGGAAGGCTCGACGTCATTTATTTTTATGTATTCAGGCTATCGTTATCGTCTTCGCCTCTGTCATCATGCTATACGGTGGCGGACTATTAACACTGGACACTTTCGATTCAGGCCAAACTTCACCCGCTTTAGGCTGGCAGATGGGATATATCTATATGAGCATCCCGATTAGTGGTGTGCTTATTATTATATACACCATAGATATGGTTTTAACAGAACTCAAACAACCACTCTAAAGATAATAAACAACAACCAACCATAGTAGGGACGGAGAATTATGGATTACTGGTTACCGATTATTGTATTATTTGGTGCCTTCTTTTTTATGTTGGCATTAGGTGTACCTATTGTTTATGCCATTGGTTTATCAACACTGGCATCAATTACCACACAACTCGATTTCGGTTCAGCATTGAGTGTGGTTTCCCAAAAATTAGCCTCCGGGTTAGATAGTTTTACGTTGTTGGCAATCCCATTTTTTATCTTGTCTGGCAACATTATGAATCATGGAGGAATAGCGCGACGATTAATCAACTTTGCCCGTATTCTCGGCGGTCGTCTGCCAGGCTCACTTGCTCACTGTAATATTCTTGCCAATATGCTGTTCGGAGCAATTTCTGGTTCAGCTGTTGCTTCGGCGGCTGCGATGGACGGCGTCATGCATCCACAGCAGGTTAAAGAGGGTTACGATCCCGCATTCAGCACTGCGGTTAACGTCGCCTCTGCACCTACTGGTTTGCTTATTCCACCAAGCAATACCTTAATCGTCTATTCACTGGTCAGCGGCGGTACTTCTATTGCCGCACTGTTCCTGGCGGGATATGTTCCGGGAATTTTGCTGGGCCTGGCGTTAATGGTCGTCGCCGGTATTATCGCAGTACGTCGTGGCTATCCAAAGCCAGAACGTCCGACTTTACGCCAAGCTGGAGTTGCGATATGGATGGCGATCCCCAGTATTTTCCTGATTGTTTTAATTATGGGTGGGGTACTAAGCGGTATTTTTACCCCAACAGAAGCGTCGGCAATTGCGGTCATTTATACCCTTTTCCTTGCGCTGGTTCTCTATCGTGAAATTTCAGTTAAAGATTTACCTAAAATATTCCTGGAATCCGTAATTACCACAGCAATTGTCTTGTTGCTAATTGGTTCTTCAATGGGAATGTCATGGGCGATGTCAAATGCTGATGTTCCCTTTCTTATTCTCGACTTGCTTAACACTATTTCTGACAATCCAATAATAATCCTGCTGATTATCAATATTATTCTGTTGATTATCGGTACGTTTATGGATATGACACCTGCGGTACTGATTTTTACGCCGATATTTTTACCTGTTGTCACCGAACTGGGCATGGATCCGATTCACTTTGGCATTGTCATGGTGCTGAATATGTGTATCGGTATTTGTACACCACCAGTAGGCAGTGTGTTGTTTGTTGGCTGTAGTGTATCTAAATTACCCATTAACAAAATTATCAAACCTATGCTGCCCTTCTATGCCGTAATGGTGTTGGTGCTGGCTATGGTGACTTATATTCCGCAAATCAGTATGGCATTGCCAAAAGCACTGGGCTACTGATGCGCATTCACTGGCGGCATCTGCCGCCATATTTATTAGAAAAGGGACATCTATGAAAATAAAAGTATCCGCTGGCATTATCGGTGCTGTTCTTATGTTATCTGCAAGCCAGTCCTGGGCAGTTACATTAAAACTTAGTCATAATCAGGATAAATCCCATCCTGTTCATAAAGCGATGGAGTTCTTTGCGAAAAAGAGCAAAGAATACTCTAACGGTGATATTACTATTCGTATTTATCCAAATGGAACATTGGGTACTCAACGTGAAACGATGGAATTGATCCGCTCCGGTGCAATTCAACTGGTAAAAACAAATGCGGCAGAAATGGAAGCATTTGAGAATTCTTATAAATTATTTAGCCTGCCTTACTTGTTCCGCGATCGTGATCATTATTATCAGGTGATGCAGGGTGATATCGGGAAGAAAATCCTCGACTCAACGAAAAACAAAGGTTATTTCGGTCTGACTTTTTATGATGGAGGCGCCCGCAGCTTCTATGGTAATAAACCGGTGCTGAAACCAGACGATTTGAAAGGCATGAAAGTCCGTGTCCAGCCAAGTCCTGGCGCAGTTGAAATGATCAAAGTCATGGGGGGTAACCCGACACCTCTGGATTACGGCGAGCTGTATACGGCCTTACAGCAGGGTGTGGTCGATATGGCAGAAAACAGCGTAATGGCGCTGACCACCATGCGTCATGGCGAAGTGGCAAAATCCTTCAGCCTTGACGAACACACGATGGTTCCTGATGTGGTTCTGATGAGTAATGCTTCATTTGATAAACTTAGCCCAGAAAATCAGGCCGTTATCTTAAAAGCAGCGAAAGAATCCATGAGCTACATGAAGGATTTGTGGAGTGAGGAAGAGAAAAAAGAATTCGCCAAACTGGATAAAATGGGCGTGAAAGTCTATCAGGTTGATAAAGCGCCATTTATCGAGAAAGTACAGCCTATGTACGCAAACTTCGCTAAAGATAACCCTGCCCTTGCCCCAATGCTGGCTGACATTCAGGCACTTAAGTAATTATCTTAATGGGGCTGCTTATTGTGGCCCCTGCCGAGATCTACCGGTGTTCACGACAAAAGCAAAACGCCGACCAATGGTCGGCGTTTTTACGTCTCGTTGAATAACGAATTATTCAGCTACTACGTTTACGATCACTTTCGCGAATACTTCGCTGTGAACCTGGAAGCTCACTTCGTGTTCGCCAGTGGTACGCAGAACGCCGTTCGGCAGACGAACTTCGCTCTTAGCCACTTCAACGCCAGCTGCAGTTACAGCGTCAGCGATGTCGCGAGTACCGATGGAACCGAACAGTTTACCTTCGTCGCCAGCTTTAGACGCGATGGTAACAGTTTCCAGTGCATTGATTTTCTCAGCGCGAGCATTAGCTGCTGCCAGAACTTCAGCCAGTTTAGCTTCCAGTTCAGCGCGACGTGCTTCGAAGAATTCAATGTTTTTCTTGGTAGCTGGAACAGCTTTACCCTGCGGTACCAGGAAGTTACGAGCGTAACCCGCTTTAACGTTTACCTGATCACCCAGGCTACCCAGGTTTGCTACTTTATCAAGCAGAATAACTTGCATTACCTTATCCTCTCAAAGTCGTATTAATGGACCGTGACCGATTACTGATGGCGATCAGTGTACGGCAGCAGGGACAGGTAGCGAGCGCGTTTGATAGCGCGAGCCAGCTGACGCTGGTATTTTGCACGGGTACCGGTGATACGGCTTGGGACAATCTTACCGCTTTCGGTGATGTAGTTTTTCAGCGTAGCGATATCTTTATAGTCGATCTCTTGAACGCCTTCCGCGGTGAAACGGCAGAACTTGCGACGACGGAAATAACGTGCCATATGGCTAGTCTCCAGAATCTATCAATTCAATCTGCTCGGCATGCAAAACCATTTTGCTCAGACCGTTCTTTGCCTTATGGCATGAAATGAACCCCTGAACGGTTATGCGACTGCCGACCGTTATACTGTGAGTAATGGCCTGGTTTTCATGTCCGCTAACAATAACGGGCATTTGGCACCACGCCTGCCGGTGAAAACCGGCTTCCTCCTGCACAGAACGATGCTCAAGCACGAACTGGCAGTGAGGAATTCCTGATGGACTGACCTTTCGAAGGGGAGTCCTGCACACGGTGCCGGACAACACCAGACGGTTGGTCATCAGAAATTACTCTTCAGAATCCCCAGCTTCAGCATCATCAGCGGTTTCGTTTGCGAAATCATCGCGACGCTCACGGCGCTCGTCTTTCGCTTTAACCATCGGAGATGCTTCGGTAACAGCGTGCTTGGTACGCATAACCATGCTGCGGATAACGGCATCGTTGAAGCGGAAGGTAGTTTCCAGCTCATCGATCACTTCCTGCGGAGCTTCAACGTTCATCAGAACGTAGTGAGCTTTGTGCAGTTTGTTGATCGGGTAAGCCAGCTGACGGCGGCCCCAGTCTTCCAGACGGTGGATCTTGCCTTCTGCACCAGTGATGGCAGCAGTGTAGCGCTCGATCATGCCCGGAACCTGTTCGCTCTGGTCAGGATGGACCATAAAAACGATTTCGTAATGACGCATCGAATTGCTCCTTACGGATTATTCAGCCTCCTGTCTGGGTCAGCCGAATCCCGGGGAGGCAAGGAACGTGTTAAAGGTCGGCTGAAAAATGACGCGTTATAGTACTGACATACCCTTCTAAACTCAAGGCCAGCCGAGAAATAAATCTCATCTTTCGCTAAAAAAGACTAACTCGCTGATTTGAAGTTCATCACATTCCATCGCGGTGTTTTTTTGAACAACTGCATCAGAAATGGTCACCATCAACTTCTTTATCATTGATTAAAATTAAATCAGAAGAACATCACAGAGGAGAGCACACAAAGTCAGCCGTCGAGGAGGTATCTATGTTCAGTCGTGTTTTAGCCCTTCTGGCTGTGCTTTTGCTAAGTGCAAATTCATGGGCAGCCATTGAGATTAATAACCACCAGGCAAGAAATATGGATGACGTACAGAGCTTAGGCGTGATTTATATCAATCATAACTTCGCCACTGAAAGTGAAGCGCGTCAGGCATTAAAAGAAGAAACCGATGCGCAGGGCGCAACGCACTACCACGTGATTCTGATGCGGGAACCGGGAAGTAACGGCAATATGCACGCCAGCGCGGATATTTATCGCTAGCACCAGGTATAACCAACGAAACATTGCCATAGTTTGCTTTGCCCTCTTCACCGGGGGCATTTTTTTTGAAAACGGCTGCGGAATCAGACCAGTTATTTCCCCAAAAAGGAAATTTCCGCAGCGCGTGTCTTACTTCTGCCCGTAATAGGCGTTAGGACCGTGCTTACGCATGAAGTGTTTATTCATCAGGTAGCTATCGATAGGATTCAGTTGCGGGTTAATGCCGCGCGCAATCCACGCCATCTTCGCCACTTCTTCCATCACTACCGCGTTATGCACCGCGTCGTGAGCATCTTTCCCCCAGGCGAATGGCCCGTGCTGATACACCATAATTCCCGGCGTATGCAGCGGCTCGGCGTCACCCAGCGTTTCGATAATCACTTTGCCGGTGTTCAGTTCATACTCGCCCTGCACCTCTTCTTCGCTTAACCCGCGCGTACACGGGATATCGCCAAAAAAGTAGTCAGCGTGCGTGGTGCCTAACGCCGGGATCGCCAGCCCTGCCTGCGCCCATGCGGTGGCATGAGTGGAGTGGGTATGAACAATACCGCCGAGCGACGGATAACGGCGGTAGAGTTCGAGATGCGTCGCGGTGTCTGAAGATGGACGATACTCCCCATCTACCACCTTGCCGCTCACATCAACCACCACCATATCGTCCGCTTGCATGGTTTCGTAGGCGACACCGCTGGGCTTGATCACCACCAGCCCGCGTTCGCGGTCAATGGCGCTGACGTTGCCCCAGGTAAAGGTCACCAGCCCGTAACGCGGCAGATCCATGTTGGCTTCAAACACCTGCTGTTTCAGCTTTTGCATTATGCCGCCTCCACCATGCCTGCTTTGGCCATGCGCGCTTTCACCCAATCACGCGCTTTCGCCACTTCTGCTGCCGGGTCTTCCGCCGTTTCGCTCCACATCTCAATCAGGTACGGCCCGCAATAACCACTTTTTTTGAGCGTTTCGAAGCAACGTTCGAAATCCACCACGCCTTCGCCAAACGGCACGTTTTTAAAGACTCCCGGTTTAGTGTCTTTCACATGCACTGCGACGATATGCCCGATTCCGGCCTGCAATTCCATCTGCACGTCGTTATCCCACGCAGAAAGATTGCCGATATCCGGGTAGATCTGAAACCACGGATTGTTGAGATAGTGCGCGTAACCCAGCGCCTTGCTGATGGAATTCATCAATGGGTAATCCATGATCTCCATTGCCAGCGTCACCTGCGCGCGGCTTGCCATCTCAACGCTCTCTTTCAGCCCGTCACGAAAACGACGACGCGTTTCGTTATTGGCTTCCTGATAGTAAACGTCATAGCCCGCCAGCTGGATCACGCGAATGCCAACGTCCTGAGCGAACTGGATAGCTTTACGCATAATCTCCAGCCCCTGCGCCCGTACCGCGTCATCTTCACTGCCCAGCGGGAAACGACGATGGGCGGAAAGGCACATGGACGGCACGCGCACGCCGGTTTCAACAATCGCATTCACCAGCGCCAGACGCTGCTCGCGGCTCCAGTCGAGGCGCGACAGGCGCTCGTCAGTTTCATCTACCGACATCTCGACAAAATCGAAGCCTAACGTTTTTGCCAGTTGCAGCCGTTCCAGCCAGCACTCCCCGGCGGGGAGCGCTTTTTCATAGATGCCAAGCGGGATTTGTTTGGACAACATATCCGCTCCTTAGCCCCACAACTCGGCGATGGAACGTTTGAACTGACGCGCGGCTTCCACCGGAGAAGCGGCATCACGAATGCTGCGACCCGCGATAAAGACATGAATCGGAATACCTTTGAACAGCGGCAAATCTTCCAGCGCCAGGCCACCGGTCACGGTCACTTTGAAGCCCATATCGGAAAGACGTTTGATCGCGGTAATGTCCGCTTCGCCCCACGCGACGCCAGCGGCCTGTGCGTCACGGCTACGGTGATAAACCACCTGCCCAATGCCTGCGTCGCGCCACTGCTGCGCCTGTTCCCAGGTCCAGTAACCGGTCAGTTCGATCTGTACATCGCCGTTGAACTCTTTTGCCACGTCCAGCGCGCCTTTGGCGGTGTTGATATCCGCACAGCAAATGACGGTGACCCAGTCAGCGTTGGCTTCAAAGCACATACGAGAAAGGATTTTGCCCGCATCGGCAATTTTGGCGTCTGCCAGCACGATTTTGTGCGGATAGAGCGCTTTCAGATCGCGCACCGCACGCACACCTTCACCCACGCACAGAATGGTGCCCACTTCGATAATGTCGACTTCTTCAGCAATCAGGCGAGTGGTTTCGTAGGCGCTGTCCATAGTCTGGTTGTCCAGCGCGACTTGCAACATCGGTAATGACATCTTCAATTCCTTATTAAGCTGCCGCGTTGGTGCGGTCAATTAAATCCAGGACTTCCTGCTCGGTACGGCAGGCGCGTAAACGGTCGAAATTCTCTTCATCTTCAAACAGGTTGACGATCTGCATGATGCCCACTTCCTGGTGAGTGTTGGCATCGACCGCCGCCATGGTGATGAGGATATCCACCGGATCGTTATCTTCGTGGTTAAACTCCAGCGGCTTTTTCAGCGTCACCAGCGCAAAACCGGTTTTTTTGACGCCCTCTTCCGGACGCCCGTGCGGCATTGCCAGCCCTGGCGCGAGCACAAAGTACGGGCCGTGCTGTTCAACCGCATCCAGAATCGCCTGGTAGTAACGCGGCTCGACAACATCCGCCGCCACCAGCAGGTCAACGCCGATTTTCACCGCGTCCTGCCAGGTTTCAGCTTCAGCCTGCAGACGGATGGATTTATTCTCAGCCAGCGAATCACGTAATTTCATGGCGCGCCCTTACTTCACGTCCTGCGGGAAATGTTCTTTGATCACTTCCAGCAGTTTCGGGCCAAAGTCAGCCGGAGAAAGCATGTTGCGCACACCAACCACGTATTTGTTGCCGGTCACGGTGATTTCGCCCGCAATATGGGTAGAGGCGATAATGATATCCGCGCCGCTCAACTCGCTTTTGTACTCGCCAACCGCGCAGCTGTTTACCGTGTGGTCAATGTTTGATTGGGTTAAAAACTGGTCCACTTTCATTTTCATGATCATGGAACTGCCTTGTCCGTTGCCACACAGCCAGAATACGTACGGTCATAATCAAAACTCCTTATTAAGCAGACTGTTCTGCCAGTTGTTTTTCTGCGTCTTCTTCTGCGCGCAGCGCGCGGCCAGCGAAGAACATATAAGCCAGTGCAATGACAATGATGACGGTCATAAAGGCGATACCGATGGAGAAGAAACCCTGCATCATCGGCGGCGCCAGAATTGACCAGTCCGCCATGCCCATCCAGGCGCTCATTCCGGTGAGTTTCACCGCCCAGACACAACCAAATATTTCAATCATCCCCATCACCAGACAAATCTTGATCGCCGCACGCCAACCGCCGAAGTGGTTAGCAAACACGCCGATGGTGGCGTTGGAGAAGAACATCGGGATAAAGCCTGGAATAATCAGGATCGAAGAACCACAGGCGACCAGGATGCCAACCGCAATCAGCTGACCGATGGTGCCCCACATAAAGCCCCAGACCACGGCGTTCGGCGCGAAGCTATAGATAGCCGCACAGTCAATCGCCAGAACCGCACCGGGGATAAGACGCTGGGAGATACCGTTAAACGCTTCAGAGAGTTCCGCAACAAACATGCGCACGCCCTGAGTGATGATGAAGATCGCTACCGCAAAGGAGAAACCGGTTTGCAGGATGTAGACCATCCAGTTCACTTTACCTGCCATCGCCTGCACGGTGTCGATACCGAAGGAGAGCAGAATGGCGCCAAAGAAGATGGTCATCACAATCGCCGTGGAGACGATGTTGTCGTGGAAAATGTTCAGCCAGCCCGGCAGTTTGAGGTCTTCAACGCTCTCCTCTTTTTTGCCGAGGAACGGCGCGACTTTATAAGCAACCCATGATGCAAACTGTTGCTGGTGACCGATGGAGAAACCGCAGCCGTCGGTGACTTCCTGAGTCGGCTTGTACATCATGTTGGAAGTGATGCCCCAGTAGAGCGAAACCAGAATCGCCGTGCAGATAATGGTCGTCCACATGGAGTAGCCGAAGATAAACAACGTCACGGCAATCAGCCCCGCCTGCTGGAACATAATGTGGCCGGTCAGCATGATGGTACGAATGCCGGTAATACGACGCAGCAGCACGTAACAGATGTTCAGCGCCAGAGCCAGCAACACTGCGTAACCCACCCAGCTATAGGCATCGCCCATGCGTTCGATGGTCGCCATCATTGAGGCATAGGTATCTGAAATCGCACCATTAATGCCATAGACTTCCGACATTTTCGCCACCACCGGTTTGAAGGTGCTGGTCAGGATGCCGGACCCTGCCTGCAGCAGCATAAAACCGATAATCGTTTTGATGGTGCCTTTGATAATCACGCTGACGCTTTTACGCAGCAGGATGTAGCCCAGGCAGGTCACGATACCCAGTAGTAACGGGGCATTGGTCATGACCTGGTTAAAAAACACGGTAAAGATGTTGTAGAGGATCTCCATAACGATCTCCTGAAGAAGAGGTAACCGGATATTCCGCACACCCGGAATGTTGTGCGCTTACTCTAATTTTCAAAAGTAATCACAACAAGATTATTTATGATTAAATGTGACGTGCCACGCAAATAATTCCATAACGAAAATGCGGGATTCGCAAAACCAAACAATTATTCATTTATATTCATCATGTTATCTTGATCATATATTTCATTAAATCTTTCTAAACGCAAACATCCCCATACATCCCACGGCAAAAAGCCAAAAAATGGTCATTGCCTTCCTGAAAAAATAGTGTCAGGATTAATCAAAACCAATCACGCAATGATTCGAATTGAACTATCATGAAGGTAAATGGCGATGAGTAAAGTGAAAAGTATCACCCGTGAATCCTGGATCCTGATCACTTTCCCGGAATGGGGTAACTGGCTGAATGAAGAAATCGAGCAAGAGCAGGTCGCACCAGGTACATTCGCGATGTGGTGGCTCGGTTGCACTGGGATCTGGTTGAAATCGGAAGGCGGCACCAACGTCTGCGTCGATTTTTGGTGCGGCACCGGCAAACAAAGCCACGGTAACCCACTGATGAAACAGGGCCACCAGATGCAGCGCATGGCGGGCGTGAAAAAACTGCAACCGAACCTGCGCACCACGCCGTTTGTTCTTGATCCGTTTGCGATTCGTCAGATCGACGCCGTACTGGCGACTCACGATCACAACGATCATATTGACGTCAACGTCGCTGCTGCCGTAATGCAGAACTGCGCTGATGACGTACCGTTTATCGGACCGAAAACCTGCGTTGATTTATGGATTGGCTGGGGCGTGCCGAAAGAGCGTTTCATCGTGGTCAAACCGGGCGACGTAGTGAAAGTAAAAGACATTGAAATTCACGCCCTTGACGCCTTTGATCGTACAGCACTGATTACCCTACCTGCCGACCAAAAAGCGGCTGGCGTACTGCCAGACGGTATGGACGATCGCGCGGTGAACTACCTGTTCAAAACACCGGGTGGCTCCCTGTATCACAGCGGCGATTCCCACTACTCGAACTACTACGCGAAACATGGTAATGAGCACCAGATCGACGTGGCTTTAGGATCTTATGGTGAGAATCCGCGCGGAATTACTGACAAGATGACCAGCGCCGATATTCTACGCATGGCCGAAGCGCTCAACACCAAAGTGGTGATCCCGTTCCACCACGACATTTGGTCTAACTTCCAGGCTGATCCACAAGAGATCCGCGTGTTGTGGGAGATGAAAAAAGATCGTCTGAAGTATGGCTTTAAGCCGTTTATCTGGCAGGTGGGCGGCAAGTTCACCTGGCCGCTGGATAAAGACAACTTCGAGTATCACTATCCGCGTGGTTTTGACGATTGTTTCACCATTGAACCGGATCTTCCGTTCAAATCGTTCCTGTAACTTGTTGTTTATGCCGGGTAGCGCGACGCTATCCGGCGTAGTATTTCCTCGCTATTTCAAATATCATCTAAAAAAATCAAATTTTATCGGAATAGCTCATGACTGAAGCACAAAGACATCAAATTCTCCTGGAAATGCTCGCACAATTGGGCTTTGTGACCGTTGAGAAAGTCGTTGAGCGTCTGGGAATTTCACCTGCTACCGCGCGACGCGATATCAATAAACTCGACGAAAGCGGCAAACTGAAAAAAGTGCGCAATGGTGCAGAAGCCATTACCCAACAGCGCCCGCGCTGGACGCCGATGAATCTGCATCAAGCGCAGAATCACGATGAAAAAGTACGTATTGCTAAAGCGGCCTCACAGCTGGTGAATCCTGGTGAAAGCGTGGTCATCAATTGCGGCTCCACCGCGTTTCTACTCGGACGAGAAATGTGTGGTAAACCGGTGCAAATCATCACTAATTATTTACCGCTGGCAAATTACCTTATCGATCAGGAACATGACAGCGTGATCATCATGGGCGGGCAGTACAACAAAAGCCAGTCCATCACCTTAAGCCCGCAAGGCAGCGAAAACAGTCTTTATGCCGGACACTGGATGTTTACCAGCGGTAAAGGACTGACGGCGGAAGGTTTGTATAAAACCGATATGCTGACGGCGATGGCAGAGCAGAAGATGCTGAGTGTGGTGGGGAAACTGGTAGTGCTGGTCGATAGCAGTAAGATTGGTGAGCGCGCGGGTATGCTCTTTAGCCGCGCGGATCAAATCGATATGTTGATCACCGGCAAAAATGCTAATCCGGAGATCCTGCAACAACTGGAAGCGCAAGGGGTCAGCATTCTGCGTGTTTAAAGATGCTGACAGAAAAATGTCACGGCGGCCTCTAACGCCTCTGGCGTAATGCGGTGACGCACGCCTGGCTGCCATGAACAGGTTAACTGTTTATCTCGTCCCCACTCGCTTAATACCTGCTGCAAACGTAGTGATTCCTCGGCAGGCACGACATCATCGTCAAGGCCATGCCATAACAGCAGTGGCCTGTTTCCCAGTTCGTCCAGGTGGTTTGTCGCTTCCCACTCTGCCAGTGGAGCAATAATGTTATTAAATTCGTTTTGCTGTGCTGGCGTTTCAGGCTGCAACGGAGGAAACAGCGTTCGGGCAAGCGATGTGAAATAACCGGATCCCATCATACTGGCAGTACATTTCACTCCAGGATGGCGGGCCGCAATCCCTAGCGCGGTCATTGCGCCCATCGACGCGCCACCAACCGCCAGGCGTTCATCAAGTAGCCATTTTTCTTCGGCTATTGCCGCACGTAAGGTAGTGAATTCCTGCATACTTTGTAGCAAGATTTGCCAGAATTGATTTAACCGTCGCGGTGCGTCGCCACTAAAACGGCTACCGTGATCGGGCGCATCCGGCATGATCACCCGTAAACCAGCCTGTGCCAGCGCGACGGCAAAATAGCTATAAACCAGGCTGGATGAAGTAAATCCGTGATAAAAAATCACACACGGTAACGGTGTATCTTTTTGCCCTACGGGATAAGCGTGAAGAACGGGAATATCTGCCAGCACGCGTGATTCTAATTCAATCATCTATTTCTCCTTTGAGTCTGGTATGACATGAAGAAATCCTTAGCACAAGTTTCTGCTGGCAGTATTAGTTCATAATGTTGAGATGTAGGTTACGCTTTCACCACGTTTTCATTCGAAAATCGCGTACCAGGTAACAATTCGGGAACATTCCCCCAAAGTTAAATTAATAAGGCACTACACTATGGTTAGCAGGAAACGTAATAGCGTTATTTACCGGTTTGCCAGTTTATTATTGGTGTTGATGTTAAGTGCCTGTAGCGCACTGCAAGGTACGCCACAGCCAGCACCACCCGTAACGGACCATCCGCAAGAGATTCGCCGCGACCAGACGCAAGGGTTACAGCGAATAGGTAGCGTAAGCACGATGGTTCGGGGTTCTCCGGATGACGCATTAGCAGAAATCAGAGCGAAAGCTGTCGCTGCAAAAGCTGATTATTACGTTGTCGTCATGGTGGATGAAACCATCGTGACAGGACAGTGGTACTCACAAGCCATTTTATACTCTAAATAATTCGAGATGCAGGACAAAACGGCAGGGGCGTTTTGAACAACGCTTGCGTTGGCCCTGAAAGGGCGAGGCCTCAGGCCGAGTAACGCGACAAGCGAGAGAATCCCCGGGAGCTTACATAATAAACGACTGGGTGAGCGACAAATCCGCATGGAGCGGATTTGAACGCTGCTTGCAGCGACCCCGTAAGGGGTGAGGCCCATGGATGGGCCGAATAACCCGCAGACGCAGCACATGCAACTTGAAGTATGACGAGTATATACCGTAAATAAATCAGACAACTTACACAGTCAGCTTTACATTGCTTTGCGTCCCTATGCGTTTACCTGTGCACAATAAATTTCCGGCTGGAAGCTCGGGCGTTTATTACCGCGATGGAATGCCCTGCAATATGTGGGGAAACGAAAAATGGAGCTGACGATGAAACAATTACTTGCCTCACCCTCGCTGCAATTAGTGACTTATCCTGCGAGCGCCACGGCACAGTCTGCAGAATTCGCCAGTGCTGACTGCGTGACGGGCCTGAATGAAATAGGTCAGATCTCGGTTAGCAATATTTCAGGGGATCCGCATGACGTGGAACGTATCGTGGCGTTAAAAGCCGATGAACAAGGGGCGTCATGGTATCGTATTATTACCATGTACGAAGACCAGCAGCCCGATAACTGGCGTGTACAGGCGATACTGTATGCATGAATGTCATCAACATCGAATGAAAAATGCCGGATGCGGCGCCAGTGCCTTGTCCGGCCTACAAAATCATTATATTTCACTCAGTTAATCAAAATCAGCCTTACGACAGGCATGAACGCTTACAAACACACGCCGCCCGTCGCCCGCAGCAATAAATCATTCTGGATCTGCTCAGAAAACCGCACGCCTCCACGCGTATCAAACATCATCTGACACCACGCCTGTGCCATTGGCGGAGAGGAATATTTCAACATTTGCGCGCCGCAGCCCAGCAAGAATAGCTGATGAGTAATTTCTCGCCCCAGTTCTTCAGCAGGCTTACGCAGCTGCTGCTGTAAACGACGAACCGCGCGATCAAAATAGCGATCCTGCCCTTTCACTTCCATAAACGCTTCCGATAATAAGTCGTATACGCCCGCTTGTTTATTGAGAACGCGCAGCACATCCAGACACATAATATTGCCGGAACCTTCCCAGATGCTGTTTACCGGCATCTCCCGATACAGCCGCGGCAGCTCGCTCTCCTCGCAATAACCGATGCCACCCAGCACCTCCATCGCTTCGGCCACAAACGGGATGCCACGTTTGCAGATGACATATTTCGCCGCGGGCGTAAATAAACGCGCCCACAGGGCTTCTTTGGCATCGGTACGCCGATCCCACGCTCGCGCAAGGCGAAACAACAACGCGGTTTGCCCTTCAAGCTGAAGCGCCATGCGGCTTAAGACGTGACGCATCAGAGGCTGTTGGATCAACGGATTACCAAATACCTGCCGTTGATGAGCATGATAAATCGCCATCGAGAACGCTCGGCGCATCATGGCATGGCTCCCCAGGGCACAATCAAAACGCGTCATCCCGCCCATTTTGAGGATCAGGCGAATACCTTCTCCCTCCTGACCCAACAACCAGCCGATGGCATCCTGAAACTCCACTTCGCAACTGGCATTGGAGCGATTGCCCAGCTTATCTTTCAGCCGTTCCAGGCGAATCGCATTCCGTTGCCCGTCAGGTAAAAAGCGCGGCACAAAAAAGCAGGATAAACCGCCCGAGGTCTGCGCCAGCACCAAATGCGCGTCGCTTTGCGGCACCGAGAAAAACCATTTATGCCCCACCAGCCGGTAAGAACCATCATCCAGACGTTCTGCACGAGTGGTGTTGCTCATCACATCGGAACCACCCTGCTTTTCCGTCATTCCCATGCCAATCAACAGGCCGCGTTTTTGCCCGCCAGGCAATAAGTGGGAATCGTAGCGATCGCTCAATAGCGGAGTGGTCCAGTCCTGAAACGGCGCAGGTAGCATCTGTAACAGCAAGGGCGTGGCGGCAAATGTCATGGTTATCGGGCATAACGACCCGGCCTCAACCTGAGCGTGTAACATAAAACGCGCCGCCCGCGCCACAAATGCGCCAGAACGCGCATCTTCTTCCCAGGCCAGATTGTGTACCCGATTGGTACATAACGCCTGCATCAGCAGATGCCATGCGGGATGAAAACGCACATCGTCCAGACGACGTCCCTGGGCATCGTAGCGCAACAGTTCAGGCGGGTTCACATTCGCCAGCCGCCCCAGCTCAAGAGATTCAGCCGTTCCTAACTGCTGACCAATACTGGCAAGAAAATCGCTATCCCAGCCAGCACCTTCACGCGTTACCGCTTCGCAGAGCGCACCATCGGAAAGGTATAGATTGCTGTTATTTAAGGGTATCGGTTGATTGAAAACGGTGTGAGTTTGCCAGTGCACTGTGTCTCCCTCCATCAATGGCAGTCACCATTAGTATGGTCACTGCCACGGATTCCTGACAGAAAGAGATTGCTAAAACATTCTTAACCAGCAATGTAATGCGGAACAAAACGCGAGGTATCTTTAGTGATCAGCGTGTTATCTTCGCGAATACCCATACCGCACGCTTCATCATCGACAATCCAGCTACCAATGAGTGTGTAGCTATCGCCAAATCGCGGCAGAGGTTGAAACGCCTGGTAGATCATCGGTTCATCGGCGTAATCACCATCAGCGTGGTCAACAACGTTATTATGGCCGTCGAAAATGGTGACGTTGCCGCCTTCTCGCGAGTAGATCGGTTTACGCACATAGCTTTCGCCAGCGGCAATCTGTGTTTTTTCACCATCGAACCAGGATGCCAGAAGGTTAGGATGACCAGGGAAAAAGCGCCAAAGTAGCGGCATTAACCCTTTATTACTCAATATGCTTTTCCATAACGGTTCCACCCATTGTTCACGGCGCTTGCGCAGCAGCGGGCCGTTATCATCACGCATCATCCACTCCTGCGGATACAACTTAAATGCACGCTGGATGACGTTATCATCAAGATCGGTCAGCACACCGCCGACACCCAAACCGAGATCTTCAATGTAGATAAACCGCGACTCCTGCCCTGCCTGCTGGGCGCAGTCCTGCAAGTACAATACGGTAGACCTGTCTTCGTCGGTATCCTGACAGCAGCAAAAATAAAACGGTTCCCGGCTGTAAAGCTCGCTAAAGCGCGAAATCAGGCGTTCCTGAATGGCATTGTACTGATCGGCATCACGCGGAATAATGCCGCTGCGCCGTGCATCTTCCAGCCACAACCACTGGAAATAAGCCGACTCGTACAATGAGGTTGGCGTATCGGCGTTATACTCCAGCAACTTAACCGGCGCATTACCACACCAGGCAAAATCCATCCGACCATACAGCGAAGGATCGCGCGCACGCCAACTTTCAGCGATCACCTCCCAATACAGTGGTGGGATCGCCAGTTGCGTCAGGATCTCTTCATCTTGAACCGCGCGCTCTACCACCTCAAGGCACATCTGATGCAGTTCCGCAGTCGGTTTTTCGATCTGCTCTTCAATCTGGCGCAGGGTAAATCGGTAGGCCCGACTCTCATCCCAATAGATTTCATTATCGATGATATGAAAGTCGAAACCGTTATCGGCGGCAATCCGGTCCAGATCCCGCCGTACAGGAACATTATGTCTCAGCATAATTAACCTCCCCAATGCCCACGGGCGCTGGAGGAGCGACCATAGCCGCCGCGAGAAACAGTCGATGCTTTTTTGGAGGTAAAACCGCCCGTGGAGTAAGACTCTTTTTTGCCTGTGCCGGAGCGCCAGGAATAGTCACCGGAAGTGTTGCGCCAGACAGGACGGGAAGCAAATGAGGAGCCGCCACTGTTGTAGACGAACTGTTCATCACGATCTTTACGAACAACCCGGCTTAATAAAAAGCCAGAAACGACTGGGATCCAACTCTGTTCGACGTTGTCAAAATAGCAATTTGCATACTTAGACTGACAATTCTGCTGAGTCATATTCTTTGGTACGTCGGCATAAAATGCGGCTTTGGCATTGTTCCAGCCACGCGCGCAGATATCTGCATTATTACCATCATCAATACAATCCTGCACTGTCGAGTAAAACGTTCCGTCACCGTCGTTATCTACGTCGCTACTTTCACTCCATCCTTTGACCACTAAAAAAGCGGCACCTCCCATAATCGCCAGCGTCAGATATTTTTGCGCATAGCGATTGCGACGCGGTTCAAAAGGATTATTGGGTCTACCAATGCGACTGATCGCTCCGTGACCAATTTGACTGTTATTTCTTGATTTGCGTTTTTTGGCCATGATCGTCCATTACCATGTCATACAAGCTGCGTTAAAAATACCACCCGCCAGCGCGGCGGTTCCCATAAACACTCCTGCGGCGGTATTGTGATTAATAATTTTTTCGCTTAATGCTGGCATATAAAGTCTGACGCCAGCAAAAACGAGTAACTGAATCACCAGTGCAATCCCACCCCAGGCGAAATAATCCGGGATACTCACCGCATTAATTGCCGCACTGGATAAAGGGATAACGTAACCCAACAATGTACCGCTGAACGCCAGTGACGCAGCAATGTTATTGTTTTTAATTAACTGCCATTCGTTGTGCGGTGTAATTTTAGAATAAATAAAAAGAAAAATAATTACCATCGCCACGCCAATAAAAAAATAGGCGCTAAAAGCAAGAAGTGAATCCAGTATATGCATCGTAAACGTCCCTGTAATTAACCAATAATATTAAGTGATGTCAGTGGGATATCGACGCCCAGCGCACGAGAAAATAACCACTCCGGCTCACCGAGATCGTTAAAAGATTCCTCACCATTTAACAGCAAATATTCGTAGGTATCTTCGGTTACCTGCCGTTGGTAGCCCATGGTAAAATTATGGACCTCCCATTTGGCATGATTTTGATTTTCAACTTTTTCCAACATGTAGACGGGTTCGATATTTCCCGGCTCTTCGCGGTTAAAAAATCGCTGCCAGCGTTTTTCCTGCCAGTTTAAAGTCATCGCCCCCATCGCTTTGGCGTTGATCGCCTCGCGCCAGTGACTCTCTTTACTGATACCGTAGCTCTCTTCATAGACAAAGAGCTTGATATCATCAATGTCATCAATATGATCGCCGCCTGTGGTATTGATTTGCAGGAATTCATCGCCCGAAGTGTAGTAGCGGAAAATCTGGCTACCGCCGCCCAGATCGATGTGGCTGACTGCTGCTACCGTGTATTCTTCACCCGGTAGTGCAATTAGCAATTCATCTTCCAGCAAACGAAACGCTAACGTGTCGAGCGTAAAACCACTATTGAGATGCAGCCCCAGTGGGCCGCGTGCAATTGCAGGTTTATCATCCTTACCAAACAGACGCTGAAAAAAACTTGTCATATGCTTCCCTTTATGTCCTGCCATGCCACTTCTTCTGCCAAAATGCGGTTATTGCCAATAAGATGCAGCCACATACCGCCTTTAACTTCCGTTGCAACGACTGGATTAAGTTCCATTCCCCTACCATTTTTACAACTGCTTATTCCCAGGACGGTGGCATCATGATGAAGTTTCATATAATGCATCAATGCGCCATAGCGCATAGGGGGAACCCGTTCAGGGATCGGTAAAACAAACCCCGTATCCCCCAGCATTGGATTCATAATCGACGCCACTGATTGGGAAGAACCGGGGTCTTGTATTGAACGGGAAAGTTGTTCCGCTGAGATATTTCTCACTATTTCAATACGTTGACAATGAACCTCTAATAAACGAGCGTAACGTTCATCTTCCAGATAAGCGACGATATGGCATTTTTCAGGAATAAAATCCGCCAGGGATAGTGCGGTCGTGAACGTCTGCTCATCGGTTTGCGAAAAGATAATGACACTTTGGCAATTTGCCAGTCCCATGCGGGTATGTTCATGCGGATCATTAAAATTACTAATGCGGATGAAATCGACCCAATTATTTCCAGGCATCGGATGTTGCATATCATCCCGCTCACACAAAAGTACCCGGCCAAATGCTCTTCGGGCATCAAACAACAATAATGAAATCATCTTTTCGGTCTGATGCCCACGCCATCCAATGACCAGCATATGGTTGCGCAAATTGCTGTAGTCGCCCATTCCCGTCATTCCTTTCGCCAATATGTCTTGCACCAATGCAATGACTTTCCCCATTAAAGCGCCAAATAAACCGACACTCACAGGAATCTGCCAGAGCGCAGTGAACAGACGTCCCCCCACCGTTTGGGGAGTGATATCACCAAACCCCAGCGTTGATCCCACAACCGAGCAGTAATAAATGAAATTACTCAGTTGACCTACCAACGCCTTTTCATCCAACGCTGTTAACACCAGATAACAAAACAGATACTGTCCTGTAAATAATCCAGTCAATGCCGGCCAGGTAAGTCTGGAAAGGTGGCGTCGGCAAGTTTTAATGATCCAGGAGAAGAACATTACTCATCCTGTTGGCGTTGCAGTCTTGCTAATACATCCTTGGCGCTACTTTTATTGGCACCGCCAATTCCAGCTTCTGCCAGCTTTTCGTCAAGATCGCGACCGTCTGCGACTTTTTCCAGCTGTGCGGCAGCATCCAGCCGAGCCTGACGTTCGGCCTGACGCGTTTGCAGGCGTTTTAAGGATTCTGCCGCTGTCGAAACGCTGGAAGAAGCGCCAACGGTAGAGGTCGTTACAGCCTGTTGTGCACGCTGCATTGCTTCTGTCGCTTTCACCACTTCCAGCTGTTGCTCAAACTGAGAGATCCGCAGCGCTGTAGCAGATACTGCTTTTTCAACACCATCACGTGAGATTTCAAGATTTGCCAATACTTGTTCTTCAGCATTGACGAGGTTTTCCAGACGAGCGATCTCTTCTGCAACTTCATTAATCAAAGACGGGTTAACGTTTTTGCTTAAGGCTTCAAGAGCACGCTTTTCCAGGCTGGCTTTGCGTTCACGTAAATCTTTCAGTTTATCGTTGCTCAATTTCACTCTTGCCAGTAGATCGACGCGTGATTTACCGGCCTTATCCAGTTCTACTTTGGCATCACGTATATGCTGTTCCAGCATTCTAACGCCCTGTGCTTCTTCAATGGATTCTTCCGCTTGCGAGATCACAGATTTACCCAACGTAAATAAACTTTTTAAAATCCCCATAAATACTGGTCCTTGTAATTAATGCGAATATTCTTCTGTGATTTCAGCGAGATCCATCGCGTTATCTATCAGCGTAGTAATCTCAAGCATAATGTCACTAAGTGAGGAACTGAGTGATAAAGCACCAAATACCACATAATATTCTTCGTGCTGAATACTGGAGATTCCTACCGAAGAAAGCGGCATTAATTTCTGATTCCTTAACAGAAATAGATTAAATTCTTCACGATTTTTAATACAACTTACAGGGCAAATAAATGTTTCTATAATAATTTGTCGCGAAGTAAATATGATATTGATCTGTAAATCGCCATAATCATTCATTTTCATGATTAATGCGTTTTCACTATTTTTAATATCAATATCAGGCCAGGTTTGTAGCGCATCAGCCAGCGCTAATGGGGTCCATGCCATATATTATTCCATATAAATTTAGGTTAATAATTAATATGATGAATGTTTTATTTCAATAATTATCTTACCAGCTATAGATAAAAAAAAACCATCCCAAAATGGATGGTTTTTCATAATTCAGAGGAGTTAGCTACGCTGACGCACCGCTTCAAATAAGCAAATGCCTGTCGCTACCGAAACGTTCAGCGAAGAAACGCTTCCCGCCATCGGGATGCTGATCAGTTCATCACAATGTTCACGAGTCAGGCGACGCATACCTTCACCTTCCGCGCCCATCACCAACGCCAGGCGTCCGGTCATTTTGCTCTGATAGAGCGTATGATCCGCTTCACCTGCCGTACCGACGATCCAGATATTCTCTTCCTGCAACATACGCATGGTGCGCGCCAGGTTGGTCACCCGAATCAGCGGAACGCTTTCTGCCGCGCCGCAGGCCACTTTTTTCGCCGTGGCGTTGAGTTGCGCAGAGCGATCTTTCGGCACAATTACCGCATGAACGCCAGCTGCATCCGCGCTGCGCAGGCACGCGCCGAGGTTGTGCGGATCGGTTACACCGTCGAGGATCAGCAGGAAAGGTTGATCGAGCGAAGCGATCAGATCCGGCAGATCGTTTTCCTGATACTGACGTCCTGGCTTCACGCGGGCGATAATGCCCTGATGCACGGCACCGTCGCTTTTCTCGTCGAGATATTGCCGGTTTGCCAGCTGGATAACCACGCCCTGAGACTCAAGGGCGTGAATCAGCGGCAACAGACGTTTATCTTCACGGCCTTTTAAAATAAAGACTTCCTGAAAACGTTCAGGGGCACGCTCCAGCAGGGCCTGCACTGCGTGGATGCCGTAAATCATTTCGCTCATTAATGTACTCGTTGTTTACGTTTTGCCTGATGCGCTACGCTTATCTGACCTACATGATTCCTGCAATATATTGAATTTGCGTGATTATGTAGGCCGGATAAGGCGTTCACGCCGCATCCGGCATGAACAAAGCGCATTTTGTCAGCAATCTGCCCCTCTTCTGTTTGAAGAGGGTATTGATCACTCTGTCACTTTTTTCTTCGCCGCACGCTTCGCTTTGGTCGCTGCGGCTATTTTCTGCGTTTTAGCCGATGGTTTTTTCGCTTTTCTCGCGTCTTTCTTCGCTGCTTTCGGCTTCGTTTTTTTCTCACCGCGGAAGGCACTGTCTGGCTCAAAGTTGACCTTTTTACCGACCTGACGACGCTTGCCGCCTTTTTTGCCTGCATCACCTTTTTTCGCTTTCTCGCGCGCCGTTTTACCGACGTTGCGCGGTGCGCGTTCGCTGGAGATCAGGCTAAAGTCAATTTTGCGCTCGTCCATATTAACCGCTTCGACGCGAACTTCCACACGATCGCCCAGGCGATAAGTCTGGCCGCTGGATTCGCCCATCAGACGTTGACCCACCTGGTCAAAGCGATAGTAGTCGTTATCCAGCGAAGAGACGTGGACCAGACCATCAATGAACAGGTCATCCAGGCGGACGAAGAAGCCAAAGCCTGTAACGCTGGAGATTACGCCTTTAAAGACGTTACCTACCTGGTCAAGCATAAAGTCGCATTTCAGCCAGTCAGCCACATCGCGTGTTGCTTCATCGGCTCGACGTTCCGCCATCGAACAGTGCTGGCCCAGTTGCAACATCTCTTCCATCGAATAATGGTAGCCGCCGGTTTCAGTGGTGTTCCCCTGATGCCCCTGCTCTTTCGCCAGTAAATATTTAATGGCGCGGTGCAGCGTCAGGTCAGGATAGCGACGAATCGGTGAAGTAAAGTGCGCATAAGACTGTAATGCCAGACCAAAGTGGCCACGGTTTTCCGGATCGTAAATCGCCTGTTTCATTGAACGCAGTAGCATGGTTTGCAGCATTTCTGCGTCAGGACGATCGGCAACCGACTCCAGCAGCTCTGCGTAGTCGCGCGGTTCCGGCTTATTACCGCCCGGCAATTCCAGCCCCAGCTCCGCCAGAACAGAACGGAAAGAGGTAATCGCTTCGGTGCTCGGCTTGTCGTGAATACGGAACAATGCCGGTTCTTTGGCTTTCTCAACGAAACGCGCCGCCGAGATATTCGCCAGAATCATGCACTCTTCAATGAGTTTGTGCGCGTCGTTACGCTGGGTCTGTTCGATACGCTCAATACGGCGTTCAGCGTTAAAAATAAACTTCGCTTCTTCGCTCTCAAACGAGATCCCGCCGCGTTCTTCACGGGCTTTATCCAGCACTTTGTAGAGATTATGTAACTCTTCGAGATGCTTAACCAGCGGGGCGTACTGCTCGCGCAGATCCTGATCGCCTTGCAGAATATGCCAGACTTTGGTGTAGGTCAGACGCGCGTGAGAGCTCATCACCGCTTCGTAGAATTTGTAGCCAGTCAGGCGGCCTTTCGACGAAATTGTCATCTCGCACACCATACACAGGCGGTCTACCTGCGGATTGAGCGAGCACAAACCGTTAGAGAGCACTTCCGGCAGCATCGGGATAACTTGCGAAGGGAAGTAGACCGAAGTACCACGGTTACGCGCTTCTCTGTCCAGCGGCGTTGGCGGACGCACATAGTAGCTGACGTCGGCAATCGCGACCCATAAACGCCAGCCGCCGCCGCGTTTTTTCTCGCAGTAAACTGCATCGTCAAAGTCACGGGCGTCTTCGCCATCAATGGTGACCAGCGGTAAATCGCGCAGATCGACACGGCCCGCTTTTGCTTCTTCCGGCACTTCTTCTTTCAGCCCGGCAACCTGTTGCTCAACAGCCTGCGGCCAGATGTACGGAATTTCATGGGTGCGCAGGGCGATATCAACCGCCATGCCGGTACCCATATTGTCGCCCAGCACTTCGACGATTTTACCCACCGCTTTGGTACGGCGAGTAGGGCGTTGGGTCAGTTCAACAACCACCACAAAGCCCATCCGCGCGCCCATGATCTGATCGGGCGGGATTAAGATATCGAAGCTCAGACGGCTGTCGTCAGGAACCACAAAGCCGACGCCCGCTTCGGTAAAGTAGCGGCCAACAATCTGGCTGGTTTTTGGCACCAGTACGCGGACAATACGCGCTTCACGGCGACCTTTACGGTCAGCACCCAGCGGCTGCGCCAGCACCTGATCGCCATGAATGCAGGTTTTCATCTGCTCGCTGGAGAGATACAAATCATCTTTACGTCCTTCAACCCGCAGAAAGCCGTAGCCATCACGGTGGCCAATAACGGTACCTTTCACCAGGTCGAGGCGTTCCGGCAGCGCATAGCACTGACGACGAGTGAAGACCAGTTGACCGTCGCGCTCCATCGCGCGCAGGCGGCGACGCAGGCCTTCAAGCTGCTCTTCTCCTTCAATGTGCAGTTCTACCGCCAGCTCATCGCGGCTGGCCGGTTTTTCACGTTTAGTTAAATGTTCGAGGATAAATTCCCGACTAGGGATGGGATTCGCGTATTTTTCAGCTTCGCGTTCCTGGAAAGGATCTTGTGACATCTCGGTTCCTCCGTTGTCATCTCTGATGAAGATTTTCGTCACTCCACCAGCAATAATTTATAAAGCGGTTGATTCTCTTCAACCAAATCGGCAAGCGTGTAGTTATCCAGTTCCGTAAGAAAACTTTGCACGGCCTTAGAAAGTGCCTGTTTCAACCGACAGGCAGGTGTAATGTGGCAAAACTCACTGCTGCAATTCACCAGCGATAAGGGCTCCAGCTCGCGCACTACATCACCAATACGTATCGCACTCGCCGGTTTACCCAGGCGAATGCCGCCATTTTTTCCACGAACAGCAGTCACGTAGCCGGCACGACTAAGTTGATTGATTATTTTGACCATATGATTACGGGAGACGCCGTAAACGTCAGTCACTTCAGAAATACTGGTCATCCGCCCTTCTGGCAATGACGCCATATAGATCAGCGCACGTAATCCGTAATCAGTGAAACTCGTTAACTGCACATCAACCTCAAAAAAGGGAAATCGGGAAAAAATACATTTATATTGATGATAAACCAGCCACAAGCTGTGTCGCTAATTTATTTCAGTTTGGGGAAGGAAAAAAGCGAGGATTTAACACTGTGTCGGATAGCGTAATGGCTTACCCGACACAGCAATGTATCACACTGTTAGCCCAGCAGGCAAAATATCTGCCGGGCGTACCAGAATTACGCGTCGAACGGGTCGCGCAGAATCATGGTTTCAGTACGATCCGGACCAGTGGAGATGATATCGATCGGTACACCGGTCAGTTCTTCAATGCGCTTGATGTAGTTCAGCGCCGCCTGCGGCAGACCGCTACGATCTTTCACGCCGAAGGTGGATTCAGACCAGCCCGGCATGGTTTCGTAAATCGGTTCTACACCTTTCCAGTCGTCTGCTGCCAGCGGAGTGGTAGTCACTTCACGACCATCCGGCATACGGTAAGCCACGCAGAGTTTTACCTCTTTCAGGCCGTCCAGTACGTCCAGTTTGGTCAGGCAGAAGCCAGACAGGGAGTTCAGCTGCACCGCACGACGAACGGCAACGGTGTCCAGCCAGCCGGTACGACGACGGCGACCAGTAGTCGCGCCAAATTCGTTACCCTGCTTGCAGAGGAACTCGCCGGTTTCATCAAACAGTTCGGTCGGGAACGGACCTGCACCTACACGAGTGGAGTAAGCTTTGAGGATACCCAGAACGTAATCAACATAACGCGGGCCCAGGCCGGAACCGGTCGCCACGCCACCAGCAGTGGTGTTGGAAGAAGTTACGTACGGATAAGTACCGTGGTCGATATCCAGCAGCGTCCCCTGCGCACCTTCGAACATGACGAAATCGCCACGCTGACGCGCCTGGTCGAGCAGGTCAGAAACATCAACCACCATAGAAGTCAGGATGTCGGCAACAGCCATCGTATCATCCAGAACTTTCTGGTAATCAACCGCTTCAGCTTTGTAGTAGTTAACCAACTGGAAGTTGTGATATTCCATCACTTCTTTCAGTTTTTCAGCGAAGGTTTCTTTGTCGAAAAGGTCGCCAACACGCAGACCGCGACGTGCTACTTTGTCTTCATAAGCAGGCCCGATACCACGACCGGTGGTGCCGATCGCTTTCGCGCCACGCGCTTTCTCACGCGCGTTATCCAGCGCAACGTGATAATCAAGGATCAGCGGACATGCTTCAGACAGCAGCAGACGCTCACGAACGGGGATGCCACGGTCTTCCAGTTCTTTCATCTCTTTCATCAGCGCGGCCGGAGACAGCACAACACCGTTACCGATGATGCTGGTTACATTCTCGCGGAGAATACCTGATGGAATAAGATGGAGAACGGTTTTTTCACCGTTGATTACGAGAGTATGGCCTGCGTTGTGACCGCCCTGGTAGCGTACAACATATTTAGCCCGTTCAGTCAGAAGATCGACGATCTTACCTTTACCTTCGTCACCCCATTGGGTGCCCAGTACGACGACGTTGTTACCCATTTTTCAAAATCACCGTTTGCTTAAAAATGGATTCTACCATCGCTTTTTCAGAGTTACAGCACTTTTTGCATCCAAAAATGACCTTAGTCAGTATATTTTTTGTTCAGCCAATCGTTTTCCTCAACATGTAGTAGACCACAATGCCCGCAACCACAAGTCCACCGCCAAAACGACGTAAAATATTATCGGGCAAATTGGTCATCGCAGAGATCATCTTCTTCCATGCCTTCGGGTAAAGCATCGGCCCTAAACCTTCCAGCACCAAAACCAGGGCAAGCGCCAGCCAGATTGTCGAATTCATTCATTATCCTTATAGAAAAAGAAAACCACCGACATCCCTGAGGATGCGGTGGCTTTATTGACCTGTACCGCAGTCGTTATATTAACGCGTTGCGGAAGTCGGCGTCTTCATGTAGCGGAAGAAATCGCTGTCCGGGCTCATGACCATCACGTCCTGATTACCAGAGAAGCTGCTCTCATAAGCACGCAGGCTACGGATGAACGCGTAGAAATCTGGATCCTTGCTGAATGCGTCTGCAAACAGCTTGGCAGCCTCGGCATCGCCTTCACCGCGCATGATACGGCCCTGACGCTCTGCTTCTGCCAGCGTTCTGGTGACTTCATAGTCAGCAGTCGCACGCAGTTTTTCTGCTTCTTCCTGACCTTGTGAACGATGACGACGTGCTACCGCTTCACGCTCGGCGCGCATACGGTTGTAGATCGCTTCAGATACTTCGGCCGGCAGGTTGATCTGTTTGATACGTACATCGACAACTTCAATACCCAGCGCCGCCATACTGTTCGGGTTGATGGCTGCCACTTTACCTTTTGTTTCAGCAGCTACACGCTCTGCCGCTTCAGCAATGGCGTTATCTGCCGCAGGGGTACTAACTTCATCTTCTGTCCCCGCAGAACCGGAGTTCAGCGCATCTCGCACTTCCAGGGTCAGACGACCACGGGAATCGGTGACGATATCTTTCACGTCCAGGCGACCAATTTCAGAACGCAGACGGTCAGAGAATTTACGTTTCAACAGCACTTCCGCTTGCGAAATGTCGCCACCGCCCGTTGCCAGGTAGTAACGGCTGAAATCGCTGATGCGCCATTTGATGTAAGAGTCGACGATAAGGTCTTTCTTCTCTTTGGTCACAAAGCGGTCGGCCTGGTTGTCCATGGTCTGAATACGCGCGTCGAGCATTTTTACCGTTTCAATGAACGGTATCTTGAAATGCAGACCCGGCTCATAAACCAGAGGTTTGTTGTCATCGTCACGCAGTACCTTACCAAAACGCAGCGTAATACCGCGCTCACCTTCTTTGACGACAAAGACAGACATGTAAAGCACTACCAGCACGATGATGATAATCGCGATAACTGACTTACGCATCGTTATTCCCCCTGACGCTGGTAGTCGTTACGCTGCGCGTTGGCGCGGCGTTGGTCCATAATATCGCCCTGACTGGTGGACGACGTGTTGCTTGCTCCACTGGTGGTGGAGGAAGAGGCTGGCGGCAGACGCAGCAGATTGCTGGCACCGTTGTCGCTCTTCGCCGCAGGCGCATTACCACCTTTCAGCATCTGGTCTAACGGCAGAACCATCAGGTTGCCACCTTTATCGTTAACCAGCACTTTGCGGGTGTTGCCCAACACTTTTTCCATCGTCTCGATATACAGACGCTCGCGAGTAATTTCCGGCGCGGCTTTATATTCCGGCAGAAGTTTAGCAAAGCGTGCCACTTCACCCTGAGCTTCCAGGATGGTTTGGGCTTTGTACGCACGCGCCTCTTCAAGGATACGTTGCGCCTGACCGTTCGCACGCGGCTGAACTTCGTTGGTATACGCTTCTGCTTCACGAATGTATTGCTGCTCGTTTTCACGCGCGGCAATCGCATCGTCAAACGCCGCTTTAACTTCTTCCGGCGGACGAGCGGCCTGGAAGTTGACGTCCAGCAGAGTGATACCCATGTCATACGGGCGGATAGTCTCTTCCAGTTCGCGCTGAGTATCGCTACGAATCACGGTACGACCTTCCGTCAGAATGCGGTCCATGGTGTATTTACCGATAACCCCACGCAGGGCGCTGTCGGTTGCCTGACGCAGGCTGTCATCCGGGCTGGTCACGCTATACAGGTATTTTTCCGGATTGGTGACGCGGTACTGCACGTTCATTTCAACGCGCACCACGTTTTCGTCCGACGTCAGCATTACACCGGAAGCAGCCAGTTCACGCACGGCTTCCACGTTCACCGGTTTGACTTCGTCGATAAACGTCGGTTTCCAGTTCAGACCCGGCTCAACCAGATGACTGAATTTACCAAAGCGTGTTACCACGCCGCGTTCGGCTTCTTTAATGGTATAGAAACCACTGGCCGCCCAGATAATGACAATCGCTGCCGCTGCGATGGTAACGACACGACCGCCAAGCTGCGGACGAGGGCCTTGCGATGAACTGCCACCGCCAGATCCGGTGCCTTTACCGCCGCCCAGACCACCGAGTTTTTTGCTCAGTTTGCGGAAGATATCATCTAAATCAGGTGGCCCTTGATCGCGACCGCCTTTGTTTCCATTTCCCTCAGAGTTGCCGCCAGGTTTGCTGCTTCCCCACGGGTCGCGGTCTTGTCCGTTATTACCGGGCTGATTCCACGCCATGTTTGTGCTCCATAATTGTTATGCGGTGATCCCTGTTGTCTTTCGACGCCAGAGGATATGACTCCACGCTTCAGACGCTACGCCGTTAGATCAGGTAATCGATCAACGCCGGTTCTTGTTTACAGAGGCGACGCCAGTCAACGATCGGCATACGAACTTGCAGACTTACACTGCCGTCCTCCTCCATCCACTCTTTTTCTATTGCCTGAAGCTGATAAAAACGACTTCTCAGACGCCCTTCCTGCGGTGGCAGACGCAATGTATGCTGCGCCACCTCGCCGGAAAACCGCTCCGTCAAAGCCTGAAAAAGCTGTGGTATCCCCGCTCCGGTCTGCGCAGAAAGCCAGACACGGATCGGTTTGTTCTCTTCGTCCCGATCAATACGCGGTTCGAAATCTTCCAGCATATCGATCTTGTTCATCACCAGCAGGGTTGGGATCTCGTGAGCATCGATCTCTTCAAGAACCGTATTCACCGCTTCGATGTTTTCTTGTACACGCACATCTGCCGCATCAATGACGTGCAGCAGCAATGTGGCTTGCCGCGTTTCTTGTAACGTGGCTTTAAATGCCGCCACCAGATCGTGCGGCAGGTGGCGAATAAACCCTACGGTATCCGCCAGCACGGTTTCGCCGACATCCGCGACGTCAATACGCCGCAACGTCGGGTCCAGGGTGGCAAACAACTGGTCTGCCGCGTAGACCCGCGCTTCGGTGATGCGATTGAAAAGGGTAGATTTACCGGCGTTGGTATATCCCACCAGCGAAACAGTAGGAACGTCGGCTTTGATACGCGATTGCCGCCCCTGCTCACGCTGCTTTTCAACTCTTTCCAGGCGCGACTGTATCTGCACGATGCGATTACGCAATAAACGACGGTCGGTTTCGAGCTGGGTTTCACCCGGACCACGCAAACCGATCCCGCCTTTCTGTCTTTCAAGGTGGGTCCAGCCACGCACCAGGCGCGTAGCCAGATGGCGCAGCTGCGCCAGCTCAACCTGCAACTTACCCTCATGGGTACGCGCACGTTGGGCGAAAATATCTAAAATAAGGCCGGTGCGGTCGATGACACGACACTCGCACAAACGCTCCAGGTTACGCTCTTGCGCCGGGCTCAGGGCATGGTCAAATAGAACGACCGAAGCACCCGTCGCTTTGACAGCTTCCGCAATTTCAACTGCTTTACCTTCACCTACAAAATACTTTGGGTGCGGCGCTTTACGGCTACCGGTAATCACCTGCAATGCTTCGACACCGGCGGAAGAGACCAGAGATTCAAACTCCTGGAGGTCTTCCATATCTTTGTCTTGCGTAAAATAGATGTGTACCAGTACCGCCTGCTCACCAGCATCATAACGGTCAAACAAGCGTATAACCCTCTAAATAGATCAGCGGGGAACGCAGGATCGCTGGCTCCCCGTGTAAAAAAACAGCCCGAAACCTTATTCGGTTTCTTCGCTGTCCTGTTGCGCGGAAGTATTCTGCGCGCTGCTACCATGATGGTAGTTACTGCTGGTACCGCCACCGGCGTTGTTACTGTGATGAGAAACCGGGCGAGACGGGACAACAGTAGAAATCGCGTGCTTGTAAACCATCTGGCTGACCGTGTTTTTCAACAGGATCACGAACTGATCAAAAGACTCGATTTGACCTTGCAGCTTAATACCATTCACCAAATAAATAGAAACTGGAACACGTTCCCGACGCAGTGCGTTCAGGAACGGATCTTGTAAAGATTGCCCCTTAGCCATTCTCTCTTTTCCTTATATGCTTATTTGTACTTTGAACCTTTCGATTCTGAAAAAATTGCGCACGATACGTCTCAATTGTACACATTCAGTCTGCGATAGCACCAACAACCTGTAATACTTCGTCACGCGCTTGTTCTGGTTTTTCACTGTCAAGCCAGTGAACCCCTTCCCAACCACGCAGCCAGGTTATCTGCCGCTTCGCCAACTGTCTCGTGGCGCAAACACCTCGATAAACCATTTCATCGTATGAGATTTCGCCTTCAAGGTAAGACCACATCTGGCGATAACCCACGCAACGAATGGAAGGCAAGTCCGTATGCAAATCTCCTCGGGCAAATAGCGCCCGGACTTCTGCTTCAAAACCTGAAGCCAACATCTGATGAAAACGCTGCTCAATTCGTTGATGGAGCAGTTCACGGCTCGCCGGGGCGATGGCGAACTGATGCACCTGATACGGCAGAGCGTCTCCTGACGTTTGCGTCAGTTCCGTTAAAGTTTTACCCGAAATGAAAAAAACTTCCAGTGCCCGGGAAAGCCTTTGTGGATCATTTGGATGAATCCTTGCTGCCGCAACCGGATCGATCTCCTGTAGTTGACGATGCAATGACTCCCAACCTTGCTCTGCCGCCTGTTGCTCAATTCTGGCCCGCACTTCCGGGTCTGCCGATGGTAGCGGCGATAACCCTTCCAGCAATGCCTTGAAATACAACATCGTACCGCCTACTAACAGCGGTATCCGCCCTGCCGCGGTGATATCGGCCATTTCTGCCAGCGCATCGCGGCGAAAATCTGCAGCCGAATAAGCCTGCGACGGATCGCGAATATCCAGCAATCGGTGCGGCGCGGCGAGTAACTCTTCAGCGTTCGGCTTTGCCGTCCCGATATCCATCCCTTTGTAAATAAGGGCAGAATCAACGCTTATCAACTCTACTGGTAAAATTTTACGCAGCTCAATGGCTAGCGCCGTTTTACCGGAGGCCGTCGGCCCCATCAAAAAAATCGCCTTAGGCAGGCTCGCCTTACTGATATCACTCATCTTTCAGGGCTTTTATCGCCGGATGTAAATCAACGGATTGTAACAGACCACCCGGCGGCGTTTTCACAAGCTGCGGACATAAACGTTCAACGTCCGCCAGCAGGGTAATGGCCTGTGCCATTGACCACTGCGCATGTTCGCTCATCAGATTTCGTGCAATCCACTGCGCAATATTGCCAGATTCAAATACGGACTGCTTCGCCAGATAGCCTATCAGTTCAGGAATCAAGATTTGTAAATTTTGTTGGCGTAAGGGTAAAGGCACGGCCCTGATGGTCACATGTTGCGCATCGGACTGAAATTCAATACCCAATTCCGCCAGTGCAGACTGCGCTTTTTCTAATGCTGATTTTTCTTCGCCAGAGACTTTTAGCCGCAACGGAATAAGCAACGGCTGGGCGCAGACAGGCGTATTCTCCGGCGTTAACTGCGCCTGACGTAACCAGCGTTCCGCCACCGGTAGGGCTAAAAGTGAAATGTTGCCGTCGCGTTCCAGCAGCGCACAGTCCGAATGGACGATAGTTAGTACCCGTCCAAAACTCTGGCTGTTCGCCGCAAGCGCAGGTTCCTGCGGTTCTGGCGCTTTTGGTTTTTGCATCGGCGCGGGCGTTTGCAAAAGCTGGCGATACACTTCACCTTGCTGTTTCAGGTAGCCTGGCTGCGCATTCGGCCAGGGGGCAGCTGGGCGAATGCCTGAGGCTGGCGCAGGAGAGTAACGCGGAGCCACTGGCTCACGAACTGCCGGTTCAGCAAAGTGATTGCGCCCCGCCGCCACGCGGTTTTCCGGAATGGCACGCGGTGCGGGTTGTGGTTCATCGCCCAGCGGCAGCGGCGTTTCCAGTTGCTGTTGTAGCACACTCAGCACGCCCTGATAGATAAAGTCATGCACCAGACGCGACTGATGGAAACGCACTTCGTGTTTTGCCGGGTGGACGTTAACGTCCACCTGATGCGGGTCGATCTCCAGATACAGCACAAACGCCGGTTGCTGATCGGCGCCCAGTTTGTCTTCGCAGGCCTGGCGGATTGCGTGATTGATCAGGCGATCGCGCATCATGCGCCCATTCACGTAGCAATACTGAATTTCTGCCAACGCGGTCGTAGTGTGATTCGGGTCAGCCACCCAGCCGCGCAGTGTGAGGTCGCCGTGCTGCCATTCGATCGCCAGCGCATGCTCGAGAAAAGTGGTGCCGCAAATCGCCCCTAAACGGCGCTCTTTTTGCCCGCCGTCCGGCACAGCGCGGTACTGACGCATAATTTTTCCGTTATGCGACAGGTTGATAGTGACGTCGAAACGCGCCAGCGCGATGCGGCGGATGATTTCATCGATATGGTTAAATTCGGTTTTCTCGGTGCGCAAAAATTTGCGCCGCGCCGGGGTGTTGTAGAACAGATCCAACACCTCCAGCGTCGTTCCTACCGGATGGGCCGCCGGTTTAACCGTCACGTCCATATCACGCCCTTCGGCATAGGCCTGCCAGGCTTCCTGCTGCTCCGCGGTACGCGAAGTGAGCGTCAGACGGGAAACCGAACTGATACTCGCCAGCGCCTCACCACGAAAGCCCAGGCTGATAATGGCTTCGAGATCGTCCAGAGAGGCGATTTTACTGGTGGCATGGCGGGCCAGCGCCAGCGCCAGCTCATCTTTCTTGATACCGCAGCCGTTATCACGGATACGGATAAGTTTCGCCCCGCCACGTTCTATATCAATATCGATGCGCGTCGCACCCGCATCGAGGCTGTTTTCCACCAGTTCTTTGACTACCGACGCAGGTCGCTCGACCACCTCACCTGCGGCAATCTGGTTCGCCAGTTGTGGCGGTAAGACCTGAATTGGCATCAATCGTCCTTAGTTTGGCAGCGTGCGATCGGGTGTCGTCACCGTGCTGGCAGTTTGTGCCGTTGCGCCCTGAGGCGCAGATTGCATCGGATGCGCAAGGAAATAATTGCGCAAGCCGTTGTAAATGGCTTCTGCCAGCTGTTGTTGGTAATCGTCGCTCGCCAGCAAACGTTCTTCGCTGTTGTTGCTGATAAAACCAGTTTCGACCAGTACTGATGGGATATCCGGCGAACGCAGAACGCCAAGGCTGGCGTGTTCTGGTCGACGTTTATGTATTTCGCCAATACGTTGTAACTGGCTGATCATACTGGTCGCCACATCATACCCTACCCGCTGAGAATGACCGAACTGTAAATCCAGCACCGCCTGGCTTAAGTACGGATCAGACTGACTGTTCGCCAGCACATCGCCCGCCCCGCCCAGCAACTCTGACTGTTTCTCATGTTGCTCCAGCCAGCTGGCCATTTCGCTGTTCGCACGACGGTTAGAGAGCACCCATACAGAAGCGCCGGTGGCACTGCGATTCGGTGCGGCATCGGCGTGAATCGAAACGAGGAAATTGGCGTTTTGCTTACGTGCCACATCACTGCGCCCCATCACCGAGATAAAGTAATCCCCGTCACGAGTTAAAACGCCCTTAAACATCGGATCGTCATTAAGCAACGTACGTAATTTACGTGCGATGGCGATAGTGACATTTTTCTCCCGCGTGCCGCCAGGGCCGATAGCGCCAGGGTCCTGACCGCCGTGTCCGGCATCAATAGCGATGACAATTTTATCGCCAGTGTTCGCCGTCGCGCGGGCTGCCGGACGCGTTACCGTATTACTGCTGATAACGCCCGTAGTGCGGTTACTTTCAGTTTTAAACGGATTGCGCGCCGGTTCGCTGACGCGCGGTGCGACAACCGCAGGCGTTTCAACGCGTTTAGCAACCACTGGCGGTGGAGGAGGCGGTGGCGGCGCATCGGCGTTAATGGTAAAGACGACGGTATAATTGCTGCCATTCTGCCGCTTCACTGCTTCGGTTTTGCCGTTTTCGGTAAGATCGACCACCAGCCGCAACGTTTGTGCATCTTTAGGCGTTCCAGAGCGAATCGCCTTCACCAGATTATTACCGCTAAACAACAACGGCAGCCCCTGAATCACGCCCGTTTGTTTGATATCGAGCGCCACGGAGCGTTTGCTTTGATGGCTAAACGCATAATCAGGATCGCCAATAAAACTCAACGTTATCCGCGCCTGTTGGTTGCCGTTAGAAACTTGAATATCAGAGAGCGTCGCGGCGCCAGCCTGCGCGCACAGCAGCACCAACGTCGCAACCAACCAATTTCTGATGCGATACATCATCCCGCCACCTTTCAAAGGTTAACCGGCTAAACGCGCCAGCAACAATTCACCCGCAGAGGAGACCGCACTCACGCGCGCCTCACGGCCTTGTGCCTGATAATCAATGTGTATTTCGACGTCCGGGTCAGGAAGAACACCTGTACCTTGTTGTGGCCACTCCACCAGGCAGATGGCATCGTTAGCAAAATAATCGCGGATCCCCATAAACTCCAGCTCCTCGGGATCGGCAAGGCGATACAGATCAAAGTGATAAACCATTAAGTTGTCGAGCGTATAGGGTTCGACCAGCGTATAAGTGGGGCTTTTGACATTACCCTGATGGCCCAGTGCTTGTAAAAAGCCCCGGCTGAAGGTGGTTTTACCTGCACCTAAATCGCCATACAGATAAATGACGGTCGCGCCATCACAGGCTTTGGCTACCCGCTCACCCAGCTCTAATGTTGCCTGCTCATCAGGGAGCGCTATTACTCGATTCATCATGGTTTTTATCAGTCACTTCCGGGTTAACAATACGCTGTAGCGTGGAAAAGAGATCGGTTGCCAGCATCCCGCGCGTTCCAAAACGCGCCGCCAGTACGTCAGCCGCCGCACCGTGTGCGATACAGCCCGCACAGGCTGCATCATACGGCGACAGTTTTTGCCCAAGCAATGCGCCAATAATACCAGAGAGCACATCGCCCATGCCGCCGCTGGCCATCCCTGCATTTCCGGCATCAATAATGCTTAAGGCGTCAGGATGCGCGGCGACCACGGTTCCGGCACCTTTCAGCACCGCCACGCCACCATAACGTTGTACCAGACGTTGGGCGCAATGTAAGCGGTCACTTTCAATTTCAGCGACGGAACAACCCAACAACCGTGCAGCCTCGCCGGGATGCGGCGTGATCACGCGATTGTGACGCTTATCGGGATTGATTGCCAGCAGGTTCAATGCATCAGCATCCCATAACATCGGTTTGCGAAAATTCTCAACTTTTTGTAGGGCTTTTTTCCCCCACTCTTGTTGGCCCAGACCGGGGCCAATCACCACGACATCGGCCCATTCCAGACTTTCGCTAAGGGATTCAGGCGTCAATTCATGCACCATCAATTCCGGTCGAGCGGTCAGCAGTGGTGCAATATTTTCACTTCGGGTCAGCACTCTGACTAAACCAGCGCCAGCACGCAGTGCCGCTTCCCCAGCCATACGAATAGCCCCAGCCGTGCCGTGATCGCCACCGATAATCACCAGCCGACCGTGATCGCCTTTATGCGAAGTCGGGCGACGCGGTTTCAGCCAGTGAGAAAGTTGTTCTGCGCAAAACCGCTGAATTTTCGTCTCCTGACTTGCCAGCCAGCTATCCAGCCCCAGCGAATCAAAATGTAGTGTTCCGGTAACATCCCGCGCTTTTCCGGTGAGCAAGCCTGGTTTCAGCGCAATAAAAGTGATGGTGTGATCGGCGTTGATTACCGCGCCTGGCGTGGTACCGGTTTCAGCCAACAGGCCGGAAGGGATATCAACCGCCACAATCGGCGCAGGATGGGTATTAGCATGGTCGATTAACTGGCTAATGGATTCACGAGGCGCTTGCTGCAATCCTGTGCCGAGCAGAGCATCAACAATCAGATCTACCGACTCGGGCCAGACAATATTCGAAGCATGGATCTCGCCTCCCGCGTTTAACCATGCTTCGCGTGCCAGCGCGGCCTCTTCCGGCAACGGTTTGTCACTTTCCTGGGCCAGCAGCGTGACCTCAATGCCGACCGCTTTTGCCAGCCGTGCGACCACATAACCATCGCCGCCGTTATTGCCATGACCGCACAGCACCAGCCAATGGCGGGCATCAGGATAAGCCGAACGACACACCTGGAATGCGGCTTCGCCAGCGCGAAGCATCAACTCATAGAGTGTGAGCCCCAGCGCATCTGCCGCCTCGCGTTCGCCACGGCGGATATCGTCGGCGTGCCAGACGGTGTGTGGTATACTTACGGGGTTTTTCTTCATTGTATGGTCCGTCATGTCAGAGCCCCTCGATCTCAATCAGTTAGCGCAAAAAATTAAACAGTGGGGGCTGGAACTGGGCTTTCAGCAGGTAGGTATTACCGATACCGATCTCAGCGAGTCCGAGCCCAAACTGCAAGCATGGCTGGACAAACAATACCACGGCGAAATGGACTGGATGGCGCGTCACGGTATGCTGCGCGCCCGCCCCCACGAGTTATTGCCCGGTACACTGCGCGTGATCAGCGTGCGGATGAATTACCTTCCTGCCAACGCCGCGTTTGCCAGCACGCTGAAAAATCCCAAACTCGGCTATGTTAGCCGTTATGCGCTGGGCCGTGACTATCACAAACTTCTGCGCAACCGACTCAAAAAGCTGGGCGAGATGATTCAGCAACATTGTGTTTCGCTGAATTTTAGACCGTTTGTCGATTCTGCGCCTATTCTCGAGCGCCCGTTAGCTGAAAAAGCGGGTCTTGGCTGGACAGGTAAGCACTCACTTATTCTTAACCGCGAGGCCGGTTCGTTCTTCTTTTTGGGTGAATTACTGGTCGATATTCCGCTACCCGTGGATCAACCGGTCGAGGATGGATGCGGTAAATGCGTGGCCTGTATGACGATTTGCCCGACCGGCGCTATCGTCGAGCCATATACCGTCGATGCTCGCCGCTGCATTTCTTATTTGACTATTGAACTGGAAGGGGCGATCCCGGAAGAGTCGCGGCCGTTGATGGGAAACCGTATTTACGGTTGCGATGACTGCCAACTTATTTGCCCGTGGAATCGCTATTCACAACTGACGACGGAGGACGATTTCAGCCCGCGCAAACCACTACACTCACCGGAACTCATTGCACTTTTTGCCTGGAGCGAAGAGAAATTCTTAAAAGTCACGGAAGGATCGGCGATTCGTCGTATTGGTCACCTGCGCTGGCTGCGTAATATCGCCGTAGCATTAGGCAATGCCCCCTGGGATGAAACGATTCTGGCGGCGCTGGAAAGTCGTAAAGGTGAGCACCCACTTCTTGATGAGCACATAGCGTGGGCGATTGCGCAGCAAATCGAGAGACGAAATGCGTGCGTGGTCGAAGTGCAATTACCGAAAAAACAGCGACTGGTTCGTGTAATTGAAAAGGGACTACCACGTGACGCCTGATTCATCCACAGCTTGTGAATAAAAATAAAAACGCATTGCAATTCAAGATGAATATTATCGTCAAGTGATCGATACGACAAAACACAATCTTAAATTTCAACCTATATATCAACAAGTTAAAAAATTACTATTCACCGTGCGAAGTTTTTCTGAAATTAAGATTACAGCCCTGACCTGTGGATAACTCTGTTCACAACAGTTTGTCAGAGGCAATAAAAACCAGCAATAACGCATCGCGTCGCTGTGGATATTTTATTGAGAGGAGAATTTGGAGCGGGAAACGAGACTCGAACTCGCGACCCCGACCTTGGCAAGGTCGTGCTCTACCAACTGAGCTATTCCCGCTTGGGTGGTCTGTGCCTTTCAGCACTTTTAAATTTTGGAGCGGGAAACGAGACTCGAACTCGCGACCCCGACCTTGGCAAGGTCGTGCTCTACCAACTGAGCTATTCCCGCTTAATCTTCGTTTTTCGAACCGCTACTGCCTTGGCTTCCTTCACTCATCTTAGTCACTTACTTTTGTAAGTTCCCAAGGATTCGTTCAGTTGCCGCCTTGTCGCAATTCGAAATACTGCGATTGGGTGGTCTGTGCCTTTCAGCACTTTTCAAATTTGGAGCGGGAAACGAGACTCGAACTCGCGACCCCGACCTTGGCAAGGTCGTGCTCTACCAACTGAGCTATTCCCGCGTACTACTTAATTTTGCTTTCGTAATTTTCGCATTTCTGCGTCGTTACGGGAGGCGCATTATACGAGAAATCTTTCCCTCTGCAACCCCCCTAAAAAATTTTTTTTGCGTTTTTATCTCGATTGCTGAAATTATCAGCAAGACGTTCAATTTATCGCCAAAACCACACCACTGCAAGTGGATTCCGGCGGCTACGTGACCAGGAAAAATTTTACAGCTTGATAAAATGCTCGCGGTAGTAAGCCAGCTCCGCCACCGATTCACGGATATCGTCCATCGCCTGATGCGTCCCCTGCTTGGTAAAACCGTCGAGAATTTCCGGCTTCCAGCGGCGCGCCAGCTCTTTCAGCGTGCTGACATCAAGATAACGGTAGTGGAAGTACGACTCCAGTTCCGGCATGTATTTGAACAAGAAGCGGCGATCCTGGCCGATGCTATTACCACAAATCGGCGATTTCCCCGCAGGCACCCACTGTTTTAAAAATTCGAGCGTCGCCAGCTCGGCTTCCCGATCGCCCATCGTGCTCGCTTTCACGCGCTCCACTAGCCCGCTGGCGGTATGAGTGCGTACGTTCCAGTCATCCATCAACGCCAGCTGTTCATCAGACTGGTGTACTGCAATGGTCGGCCCTTCTGCCAGGATATTCAGGTTGGCATCGGTCACCAGCGTGGCAATCTCAATAATGCGATCACGCTCGGGATCCAGACCGGTCATCTCAAGATCGATCCAAATCAGGTTGTTTTCATTGGCACTCATGCTATTTTTCCACCCATTCACAGTGACTATATTGATCCACAATTGCGTGTATCATAGATGTTTTGCCCATCAGGGGCGACCAGGAGTCAGTACGATTGAGTAAAAATAAACTCTCCAAAGGCCAGCAGCGCCGTGTGAACGCCAATCACCAGCGTCGTCTTAAAACGTCTAAGGAGAAGCCCGACTACGACGACAATCTGTTTGGCGAGCCTGATGAAGGTATCGTCATCAGCCGTTTTGGCATGCACGCTGATGTGGAATCCGCCGATGGCGAAGTTCATCGCTGCAATATTCGCCGTACCATCCGCTCACTGGTGACCGGCGATCGCGTGGTCTGGCGTCCGGGTAAAACGGCGGCGGAAGGCGTAAATGTCAAAGGGATCGTTGAAGCGGTGCATGAGCGCACCTCGGTGTTGACGCGCCCGGATTTCTACGACGGCGTGAAACCTATTGCCGCCAACATCGACCAGATTGTCATTGTCTCCGCCATTTTGCCGGAGCTGTCGCTCAATATTATCGACCGTTACCTGGTAGCCTGCGAAACCTTGCAGATTGAACCGATTATTGTGCTCAACAAGATAGACCTGCTGGACGACGAAGGTATGGCATTCGTGAATGAGCAGATGGATATCTACCGCAACATCGGTTATCGCGTATTGATGGTTTCCAGTCATACTCAGGATGGCCTGAAACCGCTGGAAGAGGCGTTGACCGGACGCATCAGCATTTTTGCCGGGCAGTCCGGCGTCGGCAAATCCAGTCTGCTGAACGCGCTGCTGGGGCTGCAAAAAGAGATCCTGACCAATGATGTCTCTGACGTTTCCGGTCTCGGTCAGCACACCACTACCGCCGCGCGGCTGTATCACTTCCCGCACGGCGGTGATGTCATTGACTCCCCCGGAGTGCGTGAGTTCGGCCTCTGGCATCTGGAACCGGAACAAATCACTCAGGGTTTTGTCGAATTCCATGACTACTTAGGTCTGTGTAAATATCGCGATTGCAAACACGATACCGATCCGGGCTGCGCTATCCGTGAAGCGGTTGAGGAAGGGAAAATCGCGGAAACCCGTTTCGAAAACTATCACCGTATTCTTGAAAGCATGGCGCAGGTAAAAACGCGTAAAAACTTTTCTGATACGGATGACTGACAATTAAGCTAACCGTCGTTAGAATCGTCCCCCTTTTTTTCAGGATCCGGCACGTATGTCGGATCAGGAACGACAAAACAATGGCCTGGAGGCTACCTTGTTAAATTCATTTAAACTTTCGCTACAGTACATTCTGCCGAAACTATGGCTTACTCGCCTGGCGGGTTGGGGCGCAAGCAAACGAGCAGGATGGCTGACTAAACTGGTTATCGATCTGTTCGTTAAATACTACAAGGTCGACATGAAAGAGGCGCAAAAGCCGGACACCGCCAGCTACCGCACCTTTAACGAATTCTTTGTCCGTCCGCTGCGTGACGAAGTACGCCCAATCGATACCGATCCGAATGTTCTGGTCATGCCTGCCGATGGCGTTATCAGCCAGTTAGGTAAAATCGAAGAAGATAAAATCCTGCAAGCTAAAGGCCACAACTACAGCCTCGAAGCTCTGCTGGCAGGTAACTATCTGATGGCGGACCTTTTCCGTAACGGTACGTTTGTGACCACTTACCTCTCCCCGCGTGACTACCACCGCGTACACATGCCGTGCAACGGTATTCTGCGTGAGATGATCTACGTGCCGGGCGATCTGTTCTCTGTGAACCATCTCACCGCTCAGAACGTGCCGAATCTATTTGCCCGTAACGAACGCGTGATCTGCTTGTTCGATACCGAATTTGGCCCGATGGCGCAGATTCTGGTCGGGGCGACGATTGTGGGCAGCATTGAGACGGTCTGGGCGGGCACCATTACGCCGCCGCGCGAAGGCATCATCAAGCGCTGGACCTGGCCTGCCGGAGAAAGCGACGGTTCTGTGGCGCTGCTGAAAGGCCAGGAAATGGGTCGCTTTAAACTCGGCTCTACCGTTATCAACCTGTTTGCGCCGGGTAAAGTGAATCTGGTTGAGCAACTGGAAAGCCTGTCTGTCACTAAAATTGGTCAGCCGCTGGCGATCTCTGGCGAAACCTTTGTTGCGCCAGAAGCTGAACCTGCTCCGCTTCCTGTTGAAGAGATCCAGGCAGAGCACGACGCCAGCCCATTGGTTGACGACAAAAAAGACCCGGTCTAATCCATCAAAGGAAACGCTGACGTGCGCCTGATTATCACTTTTCTGATGGCCTGGTGCCTCAGTTGGGGGGCGTACGCCGCGACGGCCCCCGATCCCAAACAAATCACCCAGGAACTGGAGCAGGCAAAAGCGGCAAAACCCGCGCAGCCAGAAGTCGTCGAGGCGCTCCAGTCCGCCTTAAATGCGCTTGAGGAACGAAAAGGTTCCCTTGAGCGCATCAAGCAATATCAAGAAGTCATTGATAATTATCCGAAACTCTCCGCGACTCTGCGCGCACAGTTAAACAACATGCGTGACGAGCCGCGCAGCGTGTCGCCGGGAATGTCTACCGACGCGCTAAATCAGGAAATTCTCCAGGTCAGCAGTCAGTTGCTGGATAAAAGCCGTCAGGCCCAGCAAGAGCAGGAACGCGTCCGCGAGATTGCGGATTCGCTGAATCAACTACCACAACAGCAAACCGACGCCCGCCGCCAATTGAATGAAATCGAGCGCCGCCTGGGAACGCTTACCGGCAATACCCCGCTCAATCAGGCGCAAAATTTCGCGTTACAGTCTGACTCTGCACGCTTGAAGGCGCTCGTCGATGAACTGGAGCTGGCGCAGTTGTCTGCCAATAACCGCCAGGAACTAGCGCGCTTGCGCTCAGAACTGGCGGAAAAAGAGAGTCAGCAACTAGATGCGTATTTGCAGGCCTTACGTAATCAATTGAATAACCAACGCCAGCTTGAGGCGGAGCGGGCGCTGGAAAGTACCGAGTTGCTGGCGGAAAATAGCGCCGATTTGCCGAAAGATATCGTCGCACAATTCAAAATTAACCGCGAATTGTCGGCGGCGCTGAATCAACAGGCGCAGCGGATGGATCTTGTCGCCTCGCAACAGCGTCAGGCTGCCAGCCAGACATTACAGGTTCGGCAGGCGCTGAATACCCTGCGCGAGCAGTCACAATGGCTGGGATCGTCCAACCTGCTCGGCGAAGCGTTGCGGGCGCAGGTGGCACGACTACCGGAAATGCCCAAACCCCAACAGCTTGATACCGAAATGGCGCAGTTGCGCGTGCAACGGTTACGTTATGAGGATCTGCTCAATAAACAGCCGCAACTGCGACAAATCCAACAAGCCGACGGTCAACCGCTGACCGCCGAGCAAAACCGTATTCTCGAAGCACAGCTGCGCACTCAGCGTGAGTTGCTTAACTCATTATTGCAGGGCGGCGACACGCTGCTGCTTGAACTGACCAAGCTGAAAGTCTCCAACGGACAACTGGAAGATGCGCTGAAAGAGGTCAACGAAGCGACGCACCGCTATCTGTTCTGGACCTCTGACGTGCGCCCCATGACCATCGCCTGGCCGCTGGAAATCGCCCAGGATCTGCGTCGCCTCATCTCACTGGACACCTTCAACCAGTTAGGCAAAGCCAGCATCATGATGTTGACCAGCAAAGAGACGATTTTACCGCTGTTTGGCGCGTTGATTCTGGTTGGTTGCAGTATTTATTCACGCCGCTACTTCACTCGTTTTCTCGAACGTTCAGCGGCGAAAGTCGGCAAAGTCACCCAGGATCACTTCTGGCTGACGTTGCGCACCCTTTTCTGGTCGATACTCGTCGCGTCACCACTACCGGTGCTGTGGATGACGCTGGGTTATGGCTTGCGCGAGGCGTGGCCTTATCCGCTGGCGGTAGCGATTGGTGATGGCGTAACGGCCACCGTGCCGCTGCTGTGGGTGGTGATGATTTGCGCCACCTTTGCCCGCCCTAACGGCTTGTTTATCGCCCATTTCGGCTGGCCACGCGAACGCGTTTCCCGCGGGATGCGCTATTACCTGATGAGCATCGGGCTTATTGTGCCGCTGATTATGGCGCTGATGATGTTTGATAACCTCGACGACCGTGAATTCTCCGGTTCGCTGGGACGTCTTTGCTTTATCCTCATTTGCGGTGCGCTAGCCGTAGTCACCCTTAGCCTGAAAAAAGCCGGTATTCCGCTGTATCTGAACAAAGAAGGCAGCGGCGATAACATGACCAACCATATGTTGTGGAACATGATGATTGGCGCACCGCTGGTTGCCATTCTGGCGGCGGCAGTTGGTTATCTGGCGACGGCGCAGGCGCTGTTAGCGAGGCTTGAAACCTCGGTTGCTATCTGGTTCCTGCTACTGGTGGTTTATCACGTTATCCGCCGCTGGATGCTGATCCAACGCCGCAGGCTGGCGTTTGACCGGGCGAAACATCGCCGGGCAGAGATGTTAGCGCAGCGTGCGCGTGGCGAAGAGGAAGCGCATCATCATAGTAGCCCCGAAGGGGCAATTGAAGTCGATGAAAGCGAAGTCGATCTCGATGCCATCAGTGCGCAATCTTTACGGCTGGTGCGCTCAATCCTGATGTTGATCGCCCTGCTTTCGGTCATTGTGCTGTGGTCAGAAATCCATTCCGCTTTCGGCTTCCTCGAAAATATTTCGCTGTGGGATGTCACTTCCACGGTACAAGGCGTAGAAAGCCTGGAGCCAATTACCCTCGGTGCGGTACTGATTGCCATTCTGGTGTTTATTATCACCACGCAGTTGGTGCGTAACCTGCCCGCCCTGCTGGAACTGGCGATCTTACAGCATCTCGATTTAACGCCAGGTACGGGTTACGCCATCACCACCATTACCAAATATCTGCTGATGCTGATTGGCGGGCTGGTCGGCTTCTCGATGATTGGTATTGAGTGGTCGAAATTGCAGTGGCTGGTCGCCGCGCTCGGTGTTGGTCTCGGTTTTGGTTTGCAGGAAATTTTCGCCAACTTTATCTCTGGCCTGATTATCCTGTTCGAAAAACCGATTCGCATTGGCGATACGGTGACAATTCGCGATCTTACCGGTAGCGTGACGAAAATTAACACCCGCGCCACCACCATCAGCGACTGGGACCGCAAAGAGATTATCGTGCCGAACAAGGCGTTTATTACTGAGCAGTTTATCAACTGGTCGCTCTCTGACTCGGTCACGCGCGTGGTGCTGACGATTCCGGCCCCTGCCGATGCCAATAGTGAAGAAGTGACGGAAATCTTGCTCACCGCTGCGCGCCGCTGCTCGCTGGTGATCGACAACCCGGCGCCGGAAGTCTTCCTGGTGGATCTGCAACAGGGGATTCAGATTTTCGAGTTGCGTATTTACGCCGCTGAAATGGGTCACCGCATGCCGCTACGCCATGAGATCCACCAGCTGATTCTGGCGGGCTTCCACGCCCACGGCATCGATATGCCATTCCCGCCCTTCCAGATGCGTCTGGAAAGCCTGAACGGTAAGCAAACGGGGAGAACATTAACTTCTGCGGGTAAAGGTCGTCAGGCGGGAAGTTTGTAAGGTTTTTGTGGCCGGATGAACCCATCCGGCTCACCAACAAAACTGATAGCGCAGGAAAAACTGCCACAGCCAGTAGCCGAAAATCGCCAGTGCGGTGGCGTACATAAACCAGCCGCGTTTTTTTCGCCACAGCGCGAACCAGAGAAAGGGGAAAAAGAGCGGCAACGTTAATATCACACCAACATCACGGGTATCGTCATTTTCCAGATACTCCAGCACATTGCAGATATTTTTAACCCCGCCTTCATCAATCATCCACTCTTTGTCCAGCTCGGAGGTAATGGTTATCCAGAAGAACGCCATAACAAACCATATGCAGCACAAAACAAACATGCGCACACTCATAAGATAACCGGTCGCTTAATTTCACTAAAACACATACGAAACAAATCGCCGTATCCCACTAATTCTCCGCGAAAAACCAGACATCTAATAAGATAAGCGCAATAGATATCGGGCAGGTTTCGCCACCGCTTACCATGGCGATCTTTGAGGGTGTTAATGGTACTACCCACCACCATCGCCACTTTACGGGTGTTACAGGCATCGACAAAAGAGAGAATAGTCTGCTCTATTTCCGCTACATCCCCGGCAGAAAATTGCAGCGCCCTGATTTCATCTTCAGTTATCACTGGATCCCGACTAGCGTCGTCCATAACGTCTTCCTTTCCAGACAACTCATCGCCGGAGAGACGATGAGTTGCAGGATTTCATATGATCAATCGAGAGCTAACTCAGGTTTGTTCGCCATGCGGTTGCAATAGTTCTGGTAAATCGCCATCGCTAACAGCGAGAAGAAGACAGGGCCGCCAATCATCCACAGTGTGCTGTCCCAGTCTCCGGCTTCAACCACAGGCTGAATGATGGTGAAGACGTTCGCAAATGTCACCACCAGTACGACAACTACTGTCGCAATCATTGCCGACATATGCGTTTTGAAAATCACAAACGGTCTGTCGAGACCCTGACGTGCTTTAAAGAACGGGAAAGCCAGCGCGAGGAACAGGTAAGGAAGCGTCATGGAAACGTTCGCCATCAGGGTCAGCTTGTTAAAGAACGCCGATGCGGTGCCTCCGCCAAATGAAACCAGCAGGATAAAGACAGTAACCAACCCGCACTGCATCCACATGGCAATAGACGGCATCCCCATCGCATTCAGGCGCGTCATCGGTTCCGGCCACAACGCTTTCGGCGTCCCCTGGATGATGGCTTTCAGCGGTGAATAGCAAAGCGTAAAGAACGCGCCAGTGTAGGCGAGGAACATCGACAGTCCGGTAATTCGCGCAAACCACACGCCCAGCGACAATGACGCTTCAGGTGACAAATGCAGTGCGTTACCCAGCGTCATTCCGAGGCTCTTCATCAGCACATAGGTAATATTGCCGAGGTTAACGGAACCATTACTTAATACCTGCTGCCAGTTTGTGCTGACGCCCCATAAAAATATCGCCAGTGAATAACCGATTGAAATAACAATAGCGGCAAAAACAATACCTTTAGCAAAATTCTTTTCTGGATTTTCGGTTTTATCTACCAGACCACCAACAGCTTCAATGCCGCCGTAAGCGAAAATGGCAAAGACCACAAAGGATAACATCGCCAGACCAGACTGATATCCTGGATTCGGCGATACCACAAAATTAATATCTTGCGCGAAATGCCCACCATTTAATAACAAAATGGTAATGCTCACTAACAGTAATACTAAATTAAGACACATTACTGCAATACCACCTACCGCAGTAATACGGGCAATTTTGTTAATCCCTTTTGAGGCAACCACGGTAACCAGGATCATCCATGCCACCGCCAGCAGACCCACTACCTGCGTTGGCTCCAGGCCAGCAATGCACCAGTGCTGAGTCATGTCGGTACCGTAGAGGAACGTAGAAAATGGTACCCAAACTTTAGCGGAGGTACTCACCATCCAGATAATATAAGAGGAAAACCACATAAACGTACCAATGAAGGCAAAACGTGGTCCGACACTATTATTCATCCAGGAATAGATACCGCCTTCTTCTTTGCGATAAGCGGCTCCCATTTCAGCCATCATTAAAGCGAATGGAATAAAGAATAATAATGCAGAAAATATATAAAAGGGAATTGCACTATACCCCATTAAGTAATAAGCCGAAGGGCTATTGGCAAATCCAAATACGGAGGTAAAGATCATCAATATGAGCCCTATCAGACTCATCTTTTTTATCGTGTGAGGCATGAAACCATCCTTCATTTCAGCACGTGTATAAAACGCGCCCACTAAACTGCACTGCCCCATCATTGAGCGGGCAGCGTAAAAAACAATACAGAATTGATACCTGGATGATACCAAATATCCAGTCTTAAATTGTGGCCTTTAGCAGAAAAATGAAAACATATGCTACAGAATGGCGACGTAACGCCATTCTGTGTGGTTAATTAGATGATATTTCAGAATTATGCCCGGTCAACGCTAAAGGCAATCACTTCCGCAAGAGTCTCTGCGCCCAGCGCCAACATCACCAGACGATCAACGCCCAGAGCCACGCCGGAGCAGTCAGGCATACCGACTTTCAGAGCTTCTATGAGGTTTTGGTCGATTGGATGCTGCGGCAAACCGCGCGCCGCGCGCTTACGGTTATCCTGCTCAAAACGTTGTTGTTGTTCACGAGCATCTGTCAGTTCATGGAAACCATTCGCCAGCTCAATACCTTTATAGTAAACCTCAAAGCGTTCAGCAACCCGATGATCTTCCGTACTAATTTGCGCCAGTGATGCCTGGCTGGCTGGGAAATGGTACACAAAGGTCGGTTTTTCTTTACCAATATTTGGCTCTACACCAAAGGTAAACAGCAGTTGTAGCAACGTGTCACGGTCTTCTTCCGTATCTGCAACATTACTGAGATCCAGTTTCGCCGCCACTTCCCGCAGTTGTGTTTTGTCAGCAGAGAGCGGATCAATTTCCAGATAACGCAAGAAAGCTTGTTGATAAGAAAGGCTTTCTGCTGCCGGGCAGTCCAACACCTGTTGCAGGAGATCGTCCACCTCGTTCATCAACCGGTACATATCATAGTGTGGTCGATACCATTCCAGCATCGTGAATTCAGGGTTGTGATAACGCCCCATCTCTTCATTACGGAAGCTGCGGCATAGCTGGAATACCGGACCACAACCGGCAACCAACAGGCGTTTCATGTGATATTCAGGGCTGGTCATTAACCAGAGATTCATCCCCTGCGAATGCCCGGGGCCAACGAAACGTGTCTCAAACGGGACCAAATGAATATCGGTTACCGTCGCCTGGCTCATACAAGGCGTCTCCACCTCCAGCACTCCACGATCGGCAAAGAAACGACGGATCTCCGCCATAATTGCCGCGCGTTTTAATAAGTTAGGAATGGATGCGCTCGGCTGCCAGGATGCCGTTTCGCTCATAGTAAAATCTCCAGTTTTTGACAAGGGCACGAAGTCTACTCGCAACGCGACGGCGAGACAAATTTTACGCAGGAATCAATCAATGGTAGGCGGTGAATAAAAAAACCACGATCTGATGGTTTAGTAATTAAATTAATCATTTTCAGTGATAATTTAGCCCTCTTGCGCACTAAAAAAATCGATCTCGTCAAATTTCAGCCTTATCCATCAGACTATACTGTTATACCTATAAAGGAGCAGTGGAATAGCGTTCGCAGACCGTAACTTTCAGGCAGATACCCTAAAGTACGGGGCTGTGGGATAAAAACAATCTGGAGGAATGTCGTGCAAACCTTTCAAGCCGATCTTGCCATTGTAGGCGCCGGTGGCGCGGGATTACGTGCTGCAATTGCTGCCGCGCAGGCAAATCCAAATGCAAAAATCGCACTAATCTCAAAAGTTTACCCTATGCGTAGCCATACCGTTGCTGCAGAAGGGGGCTCTGCCGCTGTCGCGCAGGATCATGACAGCTTCGAATATCACTTTCACGATACAGTAGCCGGTGGCGACTGGTTATGCGAACAGGATGTCGTGGATTATTTTGTTCATCATTGCCCTACTGAAATGACTCAACTGGAGCTATGGGGCTGCCCGTGGAGTCGTCGCCCGGATGGTAGCGTGAACGTACGTCGCTTTGGCGGCATGAAAATCGAGCGTACCTGGTTCGCCGCCGATAAGACCGGCTTCCATATGCTGCATACGCTGTTCCAGACCTCTCTGCAATTCCCGCAGATCCAGCGTTTTGACGAACACTTCGTGCTGGATATTCTGGTCGATGATGGTCATGTTCGCGGCCTGGTGGCAATGAACATGATGGAAGGCACGCTGGTGCAGATCCGTGCTAACGCAGTAGTTATGGCTACCGGCGGTGCAGGCCGTGTTTATCGTTACAACACCAACGGCGGCATCGTTACCGGTGACGGTATGGGTATGGCGCTGAGCCACGGCGTTCCGCTGCGTGACATGGAATTCGTTCAGTATCACCCAACCGGTCTGCCGGGTTCCGGTATCCTGATGACCGAAGGTTGCCGCGGTGAAGGCGGTATTCTGGTCAACAAAAATGGCTATCGTTATCTGCAAGACTACGGCATGGGCCCGGAAACTCCACTGGGCGAGCCGAAAAATAAATATATGGAACTGGGTCCGCGCGACAAAGTTTCTCAGGCCTTCTGGCACGAATGGCGTAAAGGGAACACCATCTCCACGCCACGCGGCGATGTGGTTTACCTCGACCTGCGTCATCTCGGCGAGAAAAAACTGCACGAACGTCTGCCGTTCATCTGCGAACTGGCGAAAGCGTACGTTGGCGTCGATCCAGTTAAAGAACCGATTCCTGTACGTCCGACCGCACACTACACCATGGGCGGTATCGAAACCGATCAGAACTGTGAAACCCGCATTAAGGGCCTGTTCGCCGTGGGCGAATGTTCCTCTGTCGGCCTGCACGGCGCAAACCGTCTGGGCTCCAACTCCCTGGCGGAACTGGTGGTCTTTGGTCGTCTGGCCGGTGAGCAAGCTATGGAGCGCGCATCTACTGCCGGTAATGGCAACGATGCAGCAATCAATGCACAAGTTGCTGGCGTTGAACAGCGTCTGAAAGATCTGGTTAACCAGGACGGCGGCGAAAACTGGGCGAAGATCCGCGACGAAATGGGCCTGGCCATGGAAGAAGGCTGCGGTATCTACCGTACGCCGGAACTGATGCAGAAAACCATCGACAAGCTGGCAGAGCTGCAGGAACGCTTCAAGCGCGTGCGCATCACCGACACTTCCAGCGTGTTCAATACCGACTTGCTTTACACCATTGAACTGGGCCACGGTCTGAACGTTGCTGAATGTATGGCGCACTCCGCAATGGCACGTAAAGAGTCTCGCGGCGCGCACCAGCGTCTGGACGAAGGTTGCACCGAGCGTGACGACGTCAACTTCCTCAAACACACCCTCGCCTTCCGCGATGCTGATGGCACAACTCGCCTGGAGTACAGCGACGTGAAGATTACTACGCTGCCGCCAGCTAAACGTGTTTACGGTGGCGAAGCGGATGCAGCCGATAAGGCGGAAGCAGCCAATAAGAAGGAGAAGGCGAATGGCTGAGATGAAAAACCTGAAAATTGAGGTGGTGCGCTATAACCCGGAAGTCGATACCGCACCGCATAGCGCATTCTATGAAGTGCCTTATGACGCAACTACCTCATTACTGGATGCGCTGGGCTACATCAAAGACAACCTGGCACCGGACCTGAGCTACCGCTGGTCCTGCCGTATGGCGATTTGTGGTTCCTGCGGCATGATGGTTAACAACGTGCCAAAACTGGCATGTAAAACCTTCCTGCGTGATTACACCGACGGTATGAAGGTTGAAGCGTTAGCTAACTTCCCGATTGAACGCGATCTGGTGGTCGATATGACCCACTTCATCGAAAGTCTGGAAGCGATCAAACCGTACATCATCGGCAACTCCCGCACCGCGGATCAGGGTACTAACATCCAGACCCCGGCGCAGATGGCGAAGTATCACCAGTTCTCCGGTTGCATCAACTGTGGTCTGTGCTACGCCGCGTGCCCGCAGTTTGGCCTGAACCCAGAGTTCATCGGTCCGGCTGCCATTACGCTGGCGCATCGTTATAACGAAGATAGCCGCGACCACGGTAAGAAGGAGCGTATGGCGCAGTTGAACAGCCAGAACGGCGTATGGAGCTGTACTTTCGTGGGCTACTGCTCCGAAGTCTGCCCGAAACACGTCGATCCGGCTGCGGCCATTCAGCAGGGCAAAGTAGAAAGTTCGAAAGACTTTCTTATCGCGACCCTGAAACCACGCTAAGGAGTGCAACATGACGACTAAACGTAAACCGTATGTGCGGCCAATGACGTCCACCTGGTGGAAAAAATTGCCGTTTTATCGCTTTTACATGCTGCGCGAAGGCACGGCGGTTCCGGCTGTGTGGTTCAGCATTGAACTGATTTTCGGGCTGTTTGCCCTGAAAAATGGCCCGGAAGCCTGGGCGGGATTCGTCGACTTTTTACAAAATCCGGTAATCGTAATCATTAACCTGATTACTCTGGCGGCAGCTCTGCTGCACACCAAAACCTGGTTTGAACTGGCACCGAAAGCGGCCAATATCATTGTAAAAGACGAAAAAATGGGACCAGAGCCAATTATCAAAAGTCTCTGGGCGGTAACCGTGGTTGCCACCATCGTAATCCTGTTTGTTGCCCTGTACTGGTAAGGAGCCTGAGATGATTAATCCAAATCCAAAGCGTTCTGACGAACCGGTATTCTGGGGCCTCTTTGGGGCCGGTGGTATGTGGAGCGCAATCATTGCGCCGGTGATGATCCTGCTGGTTGGTATTCTGCTGCCACTGGGGCTATTTCCGGGTGATGCACTGAGCTACGAGCGCGTTCTGGCGTTCGCGCAGAGCTTCATTGGTCGCGTGTTCCTGTTCCTGATGATCGTTCTGCCGCTGTGGTGTGGTTTACACCGTATGCACCACGCGATGCACGATCTGAAAATCCACGTGCCTGCAGGCAAATGGGTTTTCTACGGTCTGGCAGCTATCCTGACAATTGTCACGCTGATTGGTATCGTTACAATCTAACGTATCACCAATGTAAATCCGGCCCGCCTATGGCGGGCCGTTTTGTATGGAAATCAGACCTTATGCTCAAAACGACGCTCTGCGCCTTACTGATTACTGCCTCTTGCTCAACACTTGCCGCCTCCTTCAGTGAACAACAAATCAACGATATCGTGCATCGCACGATTACCCCACTTGTTGAGCAACAAAAAATCCCCGGCATGGCCGTTGCTGTGATTTATCAGGGCAAGCCTTATTACTTTACCTGGGGCTATGCGGACATCGCCAAAAAGCAGCCCATCACGCAGCAAACGTTGTTTGAGTTAGGTTCGGTCAGTAAAACATTTACCGGCGTGGTTGGTGGCGACGCCATTGCACGAGGGGAAATCAACCTAAGCGATCACGTCACAAAATACTGGCCTGAACTTACCGCTAAACAGTGGAATGGGATCACGCTATTACATCTCGCAACCTACACCGCTGGCGGTCTGCCATTGCAGGTGCCGGATGAAGTGAAGTCAGCGACTGACCTGCTACGTTTCTATCAAAACTGGCAGCCTGAATGGGCTCCAGGAACACAACGTTTATACGCGAACTCCAGTATTGGTTTGTTTGGCGCACTGGCTGTGAAGCCGTCTGGTTTGAGCTTTGAACAGGCGATGCAAACTCGTGTTTTCCAGCCACTCAAACTCACCCATACGTGGATTAACGTGCCGCCCGCAGAAGAAAAGAATTACGCCTGGGGATATCGCGAAGGTAAGGCAGTACATGTTTCGCCAGGGATGTTAGATGCTGAAGCTTACGGTGTGAAATCAACAATTGAAGATATGGCTCGCTGGGTGCGGAGCAATATAAATCCGCGTGATATCAACGACAAAACACTTCAACAAGGGATACAACTGGCGCAATCTCGCTACTGGCAGACCGGCGATATGTATCAGGGCCTGGGCTGGGAAATGCTGGACTGGCCGGTAGATCCTGACAGCATCATTAACGGCAGCGACAGTAAAATTGCGCTGGCGGCACGACCAGTAAAAGCGATGACGCCACCAACTCCTGCTGTGCGGTCATCATGGGTGCATAAAACAGGCGCGACCGGCGGATTTGGCAGCTACATCGCATTTATCCCAGAAAAAGAGCTGGGCATTGTGATGCTGGCTAACAAAAACTATCCCAATCCAGCGAGAGTTACCGCCGCCTGGCAGATTCTCAACGCTCTGCAATAAAATTTCATCGGGTCCGAATTTTCGGACCTTTTCTCCGCTTTTCCTTGCTGTCATCTACACTTAGAAAAAAACCAGTAAGGAAACAATTATGCGCCTGCTCCCCCTCGTTGCCGCAGCGACAGCTGCATTTCTGGTCGTTGCCTGCAGTTCTCCCACGCCGCCGCGTGGTGTGACCGTAGTGAATAATTTCGATGCTAAACGTTATCTTGGTACCTGGTATGAGATTGCCCGTTTTGATCACCGCTTTGAACGTGGACTGGAGAAAGTCACCGCAACATACAGCCTACGGGATGATGGCGGCCTGAATGTCATTAATAAAGGCTATAACCCTGATAGAGAAATGTGGCAGCAGAGTGAAGGGAAAGCGTACTTTACCGGCGCACCAACTCGCGCTGCGCTGAAAGTGTCATTCTTTGGTCCTTTCTATGGCGGTTATAACGTCATTGCACTCGATCGGGAGTATCGCCATGCGCTGGTTTGCGGCCCGGACCGCGACTACCTGTGGATACTCTCCCGCACGCCAACTATTTCTGACGAAGTTAAACAGGAGATGCTGGCAGTCGCAACCCGGGAAGGGTTTGATATCAGTAAGTTGATTTGGGTACAACAGCCCGGTAGTTAGTGAGTACTGAGTTTCAGACCAATAATCCCCAGTACGATTAACGCCAGACTCGCCAGGCGCATCGGGTTAGCGGACTCGCCGAGCAGCACAATACCGGTGATGGCCGCGCCGACTGCGCCAATACCCGTCCATACCGCATAAGCCGTCCCCACCGGTAACGATTTCATCGCCCAGGCAAGTAGCGCCATACTGACAATCATCGCCGTCACGGTAATAACACTTGGCGTCAAACGACTAAAGCCGTGGGTATATTTCAGGCCAACCGCCCATACCACTTCCAGCAGACCAGCAATAACTAAGATAATCCAGGACATATCAGGCTCCGGAGATTTGGGGCCGTCCCCGGTGAAAAGAAGCGTTTGCAGGTCGTCCTGCAAAGCTGATGGTGAAAGAGGTATTTTGCCGACTTAAGAGGAAATTTCAACAGTTACAGCAGTGATTACCGCCTGGAAAAACAAACGGCACGACACAGCTGTCGTACCGTTATTGCTTATTGCTGTGCTTTCGTCGCAGCGCCAGAAATCGCGTTACCGCCATCAGAGATGTCTTCACCAACGCCACGCGTAGTGTTGCAGGCAGTTAATACTGTTGAAAGCACCAGAACAGAAAAGATCGCTGCAATTGTCTTCTTCACCATAACGTCTTCCTTTTAGGTAATGTTATTTATGTTTGCCTATAGCAAATTAATAATAGACAACATCGCCAAAAATGACGGAAATCTGATGATTTTTCGGAAGAGAAGAAAAAATTAGCTGGCAGCGCGGGAGATTGAATTACCAAGATGTTTGATATCTTCGCCGAAACCGCGAGCGGTGTTACAGCCCGTGAGCAGCGTGCTGGCAAGCAAAACAAGAACGATAAGGCGTTTCATCATCTCTGACTCGAATAAGCAATGGTGCAGCCAGCAGGCCGCACCACAACCGCATTACTTCACGCGAGAAACGTATTCACCAGAGCGGGTATCCACTTTGATGACTTCGCCGATCTGTACGAACAGCGGAACTTTAACCACAGCGCCAGTAGACAGGGTAGCCGGTTTGCCGCCAGTACCTGCGGTATCACCTTTCAGGCCCGGATCGGTATCAACGATTTCCAGTTCAACAAAGTTCGGCGGAGTAACGGAAATCGGCTGACCATTCCACAGAGTTACGATGCACTCTGCCTGATCCAGCAGCCATTTAGCGTTGTCGCCAATTGCTTTTGCATCAGCAGACAGCTGCTCGAAAGTTTCGTTGTTCATGAAGTGCCAGAACTCACCGTCGTTGTACAGGTAAGTCAGGTTCATATCGACAACATCAGCGCCTTCAGCGGAATCCGTAGATTTGAAGGTTTTTTCTACACGAGTACCGGTCAGCAGACGACGCAGTTTAACGCGAGCGAATGCCTGACCTTTACCTGGTTTGACGAATTCACTGGCTTCAACCGCATAAGGTTCGCCGTCTAACATGATTTTAAGACCAGCACGAAAATCGTTGCTATAGTACGTTGCCATAAGGCCCTCTGAAATTTGTTAATTGGTAGCTAAGCCACAAAATGGCGCATATTGTAACCCTAAATACCCCATCCAGAGAAGATTGGTTAACGCAACTTGCCGATGTTGTGACCGATCCTGATGAACTTCTGCGTCTTTTGAATATAGACGCGGACGAAAAACTGTTGGCCGGGCGCAGCGCCAAAAAGCTGTTTGCCCTGCGTGTACCCCGCTCATTTATCGATCGCATGGAGAAAGGCAATCCTGACGATCCACTTTTGCGTCAGGTACTTACCTCGCAAGATGAGTTTGTCGTCGCGCCCGGTTTCTCCACCGACCCGCTGGAAGAACAGCACAGTGTGGTGCCTGGTTTGTTGCATAAATACCACAACCGGGCTCTATTGCTGGTCAAAGGCGGCTGCGCGGTCAATTGCCGCTACTGCTTCCGCCGCCATTTCCCGTATGCCGAAAATCAGGGCAACAAGCGTAACTGGCAGACTGCACTTGAGTATGTTGCAGCGCATCCGGAACTGGACGAGATTATTTTCTCCGGCGGCGATCCGCTGATGGCGAAAGATCACGAGCTGGACTGGTTGCTCGCACAGCTGGAAGCCATTCCGCATATCAAGCGTCTGCGGATCCACAGCCGTCTGCCGATTGTGATCCCGGCACGTATCACAGAAGCGCTGGTTGAACGCTTTTCACGTTCTACGCTGCAAATCTTGCTGGTGAATCACATCAACCATGCCAATGAGGTAGATGAAACATTCCGCCAGGCGATGGCCAGGTTGCGTCGCGCGGGCGTGACTTTGCTGAACCAGAGCGTTTTGTTACGTGGCGTGAACGATAACGCGCAAACGCTGGCAAACCTGAGTAATGCGTTGTTCGATGCGGGCGTGATGCCGTATTACCTGCATGTGCTCGATAAAGTGCAGGGCGCGGCGCATTTTATGGTGAGTGATGACGAAGCACGGCAGATTATGCGTGAGTTACTGACACTGGTATCGGGATATCTGGTGCCGAAACTGGCGCGAGAAATTGGCGGCGAACCCAGTAAAACGCCGCTGGATCTCCAGCTACGCCAGCAGTAACTGATTAAACAGGGAAGTTAAACACTAAAATTGCCTGATGCGTTACGCTTATCAGGCATATATCGTGCATTGAAATTGAATGAATTTTCAATGAACTGTAGGCCGGATAGGGCGTTTACGCTGCATCCGGCAAGAGCAACGAACACGCGTAGAGCGACCTGTCATTCAACAGGAAAGTTGAATCTTTTTCCGTTGCATAACCTTTAATTATTCATATAGATTGCTATTTTTACTCTTTATATAGCCAACATCAATAATTATCCATTCTTTTCTGTTTATC
>NZ_JAATUR010000069.1 GCF_011881725.1 Escherichia coli | reverse complement strand
AATCCCGTTAAGAGGACAATTAGGATGAAACAACAGATAAATACCATTTCCATTATCTTCTGTAATTGATAGCATCAAGTAATAATCATCTGTCAGACGGACCACGAACTCAGGGTTTGCAATTATATGATAAATTACATCCAATACGTGCCTCTTAATATCTTCAGGAACATCACCGGGTTCAATGTACATTAATGTCACACCGACCTCTCCCCAGAAATTCTTTGCGGAAGATTCATCATCAAATGGGAGTATCAATTCTTTTCTCAGGACAGTCATAACTGAATCGGGAAGAAGGAGCGATGGGAGATCTTGCCAGCTCGAGACAAATTTCATTGAACAATCCTCATAAACAAAAACCCCGATACGTTTTTAGTATCGGGGTTACATAGACAGGGTAAAGAATCTGGAATTGCCTTCAGTGGTCATCTATATTCTTTCATAATATCCACAATCCTTGCAGATCAGCACTGGAGCATTATTCCTTTCACGCTGTTCAAGGAATCCAAAGAGACGTTGTATCGCCCTGATGATTTCTTTAAGCAATTCTGGTAATTGATCCGGGCTAATATAACCGGATGTCGATGTCAGGAACCGGTCATCGCGAGTCACCTCTGCTATCTTTCCGGCAGTTTCTGTGACTGTATTCTGACTACCGCACTTAGGGCAATTTAACGGCATAATCATTCTCCACGTTTAAGGGACGCTAAAATCACTGTTCTTTACTGGTAGCTACGGGGGTTAATAGAAGGTCGGTAACACCCTGCCCGGTCTGACGCATTCGCTCTGGTGTCAGTTTTGCGTAGCGCTCCGTACTCTGAATACTGGCATGCGCCAACTGGGCTTTAACGTCATACAGACTGTACTGTCCACTGGAGACAAGTAATGATGCGACGGAATGGCGCGTGGTGTGGAAACAGACTTCACTTTTATCTATCCCGCACTCTGCCAGTATTTTTTCATAGGCCCACCGGGGTTCAGATATCGGCTTTCCATTATCTTTTACGGCAAACAGATAGGGGTTGCTGCCAGCCCGTGGGATCGAATCAATAATCGACAACGCGACATCACTGAGATACACAGTTCTGCTGCGACCATTCTTAGTATAAGGAATGAACAAGGACCTGTTATCCCGATCAATATGTTTGTGCATGACGTTAAGCATTTCTGATTTGCGGGTACCGGTTAACAACAGCATGGCTATTAGTCCCCCGGCAGCCTTATTGGGATATCGTGCCGCAGCGTCGAGGATCCTCCTGATCTCATCAGCGTCAAAAAAGCGCGTCCGCTGATTATTCTCCTTCAGCAAAGGGATCTTATCGGCTTCATTCTTCTCCAGGACATCCTGTCGTAGCGCATAACGCCCCATAGTTTTCAGAATAGCCAGCGCCCTGTTACAGGTAGACGGTGCATACTGCTGGCCGTGAATACGGCCCTCAAGCATGTCGAAAAGCACCTGCTGGATTTCCCGGGCCCGAAGGTCGCAGTAACGTATCTTCCCCAGACGAGGTTCAATGTATTGCGTGAAACGCTGAACATCCTTATCCCAGGACTTTTTATGGCGCTTGATGAACGGAACATAGGTCAGGTGAAAAAACTCACTAAGCGTTGGCATCGCACGATAATTATCGCGCTCTGCCTTAGGGTCATTTCCCAGTGCAATCGCCTCCTTGTGACGACGAGCTATCTGACGGGCTGTCCCCACATCAATTTCAGGGAATCTGCCAATACTGATACTTTTTTTGGTACCGTGGAATGTGTAGCGCAGGAGGAAACGTTTGTTACCCGTTCGACCTGAGAGGCATTTGAGGCCAATGACCTCGGTATCAGATACCTCAAGCTCTGTAGATCTGGTATCTGTGTTTGCCGGAAGGGCTTTGATGGATGAATTGGTGAATCGGAAGGATTTTTGCATATTTATCCTCATGTATCTGATTGATATCATGAAAATAATATATATCTGAAGGTGTTTTTATTACGGGGCAGGATTGAAGAATGGAAAGGCTATTAGACGCGTACAAACGGATATTACAGGAAGTTGACGCCCAGTCATTTAACCTGAATGAAGATAAATACTCAGGCGTCTTTTTACCCGTGCCGTTTGAAGAATACTGGCACTCACCGGTAAAAATCATGCTGGTTGGACGTGAAACCGCTGGCTGGAATACGCTGAATGGTAAGAATACGATATCACGGATGCTGGGACTTATACCTGACGTCACCATCGGGCAGGTGGTTGAAGAGGCTGTAGATCGTTACAGGAAACATCTTCCGGTACAAAATGATGGCACCACGAACCTCAAATCACGTAGCCGCTTCACGCAGTATCATTTCCGGCTGGCCCGGGAGCTTAATATTCCTCCTCAGGCTATCGTGTATGCCAATCTACTGGCGTGGGATTACGACGGACTGACCCCTCTCAATCGCCCTCAAAATGAAGTGCAGGAAGTCATATTAGCCTCGCTGAAGCTGCTGGCGGTACAAATTAAACACCTTGAGCCTGATTTCATCATCTTTGCATCTGGAGCCCGGAGAACAGACTACATCATAAAACAGGTGCTTACTGAGCTAGGCGGCTATGAGACTTCTTCAGTCATTCCGGGGAAGCTGTGGGAGTTCAAAACAGGTAATACAATCTGTTTCAGAATTGCCCATCCAAGGGCTATGCGCGGACACCAGAAGTACAGAGATGAGGTGATTGCACGAATTAAGCAACTTTGTACTCAGGGTTGCTAGAGCATTACAACTTGCTCAGCAGGTCCCCCTTCCCGGAAGCGTACCGGAAAACAGGCAAAGCGGCCTGGTTCTCTATCCTAGAGGCGACACGTTCGATTCGGCATTGCCAGGCTGGAGATTGCACTTCATTGCACCCCGTGAGCACAGGATATGCACAGGGCGTGAATTCCAGGCACAAAAAAACCACCCGTAGGTGGTTTCACGACACTGCTTATTGCTTTGATTATTCTGCTTTTTTCCCATGGTACCCGGAACGAGACTTGAACTCGTACAGCCTATGGCCGAGGGATTTTAAATTCTACGTAGGATCAATGAGTTACATAGCAGTGCATTGCGAAACTTTGCTGACGTTGAATGGTCGTCTTTGCAACCACTGGCAGAAAATGGATAGCCGTAGATTGCGTTGAGCACAGAAACAGCACAGGCTAATCGTCTACCTGGTCCTGTAAAGGAGGTTGTTGCCACACAAGCTAAAGCGCTTGACCTGCCCCCAGTATTCGGTACAACTGTCAGTTAGTAATGGACTGACCCCACCCCGGTAGACGATCCTGCCCTATAGTTTGAGTATAGGGGGAGCATATGGGCACACCACGGTCAATCAACCAATGACTGAGCAAATCAGGCTCAACATTACGGTTGTTAGGACGCGTGTGCCAATCGCCTAGATAACGATAGCCCAATTCCTCAATAAAAAACCTGACTACGCGCTGTTGAGTTGAGCGTTCACGTTGTCCGACAGTTGTCACTGTTCTTATTACCTTTAACTAATTATGCCAATTCAGACTCAAACGCTGCATCATTCGCTTCAGCCTCTGCGCCATCAATTAATGCCAAGACTCGGTCAAGAAAGCGTTGCGCTTCGTATACATCTGTTGCTTGCCGCAGATAATGAGGTATTCGTTCAACAAACTCGGAACGTGATAAAGGCTGATGTTCCAGCAAAGCCTCAAGCATTGCGGGCCGCAACAAACGACGATCAGCATCAACATTAGGAAGCTCAACCTCAATGACATGTGTGGCAAAATACTTAAGTTGCTCCTTAAGCCCCAAATTGGGCATAAGAGAATCAATTGAGTCAGACGCCACTTCAGCGCTTGACTCAATCGTTTCGACATATTCATAGGAAGGTACAACAACGTCTGGAGCCAATGTTTTAAGCTCATGGAGTTTACGGATAATCGGAGATAGAACCTCATCAGGATTACTGAACCAATCAGTGGACCAAATGCGGCTAATTCTCCAACCCAAACGCTCCAGAACCTCTTGACGCAAACGGTCACGATCACGAGCAGATTTAGCTGAGTGATAAGCCGCACCATCACACTCTATGCCCATTAAATAACGGCCAGGACAACCTGGATCTTTCACAGCTAGATCAATAAAGAATCCTGCAACCCCTACCTGAGGTTCACACTCAAACCCAGCGTGATTGAGTGCTTCCATTACAGCAACCTCAAAGTCACTATCTGGAGCCCTGCCGGTATGCGTTGTGAGGGAATCTAGTTTGCCACTTTCGGCAAACTGTAAAAAACCTTTCAACGAAATAACACCAAGTTTACTGGTTTCACTCGTCAATACATCTTCAGAACGCATTGAACTAAACACATGCATCCGTTTTTTTGATCGAGTGAAAAGCACATTCAAGCGACGCCAGCCAACATCGGAATTGATAGGTCCAAAGCGTTGATAAACCTTTCCACCATGCTCAGAAGGTCCATAGGTAAAGGAAATAAAGATTACATCACGCTCATCCCCTTGAACGTTCTCAAGGTTTTTCACAAAAAGTGGCTCTTCCATGGCATGTAAGCCATCGATTGCATCGTTAAATTCAGGGCGATTTCGGCGCAATTCATCGATAGCGCGCTCAATTTGATCGCGTTGCTTGGAACTCATGGCCACTACCCCGAGTGACTCACCCGGCCGGTGTTGCGCATGATGAAGTACGGCCTCAGCAACTGCTTGGGCTTCTTCAATATTGTGTTGATTGGAGAACCGACCTTTTGACACATAGGTAAATTTAATCCCATACTCTGGAGACTCAGCATTTGGGGAAGGGAATATCACCAAATCACTGTTATAAAAATGGCGGTTAGAGTATGCAATCAACTTTTCATGTCGTGAACGATAGTGCCAACGCAAACGTCTCATAGGAAACAGTGGCAAAGCAGCATCCAAAATGCTGTCAGTATCACTTAAAGCCGCGGCATCATCGTCATCTTCTCCGTCGGCACTTCGATCAAAGAAACTGGTTGGTGGTAGCTGTTTCGGGTCACCAACGACCACTAGTTGCTTGCCCCTCGCGATGACACCCAATGCATCCTCTGGCTTCACCTGAGACGCTTCGTCCATCACCACCAGATCAAATTCCATTCGTCCAGGTTCTAGGTAATGAGCTGCTGACATTGGCCCCATCATGAAACAAGGTTTAATTGCAACCAGCGCATTACATGCACGGTTAACCAATTGCCTAATTGGAATATGTCTGGTTTTTTTACCCAACTCATTTTTGATCAAAGCTAGTTCTGTATATTCACTTTTCTTACCACCAGAATTCCCGGTAGTGACTCCAACTTACTGATAGTGTTTTATGTTCAGATAATGCCCGATGACCTTGTCATGCAGCTCCACCGATTTTGAGAACGACAGCGACTTCCGTCCCAGCC
>NZ_JAATUR010000068.1 GCF_011881725.1 Escherichia coli | reverse complement strand
CATGCCTGCAATCCGGGAAACCGGGGAAGAAAAAAACTTGCAGGCCATAACAGTATCTACAGCATATAATGCAATATTTTGAATTAGCACGATTTTGTAGGACGGATAAGGCGTTCACGCCGCATCCGGCATTTTGTGCACGAGGCTTGCTTTTATCACTGAGTCAGCCCAACAAAGCGACCCGCTTTAATATAAATCCCAGGCTTCAGGTGCCCGACATACTGTAACTGCGTTTCTGGCTTAAACGCCGAGACATCGCCAGTACGCATATGCATCAGATCGGCAGGGCTAATCCAGCCCGATTGCGCCAGCGTAAGCGGATGCCCGGCTTTCGCAAATGCATCAGTGACAAATTCCGAACAAAACCACGACTTTTTGTCCTCTTCGCCAGCGTTACTTAACTGCGCTTTCGCCAGACCGCTGGCGCACTGTTGGCGAAAATCTGCGGAGAAAGGATTCAGTGAACACATCTGGCGGGTCACCATAAATGGAATGAACTCGACAATGCCGCGATAGTTGTAACCGCTGTCTTTGATTTTATTGGCGAACGCGGTGATATCCGTGGCTTGTTGTGGGGTAAGACTCGGGTCTCGTAAGACGAAAAGCTTATCACTATGCTTCATCGCTTTTTTAAGGGAAACAATCTGGACGCCATCTCCTGTCGCTTCTGCAACGTTATTATCACCCAGATAGATTGCAACGTGACTCACAGAGGAATTGCTGAAGACGCGGATACCAAATGAGGTTACCCCAAGGCTGGAGGAGAAAAGCAAATCGCCGGGTTTGAGGTCAGATTCCGTTATTTCAGTTATTGCTTGTTCGGTGAAAGAGCTTTGATGCTGAAATTTGATTGCCCATTTTTTCGCCTTGGCATTTGACGCGGTGGCTGACGAGTCTGGCTGACTGATATCAACGGTACAAGCCGAAAGCAAAAGAAAGCAGGGAAGAAGCAGGCGGCAGTACGCCTTTGGTTTATCCATTTATACAATCCATGTAAAAAAGGGCCCTGAAATCAGGACCCTTTCTGGCATCAGCCTTTAATCTGTTTCACCAGATAATCGATGATGTCACCAGTCTTAATTAACTGTTTCTCGCCGTTACGACGGTATTTGTATTCGATATCGTCGTTGTCGAGGTTACGGTCACCCAGCACGATAGTGTGTGGAATACCGATCAGTTCCATATCGGCAAACATTACGCCAGGACGCTCTTTACGGTCATCCAGCAGCACTTCGATACCCTGCGCACGCAGTTCGCTGTAGAGTTTCTCGGCCAACTCTTGTACGCGGAAGGATTTGTGCATGTTCATCGGCAGAATCGCCACCTGGAACGGCGCGATAGCGTCAGGCCATACGATGCCGCGTTCGTCGTAGTTCTGCTCAATCGCCGCAGCTACTACACGCGTTACCCCGATACCGTAGCAACCCATCGTCAGGATTTGGTTACGGCCATCTTCACCTTGTACGGAGGCTTTCAGTGCTTCTGAGTACTTAGTACCCAACTGGAAGATGTGACCAACTTCGATACCACGTTTAATCAGCAGTGTACCCTGACCATCCGGGCTTGGATCGCCAGCCACCACGTTACGGATATCAGCAACTTCCGGGGTAGCGACATCGCGATCCCAGTTGATACCGAAGTAGTGTTTACCATCGATGTTAGCACCAGCAGCAAAATCACTCATTGCCGCAACGGTACGGTCAATTACCACCGGAATCGGCATGTTTACCGGGCCCAGCGAACCCGGGCCGGCTTTAACCACGGCACGAATTTCTTCTTCAGTCGCGAAAGTCAGCGGGCTGGCAACCTGCGGCAGTTTTTCTGCTTTAACTTCGTTCAGCTCGTGGTCACCGCGCACCAGCAGTGCAACCAGCGGGTAGCTGCTACCTTCAACGGCTTTAACCAGCAGTGTCTTAACCGTTTTCTCAATTGGCAGATTGAACTGTTCAACCAGTTCGGCGATGGTTTTCGCGTTCGGCGTATCAACCAGCGTCATTTCCTGGGTAGCTGCGCCACGCGGTTCTTTCGGCGCGATAGCTTCTGCCAGTTCAATGTTCGCTGCGTAGTCAGAGGTATCGGAGAAGACCACATCGTCTTCACCGCTCTGCGCCAGCACCTGGAATTCGTGAGAGGCGCTGCCACCGATAGAACCGGTGTCGGCCTGTACGGCGCGGAAATCCAGCCCCATGCGGCTGAAGATTTTGCTGTAGGCCGCATACATTGCATCGTAGGTTTCCTGTAGGGATTCCTGAGAAGTATGGAAAGAGTAAGCATCTTTCATCAGGAATTCGCGGGAACGCATGACGCCGAAACGCGGACGCACTTCGTCGCGGAACTTGGTCTGGATCTGATAGAAGTTCAGCGGCAGCTGTTTGTAAGAGCTAAGCTCGTTACGAATCAGGTCAGTGATAACTTCTTCATGAGTTGGGCCGAGTACGAACGGACGCTCGCCACGGTCAACAAAACGCAGCAGTTCCGGACCGTACTGTTCCCAACGACCACTCTCTTGCCACAAATCGGCTGGCTGAACCACCGGCATCGACACCTCGATCGCACCGGCGTTGTTCATCTCTTCACGCACGATGTTTTCGACTTTTTTCAGAACGCGCACGCCGGTCGGCAGCCAGGTATATAACCCGGAGGCCAGCTTGCGGATCATCCCGGCGCGTAGCATCAGCTGATGGCTGATCACCTCGGCGTCGGCAGGTGTCTCCTTGAGAGTGGAGAGCAGGTATTGGCTAGTACGCATGTTGTTACGGTTCCAGTTGGAAGGTAGAACAGGCTCAAGTCGAGCCTGGGACAAAAAAAGTGATTTAGTTTACCAGTGCAGAAGACATGTCAAAAGAGAAGGGCGTGAATTTAACGCGGTTCCAGCGCAAAGACTTCGAAACCTGCATTGGTGACTCGCCAGCGGACGTTAAAATCATGCAGCCAGACGGCGTAGGTTTTACCCGTTTCCTCACCTTTACGATAGGCCGGTCGCGGGTCCTGCGCCAGTACTTCGCGAATAAACAGCGTTAAGTGCGGATAACGCTTCTCCAGTGCCAAAAGCTGTGTTTCGACGTCTGCGGTAAAACTCACCGCCATCTCTGCCGTTGGCGCACTTTGCGCATAGCTGGCACTGGCATCAGGAAGCGATTCGGCAAAGGGGAGATACGGTTTGATATCCACTACTGGCGTACCATCTACCAGATCTAGACTGCCGAGCTTCAGGATCACACTGTCTTTATGGCAAACAACCTCTTTCAGCTCAACCAGCGACATACCAATCGGGTTAGGGCGGAAAGTAGAGCGTGTGGCGAAAACGCCCATTCTGGCGTTACCGCCGAGGCGTGGTGGACGCACAGTCGGACGCCAACCGCCTTCCATCGTTTGATGAAAGACGAAAAGGATCCATAAATGGCTGAACGCTTCCAGGCCGCGCACGGCGTCGGCCTGGTTGTAAGGAGCAATGAGATGCAGTTCGCCATTAGCGCTTTTTACCAGACCAGGCTGGCGCGGAACGGCGAATTTTTCTTTATAGGGCGAGCGAATAACGCCTATCTGCTCGAACTGGAAACTGCTCATTTCGCCGTAATATTAAGCGCAGAACCGATACATACAGCCTGACGATAGCAGCCAGGCGTACCGCTGGTGACTTCGCAGCTATGCAGTAATACCGCATTGGCTTTCATTTTAGAGGCATTGATTTGCATCCGCTTACGCGCGGTTGGAATGCTCGGCGGAGAGTCCTGATTAGAGGCCTGACAAGAGTCGCCACTGACTTCACCGAGATCGCGGAACGGTTTGCCGACTAATTCTTCTGCATTGGTATAAATTCGGACCGGCGTGGCGCGCGGTGCTTTCGGTTTTGCAGGCTCCGCTTTCGGCTGGGGTGCAGTGCTTTGAACGGGTTCGACAGGGGATCTGCTTAACATGGAACAGCCGCTTAGCATGAGTGCTACTAAACAGATCGGTAAAGCACGCATAGTATTTCCTCAATGTATGATCAAAACGTCAATATTGAATCAGGAGCTTATAAAAATGACAAGACGGGCAATTGCCCGTCCTGAATGATATTACAAATTGTGGAAACAGCCTAAAAATTACCAGCCTTTAACAGCGCCGCCGTTAAACACTTTGTTGGCTGCTTCGTAAACTTCGTCAGACTGATAAGCCTGGACGAATTTCTTCACGTTCTCTGCGTCTTTGTTATCTTCACGCGTCACGATCAGGTTTACATACGGAGACTCTTTATCTTCGACAAAGATACCGTCTTTCGCCGGAGTCAGGCCAATCTGGCTGGCATAGGTAGTGTTGATAACCGCCAGAGCGATTTGCGCGTCGTCCAGAGAGCGCGGCAGTTGCGGTGCTTCCAGCTCAACAATTTTCAGGTTTTTTGGGTTCTCAACAACATCAAGAACGGTCGGCAGCAGGCCAACGCCATCTTTCAGTTTGATCAAGCCCACTTTTTGCAGCAGCAGCAGTGAACGACCAAGGTTCGTTGGGTCGTTCGGCACAGCAACCTGTGAACCATCCTGCAGTTCATCCAGTGATTTGATTTTCTTGGAGTAACCGGCAATCGGATAAACAAAAGTGTTGCCTACTGCAACCAGTTTGTAGCCACGATCTTTCAGTTGCTGATCAAGGTACGGCTTGTGCTGGAATGCGTTGGCGTCGATATCGCCTTTGCTCAATGCTTCGTTCGGCAGAACATAGTCGTTGAAGGTAACCAGTTCAACGTCCAGGCCATATTTGTCTTTCGCGACTTTCTGCGCGACTTCTGCAACCTGCTGTTCGGCGCCGACAATCACGCCGACTTTAATGTGGTTCGGATCTTTTTCATCCTGACCGCAGCCTACCAGTGCCAGTGCTCCAATCAGGGCTCCCACTGCCGCAAAAGTTTTCAATTTGAACGCCATACCTTATTCCTTCTTCAATTATTTATGTTGTGTTGAACGTTACTTGCGAGTGACAGCCCGGACGATGCGGTCGCCTGCGAACTGAATTAAATAAACCAGAATGACCAGCAATACCAGTACCGTATTCATGACCGTCGCGTTATAGCCGATGTAGCCATACTGATAGCCAATCTGACCCAAACCACCGGCACCGACTGCGCCCCCCATCGCGGAATAACCGACCAGGGTAATCAGGGTGATAGTCGCGGCGTTTACCAGACCGGGTAACGCTTCCGGTAACAGCACTTTACGGACTATTTGCATTGGTGTGGCGCCCATTGCGCGGGAAGCTTCAATTAACCCGGTTGGGATCTCCAGCAGGGCGTTCTCGACCATACGGGCAATAAACGGTGCAGCACCAACGGTCAGCGGAACAATCGCTGCCTGCAAACCAATCGATGTACCGACAATAACGCGAGTAAACGGAATCATCCATACCAGCAAAATAATGAATGGGATGGAACGGAAAATGTTCACAATCGCAGAAACGGTACGATACAGCTTCGCGTTAGCAATAATTTGCCCCGGACGCGTGACATAAAGCAGGACGCCAACCGGCAGACCAATAACAAACCCAAAAAAACCGGATACGAAGGTCATTGCCAGCGTTTCCCATACGCCACGAACCAGCAGCCACATCATCGGCTCAGACATAACCCAGTACCTCTACTTTTACATGGTGTTCCTGCAGCCAGGCAATGGCGGCTTGTGTATCTTGTTGTGTGCCGTGCATTTCAGTCAGCATGATGCCGAACTTAACGCCACCGGCGTAATCCATCTGCGCACTAATAATGTTGTTATTGACGTTGAAACGACGCGCAGTTTCAGAAAGCAGCGGGGCATCGACCGACTGACCGGTAAACTCCAGGCGCAGCATTGGCACGCAGTCAGCGAATGGTTCCGCTTGCAGACGTTCCTGATAATCTTCCGGAATGTCCAGATGCAGGGTCGATTGAATAAACTTCTGCGCCAGTGGTGTTTTCGGATGCGAGAACACTTCACTTACTGTGTCCTGCTCGATCAACTCACCATTGCTAATGACCGCTACGCAATCGCAAATGCGCTTCACAACGTCCATTTCGTGGGTGATCAACAGAATCGTCAAACCCAGACGGCGGTTGATATCTTTCAGCAGTTCAAGAATAGAACGTGTAGTTGCCGGATCCAGTGCGCTGGTGGCTTCATCGCACAGCAACACTTTTGGATTACTGGCTAACGCACGGGCAATCGCCACACGCTGTTTCTGCCCGCCAGAAAGGTTCGACGGGTAGCTATCATGCTTATCGCCAAGACCAACCAATGACAGCAGTTCTGTTACGCGGCGTTTGATCTCGTCTTTAGGTGTGTTGTCCAACTCCAGCGGCAAGGCCACGTTGCCAAAAACAGTACGCGAAGAGAGCAGGTTAAAATGCTGGAAAATCATACCAATCTGGCGGCGCGCTTTGGTCAACCCGGATTCTGACAGCGTGGTCAGTTCCTGACCATCGACCAGCACGCTACCCTCGGTAGGGCGCTCCAGCAGGTTTACACAGCGGATAAGTGTACTCTTACCCGCGCCTGAGGCACCGATAACGCCATATATTTGTCCGGCTGGCACATGCAGGCTGACGTTGTTCAACGCCTGGATGGTGCGGGTGCCCTGGTGGAACACTTTGGTGATATTCGAAAGTTTTATCATTGAATATTTATTATCGTCATTAAGTTAGCCGTGGCATTTTCGTCTGCCTGATACGGTCAAAGCCGTCAACGAAATGGATGTTAAGGCATCCAGACGTCTAAATCAATCAGGTTTATACGAAGAGCACTTTCTTGCTGGTCGAAACATGCGATACTAGCGGCACATGCCTTATTAAGGAGCTATAAAAGGTGGCGAAGAGCGTACCCGCAATTTTTCTTGACCGTGATGGCACTATTAATGTTGATCACGGCTATGTCCATGAGATCGACAACTTTGAATTTATCGACGGTGTCATTGACGCCATGCGCGAGCTGAAAAAAATGGGCTTTGCGCTGGTGGTGGTGACTAACCAGTCTGGTATTGCACGCGGTAAATTTACTGAGGCACAGTTTGAAACGCTGACCGAGTGGATGGATTGGTCACTGGCGGACCGTGATGTCGATCTGGATGGTATCTATTATTGCCCGCATCATCCGCAGGGCAGTGTTGAAGAGTTTCGCCAGGTCTGCGATTGCCGCAAACCACATCCAGGGATGCTTTTGTCAGCACGCGATTATTTGCATATTGATATGGCCGCTTCTTATATGGTGGGCGATAAATTAGAAGATATGCAGGCAGCGGCTGCGGCGAATGTCGGAACAAAAGTGCTGGTGCGTACAGGTAAACCAATTACACCTGAAGCAGAAAATGCAGCGGATTGGGTGTTAAATAGCCTGGCAGACCTGCCGCAAACGATAAAAAAGCAGCAAAAACCGGCGTAATGATTAAAAGGTGAGCGGTTGAAATAAAAATGCATTTTTCCGCTTGTCTTCCTGAAACGACTCCCTATAATGCGCCTCCATCGACACGGCGGATGTGAATCACTTCACACAAACAGCCGGTTCGGTTGAAGAGAA
>NZ_JAATUR010000067.1 GCF_011881725.1 Escherichia coli | reverse complement strand
TCCGGCGCGCGAACAGCCGCTGTGAGTGACGGAGTGATACGAGCTGCCCATGCTCTGCCAGGGTTTGCCGAGACCGCAAAACCTCACAACGCGTAATCCAGTTTCCGTGTTTTTCGCATAACTCAACGAAGAGAAAAAAGCCCGACTATCAACAGCAAAATGCAGCGATATATCCCTGCCATAGTCTTCCATCCGTGGAACGCAATTTGTTATAAGAAAGGCTTCACATCACCTACACCTTCACGCACCACGACCGGCGTATCATCGGTAAGATCAATAACCGTTGTCGGTTTCTGCCCGAGATAGCCGCCGTGGATAATTAAATCCACCTGTTTTTCCAGACGGTCTTTAATTTCTTCCGGGTCCGATTCGGTAAATTCGCTGCCTGGTAGCATTAACGAAGTGGAAAGCATCGGTTCGCCCAATGCTTCAAGTAACGCCTGAGCGATAGGGTTTGACGGCACGCGCATGCCGATGGTTTTGCGTTTTTCCTGCAACAGGCGGCGCGGCACTTCTTTCGTCCCCTTCAGGATGAAAGTGTAGTTACCCGGCGTATTGTTTTTCATCAGGCGAAACGCAACGTTATCCACGAATGAATAGGTCGAGAGTTCAGAAAGATCCCGACACATCAGGGTAAAGTTATGACCGTCCGGCAACTGGCGAATGCGACAAATGCGCTCCATCGCGTTTTTATCTTCAATTTTACAACCGAGCGCATAGCCGGAATCGGTTGGATAGACAATCACCCCTCCTTTACGCACGATCTCCACCGCCTGATTAATCAGACGTTGTTGCGGATTTTCAGGATGAATATAAAAAAACTGACTCATAATTCCCTCTCTGTGGTCTTCTGCGGCTGTTCCCATAGCTGCCAGACGCCTTCAACGCCTGCGGGAAGCCAGAGTTTACGACCCAGTTCTATCCACGGGCATGGCTGATGGAAATCAGATCCTTGTGATGCCCATAAATGGTGCTGGCGCGCAAGTGTCGCCAGCTGGGTGCGTTCATTAGGCGATTGCTGGCACTGCGCGACTTCCATCGCGTCGCCGTGGTGTTCGGCAAAATGCGCAACCAATCTTTTCAGCCATTTAGCACTAAGATTGTACCGCCCAGGATGAGCTAGCACCGCCTTACCGCCAGAATGATGAATGACATCAATAGCTTGTTCTATTGTACACCACTGTGGCGGAACGTATCCGGTTTTCCCGCGCGCCAGATACTTTTTAAAGACATCCGCCATTGAACTGGCTTTGCCGCACTCCACAAGGAAACTCGCAAAATGACCGCGCGTCACCGCGCCGCCCTGCGCCAGTCGTTGCGCGCCTTCCAGCGCCCCAGGTATTTGCGCTTTTTCAAGTCTTTCGGCAATGAGCTGCGCCCGCTGATTGCGCCGTTCTGTCTGCTGCGCGAGGAACTCACACATTAGCGGATGAGTAATATCAATATTCAGCCCGACAATATGAATTTCATGATTTTCCCAGACCGTAGAAATTTCCACGCCGGGAATAAGATTCAGCGCCAGTCCCGAACGTGAAATTTCCTCTCTTGCTGGTGCGATTGCAGCTGTGGTGTCATGGTCGGTGATCGCCAGGGTGCCGACGCGCATCTCGACTGCACGGTGCACCAATGCTTCTGGCGTCAGGCAGCCATCGGAAGCTGTGGTATGGCTGTGCAGGTCGTAAATCACTGCGTAATTCGTGTCGCTCAAGGCGCACTCCCGTTCTGGATAATGTGTTTTGCGTCGACATCATAACGGTTCTGGCAAATATTCTGAAATGAGCTGTTGACAATCAACCGCCGAACCAGTTAACTAGTACGAAAGTTCACGTAAAAAGGGTATCGACAATGAAAGCGATTTTCGTACTGAAAGGTTGGTGGCGCACTTCCTGAAACGGGCAGTGTATTCACCATGCGTAAAGCAATCAGATACCCAGCCCGCCTCATAAGCGGGCTTTTTTTTGAACAAAATTAGAGAACAACAATGCAAACACAAAAACCAACTCTCGAACTGTTAACTTGCGAAGGCGCTTATCGCGATAATCCGACTGCGCTTTTTCACCAGTTGTGTGGAGATCGCCCTGCTACGCTGTTACTGGAATCCGCAGATATCGACAGCAAAGATGATTTAAAAAGCCTGTTACTAGTGGACAGTGCGCTGCGCATTACAGCATTAGGTGACACTGTCACTATTCAAGCGCTATCCGGCAATGGCGAAGCTCTGCTGCCATTACTGGATAACGCCCTGCCTGCGGGTGTGGAAAATGAACAATCACCAAACTGCCGCGTGCTGCGCTTCCCTCCGGTCAGTCCATTGCTGGATGAAGACGCCCGCTTATGCTCCCTTTCGGTTTTTGACGCTTTCCGCTTATTACAGAATCTGTTGAATGTACCGAAGGAAGAACGGGAAGCGATGTTCTTTGGTGGCCTGTTCTCTTATGACCTGGTGGCGGGTTTTGAAGATTTACCGCAACTGGCAGCGGAAAATAACTGCCCAGATTTCTGTTTTTATCTCGCTGAAACGCTGATGGTTATCGATCATCAGAAAAAAAGCACCCGCATTCAGGCCAGCCTGTTTGGTCAAAACAAAGCAGAAAAACAACGTCTCACTGCACGCCTGGACGAACTTCGCCAGCAACTGACCGAAACCGCGCCGCCGCTGCCAGTGGTTTCCGTGCCGCATATGCGTTGTGAATGCAATCAAAGCGATGACGAGTTTGGTGGTGTAGTGCGTGCGTTGCAAAAAGCGATTCGCGCAGGAGAAATTTTCCAGGTCGTGCCATCTCGCCGTTTCTCTCTGCCCTGCCCGTCGCCGCTTGCAGCCTATTATGTTTTGAAAAAAAGTAACCCCAGCCCGTATATGTTCTTTATGCAGGATGATGATTTCACCCTGTTTGGCGCGTCGCCAGAAAGTTCACTCAAATATGACGCCACCAGCCGCCAGATTGAGATCTACCCGATTGCCGGAACACGCCCACGCGGTCGTCGCGCCGACGGTTCGCTGGACAGAGATCTCGACAGTCGTATTGAACTGGAAATGCGTACCGACCATAAAGAACTTTCAGAGCATCTGATGCTGGTGGATCTCGCCCGCAATGACCTGGCGCGCATTTGCACTCCGGGCACCCGCTACGTTGCCGATCTCACCAAAGTTGACCGTTATTCCTATGTGATGCACCTCGTCTCCCGCGTGGTCGGTGAACTGCGCCACGATCTCGACGCCCTGCACGCTTACCGCGCCTGTATGAATATGGGGACGTTAAGCGGTGCGCCGAAAGTACGTGCTATGCAGTTAATTGCCGAAGCCGAAGGTCGGCGGCGCGGCAGCTACGGCGGCGCGGTAGGTTATTTCACCGCGCATGGCGATCTTGATACCTGCATTGTCATCCGCTCGGCGCTGGTAGAGAACGGCGTCGCCACCGTGCAAGCCGGTGCTGGCGTGGTGCTTGATTCTGTTCCGCAGTCGGAAGCCGACGAAACCCGTAATAAAGCCCGCGCTGTACTGCGCGCTATCGCCACCGCGCATCATGCACAGGAGACTTTCTGATGGCTGACATTCTGCTGCTCGATAATATCGACTCTTTTACTTATAACCTGGCAGATCAGTTGCGCAGCAATGGTCATAACGTGGTGATTTACCGCAACCATATTCCTGCGCAAACCTTAATTGAACGTCTGGCGACGATGAGCAATCCGGTGCTGATGCTTTCACCTGGCCCCGGCGTGCCGAGCGAAGCCGGTTGTATGCCAGAGCTTCTCACCCGCTTGCGTGGCAAGCTGCCAATTATTGGCATTTGCCTCGGTCATCAGGCGATTGTCGAAGCTTACGGGGGGTATGTCGGTCAGGCGGGCGAAATTCTGCACGGTAAAGCATCGAGTATTGAACATGACGGTCAGGCAATGTTTGCCGGATTAACAAACCCGCTGCCAGTGGCGCGTTATCACTCGCTAGTTGGCAGTAATATTCCGGCAGGTTTAACCATCAACGCCCATTTTAATGGCATGGTGATGGCGGTGCGTCACGATGCGGATCGCGTTTGTGGATTCCAGTTCCATCCGGAATCCATTCTTACTACCCAGGGCGCTCGCCTGCTGGAACAAACGCTGGCCTGGGCGCAGCAGAAGCTGGAGCCGACCAACACGCTGCAACCGATTCTGGAAAAACTGTATCAGGCGCAGACCCTTAGCCAACAGGAAAGCCACCAGCTATTTTCAGCGGTGGTACGTGGTGAGCTGAAGCCAGAACAACTGGCTGCTGCGTTGGTCAGCATGAAAATTCGCGGCGAGCACCCGAACGAAATCGCCGGAGCAGCAACCGCGCTACTGGAAAACGCCGCGCCGTTCCCACGCCCGGAATATCTGTTTGCTGATATCGTCGGTACTGGCGGTGACGGAAGCAACAGTATCAATATTTCTACCGCCAGTGCGTTTGTCGCCGCAGCCTGTGGGCTGAAAGTGGCGAAACACGGTAACCGCAGCGTCTCCAGTAAATCCGGCTCATCGGATCTACTGGCTGCGTTCGGTATCAACCTGGATATGAACGCCGATAAATCGCGCCAGGCGTTGGATGAGTTAGGCGTCTGTTTCCTCTTTGCGCCGAAGTATCACACCGGATTCCGCCACGCGATGCCGGTTCGCCAGCAACTGAAAACCCGCACCCTGTTCAACGTGCTGGGACCATTGATTAACCCGGCGCATCCGCCGCTGGCGTTAATTGGTGTTTATAGTCCGGAGCTGGTGCTACCGATTGCCGAAACCTTGCGCGTGCTTGGGTATCAACGCGCGGCGGTGGTCCATAGCGGCGGAATGGACGAAGTTTCATTACACGCGCCGACCATCGTTGCCGAACTCCATGACGGCGAAATTAAGAGCTATCAGTTAACCGCTGAAGATTTTGGCCTGACCCCCTACCACCAGGAGCAACTGGCAGGTGGAACACCGGAAGAAAACCGTGACATTTTAACACGTTTGTTACAAGGTAAAGGCGACGCCGCCCATGAAGCAGCCGTCGCGGCGAATGTCGCGATGTTAATGCGACTGCATGGCCACGAAGATTTGCAAGCCAATGCGCAAACCGTTCTTGAGGTACTGCGCAGTGGTTCCGCTTACGACAGAGTCACCGCACTGGCGGCACGAGGGTAAATGATGCAAACCGTTTTAGCGAAAATCGTCGCAGACAAGGCGATTTGGGTAGAAGCCCGCAAACAACAGCAACCGCTGGACAGTTTTCAGAAGGAGGTGCAGCCGAGCACGCGACATTTTTATGATGCGCTACAGGGTGCACGTACCGCGTTTATTCTCGAGTGCAAGAAAGCATCACCATCGAAAGGTGTGATCCGTGATGATTTCGATCCGGCACGTATTGCCTCGATTTATAAACATTACGCTTCGGCAATCTCGGTACTGACCGATGAAAAATATTTTCAGGGGAGCTTTGATTTTCTCCCTATCGTCAGCCAAATCGCCCCGCAGCCGATTTTATGCAAAGACTTTATTATCGATCCTTACCAGATCTATCTGGCCCGTTATTACCAGGCCGATGCCTGCTTATTAATGCTGTCTGTGCTGGACGACGAACAGTATCGCCAGCTTGCCGCTGTCGCCCACAGTCTGGAGATGGGCGTGCTGACCGAAGTCAGTAACGAAGAGGAACTGGAGCGCGCCATTGCGTTGGGAGCAAAAGTCGTTGGCATCAACAACCGCGATCTGCGTGATTTGTCGATTGATCTCAACCGCACTCGTGAGCTTGCGCCGAAACTGGGGCACAACGTGACGGTAATCAGCGAATCCGGCATCAATACTTACGCTCAGGTGCGCGAGTTAAGCCACTTCGCTAACGGTTTTCTGATTGGTTCGGCGTTGATGGCCCATGACGATTTGAACGCCGCCGTGCGCCGGGTGTTGCTGGGTGAGAATAAAGTATGTGGCCTGACTCGCCCACAAGATGCCAGAGCCGCTTATGAGGCTGGCGCTATATACGGTGGATTGATATTTGTTACAACGTCACCGCGCTGCGTCAGCGTTGAACAGGCGCAGGCAGTGATGGCTGCGGCACCGTTGCAATATGTCGGCGTGTTCCGCAATCACGATATCAGTGAGGTCGTTGATAAAGCGAATACCCTGGCGCTGGTAGCCGTTCAACTCCATGGCAGTGAAGACCAGCAATATATCAACGAACTACGTGACGCGCTGCCTGAAAATATTGCCATCTGGAAAGCATTGAGCGTCGGTGAAACTCTTCCCGCACGTGATTTTGAGCACGTTGATAAATATGTTTTCGACAACGGCCATGGCGGCAGCGGACAACGTTTCGACTGGTCACTGTTAAACGGCCAATCGCTTAGCAATGTTCTGCTGGCGGGTGGTTTAGGCGCAGATAACTGCGTGGAAGCGGCACAAACCGGCTGCGCCGGGCTTGATTTTAATTCTGCTGTAGAGTCTCAACCTGGCATCAAAGATGAACGTCTTCTGGCCTCGGTTTTCCAGACGCTGCGCGCATATTAAGGAAAAGAACAATGACAACATTACTTAACCCGTATTTTGGTGAGTTTGGCGGCATGTACGTGCCACAAATCCTGATGCCTGCTCTGCGCCAGCTGGAGGAAGCTTTTGTCAGCGCGCAAAAAGATCCTGAATTTCAGACTCAGTTTAACGACCTGCTGAAAAACTATGCCGGGCGCCCGACCGCACTGACCAAATGCCAGAACATCACGGCAGGCACCAAAACCACGCTGTACCTGAAGCGCGAAGATTTACTGCACGGCGGCGCGCATAAAACTAACCAGGTTTTAGGTCAGGCACTGCTTGCGAAGCGGATGGGCAAAACCGAAATCATCGCCGAAACCGGTGCTGGTCAACATGGCGTAGCGTCAGCCCTCGCCAGTGCCCTGCTCGGTCTGAAATGTCGCATTTATATGGGTGCTAAAGACGTAGAACGCCAGTCGCCAAACGTTTTCCGGATGCGCTTAATGGGCGCGGAAGTGATCCCGGTACATAGCGGTTCCGCAACCCTGAAAGATGCCTGTAACGAGGCTCTGCGCGACTGGTCCGGCAGTTACGAAACCGCGCATTATATGCTGGGTACCGCAGCGGGCCCACATCCTTACCCGACCATTGTGCGTGAGTTCCAGCGGATGATTGGTGAAGAAACGAAAGCGCAGATTCTGGAAAGAGAAGGTCGCCTGCCGGATGCCGTTATCGCCTGTGTTGGCGGTGGTTCGAATGCCATTGGCATGTTTGCTGATTTCATCAACGAAACCAATGTCGGCCTGATTGGCGTTGAGCCAGGCGGTCACGGTATCGAAACTGGCGAGCACGGCGCACCATTAAAACATGGTCGCGTGGGCATCTATTTTGGTATGAAAGCGCCGATGATGCAGACCGAAGACGGGCAGATTGAAGAGTCTTACTCCATTTCTGCCGGACTCGATTTCCCGTCCGTCGGTCCGCAACATGCGTATCTCAACAGCATCGGTCGCGCTGATTACGTGTCGATTACCGATGATGAAGCCCTGGAAGCCTTCAAAACGCTGTGCCTGCATGAAGGGATTATTCCGGCACTGGAATCCTCCCACGCGCTGGCTCACGCACTGAAAATGATGCGCGAAAACCCGGAAAAAGAGCAGCTGCTGGTCGTGAACCTTTCCGGTCGCGGCGATAAAGACATCTTCACCGTTCACGATATTTTGAAAGCACGAGGGGAAATCTGATGGAACGCTATGAAACTCTGTTTGCCCAGTTGAAGGAGCGCAAAGAAGGCGCATTTGTTCCTTTCGTCACCCTCGGTGATCCAGGCATTGAGCAGTCGCTGAAAATTATCGACGCGTTGATTGAAGCCGGTGCTGACGCGCTGGAGTTAGGCATTCCCTTCTCCGATCCACTCGCCGATGGCCCGACGATTCAAAACGCCACACTGCGGGCTTTTGCGGCAGGCGTGACCCCGGCGCAGTGCTTTGAGATGCTGGCACTCATTCGCCAGAAGCACCCGACAATTCCTATCGGCTTGCTGATGTATGCTAACCTGGTGTTTAACAAAGGTGTTGATGAGTTTTATGCGCAGTGCGAGAAAGCCGGCGTTGATTCGGTGCTGGTTGCCGATGTACCAGTTGAAGAGTCTGCGCCTTTCCGTCAGGCGGCACTTCGGCATAATGTCGCGCCGATCTTCATCTGCCCGCCGAATGCCGATGATGACTTGCTGCGCCAGATAGCCTCTTACGGTCGTGGCTACACCTATTTGCTGTCGCGGGCGGGCGTAACTGGCGCTGAAAACCGCGCGGCGTTACCCCTCGATCATCTGATCGCAAAACTGAAAGAGTACAACGCTGCGCCGCCATTACAGGGATTTGGTATTTCCGCCCCGGATCAGGTAAAAGCCGCGATTGATGCAGGAGCTGCGGGCGCAATTTCTGGTTCAGCAATTGTTAAAATCATCGAGCAACACATTAATGAGCCAGAGAAAATGCTGGTGGCATTGAAAAATTTCGTACAGCCGATGAAAGCGGCAACGCGCCGTTAATACGAGGCAAACCGCCAGAAAACATCTGGCGGTTTATTGACTGGAAAAGAATTAAAAACGATACCCTGCGGAGAACATAAATACCCACGGATCAAGGCGGACATTGTCAGAGTAATGTCCTGCTGGCAGCACTGCACCGTTGGATTTATATTTCACATCGGTATCAATATCCATGTACCAGACCGACATATTCAGTAGCCAGTCACGGTTGATAAGGTAATCCACACCGACTTGCCCCGCCACGCCCCAAGAATCCTTCAGACTAAGATCGGACAATCCAAGACCTTTACCGGTGTCATTGAAGTCATTATCAAAGAAAGTGGTGTAGTTAATACCAGCACCGACGTAAGGACGGAATTTACTGCTGGAATCACCGAAATACCACTGCGCCATCAATGTTGGCGGTAGATGATGGACTGTCGCAATGTCCCCGGTTGTGGCTGTACCGACCTTATGGCGAAACGGCGATGC
>NZ_JAATUR010000066.1 GCF_011881725.1 Escherichia coli | reverse complement strand
GAGTATTGTCAGGGGTAAAAGTGGAGTTATCGGCGGCGGTATGATTTCTGCGCCGTATTCACTTTATATAGATAGCGGCGAGATTCAGCAGAAGGATGGCGGGTCGTCAGGGTCTGATAAACATCGCCCGGTGTCATGGTATTAATAATAGCGGCTGCCTGAATTTTATCATTCGAGAAGACGCGTAATACGCTGCCTGCGCCGCCGTTATAGGCGGTGATGACGGCATAACGCCGCGACGTTGGGTTATCAATTCCGCCGAGATAAACATTGTTCAGCATCGCCAGATAGGCGGTACCGGTATCAATATTGCTGGCAGGATCAAACAAGAAACTGCGGCTCGGCGTGCCGGATTTCCCCTGTGAGCGGAACACATCTTTCCCGGCTGTGTGTTGTACCACCTGCATTAACCCCAGCGCATCTGAACGGCTAACCGCATACGGGTTAAAAGAAGATTCGGTCTGCATAATTGCCAGAATTAGCGACTCATCGACGCCATATTTCCGTGACGCCTGGCGGACCATGCCGAGATATTTATGCGCACGTTTATCAAGGTGATTCGGCACCATGTTAATGGTCACGCTGTAGATGATACGCAGCCCGTTACTGCGGCTTTTCAGGCGATTTTTCAGCAGATAATCCGCGAAGTTATTCGCGCGACCTTCCCAGCGAATCGGCTGCCCGGTGTTGTCCACCACCTGACCGTAAAGGAAAGGTTCTTTCGAGATTGAAATATCATCAACGTCGGAATAGAGATCGACCGAACCCGGATCGTCACCCATCAGCAACGTTTTAATAATTGCCCGGCGCAAGTGCGCGGCAGGTTCAGTCCCGGCGATGGTTTCGATAGTAATAGTACCGTCATCGAAGTTGATGTGGCTACGGGTCTGATATTGATCGGTGTATTTCACGTAGTCCTTAGGACCGGCGATAACCACCTCTTTAAATCCCCAGATGTTCTCAATGTTGTGGGCAAATTGCCCCATCAGAATATCAAAACCGTTGGTGTCTTTGACCCAGGCTTCGTTATAAGTATCGCCTTTTTTGGTCGTCGAACAGGAGATGAGCAACGGCGCAATCAAAGCCAGCGCGAGATATTTTTTCATCATTCCGGGTGCGTGTTGTGTTTGTATTTATGCAGGTGCCGGAGGCGTGCTCCGGCACTGTATTTATTTTTTATCTTCCGGCGTATAGCCCTCGATATGCACGTCTTTACCCTCGAACAGGAAATTGACCATCTCCTGTTCCAGCAGCTTGCGGTGCTCGGCATTCATCATGTTGAGTTTCTTTTCATTAATCAGCATGGTCTGTTTGTGCTGCCACTGCGCCCAGGCTTCTTTGGAGATCTCGTTATAGATGCGTTTTCCCAGTTCGCCGGGGTACAGCTGAAAATCCTGACCTTCTGCTTCACGCTGCAGGAAAGTACAAAAAATCGTTCTGCTCATAAATCATCCTCTTTATCGACTCACGCGCTAAACCGGCGCGCCAGTGCGTAACTGCTGTAACAAACGCTCCACGGGTGCCGCCAGGCCAACTGACGGCGGTTGCGCTAAGTTATACCAGAGCGCATTGCCTTCATCCATGCAACTGGTGAATGAGGACACGGGAAGCCACATAGGCACAATATCTAAGTGGAAATGGCTGAAGGTATGGCGAAACGCGTTTAGTTGCGTCAGGTTATCGGCCGCAATCTGTCGTTGCGCCAGCCATTGCCGCAAACTTTCTTCATCGGCAAACTGCGGGAAACAGTATAAACCTCCCCACAATCCGCTCGGCGGACGCTGCGCCAGAAATACCTCATCTTCGTGCTGTAACAGCAAAAAGTAGCCAGTGCGCTCCGGCAGCGTCTGTTTCGGTTTTTTTCCCGGATAAAGCGACCAGCTATTGTTGGCGGCGGCAATACAACCGTTTTGTAGCGGGCAGAGCGAACATTTCGGCTTTGAACGCGTGCAAATCATCGCGCCCAAATCCATCATCGCCTGATTAAACCGCGCCACGCCAACAGCGGGCGTAACCTGCTCGCTCAAACTCCACAGTGTATTCTCGACCTCTTTTTTCCCTGGCCAGCCGCTTACAGCATAGCAGCGGGCTAACACGCGTTTGACGTTACCGTCGAGAATCGGAAAGTGCTTACCCAGGGAAAGCGAGAGAATCGCGCCAGCAGTGGAACGCCCGACGCCTGGTAACGCCGCAACTTCCTCAAAGGTTTCCGGGAATTTACCGGCGTGTAAGGTGGCAACTTGCTGTGCTGCTTTATGCAGATTGCGCGCGCGAGCGTAATAGCCAAGCCCGGTCCATAAGTGGAGAACCTCGTCCAGTGGCGCATTGGCGAGATCGGTCACTGTCGGGAAGCGCGCCATAAAGCGTTCAAAATAGGGGATTACGGTCGCAACCTGAGTTTGTTGCAACATCACTTCTGAGAGCCATACTTTGTAGGGCGTCTTGTCAATTTGCCAGGGCAGCGTTTTTCGCCCGTATTTATCGTACCAGTCCAGAACCTGGGCTGAAAATTGCGACGCTTGCATGGTCACCGAATTCACTGTTGTTGGGGGGGCAAGATTGCAGCACAGCGGCGGCGGGGTGTAAACCGGAACTTTCCGCAGCTACGGCCTTATCATGCTTGCATCCGGCAACTAACTTTGGATAATGCCCGTTTTCAGAACACTTTCACAAGCGACTAAATCTTTATGAAAAACGACGTCATTTCACCGGAATTTGATGAAAACGGCCGCCCGCTGCGCCGTATCCGTAGTTTTGTGCGCCGCCAGGGGCGACTGACCAAAGGCCAGGAACATGCGCTGGAAAACTACTGGCCGGTGATGGGCGTTGAGTTCAGCGAAGATATGCTGGATTTCCCTGCGCTTTTTGGCCGTGAAGCGCCGGTGACGCTTGAGATTGGTTTCGGCATGGGAGCGTCGCTGGTGGCAATGGCCAAAGATCGCCCTGAGCAGGACTTCCTCGGCATTGAAGTGCATTCACCGGGCGTTGGTGCGTGCCTGGCTTCTGCGCATGAAGAGGGATTAAGCAACCTGCGCGTGATGTGTCACGATGCGGTTGAAGTGTTGCATAAAATGATTCCTGACAATTCATTGCGCATGGTGCAACTCTTTTTCCCTGACCCGTGGCACAAAGCGCGCCATAATAAACGCCGTATCGTTCAGGTGCCGTTTGCCGAACTGGTAAAAAGCAAACTGCAGCTGGGTGGCGTATTCCATATGGCGACCGACTGGGAACCTTATGCGGAACATATGCTTGAAGTGATGTCTTCTATTGACGGTTATAAAAACCTGTCAGAGAGCAATGATTACGTACCGCGTCCGGCATCACGTCCGGTAACGAAATTTGAACAACGTGGTCATCGTCTTGGTCACGGAGTATGGGACTTAATGTTCGAGAGGGTGAAATAATGGCAAAGAACCGTAGCCGTCGTCTGCGTAAAAAAATGCACATCGACGAATTCCAGGAATTAGGATTTTCGGTGGCATGGCGATTCCCGGAAGGTACATCAGAAGAACAAATTGATAAAACCGTTGATGACTTTATTAACGAGGTTATCGAACCGAACAAACTGGCTTTTGACGGTAGCGGCTATCTGGCCTGGGAAGGTCTGATCTGCATGCAGGAAATTGGCAAATGCACCGAAGAACACCAGGCGATTGTGCGTAAGTGGCTGGAAGAGCGCAAACTGGAAGAGGTACGCACCAGCGAACTTTTCGATGTTTGGTGGGACTAAGAAAGCATACGGGCGATGACAAATGCAAAACTGCCTGATGCGCTACGCTTATCAGGCCTACAAAGATGCACGATCGAGTAGGCCGGATAAGGCGTTTACGCCGCATCCGACATGGAAAACGCGCACTTTGTTATCAATCTGGGGCCAGCAAATGCTGGCCTGATTTGTTCTTGAGGGAAGACTATGATGCGCAAAATGCTGCTGGCGGCAGCACTTTCAGTGACGGCAATGACCGCTCACGCCGACTACCAGTGCAGCGTCACGCCGCGTGACGATGTGATTGTCAGCCCGCAAACCGTGCAGGTGAAGGGCGAAAACGGCAATCTGGTGATCACGCCAGACGGCAACGTGATGTATAACGGTAAGCAATATTCCCTGAATGCCGCCCAGCGCGAGCAGGCGAAGGATTATCAGGCTGAACTGCGTAGCACGCTGCCGTGGATTGATGAAGGCGCGAAAAGCCGCGTCGAGAAAGCCCGTATTGCGCTGGATAAAATTATTGTTCAGGAGATGGGCGAAAGCAGCAAAATGCGCAGCCGTCTGACCAAACTTGATGCGCAGCTGAAAGAACAGATGAACCGCATTATCGAAACGCGCAGCGATGGCCTGACGTTCCACTATAAAGCCATTGATCAGGTTCGCGCCGAGGGTCAGCAGTTAGTGAATCAGGCGATGGGCGGAATTTTGCAGGACAGCATTAACGAAATGGGCGCGAAAGCGGTACTGAAAAGCGGCGGCAACCCATTACAGAACGTGCTGGGAAGCCTCGGCGGTCTGCAATCTTCAATCCAAACCGAGTGGAAAAAGCAGGAAAAAGATTTCCAGCAATTTGGCAAAGATGTCTGTAGCCGCGTTGTGACGCTGGAAGACAGCCGTAAAGCCCTGGTCGGAAATTTGAAATAATCTTCTAGTCTAAGACGGCATAATGCTTTTTTATGCCGCTTAATTCATCGTTTTGTTACCTGCCTCTAATTTTTATAGATCTCTAAAATCTATTCATGAAGTTAATTGTTTAACGTCAAATTTCCTATACAAAGCTAAGGGATAATACGTAGCGTTCACGTAACTGGAGGAATGAAATGGAGTTTTTCAAAAAGACGGCACTTGCCGCACTGGTTATGGGTTTTAGTGGTGCAGCATTGGCATTACCCAATATCACCATTCTGGCAACCGGCGGGACCATTGCCGGAGGTGGTGACTCCGCAACCAAATCTAACTATACAGCGGGTAAAGTTGGCGTAGAAAATTTGGTTAATGCGGTGCCACAACTGAAGGACATCGCTAACGTTAAAGGTGAGCAGGTCGTTAATATCGGCTCCCAGGACATGAATGATGATGTCTGGCTGACACTGGCGAAAAAAATTAATACCGACTGCGATAAGACTGACGGCTTCGTAATTACCCACGGTACTGACACGATGGAAGAGACTGCTTACTTCCTCGACCTGACGGTGAAATGCGATAAGCCAGTGGTGATGGTTGGCGCAATGCGTCCGTCCACCTCCATGAGCGCAGACGGTCCATTCAACTTGTATAACGCGGTAGTAACTGCGGCAGATAAAGCCTCCGCCAACCGTGGTGTGCTGGTAGTGATGAACGACACCGTGCTGGATGGCCGTGACGTCACTAAAACTAACACCACCGACGTAGCGACCTTTAAGTCTGTTAACTACGGTCCGCTGGGATACATTCACAACGGTAAGATTGACTACCAGCGTACCCCGGCACGTAAGCACACCAGCGACACGCCGTTCGATGTCTCTAAGCTGAATGAACTGCCGAAAGTCGGCATTGTTTATAACTACGCTAACGCATCCGATCTTCCGGCTAAAGCACTGGTAGATGCAGGCTATGATGGCATCGTTAGCGCTGGGGTGGGTAACGGCAACCTGTATAAAACCGTATTTGACACCCTGGCAACCGCCGCGAAAAACGGCACTGCAGTAGTGCGTTCTTCCCGCGTACCGACGGGAGCAACCACTCAGGATGCCGAAGTGGATGATGCGAAATACGGATTCGTCGCCTCAGGCACGCTGAACCCGCAAAAAGCGCGCGTTCTGCTGCAACTGGCTCTGACGCAAACCAAAGATCCGCAGCAGATCCAGCAGATTTTCAATCAGTATTAATCACCTCGCCCCGGTATCGTGCCGGGGCTTTTTCACTTCAGACTCACGTCCATTGCCAATTTAAATTACCCTAATGATAATCACTGGAGTAAATTATTCTTCGTGAGGTTTTTCCGGTGAAAAAGCAATGGATTGTAGGCACGGCGCTGCTCGTGTTGATGTCAGGTTACAGCTGGGCCAATGGCGAACCGCCGACTGAAAATGTCTTAAAAGATCAATTCAAAAAGCAGTATCACGGCATTCTCAAGCTGGATGCCATCAGTTTAAAAAACCTTGATGCAAAGGGTAATCAGGCCACCTGGTCAGCGGAAGGCGATGTCTCTTCCAATGACGATCTCTATACCTGGGTCGGTCAGCTGGCAGACTACGAGCTGCTGGAACAGACCTGGACGAAAGATAAACCGGTAAAATTCTCGGCGATGTTAACCAGTAAAGGAACGCCCGCGTCTGGCTGGACGGTGAACTTTTACTCTTTTCAGGCGGCAGCCAGCGATAGTGGGCGAGTGGTCGACGATATCAAAACGAATAATAAGTACCTGATTGTGAATAGCGAAGATTTCAATTATCGCTTTAGTCAGCTTGAGTCAGCGTTGAATACCCAGAAGAACTCTATTCCGGGGCTGGAAAAGGATGTAAAAGAGTTTGATAAGCAAATGGTTGCGGCGCAGAAAGCAGCAGATGCTTATTGGGGAAAAGATACAAATGGCAAGCAAATGAGTCGCGAAGACGCCTTTAAAAAAATACACCAGCAGCGGGATGATTTTAATAAACAGAATGATAGCGAGGCGTTCGCGGTTAAATATGACAAAGAGGTTTATCAACCGGCGATTGCGGCATGTCATAAACAGAGTGAAGAGTGTTATGAAGTGCCGATTCAGCAGAAACGGGATTTTGATATCAATGAACAGCGGCGACAGACTTTTCTACAATCACAAAAACTCAGCCGTAAATTACAGGATGACTGGATAAAGCTCGAGAAAGGGCAATATCCGTTAACGATGAAAGTTTCAGAAATAAACAGTAAAAAAGTCGCTATTTTGATGAGGATTGACGATATCAATAAGGCCAGCGAACGCTGGACAAAAGACACCGAGCAATTACGGCGCAATGGGGTGATTAAATAATTTTTGCAATGACGCATGACTTGTAGCCGGATGCGGCGTCCACTTCGCATCCGGCTATATAAAATTACTCCGCCAGAAAAAGCTCCAGCAGCGAATTTAAAAACAACTTCCCATGTTCCGTTATCTGCCAGTAATCCGTACATTCAGTGAGATAGCCCTGAGCCATAGCCTCGTCTAACTGTGGGCGAATCACTTCTTCAGAAAGGCCAGTATACTGGCTAAACTCCACGCGCGGCGCAGGTTCCAGCAGACGGAAGCGATTCATAAAGAACTCGAACGGCTTATCTGCGATTTCAACATCGCGCTGGCTTTCCAGATACCGCCCCTGCATAAACCCACGCGGGTGACGCGTTTTGGTGGTACGCAGAATTCGCCCGTCCGGGAAGGTGACTTTGCCATGCGCGCCACAGCCAATACCGATGTAGTCGCCAAATCGCCAGTAGTTGAGATTGTGCTGGCACTGATAACCGGGTTTGGCGTAAGCGGAAGTTTCATATTGCTGATAACCCGCTGCGGTTAATAACTGATGCCCCTGTTCGAATATATCCCACAACGCATCGTCGTCCGGCAGCACCGGTGGGCGAGAGCCAAACAGCGTATTGGGTTCGATGGTTAGTTGATACCAGGAAAGATGCGGCGGATTCAGTTCAATGGCCTGGCGCAGATCGCCCAGCGCCTCTTCCAGTGATTGATCCGGCAATCCATGCATCAAATCGAGGTTAAAACTACGCAGCCCCAGTCCGCTAGCCAGCTTTGCCGCTCGTTTCGCTTCTTGCGGGCCATGAATACGTCCCAGTCGTTTCAGCTTTTCTTCGCTAAAACTCTGTACGCCAATGGAGATGCGGTTCACACCGGCACGCTGATAATCGACAAAGCGATCGGCTTCTACCGTACCAGGATTCGCTTCCATGGTAATTTCTGCATCCGCTGCCAGCGGCAAACGCGCGCGCACGCCGTCCAGTAGCGTTTGCATCGCCGGGCCGGAAAGCAGGCTCGGCGTACCGCCGCCGATAAAGATTGTCTGCACTTCACGGCCCTGAGCGTAAGCCGCATCATTGTCCAGATCGCTAAGCAGATGCTGAACATAATCGTCGTGCGGCACTTCTCCTTTCAACGCGTGAGAGTTGAAATCGCAGTACGGGCATTTCTGCACACACCACGGGATGTGAATGTAGAGACTCAGCGGCGGTAATTTAACCATTACGTAAAGCGTCCAGCAGCAGTTTCAACGCCCGACCACGGTGAGAAATGGCGCTCTTTTCTTCACGGGTCAGTTCGGCAGCGGTTTTACCTTCGGAAGGCACGAAGAAGATGGGATCATAACCAAAGCCGCCAGTCCCTGCCGGTTCACGCGTAATCACGCCCGGCCAGCTACCGTGGCACACCAGCGGAGTCGGATCCTCCGCGTGGCGCATATATACCAGCACACAGTGGAAGCGCGCCTGACGTTGGTCGTCCGGTACATCTTTCAGGGTTTCCAGCAGTTTTTGCAGATTCTTTTGATCGGTCGCGTCTTCACCGGAATAACGCGCGGAGTAAATACCCGGCGCGCCGCCAAGCACATCTACCGCCAGACCTGAGTCGTCGGCAATCGCCGGTAAACCGGTCACTTTTGCCGCGTGGCGTGCTTTCAGAATCGCGTTTTCGATAAAGGTCAGGCCGGTTTCTTCAGCGGAATCGACGCCGAGGTCTGTCTGGGCCACGATATCAAGACCGAAGTCGCTAAGCAGCGACGCCAGCTCACGCACTTTACCGGCATTGCCGGTAGCGAGGACAACTTTTTGCATAGGATACCTAATTAATTAACGCCGCGATTTCTGGCGGGATTTGTTGCGGATTAATGATTTTAATTTGTTTGTGGCGGCCAAGTTCGCCTTTCTCAATCACCACCTGGCTTTTGGCAACCCGGAATTGCTTACCGAGAAACTTCACCAGATGGCTGTTGGCCTGGCCGTCAACCGGCGGTGCGGTAATGGCGACTTTTACTTCGTCGCCATGTAAACCGACAATAGAATCACGGCTGGCTTTCGGCTGAATATAAAGCCGTAAAACCAGACCGTCATCGTTTACTGTTACGGCACTCATAACGCCATCCACAGCCCCGGCAGCAGCATGTTTCCGGTCGCCTGCAACACTTCTGCGACACCCATATTGATGACATACAGCAGCAGAACGAGGATCATCGGCGAGAAATCAATCCCACCCATTGCCGGCAGCAGTCGGCGAATTGGGCGCAGCAGCGGATCGGCAAGCTGAATCAGCACATATTCAATCGGGCTACGCCCCTGGCTTACCCAGCTCATAATCGCCATCACCAGCAGTACCCAGAAAATCAGCAGGCCGATGGTTTTCAGCAGAATCAACAAACCTGCAATCCAGATGATTGGCAGGAATGTCACGACTTTAAAAAGCACGATAGCTTTGATGAAACTCAAAATGTACGCAACCAGCAGCGAGGCGCTGTCAATCGGTCCCATTGCCGGAATAACGCGGCGCAACGGCCCGATAATCGGCTGCGTCACCTTCACCACAAATTGGGAGAAAGGGTTATAAAAATCACAATGAGCCCACTGCATCCAGATGCGTAATAACAGCACCATGGTATACAGCTCAATGACCGTTGAAAGCAGGAAAGTCAACGTATTCATGGCGTTCCTTTAGTTCCTTATTTTTTAGAGTAATCACGTGCACCAAAGATGGCAGTGCCGATACGAACCATCGTGCTACCTGCCGCAATGGCGGCTTCCATATCGTCCGACATTCCCAGAGAGAGCGTATCGATATGCGGGTAGCGCGTTTTCAGTCCGGCAAATGCTACAGCCATTTGGCGTGCAACTTCAAACTGCCTTACATATTCTGACTCTGGCGCCGGGATAGCCATCAACCCGCGCAGACGTAAACGCGGTAGTTCAGCGACCGCAGCTGCCAGCTCATCCAGTTCTGCCAGTTGAATCCCAGATTTGCTGTTTTCATCGCTAATATTGATTTGAATCAGCACGTTAAGAGGAGGAAGCGCTGTCGGGCGCTGGTCGTTCAGGCGGGTGGCAATACGCAGACGGTCGATAGTGTGACACCAGTCGAAATGCTCTGCTACCAGGCGGCTTTTATTAGACTGCAACGGGCCAATAAAATGCCATTCTAATCCTGTTACGCCCAGCTCCTGAAAGTGGCGAATTTTATCCACCCCTTCCTGAACGTAGTTTTCACCAAATTGACGCTGCCCGGCATCAATGGCTTCTGCGATGACGCTCGCAGGTTTTGTTTTACTGACTGCAAGCAGCGTAATTTCTTCTGGAGAACGGCCGCAACGCGTTGCAGCTGCTGAGATTTTGTCCCGGACCTGTGCCAGGTTGTGCGCAATATCGTTCATTTTCCGAGGATCTTAGTATGAATATGGAAGAAATTGTGGCTCTTAGTGTAAAGCATAATGTCTCGGATCTACACCTGTGCAGCGCCTGGCCCGCACGATGGCGCATTCATGGGAGGATGGAGGCCGCGCCGTTTGACACGCCGGACGTCGAAGAGTTGCTACGGGAGTGGCTGGATGATGATCAACGGGCGATGTTGCTTGAGAATGGGCAGCTTGATTTTGCCGTGTCGTTGGCGGAAAACCAGCGATTGCGCGGCAGTGCGTTCGCGCAACGGCAAGGCATTTCTCTGGCGTTACGGCTGTTGCCTTCGCACTGCCCGCAGCTCGAACAGCTTGGCGCACCACCGGTATTGCCAGAATTACTCAAGAGCGAGAATGGCTTGATTCTGGTGACGGGGGCGACGGGTAGCGGTAAATCCACCACGCTGGCGGCGATGGTTGGTTATCTTAATCAACATGCCGATGCGCATATTCTGACTCTGGAAGATCCTGTGGAATATCTCTATGCCAGCCAGCGGTGTTTGATCCAGCAGCGGGAGATTGGTTTGCACTGTATTACGTTTGCGTCGGGATTGCGTGCCGCATTGCGGGAGGATCCCGATGTGATTTTGCTTGGCGAGCTGCGTGACAGTGAAACGATTCGTCTGGCACTGACGGCGGCAGAAACCGGGCATCTGGTGCTGGCGACATTACACACACGCGGCGCAGCGCAGGCGGTCGAGCGACTGGTGGATTCGTTTCCTGCGCAGGAGAAAGATCCCGTGCGTAATCAACTGGCAGGTAGTTTACGGGCAGTATTGTCACAAAAGCTGGAAGTGGATAAGCAGCAAGGACGAGTAGCGCTGTTTGAATTGCTGATTAACACACCTGCGGTGGGGAATTTGATTCGCGAAGGGAAAACCCACCAGTTGCCACATGTTATTCAAACCGGGCAGCAGGTGGGGATGTTAACTTTTCAGCAGAGCTATCAACAGCGGATGAAAGAAGGGCGCTTGTGAGGTTAAACCGTCTT
>NZ_JAATUR010000065.1 GCF_011881725.1 Escherichia coli | reverse complement strand
GTGTCTAATTATGCTAAAAACATCTTAGTTCTGCAAGAAAACGCTGTGACAACTTTTACTCCAAAGCATAAATTATATTCATTGAATATACTATAACATCATGTATTATCATAACCATGAGGATTTTTTGATTGCCAATTCCAAGCGTCTCTAATCATGTCATATAATTCTCTGTTTGCTTTCCATTCTAATTTATCATTTGCCTTCGTGCTATCAGACCAACACTCCGCAACATCACCATCCCTTCGAGGCATAATTTTATATGGTATTTTGATTCCAGTTATCTTTTCAAAAGCTTCTATAACTTCGAGTACAGAATATCCTTTTCCGGTTCCTAAATTATAAATTTTTAGCCCAGTCGACTCTGAATTTTTTGATAAAGCTTTTACATGTGCTTCAGCAAGATCAACTACATGAATATAATCTCGAACACCAGAACCATCAGACGTTGGGTAATCACAACCATACACTTTTAAATAAGGATACTCTCCAATAGCAACTTTTGTAAGATAAGGAAATAGGTTATTTGGTATACCGTTTGGATGTTCACCAATATTACCTGATTCATGAGCACCAATTGGATTAAAATATCGTAAAATTGTCACATTAAAATCATCATATGCATTACACAAATCAGACAACATTAACTCCATCATTAATTTTGATGTTCCATAAGGATTTGTAGTTTTGCCAATAGGATGAGTTTCATTTATAGGGCATAACTTTGGTTTACCATATACAGTAGCAGATGAACTAAAGATAAAGCTTTTTACGTTATACTCTATCATTGTAGATATTAGTGATAACGTTTGCATTACGTTACTTGAATAATATTCAATCGGTTTTTTTATAGATTCACTTACTGATTTCAAGCCTGCAAAATGCATAACCGCTTTTATTTGATGCTCATTGAATATGTCTACCAATATTTTTTTATTCCCCACATCTCCTTTATAAAAGGGTATGTTATGATTTGTCATTAACTTGACTCTCTCTAATGACTCTATTGATGAGTTAGTCAGGTTATCCAGTACAATAACATCGTAGCCCTGAGAAATTAACGTATAAATTGTGTGGACACCTATATAACCACAACCTCCGGTAACTAAAATTGACATATATGGCTCCATTAACAATAAATTATTTTTCAGAAAAACTCAGTAAAAAAACTTCAAGTTTAATAAATTAAGCTCAAAATAACTTTCAATTCATCCAATTCTTTTTTAGAATAAAATCCCTTAAACTTTTTACAATGGAATTTAAGATTGAAATATTTAGCACTTGGATTTTTATTTAATTCCCATCTGATAGTCCCCTATCCTATGTAGAAATAAATGAGTGATTTATTTGGCCTTTATCGCATTAAATAATTAATGGTGATATTTTTCAATAATAACACAATTAAAAACATACCGATAACTAATTATTTTATTTTTATGTGTCATTTTTATACTTAAAAATATCAAGAACAATGCTACCGCCCCTGGCTTTACAGCTACCAGAGCACTGCTTACATGTCTACGATGTGACTAGCGTTACCTACTCGCGCTAAACTCGAAAAATTCAAACGCTAATTGTCTTACCAATCCGCTCTGGAAACAAGGAAAATCCTGGAAAACTTTGACTAAAATCCTATTGCTAACTCGTTGTTATTCTGATTGTTTATATAAAACAACGGCAGGAATATTCGCAACAAATTACTTTCACCACGAATCTTCACTGCCGTTATAATTTTCTTATCAACCGTTACATCCGGTCAGATTTTCATTATTCGCTTAACAGCTTCTCAATCCCTTTACGGAACTTCGCCCCTTCTTTCAGGTTGCGCAGTCCATACTTCACAAACGCCTGCATATAGCCCATTTTTTTACCGCAGTCGTAGCTGTCACCAGTCATCAGCATGGCATCAACGGACTGTTTCTTCGCCAGTTCAGCAATGGCATCAGTCAGTTGGATACGTCCCCATGCACCAGGTTGAGTGCGTTCAAGTTCCGGCCAAATATCGGCAGAAAGCACATAGCGACCAACGGCCATGATGTCTGAGTCCAGCGTCTGCGGCTGATCCGGTTTTTCGATAAATTCAACAATGCGGCTGACTTTGCCTTCACGATCCAGCGGCTCTTTGGTCTGAATAACGGAGTATTCAGAAAGGTCACCCGGCATACGTTTTGCCAGCACCTGGCTACGGCCCGTTTCATTGAAACGCGCAATCATGGCAGCAAGGTTGTAGCGCAGCGGGTCGGCACTGGCGTCGTCGATCACAACGTCCGGCAGTACCACGACAAATGGGTTGTCACCAATGGCGGGTCGTGCACACAAAATGGAGTGGCCCAAACCTAAAGGTTCGCCCTGACGCACGTTCATAATGGTCACGCCCGGCGGACAGATAGACTGTACTTCCGCCAGCAGTTGACGCTTCACGCGCTGTTCAAGGAGAGATTCTAATTCATAAGAGGTGTCGAAGTGGTTTTCGACCGCGTTCTTGGACGCATGAGTTACCAGGAGGATTTCTTTGATCCCTGCAGCCACAATCTCGTCAACAATGTACTGAATCATTGGCTTGTCGACGATCGGTAGCATCTCTTTGGGAATCGCCTTAGTGGCAGGCAACATATGCATCCCAAGACCTGCTACCGGTATAACTGCTTTTAAATTCGTCATTCTTTTCCTACCTCTAAGTGGCTGATAGTGCGTAAATTATTGCCATAGGTTAGCCAAACGTTATGGCTATATACCAAAGCTTAGTTCCGCATAACTTTGCTTAAACCTTAGGATAACACTACACACCATCAGCATCTGGGTTACTCGGATTACTCGGAATTCCGCATACTGATAATTTAATCAGTACCTCTTTCCGAATAATCGTAGTCCAACCTGGTCCTTTTTTCTCTGACTCGTCTGCATTACTCAGAAACAAACGTTATGTCGTCTTTTTTGGCATGAACGAATTCATACTGCAGAGTTCGATCCAGACCTTGCGACAGCGTATACGGTGCCACAAAACCTGAAGAATGCACTTTCGTTGCGTCAAACTGTGTTGTTGCGCAGAATTTTTTCACGCGCACTGAGCTGACAGTGTATTTTTTGCCCGTAATTTTGCTCAGGATATCAAAACAATATCCACCCAGCATTCCTAGTGGGTAAGGCAAGTGCATAGAAGGGATCTTTTTGTTCAGGCTTTGTTCAACTTCAGCAACCAACTGGTTCATGTTCAGGTCTGGCTTATCAACGTAGTTATAAACCTCATAACCTGCGGCAACATTCTTCAGTTTGTACTTGATAAACTCAACAATGTTTCCAACATAAGCCATGGACTTATAGTTAGTCCCTGCGCCCACCATCATAAACTTGCCGCCAGCGATCTGTTTCAGCAAGTTATAGACGTTACCGCGGTTTCGTTCACCGAAGATGACGGTAGGACGGATGATGGTTAATGAACGTTCTGTTGGTGCTTTGTTATACCATTCACGCAGCACTTCCTCTGCCTGCCACTTACTTTTGCCGTAGTGGTTGAAAGGATCGTGCGGATGGTTTTCGTCAGGGTTGTGTTTGTTCAAACCATAAACAGCAACGGAACTGGTAAAGATGATATTTTTAACGCCATTTTTTTCCATGGCCGCCAGCACATTGCGGGTACCCTGAACGTTGACATCATAATAGAGAGAAGTAGGGCTGACGTCATCGCGGTGTTCCGCTGCCAGTAGCACAACAGTGTCAAAACCGGCTAACGCCTGGTCGAGTGCCTGTTGATCACGAACATCGCCAATCTGTGTGATTTCTGGATAAAAGTGGCTCTGCTGTTTGTCCAGGTTCTTGATATTAAAGTCAGCAATTGCCGTTTCAAGTAGTCGGGTTCCTACGAATCCGGAAGCTCCTATGAGCAAAACGTTATCGTTCATAAATCACTTTAGTCTGGTTGTTACGTAAGAAACACAAGATAAAGATGAGTACCTTCCCTGAGTAGTCAATGCTGCCCAGCCCCAGCTTTAACAGTTAGTGTGAGGATTATAATCTTTTAGAACATTATATCCAGTAAGTTTATGAATGGTCGCAAATCTACTCCCTCCGTTCTGGCAATCTAAAGTTAATCTTTTCCACATTAACAATATGGTGATTAACCCTGTCGATATCGACGGAGCTTTGCCCTCTTTCATTCACCGCATGAACATTTGCAAGAGATAGTAGTGTTTCTTTTTTCGCCATAAACACGCCGCGAACGTCTTTGCGCATGTCGAAGTTCATGCTCAATGCGGGTCCAACTGAGGATTCCTGCATCACATTGATATTACGCATAAAAAGGTGTTGCGGTTTATTGTGTAGCTCAAGCGAGGCACGCTTCATCTCAATGTTAGTCAGCGCCACAAAGGAGACAGCATTCCCGGCGGAGATTTGGATGCCGCGCAATTTATAAGCAAGGTGGGTATTATCCAGCTGAATATTATTCACTCGGAAATTTTGCGGTATCGAGAGATATTTGCCTTTAATTACCCCATAGCCGATTAGCATCCCGGCGCTATTAATCATTTCAATATTATCAATCACGAAATTGTCACAACCGTAAATAGCGACTGTGGCGTTATCAATACCTGCTTTCTTACTGAAATCCGGCGTGATATTGCGGGCTTTGATATTACGAATAACAAAATGTTTACCATTTTCAACATGGATCAACTGCCGACAATCCGATCCCGTGATATTCGCCACGACAAAGTTTTTCACTGCCTGATCTTCCGGGTAATTATTATCATAAGTACTCCCCGCAAGGCCTATGCCAATGCCCCAGTTGATTTTTCCGTTAGTACAGTTGATGCGCTCGATGACATGGTCGGAGATCAAAATATCACGGTCGTTAATCGCCACGTTCCATTCAATGGCATCGCCCTGTAAGTCGCTGAACTTACAATTGGTGATGTTGGCACCGATTATCTGGTTATGAAATCCCTGGCGTAAGATGGCGTAATTAGCGTGGCTGACAGTGAGGTTATCGATGGTCAGGTTGCGCATGACCCGTTTGTTTTTGCCGCCGATATAAATCTGCGTTACCGGGCCAAAGCCGCTCATCGCCAGCCCTTTGATGGTGCAGTCAGAGCCACGCACATCCAGGGTGATGTTATGCATACTGCCGCCCTCCTCCCCTGTCACCTGGCTACCGTCCTGTAAGACAAATCGCCCTCTGCCGTTGCCGCGCAGGCTTCCAAGGATGTGTAACGTTTTGCCAGGAGGAATGAAGATGCCGGTGTTGATATTGTCGCAAACCAATCCGGCAGGCACGACGACCGTTTGCCCTTCGCCGAAGGCTTGTTTAAATGAGGCGATCCAGTCGTGTGGGTTGTAGTCGTTAATGTTAACGCTTTGTCGGGCGGGAAGTGCGCGAGCGAAAGGGGTATGGAGGAAGGCAAGCGCGGAGCTTGCCGTCAGGAAGGTGCGTCGGGAGAGTTTTTTAAATGGCATACGTTCTCCTCTATAAAGCCTGCAACAAGCTGGCGAGTTCTCGGTTAATCACCTGCTGGTTAAAATCGTGTTCGACTTTTTCGCGAGCACGTTTGATAACCGGAGCCAGTTCGTCGGTGTCCAGTTGGCTAAACGCCGCCAGTCGTTGCGCCAGTGCGCGAGCATCATTCTCAGGCACCAGCCAGCCGGATTTATCGGCCTCCACCAGTTCCGGTATTCCGCTATGCAGAGTAGAAACCACCGGAATACCGACCGCCATCGCTTCCATTAGCGCCACCGGAATACCTTCCATATCGCCATCCGCACCCGTTACCGATGGCAACAAGAAAACATCCGCGTTGTCGAGCATCGCTTTCACTTCATGGCTCGGTTTAAAGCCCGGCATCTCCACCACATCTTCCAGTTGATATTGTTCGATGAGGGTGCGCAGGCGTCTTTCCCACGGGCCAATGCCGAGGATGCGATAGCGAAATGCCACGCCCTGCTCTTTCAACTGACGGCAGGCTTCAATCGCCACATGCAGGCCTTTTTTCTCGGTTAAGCGTGCGACGGAAATAATCTCCAGCGGTGTTGCGGGCGCTTTCACGGGACGCGGGCTAAAGCGCGTCATATCTACGCCCATGCGCGATACGGCGATTTTTTCCCTCGGGCAGCCCATTTTTTGCAGCCTTCCGGCCCACAGATCGCTTATCGGTAGCATCAGGTCGCCACGTCGAAACAGTTGTTGATATTCGGGAGTGTAATGGTTGAGCACTTCCCGACTGGAAATATCAATGCCGTGAAAAATAGTGGCAATTTTGCCGCGAATGACACCCAGTTCGCGTAGTTTTGCTGCGGTTACCCCCGCAGGGCCAAAATGAGCGATAAAGACATCGGCATGAAATGGTGTTGCGACCTGACCGCAAATGGCAGACAAAATCAGATTCCGCGACTCGGCACCATAGCGTTTGAGGTTGAGCGCCTGCCAGGTATTTTTACGATGAATGCCGCGTAAAGTCTGGCTGGCGCGGTGGCGCAGCTTCGCCACTTTGCCCGTAGGTTCGTCCTGTAACCAACGGGTTCTGGCGGCAAGGTTGTATTTCGTCCATGCCGCGTGGGTGTTTTGTGTGTCGCCTTTTTGCAGCGCGACAATCTCCACCTCAAATCCCATATCAATAAACGCGGTAATTTGATTGAGGACGAAGGTTTCTGACGACAACGGAAATTTCAGTAAAAAGAAGCCGACCTTCATTTCACCTCCCCGATGCGCTCAAGCACAGATTGCACCATCTGCATTCCCGTCTGACGCTCACGACTGACAGCTTCGTTAAGTCGTGCGTTCAGCGCCGGAAGTTGGCCTAAGGTATCCGCAACCATCGCTTGCAGGCTGCCGTCCAGTAAATGACGGATATCAATTGCCATCTCCGGTAGTCCCAGCTGCTGCATGATCCCGGCGGATTTATGTTCATAGTTGATGGCAATCGCCGGAGTAGCAAAGTTCATTGAGATAATAGCGGAGTGCAGGCGCGTACCGACGGTGAGTTCACAGGCACCGAGAATTTTGCCCATTTCCAGATCGTTGAGTTCATCCATCACTACGTGGTAACGGGCAGGATCGCTGATGTGCTGGCGCAGATTAAGCGCCACCATGCGGTCGTCTTTGTTATAGCTGTCGATGCCCGTACAGGTGGAGAGCGCAATCACCTGATAGCCTTCGTCGAGAATGCGATTGACCACCCCGGCAAAGGCTTTTTCATACGCTTGCTGAGTGGTGCCGAGACGTTTGTCGAACGGTGCCAGTTCGCGCAGGGTAATTGCCACCGTTTTCTGTTGTGCGGCAACGTCCAGCCAGTGTTGGACGGCATAGCTGGCGGTGAAATCTTCGGTGTGGTGATCGACCAGCCACGCGGTATCGACGCCATGTTCAACTTTTGCAGTGGTGATATTGCTGCGTTTCATCAGATCAAGGCTGACCGATTCGCGCAGGATCAGCGCGTCACAGTGACCAAAAACGTAGTTCGCCAGTTGGTTAAATTGCTCATCCTGGAAGGGACCGACGCTGTGACCAATCATAAACAGCGGCTTTTTCGCCATAAACGTGCAAAGTGCATGTTCAAACTGCGGCACGCCATAGAGATCGACAAAAAACGATCCGCCGACCTGGATAATGGCATCGTAACCTGACAGCAGGCGCACGAAGTCAGTGAATCCCTGGGCGATGGCAATATTGCGCAGCTTGCCAGTGTCGGTGACGCGCGAGAGCAATACCTGGTGTTGATAGCGGCGACGGAGGACTTTTTTAACGCGCCCGACAACGCCCGCCGCGCTATTGTGTTGTTTCATTTGCAGGAACAGCGGATCGCCCATTACCGGGCGGTTGAGCAGCCAGGAAGAACTGACCGGATAGCGGCTCATCACGTCCACTTCGGCGTGTGGATTGAGGATGTTGATGGCATCAAGTAAGCCACGCAAGATGGCGCTGTCGCCACGATTGCCGCAAGTGTGGTTGCCCAGAATAAGTAATTTCATTTTTTCCTCATAAATTTGATGCCAGGTGAGGCTGTGTTTGTTTTGTTCGTTGCCGCTTTTTGCCTGATGCGACGCTGACGCGTCTTATCAGGCCTACAAGACCCGAGCACAGAACCGTAGGCCGGATAAGGCGTTCACGCCGCATCCGGCATTCAGTGCCTGATGCGACGCTGACGCGTCTTATCAGGCCTACAAGTCCCAAGCACAGAACCGTAGGCCGGATAAGGCGTTCACGCCGCATCCGGCATTCAGTGCCTGATGCGACGCTGACGCGTCTTATCAGGCCTACAGGTCCCGAGCACAGAACCGTAGGATGGATAAGGCGTTTTACGCCGCATCCGGCAACCGTTGTCGGAACCGAAAACAGCAACTCACCCCGCCCGTAAAAGCATTTTCATTTTTTCGCTGCGACAAAACTGACGCTTCACTTCCACCACCAGCGGATGGCGCGACAGCACAATCATCACCACAAACGCCAGCACGCCCGCGGCTATTTGCACCGCCAGCAGCATCCCCAGCGCCAGTTGCCCTTTCAGCACAATGCCCAGCGCATAACTAACCACCAGCGTCGGCAGCGAGAGGTAAAACGGCAGCCACAAACTCAGGATGTACTGGCGATAACTGGAACCAAGAACCGGTTTAATCATCACGAAGTAACTCAGAATAGTGTTGATAATCTGCACCAACAGGAAGCCAAGCGTGACGCCGATTGCGCCCGCCATCTGCCCACCAATAACAATCGCCGGAATAAACAGAAATGTTTTGAATACGTTGAATTTAAAGCTGATGTCGACCCGCGCTTTCGCCATCAGTAGCGAACCAATCGGGTTACCCACCGAACGCAGTAGCCCCACCACACACAGCAATTGCAGCACCGGAATAATGCTGTTCCACTTCTCACCAAAGACCAGTGGTACAAAGTTATTCGACACCACCATCAGCCCCAGCAGCGCCGGAAAGTTGATAATCCCCACCACAGACAGCAGTTTGTAGAAGTTCACGCGCAACTTTTCGGTGTCGTCCTGAATTTTGGCGAATGCCGGAAATAACACGCGGGTGATGATTGGGTTCAGCTTCATCGGCGGTACGACGGCCACGTTGTACGCCAGGTTGTATCCCCCTGCCACGCCCGCGCCAAGAATACGCGCCAGCACCAGCGTTGAAAGGTTGGTGTTGAGATAGTTGATGATGCTGTCCGCCGTCAGCCAGGCACCAAAGCGTAAGTTCGGTGCCACCGACGCCAGCGAGAAATGCAGACCGGGGCGATAAATTTTGCGGCCAAAGTAACCAAACAGCAGCGTTCTTACTGCACTATTGACCAGATAACCGAGGATCGCGGTCATCGCCAGCGGCCAGAAATGGGCGCTAACCACCGTAAAAGTGAAGCCCGCCAGTACCGCGCTGGTTTCGATCATGCCGATTTTGTTGAACTCCAGCTCCTTCTGCATCAACGCGCGGAACTGTTGCCCGTGGGGGATCACCACAAACGCCAGCGACAATGTTTTAATCAACGGTGCCAGGTCCGGGTTATTCAGCACGTCGCCAATGGCATCACTCAACAAAAACACCGCCACGCACACCACAAGCCCCAGCCCGACGTTCAGCCAGTACAGCGTGGTGAGTTCAAGGTGGCTGATTTCTTTTCGCTGAATAATCGAATTAGCGATACCGAAGTCAGAAAGCGTATCTGCCAGCGCGATAATCACCAGCGACACAGTAAGCAAACCGAACTGGTGGTTGTCGATAATCCGCGCCAGCACGGTCATCTGTACCAGCCCGAGGCCGATGATGATCACCGTGGCAATCGCCGACCACTTCGCGCCACTGATGGTTTTTTCACGTAAGCTCATATCAATATGCCGCTTTGTTAACGAAGCCTTTGAATACCGTCAGGAAAACGATTTTGATATCGAACCAGACGCTCCATTCGCGGATGTACTCAAGGTCGAACTCGACGCGTTTTTCCATTTTCTCCAGTGTGTCGGTTTCGCCGCGCCAGCCATTAATCTGCGCCCAGCCAGTAATGCCAGGTTTCACCTTATGGCGCAGCATGTAGCCTTCAATGAGCTGGCGATATTGTTCGTTATGCGCCACCGCGTGTGGACGTGGCCCCACAATCGACATCCCCCCGGTCAGCACATTGATAAATTGCGGCAATTCGTCCAGCGAGGTGCGGCGCAGAAAGTTCCCCACTTTGGTGACGCGCGGATCGTTCTGCGTCGCCTGAGTCACCACTTTGTCGTTCTCCATCACTTTCATGGAACGGAACTTCCACACTTTGATCGGCTTGCCATCCATGCCATAGCGAGTCTGGCGGAAAATAACCGGCCCAGGTGAACTGAGTTTCACCGCCAGCGCAATGCAGCACAGCACCGGGGAGATCAGCAGCAGGATAAGCGTCGCCAGCACAATGTCTTCCGCACGTTTGAGCAGGCGGTTAACCCCGGAAAGCGGCGTGTCGTAAAGCGGCACCACCGGAACGCCGTTCATCTCTTCAAGACGTGAATGGAGAATGTTGAAGGTAAAGACATCGGGGATCAGCAGCACCGAACAGGTGGTGTCCGCCAATTGATGGACCAGTTTTTTCACTCGCGCGCCGTCGCACATTTGCATCGCGATATAGACGTTATGAATCTTGCCTGCTTTAGCATCCTCGACCAGCTGTTGCAGGTTACCCGCCCAGTCGTTAGAAACGCCGCCCGGTTTCGGGTCGTGGTAAACGCCCACCACTTCAAACCCTAACCACGGCTGATTACGGAAGCTCTCCATCAGCATTTGTCCGGCGGCTAAATCTCCCGCTACGGCGACCATACGCTTGTTATAGCCATGATTACGCAGCCAGCCCGCCCCAATGCGAATACATGAACGGCAAACCACCAGTCCGATACTGGTCAGCCCATACCACGCCAGCCAGATTTTCAGTTGCGTGTCGAAATCATTATTGAACGCCACCAGTCCGGCGCTGAAAATCACGCTTAAGGTCCAGTTTTGTAGCAACAGGGCAAATTCTGTCGCTGCCCGAACACCGCGCCATGAGCGATAAAAATCGGTGATGCCGCCCAGCATCTGGAACACCACCAGCGTAATCAACGCCACCAACAGGTGCATGTAGAGGAATGACAGTCCGCTCACTTCGCAAACCAGCCATAGTCCGGCAAACATGATGGTGATATCTGAAAAGCGTTGCACCATAGAGATTAACGATGCATTGGTTTTCGCTCGCTCGCGCTTTTTTAGATTTGTCATCGTTGTTCCTGTTATTAGCCCCTTACCCGCAGTGGGGTAAGGGAAGATCCGACATTACTCATTCAGCAACGTCAGCAGAGTTCGCGTTCGCGCTTCCATCAGCGGCACATCACCGCGCGATTCCACATTCAACCGCACCACCGGTTCGGTGTTGGAGGTGCGCAGGTTAAAGCGCCAGTCGGCAAAGGTCATACTGATGCCATCGGTACGATCCACCGCCAGCGCCTCACGGCTAAAATGCTGTTCCACGCGGTTAATCGCCTCAACGGGTTGCGCCAGTTTGCTGTTGATCTCACCGCTTGCCGGAAACGCCGCCATCCGGTCGCGCACCAGTTCGCCCAGCGTTTTTCCTTTCAGGCACAACAGTTCGGCGACCAGCAGCCACGGGATCATGCCGCTGTCGCAGTAAGCGAAATCACGGAAGTAATGGTGAGCGCTCATTTCGCCACCGTAGATGGCGTCTTCCTTGCGCATCCGTTCTTTAATAAAGGCGTGTCCGGTTTTCGACATTACCGGGGTGCCGCCTGCGGCAGTCACCACATCAATAGTGTTCCAGGAGAGACGCGGATCATGGATGATCTTCGCGCCGGGATTTTTTTCGAGGAACGCTTCTGCCAGCAGGCCGACAATGTAGTAGCCCTCGATAAACTGCCCTTTTTCGTCAAACAGAAAACAGCGGTCAAAATCGCCATCAAAGGCAATGCCCATATCCGCGCCGTGTTTGATGACCGCATTGCGGGTGTCGTCGCGACATTCCGGCAGCAGCGGGTTAGGAATACCGTTGGGGAAATTGCCGTCCGGTGTGTTGTGTACTTTGATTAATTCCACGGGCGCGCCGAGGGCTTTAAAGCGGGCTTCAATGGCGTCCACTACTGGACCCGCTGCGCCGTTCCCGGAGTTAATCACCAGCTTGAGCGGCGTGAGGTTTTTGACATTGATATAACCGAACAGGTGATCAACGTAAGCGTCACGCAGGTTGATTTGCTGATAGCGACCGCGTTTGGTTTCATCGACGGGAGGAAAGTCGTTGGCTTCAGCCAGACGCTGGACATCGCGCAGTCCGGTATCGCCGCTGATCGGGCGAGCCCCCTCGCGAACCAGCTTCATGCCGTTATAATCCATCGGATTATGGCTGGCGGTAACTTCAATGCCGCCATCCACGCCGAGATGGAACGTGGCGAAATAGATCTCTTCGGTGCCGGACATGCCGATATCCAGCACATCGACGCCCGCATCCTGTAAACCTCTCGCCAGCGCCAGTTTTAAGGTTTCGCTGGTGAGGCGGACATCACCGCCTAACACAATGGTTTTCGGTTTGAGAAATTCGCCATAGGCGCGACCAATGCGCCAGGCAATATCTTCATTCAGTTCTTCGCCTAATTTCCCGCGAATATCATAGGCTTTAAAGCAGGTTAATTTTTTCATATCGTTACCCTTTTTCAGGCAATAGTTGGCCCTGACCGAAGCGGCCAATTTTATTTTTGTCGTTATTTACACCGCGGTTTCGCATTCATTGCCTGATGCGACGCTGCCGCGTCTTATCAGGACTACAAACCCGAACCGTAGGTCGGATAAGGCGTTCACGCCGCATCCGACA
>NZ_JAATUR010000064.1 GCF_011881725.1 Escherichia coli | reverse complement strand
AGCGATGTTAACGCCACGAGTGGTATTGTACGCCTTGTTTATAATCAGGCATTTTTACAACACGCCCACACTGACAACTATCTCGATCAGGGAATAGCGAACCGCGCATGCCAGCAGGTTGGATTTACCCGCGCCTTTGCGTTTGGGCAACCTGTAAGTAACTGTAGTTTATTTGCGGGATCATTATGTCTGAATACACAATTTACGTTGTCGTATCAGTGCCGATACTTAACACCCTCGGCATATCAATAAAGCGCTTAATCAGCGAGGGCTGCTTCGCTGGTTAATTAACGTCAAAAATAGCGTTAATGCGTGTTATTCACATTCGCATTTTTAATAATTGAATTTAATATTTTACCTTTTGCAAATAATAAAATAACAAATTATAGTGGCGCCACAGCAACAAATATAACCTTTGTGGAGCACTATCATGCTGAAACCAGAAATGATTGAAAAACTTAATGAGCAGATGAACCTGGAACTGTACTCTTCACTGCTTTATCAGCAAATGAGCGCCTGGTGCAGCTATCACACCTTCGAAGGTGCTGCCGCGTTTCTGCGTCGCCACGCCCAGGAAGAGATGACGCATATGCAGCGTCTGTTTGATTATCTGACTGATACCGGCAACTTACCGCGTATTAATCCCGTTGAATCTCCGTTTGCTGAATATTCTTCACTTGATGAATTATTTCATGAAACCTATAAACACGAACAATTAATCACGCAGAAAATTAATGAACTGGCTCATGCGGCAATGACCAATCAGGACTACCCTACATTCAATTTCCTGCAATGGTATGTTTCTGAGCAACACGAAGAAGAGAAATTGTTCAAATCGATTATTGATAAATTAAGCCTGGCAGGCAAAAGCGGCGAAGGTCTTTATTTTATCGATAAAGAACTCTCTACCCTCGACACACAAAACTAATCCTCTCCGGCGGCAGAATTTCTGCCGCCGTTTCATATCAGTGACGGCAAATCTTACTTTTATCAGTTGAGAAACCTTCTTCACTGGGAATAAATTTTCCTTTTGCCGCCAGAAAAGCCACCAACTCTCCCGCTGTCATCCCTTCTGCCGAGCAAGTGTGAAAACGTGCCTGTTCACCAAAACGCGCTTTAATCGCCGCTTCCAGACTGGCATGCGTATATTGTTCGCCTGATTCAATCATCATATTTAACACTTCATGACCGTGAATAGTTTCCATCGTTCCTCCTCAAAAAAAGCATAGCGTAACGATCCCCGCTCCATATGGCTTTGCGCCAGCGCAGTTCTGAATGCATTTTATGTACACTTTTATTTACACAACATGTAACGCCGATTTGACGAAGTATGGATAATACCTTAATCTGCGCCGCAGATATCACTCATAAAGATCGTCAGGACAGAAGAAAGCGTGAAAAACAGAACTCTGGGAAGTATTTTTATCGTGGCGGGAACCACAATTGGCGCAGGTATGCTGGCAATGCCACTGGCAGCGGCTGGCGTCGGTTTTACCGTCACTCTGGCATTGTTAATCGGCCTTTGGGCCTTGATGTGTTACACCGCGTTGTTACTGCTGGAAGTGTACCAGCATGTTCCGGCAGATACAGGTCTGGGAACGCTGGCAAAACGCTATCTTGGACGCTACGGTCAGTGGCTGACTGGCTTTAGTATGATGTTCTTAATGTATGCCCTGACGGCGGCGTACATCAGCGGTGCTGGTGAATTGTTGGCCTCCAGCATCAGCGACTGGACGGGTATTTCAATGTCGGCAGCCGCTGGCGTGCTATTGTTTACTTTTGTTGCCGGTGGCGTGGTTTGTGTGGGGACGTCGCTGGTCGATTTGTTTAACCGTTTTCTGTTCAGCGCCAAAATTATTTTCCTGGTGCTGATGCTGGTATTGCTGCTACCACATATTCATAAAATCAATTTGCTAACGCTGCCAATCCAACAGGGGCTGGCATTGTCAGCAATTCCGGTGATTTTTACCTCGTTTGGTTTTCACGGTAGCGTGCCAAGCATCATCAGCTATATGGATGGTAACATTCGTAAGCTGCGCTGGGTGTTTATTACCGGTAGTGCGATCCCTCTGGTGGCGTATATTTTCTGGCAACTGGCGACGCTGGGCAGTATTGATTCAACGACCTTTATGGGAATGCTGGCGAATCATGCCGGATTAAATGGACTGTTACAGGCATTACGCGAAGTAGTAGCCTCGCCGCATGTCGAGTTGGCGGTGCATTTATTCGCTGATTTAGCCCTCGCCACGTCCTTCCTCGGCGTGGCGTTAGGCTTATTTGATTATCTGGCAGATTTGTTTCAGCGATCGAATACCGTTGGTGGAAGACTGCAAACCGGCGCAATTACCTTTCTGCCGCCGCTGGCGTTTGCGCTGTTTTATCCCCGCGGTTTTGTAATGGCGCTGGGATATGCTGGCGTAGCGCTGGCAGTACTGGCGTTGATAATTCCTTCGTTGCTGACCTGGCAGAGCAGGAAGCATAATCCACAAGCAAGTTATCGGGTGAAAGGTGGCCGTCCGGCGCTGGTGTTAGTGTTTATCTGTGGTATTGGCGTAATTGGCGTGCAATTTTTGATTGCAACAGGATTGTTGCCGGAAGTGGGGTGATCAGATAGCCTCAAATTCCTTATTGGGTGCCAGAATTAACTCTGACACCCAATGTAGCCTCTTAATGCAGGCAGCACTGCTTGAATTTCTTGCCACTACCACACGGGCAAGGATCGTTACGACCTGGTTTTTCTTCAGCTTTAACTGGTTGCTGAACGGTTTTTTCCTGAGGATGCGTCATCCAGTAGGCATGTAAATCAAGCGCCGCCAGCCGAATGGCATCCACGCTTTCTTCAAACGCTTCTGGCGACATCTTCTCTACCCGCTCGAAATTTTCCTCAGTACCATGCAGCGCAATCGCTTCAAGCGCCGGTTTTAATGAATCAGGCAATGCTGACCAGTCAGATAGCGCAACGCCACGCATATAGCCGAAGCACCACTCTTCGACAATCGTCAGCTCGCTACCGTCAACTTCTCGCAGACCAAATAACGGTTCAAACTGTTCCGGGAACTCGTTCAGGCGCTCTGCAGTATCGGCCATATGTTGAAACGCCAGGTTCATAAAGCGCGTCATCTCTTTCTCTGACGCCCAACGCGGCACATCATCCGCCCCACCCCACACAGCAACCAGCCACTGTTCTGGTTCAATTTCTTGCGGAGAACTCAACACCGCCGTCAACAAACCGTCCAGCTCTGCCACATCAAGAATGGCGTGATCTGTGTTGTATTTGGTCAGAACATCGTCCAGCCATTCCAACTCACTTTCGTTTAACGGTCCAGTTTTCATACGCTTTTCCTTGTGGATCTCGACTCGCCAGCGCCTATCTTACATGTCGGTCTGGCATAGAGATACTTTTCGAGTGGATTACCCGGAGATTAAAAATCAGAGAGGGTGTAACGACAAGTTGCAGATACAAAAAAACCACCCGAAGGTGGTTTCACGACACTGCTTATTGCTTTGATTTTATTCTTATCTTTCCCATGGTACCCGGAGCGGGACTTGAACCCGCACAGCGCGAACGCCGAGGGATTTTAAATTCTACGCAGGATCAATGAGTTACATAGCAGTGCATTGCGAAACTTTGCTGTAGTTGTCCTTTTACTTTACTGTAATTTGCATTAAATAGATAGGCATGGATAACGTTGAGCACAGAAAAAGCACAGGAGAACAGTTTCCTGCCTGAGAATATTTTAAATAATGATGATGTGAAGCGCCATGGGGCTACCGGCGTTGTATGGTGATGTGTAATCTAAATCTTCAACTAAGAAAAAGTTCGGTTTATTCAACAAAGCCCCGCTGCGAGCAACCCATAACACACACGCGGGGCTTCGATCATGAACTCAGTGGACAATTTAACTACTCATGTGATCTTCCATTTTTCCATGTGCGGAGAAATAGATTTTATTGCGGACATACTCCCAGCATTCAGGCTTCTTCGCCCACTCCGATATCATCCTGCCATTCGCGGATTCAGTCAGAAGACTATTCACCCGATGGGCTAAGCTGACAAGCCGGTTGCCCATCGTTTCCTCAATGCCTTGTTGATTCCAGATCTCTGCAAGATCCGTTTGGTTGCCATAAAGATGTGAATAGGCGGCCACAGTATAGGCGGCAATATTCGCCTTAAATGCGGGGAAAAGTGAATTAATCAACTTATAGGCTTTCTTATAAATAATGGCCTGCGCGATGTAATTTTTAAAACGCTCAATGTTCAGTTCATCCCCATAACGCTCAGTATCCTTGTCGATCATCGTCATTAATGCGGCAAAGTTCTTCTGTCCGCCGAGGCTGACTAAATCCGGACGCTGGAGCCAGGCACAATGATATTTTGCGAAATCTGTTTTCGTTATCCGGCGAGAGGCAGGAATCGAGTCTTTTAACCGTTTGATTCCAGCTGGTGTTTTACCTTCTCGTTCCAGCATAACCTTATAACTGCCGTTCGCTCGCTCGTAAAACCAACGACTATATCCGTCCGGGCAATACACCGTGTTTGCCATTTTTTCCAGCTGTACATGTACCGGTCGATTGGCTGACAGATCGGAAATATTGACTTTGTTCTGGCTATTTGAGAAGCGCGAAATATCCGCAATTAGCATCTCTTCTTGTGCATTATTTGTCTGTTTCAGCACAATGACTTTTGCGGGTACTCGCACGTTACGCAGATTGGTTGCCGGGAATTTTTTTTTGGTGAAAAACATGGAAGCCGTCGTCTGCCCGCCGTTGACAATCTGCATTCCCTGCATCCACGCAATACCTGGGCCACCTCCCGGCGCTTCGCCAAGCCTGACCTGATCGGCAACAATCACAATGCCGTTGTTATAAGCCATAAAACGCTCAGGCTGCTCACGTAAAGTGTCGCGAATCCCTTTGTTGACTTTCCCCGTCTGGCTCAGAAATGAGCGAACGTTCGCTTCCAGAATCCGGTTGCCATATTTTTCATAGATAAACCGCAGCGTCTCGCCCGGAACCACCGTCAGCGCATAATCATATTCACCCATTTCATCCGGGATCCAGACACAGGGGAGTGCGCCTCCCGCCACCTCATCAAAATTAACCTGCAGTTCGTCGCGTGGCTTACCTTCCTGCCAGTGGTTAAACAGGCGGACAATGTCCATAACCTCTAATTTGATGGTTTTACCGGCCACGTCGCGGGACTGATACCAGCGGGTTTTCACCTGACCATCGGTCAGAACATAAATTCTGATTTGCTCCAGTTCCGTATAGGACTGTTCGATGGTCGTCACCAGTTGCCAGGCATCATTGGACTGATCGAGCGTGGATGATAATTTACCGTCAATGCACTTCTGCAAAAATTGAATGCAGTGACCGGCAATCGCTTTTGTCTCAGCATCCGGAACGTGACAAAGCTCGTCGCTACCGTGATAAATGCTGACAAAAAGGTCTAGTTGATCGCCATCTTCAGAGAAGGCATAACCGCTGAGACGCACATTGTGTCCACTGACTTTCGCCATAAAGTGACACGTCTCGGCATCATCGAATGTCATGCCGATATCGGCCATATGACGCATAATAATCTCGGTAAAAATCAGTTCCGGAAAAGGCGACTCAACCCCAGGTTGAGCCATTTGATCCTGATATTCCTTGCGAATCTCATTCTGCGTTTGACGTAAAAAATCAATAAGTTCCATGTGGTAATCCTGCAAAGTCTGACAAGCAATGGTTAAAATTTTGAGCCTGAGGAATAAGTGTCTGGAGTTCGAGTTGATAGCACGCACTCACCACCGGCAACGGGACATTGGCATGCGTCAAGGAGGGAAAATCCGCTTCAATGGGGAGTGCGAATGCCTCTGTCAGCAAGAAATGACGTGTATAGAATTCAGCATGTTCAATGAAATATCCGACGTGACAAAGCGATCCCTCAAAAAGACAGGCCGCCGGTGCGTTTCCCTCAAACCGCTGACGAAGACGGTAAATGAGGTCATTCAGGGTCGCGCCGGTGGGATGCTCGCTGAAGCGCAAACCGCACAACATGAGCGAGCCAGGCCGCTGCCAATCCAGTTGTTCAAGCGCGTGGATGGTTACGCAAAAGCCCTGCTCTGCTGTGGTGCTTTTTACCTCAATGGCGCGTTCATCGAGTTCAAAATCCTGTAGGCCATGCTGCGGTCCTACCCATGCTTCGACTGCCGTTGACGGCGCAAGATCGCTCTCGATTAACCGCTCCAGACACGTCAATTCCCCGATTAACCCCACTTCTTCTTCATGACTGAGTGGACGGGTATCGCGCTCCATAAACGCCTGCCATAAACGAATCCGACGGAGCAGGGTTTCAAACAGACGCGGTTCAGAAACGTTCAGGAGCGAATGGAGAATATCCAGAATCATCGTCGTAAAGACATCCGCATTCCCCGTTTGCTGACGACGGATCATCAAACCGTTCTGCCGCCCCTCCTCTGTTCCGGTCATCTCAACGCGAAATCCTTTACTGGACGGCAGCGCCGTCGACCCCGGCGAAAGAGGATGAGGAAACACGGCAATCAGCATTTCTTCATTATCAGGCTGACGACGCCCGGCATGAAAGCTACAGCCCTGGTGCGTAAAAAGCCGAATCCCGCGCCAGCCCTGAGCGCCGGGCTGTTCGTCTATCTGCGATCGATCTAAGGCTTTCCAGGCCGCCAGCAGATCATCTTTACTCAGCCGCACCATACTCTTGCTCCCACAGTACGTTGTTCACTTTGTACTCCACCGTTACCCCACTGCGGCTTCCCGGAAAACTGATGCCAAAAGCCACCACCGGCAAGGCATCGTCCTGATATTCCGCTGCCGACAACGCCTGTTGCGGGTCCAGTAAGTAAATGAGCAATAGCCCTTTTTGACGCTGTGCCGGGATGTCGTTTATGCCAAATCCTTTGATCCGACGCAGTACTACGCCACCAGGAATGACGGGCTCCTCTCGCCCTTCATTGCGTCCGGGATCGGCATGAAAAATACGCTGCGTTTCGGCCAACGCGGCAAGCCAGGTCGATTCATCGCAGTCAATCCCTTCATCGCGTGGGGAAAGTAAACGGCCAATAGAATAGCGGTCAGTGACCCCCTCAGACGCTTTACGCATCATAAGCGGGACGGGGAAGCCACAGACAGCATGATGACGATCGACGCCCCCCCCTATCACCGCCACCGTCCATTGGGTGAGTTCATCAACACGATTCATCCGCGTAATGAAATCCGCCAGCAGTTTGCTGTTGGCTTTCCTGGCCTGAGCGTGGGTTTCATATTCCGTTAAGAAATCAATGATCGGCTCGGGAGAGACGTTTTGCCAAATGACCCCTTTCCATTTTTCAATCTTCTCTGCACGCCGTCTCTCAGGGATCGGCGCGCCAGAACCGACACGCCCAGTCAGATGCTGGAAGGCCGCGTAGTTACGCTTGTGGTACTCCGGTTCTTTAAACAACGAAATCGTTTCGACCACCGTGCCACTGAAAGAGAGCCATAGTGAGCGCGCGCTACGCATTTTTAAGGGGGATGTCACCATTAACACGGGATGTGATTTCACTTTTAGCCCGAAATCACGCGGGGTTCCGCCGCTGGCGACCATATTGTCAAACTCTTCCCGCAGCTCTTCTGAGGCATCCGCAATGTGCTCAAACCATTCAATCAGCTCATCGGTGGTATACAGCCGACATACATCCAGATATCCCTGTCGATAGCCAAACCAGCGCCCCATCTGCATTAACGTGTCATACATGCGGGAGGCGCGTAAGAAATAACTGGTGCATAATCCCTCAAGCGTTAGCCCTCGAGCCAGTTTGTCTCCGCCAATCGCAATGACTTTTAAGCCTGTCGCACTGTCCGAATAATCAAGCGCATCCTTCGCCGTTCCGTTTATCATTCGTACCGACACGTTTTCGATCACGGTATACAGCTTGTCGACGATCTCCCGCCACGCAAAGGCGTCGTCCGGAATCTGCTGCGGCATGACGTCGCGAATCGTCTGACCAGTCGGCAAAAAGTCGGCCTGCCAGAGTGATTCAAGCTGATGTAAAAAAGGCTCGTGTCCAATCCTTCGCGTCAGTCGCTGTCTCACGTCCTGAATGTAGGCGTCAATATGCTCATAAACGACCGATTGCACTTTATTGAAGCGGGTCACATGGACCAGCATCGAACTGTGTTTATCTCCCTGACCGCGTAATTCTCTGACACAGCACGCCAGCAAAAAGCTATCGATGGCATGTTTTAACGAGTCCGGGAAATGGGTTAGCGTATCGAGCGTGGGATAGTGCGAGCTCTTATGAGAAACCGGCATCCACCCTCTTTTACCGTCATCGCTGCAATGATCGCTCACCCGCCTGATCAAAGGCAGTTCACCGGTCCGCCCTTCCGCGGCGGCCCGACCAAATACCCTCGCCGGGCCGATGTAATTAGAAGGTGCGCCGAGGTTAATGATAAAGGCGGAAGGGAACAAATCCGGGCCTTCATCACGCGTTTCATTGCTCTCGTGAATAAATATATTGGCAAAGGGCGTGGCAGTATAGCCAACATACGCCTTACGGCTGAACTGCATCAACAGCTTACGAATCAGGCTATTGATTGCCGTTGGCTGATGTTCAGCATCCGGTTTTCCATCGTCATCGTAGACGATTTCCCCCGTATCGACTGAGGCATTATCCGCTTCATCATCAATCATCAGCAGCGGTAATTCCGAAACAAAACGCTTTCCGGTGACGGGGTCAACGCTGGTGGCAACATGGTTCTCAATCCAGGTATGCAGGCGTTTCAGAATAGATTTATTTTTCTTTACCACGAACAGCCAGGGCCGTTGCTCGGGGCTGATTCCCAGATTCTTAGCCACTCCGGCACTGAAGTCGCCCTTTTCAGATCGGTTGGTGACGTAATTGGGACGAATGACGGGATCGCTATCAATATCGCCCACCCCAATGATTGTCACTTTTTCTCTGAGTGGACTCGTCTCGTAGCCAAGAAATCCTTCATCCAGACGCATTTGGGTCTGCGAGCGGAGGTTATTATGCAAACCCGCAAGCACAATGATTATCTTATATCCCGCATCCGCGGCTTTACAGATTAGACCGGTATAGTGGCTGGTTTTCCCCGACTGAACATGGCCGACCACCAGACCACGCCGGTCCCAGCGCCCTTCCCGCCCTGGCTGCTCAAGTAATCCCAGAACACGATCCGTTGAACGGTCAAGGGTATCCAGGACTCCCCAGGGCATCGTTTTACCAAGCCATTGGCGATATCGATGCCAGTAGCGCCACTCGCGTTTCGCATCTGCGGTCAGCCAAGGTTGATGTCCTTCATCATTACTCAGAGAAGTATCTTCGCCCATCCAAATGCTATAACGGCGGATCAACTCTTCGACCAGAATCTCCCGGTTATCAAGCCGGCTCCACTCCGGTTTCATCTGACAAACCATGTCAATATGTTGGCGCAGAATGCCAGCGGTGATCGTGCTTTTATCCTGGCCTTGCAGGAGCGTTTGCACAATCTGCAATACACTCAGTTGCGTGTCATCCAGGGGATTCAGACTCATAGCGATTTCTCTTGTTGATCGTCGGGGAGTTGTGCAATTAATTCGGGATAATTATCGAAAGGTTCCATATTTTGCAGATGCTGTTTCGCTAGCGCCGGTGACATCGCTTGCTGACCAACCAGGGTCTGGTACATGACCTGCAATACGGATAACACCTCTGCGGGCGGCGCGGATTCAAAGCCTGTCCGCGGCGTCTCTTTTGTCTCAGCCGTATCAAGCCAGATTTGCTGAACCGGAACGGTTTCCTCAATCAGTCTTAGCATCGCCTGAATTTGTGGGGATAATTCACCAGCCTGCGAAAGGACATTGCTGATGACAGGATGTTGTAACGAAATCTGGTAACGAACACCTGATGACGTCTTCTGCGCCTGCCAGAGATGAACGAGTTCCTCGCCGGGCTTGCGCTTATTCATTTTCCCGCGTTTGGCAAATGTCCTTACCGCACGATCACGTGTTGATTGCGCCAGCTGAGTTAACCAGGGACGCAGCGAAACCGGCGGGCGCGCCATCGATTTACGAATATCAATCTTCCAGTCTATGTCGGCATCATTAGGGATATCCAGACGGATTCGCGCAAGGCGGTGGGTTTCATCTTTCGTCCAGGCCCGGGGATTTCCAAGTCCAAGCCAGTTGCCCGCCACCAGCAATCGCTCATTCCGGTATACATAAAATCCTTGCTGAGCCGTCCAGCCAGCCGGTCCTTGAGCCTGTTGATACTCCTGCGTCGTCAGGTGATCCTGATGCGGCAGAACATGACACTCCACCTTCACGGCAGGAGCGCCTGGCGCCATTGCCGAAGGCGAATGCCAGGGCTTGGAAGGATGCCCGCTGAGAAAGGGATCCCAGGCTTTAATTTTGCGACCATTGAGGGTGAGAGTGAGTCGGGGAGCGTTCCCCTCAAGGAATCGGTGAAATACCATCGCCAGATGTTGTTCAACGCCATCCATCAGATTGAGGAAATCTTTCTCACCGTAGCCGGGGGTGACAATTCGGTCTAAAACGTCCCACAGCACCACCGTACCGTGGGAGTCAGGTTCCGCATTTGCTAACGCCTCCTGGCTCCCTGGGTCAGCACCTTCAAGCAAATACCAACCGTCGTCCGTACTGGCGGCGAGAATGTCCAGATCCCACCGCAGGATGGTCGTTATCCCCTCTTTTTTAGAGGAGACCGTCAGGCGACGACATTGCGAAAAGGAGGCGGTTTTGAGTCCAAGACCGAAGCGGCCCAGATCGTGTCCTGGACGCTTTGTCAGCGGGTTTTTGACCCCCAGCCGCATCGCAACATCCAGTTCAGCGGCCGACATGCCGCAACCATTATCCCGAACCACAATATAGCAATCCGACTCACGCCAGTGAAAAGTCAGATCGACCTTACGGGCACCAGCACTGATGCTGTTGTCGATGATATCAGCCAGTGCGGTGGCGGTGTTGTAGCCGAGCCCTCGCAGAGCTTCGATCATAATGGCTGCATTCGGTGGCGCATGGCGCATGGTCGTCATTCTTCTTCTTCCTGCATCTCGCTCAACGCGGTTTCCCACTGTTCGACGAAGCCGCCTAATTTCGACGCCCGGCTGTGATGACGGAGCTTACGGAGCGCTTTGGCTTCTATCTGACGTATCCTTTCTCGCGTGACATCAAACTGTTTACCCACCTCTTCCAGCGTGAAATCTTGCGTCATACCGATGCCAAAACGCATTTTTATGATCTGTGTTTCGCGTGGCAACAGCGTATTCAGGACCGATGAAATATATTCTCTTAGCTCCAGAGACTGAACGGGAGCACTGGTGAAATCCCTTCTGGTCAGCAGCGCGTCTCCCGACAATGCTGCTTCGCGGTCCTGAGCGTCTTCATGAAAATCACCAATCAGCACCGTCTGTTCTTCATATTTAGCCATCTGAAGAAGTTGACGCTCTGGCAGGTCGGTCATTTCCTGCAACCGTCTGAGGGTGGGCGTTATCCCCTGGCGATGCAGCAACTGATCCCGACTGCTCCGCCAGCGCCTGAAATGCTCATAGAAGTGAACGGGTAAACGAATGAGCTGAGCCTGATCGGCAATCGCGCGGCTGATCTTCTGGCGGATCCACCAGGAGGCATAGGTAGAGAATTTGAATCCACGCCGATAGTCGAATTTTTCAACGGCCTTGATCAAGCCCAGATTACCTTCCTGGATCAGGTCCTCGATATCTAATCCTCGCCCGCAGTGTTTTTTCGCAATCGCGACCACAAGACGTAAATTGGCGTGGATAAACCCCTTCCATGCGTCTCTGTAACTACTGACATACAGATTGACATTATGGCATTCATCAGGGATGAGCGTTTGGGCGCGCTCGACTATCTGCTGCAGGTCACGGTACTCCGGGCGAGGGATATGATTATCCTGGTACCCTTCAGCTTTCCCACTTCTCAGCAGAATGAGCAGATCGTTAAAGGTGATGGCGTCATCGTCATCGGCTGCGGAAGAGATTTCCTCATCCGCTTCTTCCGCGTCGTCATCCTCTTCAATAATCTCAGGCGATGTCGCGGGAAGGCAATTCGGATGCAGCAACTGTAGATATTCTGCTTCGGGTAATCTCGCCAGGATCGTCATCAAGTTGATAAGCGCCGTATCCATGCGCTGCCCGAGTCGCTCTTCCTTTGTTTTATCGACGACATCCCATTGGCGAATGTCCACAAGATAACGTTCAAAGATGCCGGACTGCCGCAATGCACCGAAAGCGTCAAACAAGGGCTCGAGATCATCACTCGCCGCTAATTCCCCAGAGGCATCACTTTCCGGGAAAGCATCATCGCCATCCACAATCAAAGGTAAGTCCTTGATCAATGCCTCTACGCTGAGCCGGAATTCAGGCCACGGCATGCCGAAATCATCTTCCCCGGCAGACCGAATGTCACGAACAGAGATACGACCGGCATCCAGTGCGCTAGTGAGCAACGTTGAGAAATGGGGATAATTTTGCGGAGAGTGAGAAACTGGCGTCGGCGGGTCAGGAAGGGAGAGTTCGATATCGATCCACTCAGCAGCGTTATCTATCGGGCGATAGCGGGATAATAATTGCTGAGCCTCAGCGGAAGCGTGTCGTAATGTTAGATTATCTTCGGCGGGTTCCGATTCGATTTCAGCATCCCACTGCATAAAATCCATTGCGTCTTCGGTTTCGGGAGGTTCTGTTTCGACATCGGCTTCAATTACAAGCTCAACGTTTGCCTCATCATCTAGCCCCCCTGCTAGTTGCTGCCCGTCAGGCGGAGGAGATTGCCGATAACGAGCTAACAGATCACGCAGCGTTTGCTCCTGCGCGAAGTCACTGGCGCAAAACCCGAGGTTGTTTTGATGCTCAACATCGACACCCGCACACAACAACATTTCGCAAAGAGCGAAATGCCCATTCTGGGCCGCAATCATCAATGGGCTATTTCCCAGAGAATCTCGTGAATCTTTCGGCAATCCCTTGCTGAGATGAAACTCCACCACGGAGGCGACCCCGCTTTTTAGCGCCCGAATAAGTAAAGGGGGGATGCGATAAAACTTAGAAACAGAGCGATGCATGCTGACAGCCTTTCCTTGTAAACCACACCCGCGGAAATACAATCTATCTTATAGGGAGAAAATCGAATTTGGTACTGTATATATAAGGGTCTTCCC
>NZ_JAATUR010000063.1 GCF_011881725.1 Escherichia coli | reverse complement strand
GTAAAAATTAATCACTTTCCACCTCTTCCGTGGTGTTTTCTTGCAGCTCTGCCAATGCAGTACGACACAGGTTCCTAGCATTGGCTATAGCCACACTTTTGACTTCATCCGTCATCGTGCAGGTAATGTACTGATCGAGTTCTTCAGCGCGGATGATGCTTTTGCCAATCAGAAACTGTATTTGCCAGAGCAGATCGGCATCCATAATCAGAATTTCTGCCGGGCCTTCAGGACCAGCCGGGAAGGAAACATAAGACTGTTTGCCCAGGCCGATAACTCGACAACTTGCTTCAAGAATTGCGCGATTGAGGTCTGACTTTGTAACTGAAACAGGTTGATTTTCACCTGCGATTACGCCGTTGACATGGATGTGGAATGGCATGTAGCTTGAAATTCGCTCTACTTTCCATACGCCAGCAAGCGATCCTTCATGCAGCACAATGGGGGTAACCGCGAGTTTCATCTCACCATATAACTGCTGGCAGATAGCTGGATTGCTGAATACATCCAAAGGTTCACACTCAAACAGCGGCGCAATCTGTATGAGGTCCATCATGGTCATACCAGGGGTACGAGCAGTAATGAATCTGCGCATGCCAGTATCCATTGTGCGCCAGATAGCTACACCATGCTTTTTGCTCACTTCTTCAGTAAAGCCAAGGTGGCACATGATGGTTTTTTCGATAGCCAGATCAGAGATAGAAACCTTTTCGCCAGGTACACCATCATTATTGATGGTCACTTCGACACTCTGGCCATTACGCAGGCGGTATTGAATTGTTTTAGTATTTTGTGCTGTCATAGTCTTTTCTCTGCTTAAAAACTGATGTATTGCGCCTTCAGGTGGGTCAGGAATGTTTTCCCACCAGCGAAAGCAATATCTCGGGGTGTTCTTTTCGTGAAAAGCGCGTGCCATTGCCAACTTTGGCGTTTTTTTGCGAGTTCGTGCTTTTGTCGGCGTCTTGACCACCGCTTTTCTTTCAGTCGTTTTTTACTCATAAACTCTAAAACGGAATATCGTCGTCAAAGTCCATTGGAGGTTCGTTATTGGCGTTGCTCTGAGGTTTACCGCCACCACTGTATTGCTGGTGGTTTTGAGGTTGGTTCGATTGCCCCCAGCCATTTGAGGACTGTGAATCGTCACGGCGAGCGCCGATCATTTGCATGGTGCCGCCCTGGCTGACGATAATTTCCGTCGTGTAACGTTCTACACCGGCGTCATCTGTCCACTTACGGGTTTTAAGTTTCCCTTCGATGTAGACCTGAGAACCTTTTCGTAAATACTCACTCGCAATTTCAGCAAGTTTCCCGAACAAAACGACTCTATGCCATTCTGTTTGCTCTTTCTGTTGGCCCGTTTGCTTGTCGCGCCATGATTCATTTGTTGCGATGCTTAGTCTTCCGACCGCTCCGCCATTTGGTATATACCTGATCTCCGGGTCTTGCCCCAGGGTACCAATCAGGATGACTTTGTTTACACCGCGTTGTGCCACTTATCTTACCTAATAAAATAAAATGATTAGAGCAATAATGTATATCTTTGAAACGTAGCTAACAAGTGATTTGCATTATCCTGTGCCTTCTAAAGGGATCGAGTCAGTCGGTATTGGCTGTGAATGGGTGTTTGTCCTGGAGCGTAAAAATTCGCTTATGAGGTCTTTATGAAGGGAAAAACAGCCGCAGGAGGCGGTGCAATTTGCGCTATCGCGGTGATGATTACCATCGTAATGGGTAATGGCAATGTGCGAACCAACCAGGCGGGGCTTGAGCTGATTGGTAACGCTGAAGGTTGCCGACGTGATCCATACATGTGCCCGGCGGGGGTATGGACTGACGGGATCGGTAATACACACGGGGTAACGCCGGGTGTGCGAAAAACCGACCAGCAAATCGCCGCTGATTGGGAAAAGAATATCCTGATCGCTGAACGCTGTATTAATCAGCACTTCCGGGGCAAAGACATGCCCGATAATGCCTTTAGTGCAATGACAAGCGCGGCATTCAATATGGGATGCAATAGCTTACGGACCTACTACAGCAAAGCGCGAGGCATGCGAGTCGAAACGTCCATCCACAAGTGGGCGCAGAAAGGGGAATGGGTGAATATGTGTAACCATCTCCCTGATTTTGTGAACAGTAACGGCGTGCCCCTGCGAGGTTTAAAGATTCGCCGTGAAAAAGAACGCCAGCTTTGCCTGACGGGACTGGTCAATGAATAAACTCCGGCAGCTCCGCAGACTTTCGACAATGAAGTTATCGCTGGCAGCGATAGTTTTCGACTCGATTTTCATGGCGGTATATGTGCTTAATGAAACGTGGCCACTGGAACCGCTATTGTATGCCGGGCTTCGGCTGTGCCTGACATTTTTGAGCATGGCTGCGAGATTGATGCAGCAGAAAGAAACCGCTTCAGATTGTCCACGCCGCGCGGTGCGCAAATATATGGCACGCAGGCGAAAGCGATAATAGTTAACGATAACCCCGGCAGCCGCCGGGGTTATTTTTGGTGGTTATTTGAACGGATTGATTGAATTATTAAACGTGATGATGCTTGTCTCACGCGGTGCCTGGATGTTAGCCGCTTGCGGAACCTCCTTAATTTTCTTGGTGACAGGCAAGTTGCGTGCTCCAACTTTGATCAGAGATTCGAAAAGTGTGGCAACGATTTTTGCATCACCAGGTTCTTTGAGGCGGAATGCGTCTTTTTGGGCGGCGGAGACGAAGATCGGGAGGTTATCCAGTTCGTCTTGCATTGCTGCCAGCACATCGTCGCGGATACCCGCTGTTTCCTCCAGCAAAGCGATTCGCGCTTCAGCATCTGCGATCTTGGCCATTGCTTCGAGGTGGCGGCCCTGGCTTTCGAGTAGTGCGGTTTCCAGTTCTGCCGTACGCTCTGTCGCCTCCACCATCATTTCCAGTTCAGCCATTTTGCCGTAATGGGATATAACGGCCTGCACTGACTCGTCGGAGTACCCATGCGCCGCCAGGGACTCTGCCAGTAAAGATTTAGAATCCGCGCTTTCAAACATTCCGGCGCTGGCAGGATGATCCAGACTGATATAGTTCGGCGTTGTCACATAATCCACACCATGGAAGCTGGTGGTTACAGCGATTTTCCCGGACTCGCGCCCGCCAGTGGCCCAGCTCCAGCCACCAGCTCGGCTTTCGATCATCGCGGCAACAATTTTACCCGGCTCTGTGTTAAGAATTTCCTGTGTATGGGTAACGATGCCGTTGTCGTCAACAGATATAGCCACTGTTCGGCACGCTGGAACATTGTCGATTACGACCGGGCGACCTTCCACCATGATCACGCTGGTTTCTGGTACTTCCAGTTTGCCGGTCAGCTGTCGGCGACCGTGACCGTAATAGCCGAAAAGCTCACCAAGGCGTAAACCTTCCTGAGTTTCCTTGCTTTCAAGCATGGTCTTTACCGCGCTTAATACATACTGTCGCCCGTTCTGGCGACCTTTTCTAGCATTACTATAGAGACAAAAGCGGTCAGTGACCGTTTTCAAAACATCAGTCATTCTCGTTTCCCTCTTTAAAGACCGATTCAAGGATTTGCGCCAGTTCCTGTGGCGGTGTTTTGATGATGGAATCCATCAGGTGATCGTCGTCCTCGCTTTTCGCTTTCAGTTCGTTCACCAGTGCTTCAGAGATTTTTTCGTCAATCTCCAGCACATCGCTGAACAGGTAACGTTTGAATGCATCGGAATTGGCGAGGACGCTGTTATTGCTGACGGCATCGAGGATTTGCGTAACGATGGTGGCGTAGTTCGCCTGCGAGTCGCGGTTATCGTTGTGCTCTTGTTGCAGAGCGGTATTAACGGAGTGGAATTCGATTTTGTACGGGCGATCACCTTCCGGGTATACCTTGCCGTACTTGAAAGCAAGATGAATATCGATAGCCCGCTGAATGAACTCTTCTACGCCCTGCTGGATCCATGAGGCGCGCATGGCGGCCTGAATTGCCGTGCGCAGGAATCCACCTTCGCCAAGCCCGCCGGACATTTGATCTGCCCACCCCAGGAGGGTGTAATCGAGGCCAAGTGCTGCCGCCAGCTGGCGCATATAGGTGAGAATGTCTTCAATGCCGTTGATGTCAGCCTGGATGGTCTGAGTATCAATAGTCATCTGTCCCTTGCCGTCGCCCATAATAGGCAGCAGGGTATTGGTCACCGTAGGCATGTTATTCGCGCCACGTGCGCGTCTTTCCATCAGGTCAGCTGCTCGTTTAAGCGTCTGAGTAATGGTGCGCGAATAATCGGCTGCTTTAACCGGATCCAGACTATTCATCGCCAGGCCGATGATTCGGTCAATTTTCGACGCATTAAAACGCGTTGCTTTCAGCGAGCGGATCGCCGAACGCAGATTCATGTACGGCTCGTAGGCGTATTCGAGCAAGCTGGTCCCGTAATTCTGGGTTTCAATCGGCGTGCGCTCTTCCGGATTATCCAGCAGGCTGAAAGCCTTATGGCCAGTGTGCACAGGCATAAGGTTTGACTTAGGCCGCCAGTAGGGGATTTTCATAGGGATAATGGCCCACGGATCGGCGAAAACCATTTTCCCTGACGCGTCCTTCAGATAATCGCCGCTAAATCCCACCAGGTTGCCGCTGACCTCGAACTCTTTGATGAAGCTCGGAAGGGTGTAATAGGAGCACTCAAAAGATGTGATCCCTATGCCTTCTTTGGTGTATGGCCTGACATAAGCCACCCCAAATACAGACATGATAAATGCCCACCCGGCGACCTCTTTGTTGATGGTTCGCCCGATGTCGTTCATCAGCTCGCCACACAACGCCTGCGCGGCGTCATAGTCACTATCGTTTCCGTTGTGTACCGGCACGATAGAGAAGGTTTGTCCGGTCTTCTTATCGAAAGAGAGCGCGTGCGTAATATGGATGTTCAGCGCGGTGGCGATCGTGCTGTAAACCGCCATCTCTTCGAGTAGCGGATAGCGTTGCAAGCGATCTTCCGGAAGTTGAACTTCATCAAAGATAAAGCGACTTCCGTCCACCAGCCCATCGCCAGCCATGCCACTATCGCCCGGTTTGCCGCCTAAGAAGCCCGACAGTTGTACCGGTGCCCCTGCGCGAGAAAACAAATACCCACTTCCGCCGTGCACAGCCAGCGCGGACAGGAGGATGTTGTCCCGTTCTCCGTTGTCTTTAAAAACCCCCGCCAGCGCCTTCCTGACCGAGGATAGCGTGATTTTATTGTCTGCCAAGATTGCACCTTAATTAGAATAATTCGCATCGTGTTTGAACGGAATTTAACACTAGTCACTTGTTAAGGATTACCAATGAACAAGCTATCTATGGGGGTGTTTCGCTGTTCAAGTGTCAGCGAAATATTGAAATACATTAGGGCAATAACATCTCACCGAGCGCCGATTAAATACGGCGTGGAAAAGGTGGAAGGCAAAAGCTATGACCGACTGCGCCGTGAGGCGAATCAGAAGGCGATAGATTTGCTTAATTCGCTGGTGGACGGCGCGACACTGACAGATGAACAGCGCCAGATCCTGGCTGGGTACACCGGTGAAGGCGGCATTGGCGGGTCCGTCTCCGAATATTACACACCAAAGCCGATCGCTGAAGGTGTCTGGGAGATCATGAAGCTCTACGGCGCGGACGTAGGTAACACTCTGGAACCATCGGCGGGAACCGGCGTTTTTAATGAGACAAAACCGGTTGGTACGGTGATGACCGCGACTGAGATCAGCAGTGTTTCCGGTCGTATAAACCAGCTGTTACATCCGGAAGACAGCGTACAGATTTCCCCGTTCGAACAACTGGCTGTAAGCACGCCTAACGATTCATTCGACCATGTTGTGGGTAACGTTCCGTTCGGTGGTCGTGATAACACACGCAACATCGATAAGCCTTACGCAGAAGAAACGGACATGGGGTCTTACTTCATGCTCCGCATGTTGGACAAGATAAAGCCTGGCGGATTCATGTGCGTGATTGTGCCGCCGTCCATTGTTTCAGGTTCAAACATGAAGCGGTTACGCCTGCGCCTATCACGGAAAGCTGAATTTCTTGGTGCTCACCGCTTGCCTACCGATACTTTTGACGCAAACGGGACCAGTACAGTTGTTGATGTGGTGCTGATGCGCAAACATCCGGCAGAGATGGCTGAGAAAATCCCCCTGGTGGATGAAAGCACTCTTGAATCGGCAAATGTGCTTTGGCCAACGTTTATTTCTGGCAAGTGGTTTGAAAAGGATGGCCGCCGGTTTGTTCATGGCACCCAGGAAAAGGGCTTCCAGGGGCGTATTGAGGTTCGTGCCGACGGTCAGATTGATAACCAGGTTCTTAAAGCGAAGCTGATTCATCGTTTCGAAAGCCGTATCGACTGGTCTTTGCTCGATATGGCTGAACCGTCACCGACCGCAGATGTTGTTGATGAAGGGGAAATGCGCCTGATTAATGGCGTATGGCAAAAATATGCTGGTGGTCGCTGGATTGAAGCTGATGCCGGGAAGGAGCTGAAGATTGAGGTTGCCAGTTATGGCGCGGATAGCTGGGAGGCTCTTCAGCGTAACCTGACTACAACAGAAGGCCGTCTCGGCATGACATTTACCCAGATGGCAAATGTCCGCGATAAGTACACCACATCAATCAGCGACGATATGGTGCAGCTGGTGGACTGGATTAACAGCCAGCCTGAAAAATACCGTGAACGCTTGTATCGCGGGGCGATGATTGGCCGGATGTTAATTGAATATCAGGACATGAAGGCCGCCGGGCATAGTGCTGAACAAATCGAACAGCAGCGCCTTTCTCTGGTATCCCGTTTGCAGGCAGAGATTGACCGTTTTGGTAACCCCGGTCGCGGTCCGATAGCGAAATTATCGGGGAGCGGTGCTCGCGCCTGGTTTGCTTTCCGTGGTGCAATTAAGCTGGATGGCACTATTTCTGACGAGCTGACAGGAAAACTGGTTACGCATGATTCCAGCGCCAGTTATGACTCCACCAGCTATCAGGACACCCTGCGTTATCTCTACAGTGATCTCACTCGCGATCCAATCCAGCTCGATGATTTCCGCCTTGCGTTTACCGGCGAACTGCCAGCCAGTGATGACGAGTTGCTTAATTTATTGGCCAGCACCCCTGGCATTGCGGTTTCACCGTATGGCGGGATTGTTCCGTTCGCCCGCGCCACCAGCGGCAACATTAACGAGATAGTGGCTCCAAAACAGGAATTCCTCGCCACGCTCCCCGACGGTCCAGTAAAGAACAACGTCCTTAATCAGCTGGCAGCGATCGAAGAGAAGCGCATCAAGACGCCAGCAGAGAATATCCGCTTTAAGCTCAATAGCCGTTGGTTCGACCGTTCCGTCATTCTGGAGTTTTTGCAGGAAAACGGCTATCCGGATCTGCGCTATGTGCAGTCAGTGCAGTTGGAAGGCGACGAAATGGTTTCTGACACCTATCACGGTGGTGATGGTCTGTTCGTCGGGCACCGATACGGTGTCGTCCAGCGTAAGGATAAAGAAACAGGCGAGATCCGCTACGAGTGGGACCGTAAATCAGGTGAAAACGCGACCGGGTTCCCGGCACAGCTGGAAAAGTATCTCAATGGTGCGCGTATCGGTGGCAAAGATAGCGCGACGGCGAACGGCTACCGCGAGCAGATGGCACTGCTTGAGGACCAGTTCAATAAGTGGATCAAGACGCACGATCGCTACGATGAGCTGGTTGCCAAATACAACGATGTGTTCAATAGCAATATCCCGTATGAACACTCTGGCGATCCGCTTGGGTTGAAGGGATTAAGCGGTAAGCGCCAGCCATTTGATTACCAGAATAGCGAGGTGCGCCGACTGTCCGAAGATGGGCGCGGCATCCTGGGCTTCGGCACCGGGCTGGGTAAAACCACGACCGCGCTGGCGCTTGAGGCGTTCAACTATGAGAACGGTCGCTCCACCCGTACTGCGTATGTAGTGCCTAAATCAGTGCTGGAAAACTGGTATTACGAAGCAAAAGAATTCCTGAGTGAAGAGGCATTCAGTAACTACCTGTTCGTCGGTCTTGATGTGCTGATGGATGGCGATCAGATTCGCCAGGTGCCGGTGCTCGATGAGAACGGTAAACCTGTTCTTGGTACTGATGGCACTCCAGTTATGCGCGATGCCCTAAAACTGGCAGATGAAGCCACTATCACGGCGCGGATGAACGCGATCCCGCACTCAAATTACCGTGCAGTCGTGTTTACCAAAGAACAATACGCCCGCATTCCGCTACGTGATGACACCGTAGATGAGCATGCACAGGATATGCTTTATGACTTCGTTGCCGCCGGGCGCGTAGCCAGCGCAATGGACTCCGACTCCCACCGCAAAGAGGCCGCGCGTCGCCGGGTATTGTCGGAGTATTCAGATACCGGCACCGAAAAAGCAGAGAAGTATCCGTACTTTGAGGATATGGGCTTCGATAGTGTGATCGCTGACGAAGGTCACAACTACCGCAATAGCTATAAAAATGGTCGCGAAGCGTCACAACTGGCCTATCTGCCCACCAGCGCGGTGGCGCAATCGGCGCGGGATATGGCAATCAAAAACGCGTACCTGATGAAAAAGAATGGCGGGCGCGGGCCGGTTCTCCTGACTGCAACGCCAGTCGTTAACACCCCGATCGATGCATACAACATGCTTTCTCATGTTCTGCCGAAGGAATACTGGCAGAAGATGGGGATCTACGGTCCTGATGACTTCGTTAAATTCTTCGGCAAGACCAGGCTGGAAACGGTACAGAAAATCAGCGGTGAAGTTGAAGAAAAAATGGCGCTGGTGGGCTTTGAAAACCTTGATGCGCTGCGCGGTATATTCCATCGCTGGATAACGCTTAAAACGGCGGAAGACGTTAAGGATACCGTGGAGATCCCGGAACTGGACGAACACCAGCAGGATGCACCACTTACTGAAGAACAACTGGCGGCGTATGAAGAATTGCGTCAGCAGGCGGAAGCGGCAGCAAAAGCCAACAATGGCGTAACGACCTCGGTCAATGAAGACGGCGTGATTGAGCACGAGAAGGCCCGTCCGATCTTCTCAATAATCAGGGATATGGACCGCGTATGTACTGACATGGACCTGTACTATCGCCGGATCACCTATCGTTTCCTGCCGGAGTACGCCGATGCGGTGCAGCAGCTGGCGGACAGTTTGCCTAAACAAGCCACCAGCGAAGACGACGACAGTGATGATTCAATCACGCAGCAATCGCAATACTCCCTGATAGATAAGGGCGAGTTTATTCAGTTGCAGGTTCCGGAAGCGTTCGAGCAGGAAGTGAATAAGCGCCTGGCCAGGTTTGGCATTGACGAACAGACCGTAACTCACCCCGTTACGCCCAAATACGCGAAGCTGATTGCCACGCTGAAGGAGTTTTTCCCGGAAGGTAAGCAAATCATCTTCACCGATGAAAAAACGCAGCACCAGAAGCTCAAGCGCATTATCTGCAATGCTCTTAACCTTGAACCTTCAAAGGTGGGGATACTGAATGCTCAGACGGTTGCCGAGGCAGGTAAAACCGGTAAGAAACTGAAAGCGGTTAAACCGCCGAAAGAGTTACCGGATGAACCAACAGATGCACAGATAGCGAAATACAACGAGCAAATGGCTCTGTATGACGCCTATATCGCGCAGCAAAATGAAATGTCGTTGGGCGGTCTGGAAAAGATTGCAGCCGACTTCCAGGAGGGCCGGACTCCGATCATCATCTGCAACAAAAAGGCAGAGGTGGGTATCAACCTGCATCGAGGAACGACTGACATCCATCATCTGACGTTGCCATGGACTCCAGCCAGTATTGCGCAACGAAACGGTCGCGGTGCCCGAGTTGGCTCCAACCGTGCAAGCGTTCGCGTTCACTACTACTGCGGCAAGGGGTCTTTCGATGAATACCGATTGGAGACGCTGAAGCGTAAAGCAGGCTGGATCTCCGATATCCTCCGTTCAGATAAGTCGGAAATGGAGAACGCCGACGCCAATGACATGATCGAAATGCAGATGTATACCGCGAAGGATGACGGCGAACGTCTGGCAATGATGCAGGTTCAAATGGATAAGGCGAAAGCTGCGAAACGCGCTCGCCAGAAAGAACAGGCTACTATCGACCTTCAGAATTACATCAAGGCGCAGCACGCAGCTGGCGAGGATGTGGAGGTACTTACCGCTGAATTAGAGCGAAGCAAAGCGGAACTTGAAAAGACCACCGCCGAGGTAGCTAAATTCAAACAGGCGGCAATGGCCAAAGCAGCTGATAACGCAGACTGGAAGGCCCGCTGGGGTAGCGTCCATCACACAGACCGTACGTTGTTAGCACAGTATCGCGCGTCGTTGAAAAGCGCCATTCAGCGCAAGGCTAATATCTCTCAGGCCATCTCCCGCTATGAGAAATTATTGAACCGTACTCAGAAGGCCGCGACGGATATCAAACGCCTGCGCCCGCTGGTGGAGGATGCAATAAATAAAGGCATTCTGGATGTTGATCCTGATCTGGTTAACCATGCGAATGAGTTCCTTATTATCGGCGATCGCTCATGGCGTGTAGGCCAATACTACGATTGTGCCGGTGATATCGTTCGCATTAAGTCGCTGGACTTCGACAGCCAGCGCGCAGACGTGGAGATTATCTTTACCTTCAAAGGTACCAAATCGGGTAACTGGGATGTGAAGACGCTGGATAAACAGGTTGATGTAACTCCCGATGAAGATGCTGTTATGCAGAAAATCAGTGGTGGCGTCTCCATCGCCGGGATTAACGACATCATTTCCTGTGACGATTTCTACCGTTTCCAGCAGCGCGGCATGATCAAAATCACTGACTCATACGGCGTTCAGACTACAGAGTCAGGCTATAGCATTGATTTTGTTGGTACCTATACGGATCCACTGAAGCATGCGGTTTACCCGGATCGCCGTGACGGCGCGCTGAAGTCGTCAATTGCAAAATGGGTGCTTGGTATGATGTCGGAAGGGAATAACCGCCAGATCCGTTCGGCAGAAACATTCCTGGTTGAACTGTTTGGCTCCAATTATGGCGATGTAATCGCGTCATACGGAGATACGCTATCCCCTGAAGCAATTCAGGAGAAAATAGCGGATGCGATCGCCAGAATGCCGGAAAAAACAAGCCAGGGGGCTACTCGTAACGGGGATTCTGAACTTGAAGTCACCAATGCCATTTTCGGTACCAATGAGTTCCGGGCGTCAGATTATGAGATCACCACAGCACAGTTTGGCACCATTGGCATTTACAGCAATAAAGACGAGATCAAGCAGGCAATGGACGCAGCAAGTGCGCGCATTGCAGCAGAACGGAAAGCCAATCTGAATCATGCAGTCGCCGCGCTGACTCAATCGTGGGTAACAGCAATCAGGGAGGCCGCCACCACAGGAAAAATCACACCGGCAATTGCGGATGTCGTAAACGACGGCTCTAAATTTATGGATGCCTATCAAATGGATGCGGTGCAGTTGCCATCAGCCTATGGCCAACTCAGCTATCGCATGACCTACAACCTGGTATCAATGTTTTCCGACCTTGCCATCCTTGGGCTGGTGGACCTTAACGAGGTTACGCCGGAATTGCTCAGCATGCGCAAGAACCATGTGGAGATATTGCACAGAATTAACACGGTACTTTCCGGGCGCACCGATGAAGAGAAACAGGCAGACGCTGATCGGATAAACCTGGCCCTTGGCAACATCACGGAGGAAGAAATTGCCGCCAGAAACGAGAAACAAGAAGAGTTATCATCAATACAGGGTGATGCCACCAGCATAGCTCAGTCTCTTGGTCTGAATTATCGCGTATCCACCGCCGACCTGAAGATGATGTACGCACCAAAATTCGCCGCTGGCGAGGTATTTGGGCTTCAGGAAGCCTCAGGCATGAAAGGCGTTCTTTTCCGTGCGAAAGACGCAATCAAGGCGAAATTCGGCGCTCGCTGGCTGCCAGCGAAGGCGAAGAACAGCGATTTCCCGGGTAACTGGTGGATTATCGAGACAAAACACAACGTGGCGGACGTTCTGGCCGTCATCCAACAATACGCATAACAGGAGCGCCCGGTTCGCCGGGTGTCGCATAATATGGCCACACTATCTGATACAATAAAACCGAATAAAACATATCTTGAGGCGGTACTCCGTACAGCGTTGTTAGGAAAGACAGAAGACGAATACGTTGATTTCTTCCTGTCAGGGCTACGCGGGCGATTACTGAAAAATCCCCGCCTGTACCGCAGCTATGGTCCATACTGGCCGGAAATTAAAAAATTATTACTGGAGCGCGGTTATGGTAATTTCGGTCGTCTCGTTGACCGTGACGTTCGCAAAATTTACCGTTATGACCGCCCGGCGCTGACGCTCATAGCTGCGACGCTCTACAGCCAGGAGCGTTTTGATAATGGTCAGATATACTCAGCCTGGCATTTACTGCCAGTGCCTGAAGAGGTTGACGACCAGGACTATGAGTTTGAGTCTTACGATTTGGAAGTTGAAGCCTTGGCACAGGCTGGAGAGAAAACTTGAAAAAGCGATACTACACAGTAAAGCATGGGACGCTACGAGCATTACAAGAGTTTGCTGACAAGCATAACGTTGAGGTGCGCAGGGAAGGGGGAAGTAAAGCTCTGCGCATGTACCGTCCGGATGGGAAATGGCGTACGGTCGTCGATTTCAAAACTAACAGCGTTCCCCAGGGCGTCCGCGACCGGGCATTCGAAGAATGGGAACAGATCATCATAGATAACGCATTGCTTCTGAATGCTGATTAATAATCATTTAAAGCCCATATGATATGGGCTTAAACAACAGGATCGATATACAGTGTTAGTTAAATATATAGGCGAGAGTTATATGGATAAACCTTGGCCGGGCATGCACATTAGAACATCTTGTCTGGAGGATGGTTTCTTTAGAGCAACGCAACCAAAGTATCTTAATGATCCGTCGAGTGAGTCGCGACTTCTTCCATTTTTTAATAAATTTTCACCAGCCGATTACGCATGGGCTAGAAATGAATTTAAGAAAATGCAACGAGATCCATCTTATGTCCCATCTATACAAGAGTTAGAGTATTATTTAAAACCTTGCGGGAAACGATACGTAGAGGATTTTCCACACTTGTTAATCAATGAAGGTTTTACCTCAATGGATTCATATGATGAATCTAAACTCCAAGAAATAGTAACGTACCTTAACGATTATTTAGTAGAAGCCGTAAGCTGTCATCTTGGTGTATTCTCTCTATCAAAAAGTGATTGCAATCTACACATGTGGACTCATTATGCATCGATAGGAAAGGGGTTTGCTGTAGTTTTCGATGAAACACACGATTTTTTCAAAATATATAGGCCGTGTGATGTTAG
>NZ_JAATUR010000062.1 GCF_011881725.1 Escherichia coli | reverse complement strand
GATGATTGCCTATTAAATGAGTATCCTGATGTTTTTCATGACTATCATGAAATTAACTTAAAGAAAATTCCTTTTTCTGCATTCAAGCAAATTACCTTAGGGTATAACATGACTGAAAAAGATAAAAATATAATTTTAGATAAAGTTAGTTCGAATAAAGAATTGTCTCACGTCAACGTATTATATTCAAAACTTGATATATACGGAAAGGTTGTGGTTAAGCCCATGTAATAATACGCTTATGTCTACACTTCATGATAAATACCTTCCTTAACTTAGGAAGGTTAGTTGTAGGTTTACGCAGAAAGTAACAAATAACCTTCGTAGGTTATAGAATATTATTCTTTCCGGTGAGTATTCCTTGAGGAACTCTAGCGCATCCCATAATTTGAGTTTTCTTGATGATGTTTATATATGACGCTATCAGCGATGAGTCATCACGACTATCCACTTCACAAGCCATTGCCCTGATGTAGTCGGCGCTGGCAACGTTGTTGTATTCCGTCGCAAAGCAACATAGTAACGTCAGAACATGCTCTGTCGTTATTTCGCTCCAGTTGATGTTGAAAAATTCATCGCCTTTTTTATCGTGTTCGGAATCGAAGATGCTTTGGTGGAGGATGTATTTGCCGGATTCCTTGCGCGGTAACTTGATTGCTTTCTGGCGTTCCAGCTCCTTATAAATCTGCATTGCCTCAATTAGTACCGGCCTGCCGTTCATGAAGGGATCGCGCAACCTTACACGCTGGCCAACTCGACCAGTAATAAAGCTGTTTTCCTCTTCCACCAGCACGATAAAACCCTTTTCCTCTTTTTCTCGCAATTCGCGCAGCAGCTGGAGTTCCATATCGCGGCGGCGTTCAGGGTAGCTGGTCCGCTCAGCCATTATCAGCTCGTTATTGATCCATGCCGCAGTCATTGACGCCGGTTTGCCGACGCTCATCGAAACAACGCATATTTTCTTATCCATAGCGCCCCCTACAAAAAAGAAAAGCCACCAGCGGCGGCTTAGCAATACAACTAAAGGTAGCGCCCGGTACTCAGACTGTGCCGTCCATGGAATATTTGAAAAGGGATCCATCCGTACCGGGCATGTGATGATTCTGACTGAAGTCACTTGTCAGTTGTCAATCATTTATCATTAAAAATAATATATTTATTAGTGCATGATGTTTGCCATCTCATAGGCGTCAGCCAGTAACTCCATCTCTGACTTGTTCAGCAAGGTGAATTCTTTCTTGCCTCCAACCACACCATCGGCATGAACAGGGACCAGCCAGGGGTATTTTGCTCTTACTTCAGCCGGTGCAGCATGCTGGTGGTGCCATCTACAAAGGGGCAATTGCTTTTTGTGACAACCCGGCGCGGTACGACCGGAGATATGGTGCAGAGACACCTCTTCAGATATTACTCCATGCATGTAGCAGGCAATGCAGGGGAGAGTGCCAAGAGCATTGGCGATGGTCCGTTCCTCCGCCGTCGGTGTTCGCCCCTTCAAGCCACGAGATTTTATTTTTACCGCACTTTTCCGCGTTTTGCTGGCTGGTGGGCGCTCTTTTTGTTTAGCGATACGGCGGTCGATAGAATCCCGCATTTTCTGATATTGCGATTCTCGCCAGGCGGGGTCAGCCAACTTTTCCCGTTGCCGAGCGCTCGCTCGTTCTCTGGCTGCCTTCTGCCACTCGCGGCGCTGTTCAAGTTTTTGTTCGATTGTTTTCATATGGCAAAAAAAAGGCGGCCTAATGGCCGCCAATGATGTCAAGGAGTGAAGTAATGGCAACGTCTTCGTAGTTGACAAAAACTGCGGCTAAATTATAGCAATCAATTAGAGCAATGGTAGATATTTTGTTTATCGCGAATCACATTTTTTCACTTCAGTACCTGTGTGCTATACTCCTTCTTGATTGATTGGATGCGGAATACAAACCCGCTCTTTTGTGCAGCCTGGCTCCTTGCCAGGCTTTTTTTTATTTCATCATGGAAGCTGTTAACGCTTTGGACCTTGCTGAACTGATTGAAAGGGCATTGTTTACCTTACCCAGGAGTTCGCCAAATTCCCCCATCACTCTAGTAAGCCCGCGCCGCGCTTCCTCCTCCGTTGCATTCATCACAAAATGTTCAGCACTCCGCATGCTTTTAACGGGGAACGCAACAGATATCGAGTCGATATCAGGCATCCTATCGCTCAACTTTACGGTGACAATGACAGATGGTGACTGAATTTGAGAGCTTACAGACAGCACCACATATTTTCCGTCTATTTTGAAATCCTTCCGCATGTGTCACCATAAATATCAAATAATTAGAGCAATCAAGCGCAAATGAACGGCTAATCGCCATCTTCCAGCAGGCGCACCATTGCCCCCGTTTCACTATCCAGGTTACGAATGTAGTTCATGACAATATTTACGTTGGTCCAGCCGCCAGCTTGCATGATCTCCGGTATAGAAACTCCGGCGCGGGCCATATCTCGCGCGGCACCGACACGGGCACTATGTCCAGACCAGGCCAGGTATCGCTGACCAGAGTCATCTTTTGCCCCGTAAATCAATCGGTGAGTTGCTTCAAAAATCCCTTCCAGGGCGCGAGTTGATAGCTGGCTGGTGGATGATGGCGCGGCAACACCATTTTTTCTGACGCGGCAAAACAGGTAGTTATTCGGATCATCAGCTACACCAGAGACAGAAATCCATCGCTCAACCAGTTTAGTTACCCCCAGGCTAAGTGCCTTCTCTACACCAGCGGTGCTAACCAGCGTTTTCGTTCTGCCAATATGGATTAACATTCTCCCACCGTCAGTACGTGAGATATCTTTAACCCTGATCCTGGAAATTTCGGCTATACGTAACAGGGTGTTATAAGCAATCCCCAGAAATGCCAGATTACGTATATCCTGGCAGCGATCGCTATTTTCCATGAGTGAACGAACCTGGTCGAAATCAGTGCGTTCGAACGCCAGTGCCTGTTTTGCACGTTCACCGGCATCAACGTTTTCTTTTCGGATCCGTCGCATGACCAGTGAAACAGCATTGCTGTCACTTGGTCGTGGCAGACCGGACCGACGATGAAGCATATTTAGCTGGCCCAAATGTTGCTGGATAGTTTTCACTGCCAGACCACGCGCCTGAAGATATAGAAGATAATCGCGAACATCTTCAGGTTCTGCGGGAAACCACTTCCGGTTATTCAACTTGCACCATGCCGCCCACGACCGGCAAACGGACAGAAGCATTTTCCAGGTATGCTCAGAAAACGCCTGGCGATCCCTGAACATGTCCATCAGGTTCTTGCGAACCTCATCACTCGTTGCATCGACCGGTAATGCAGGCAAATTTTGGTGTACGGTCAGTAAATTGGACATTTAACACTCAGATAATGGTTTTAAGTAAAGTGTACAGGATCGGCTCTGCCTTTACCTGTTTATGGTTCTCGTCATAGAAACGCCAGCGACCGCGCGTGCGTTCTATTTTCTCTTCACCGCGCGATAATGACAGTTGACAACTATCACGATCAAACCCTTTTGCCCGCCAGTAACCACGGTTTTTCTCAAGCTCAATATGAGTGGACACTTTAGCAGCTGAATATCCCATTTTTCACCTCTAATTGATTGGTGGTGCTAAGTGCGCTACGCAAAATCTGGAGCACTAACACTGCCAACATTTCGCAGATTTTACGTAGCGCAACCTTGATCAAATGATCAAGTGATCACTATTTGACCTGATAAGGTATTGAACTGTATGGATTTACAGGTAAATTGATCATGTTCAATAACCCTTAAGATAACTTCGTATAATGTATGCTATACGAAGTTATCAGGTCCGAAGAGGAGTTTACGTCCAGCTGCGCACAAAAATCAAGAATTATTAGAGCAATAAATTTTGAGAGAAAAATCCCACTCCACCAGCTAAAAACTGGATTGTTTTTCATAGTTGTTTGACAATTGCTCTAATAAATTATAGTTTTGCCGCCGTTACGTAATACGACTTTGGATTCACTATTTAATGTGTCTTCAGCGTTGTAGAGCGGCTCAGAAGGAAATGAGCAAACAGGGAAACCTTATACAACGGCATTACAGCTATGCATTGCTCATCTTACACACAGCGCAATGTTGTTAGATTACCCCAGCATGGATCATGGGTGAAACAGTAGGTCAGAGCTTCAGGCTCTGTGTTGTCAATACAGTGAGGCATAATTATGGCTTTCATTCAACCAACCATCGACGACGTTAGACATTGCTCTAACGCTTTATCTGTAGACCCTGCCGAAACCGACGCTGCCCGCGCCATTGCTGAACACTACTCAAAGATATCCAATCAGGAGTACCGCATCACCCAAGACGACCTGGATGACCTCACTGACACAATCGAATATCTCATGGCAACTAACCAGTTAGACTCACAATAAATGCACTAATAAATCTATTATTTTTGTTTGATCCCTCTATAATATAGGTCAGTAATGACCGGTTTTCTCAGCCGGGCGTTATTGACCATGTCAATTCTGGAGGAGGATCAATGATAAATTATGTCTACGGCGAACAACTGTACCAGGAGTTCGTCAGCTTCAGGGATCTCTTTCTAAAAAAAGCTGTTGCACGCGCCCAACACGTTGATACAGCCAGCGACGGTCGTCCTGTACGCCCGGTTGTCGTTCTACCGTTCAAAGAAACTGACAGCATTCAGGCTGAAATTGATAAATGGACTTTAATGGCGCGGGAACTGGAACAGTACCCAGACCTCAATATCCCAAAGACTATTTTATATCCAGTGCCTAACATCCTTCGCGGTGTGCGCAAGGTTACAACTTATCAGACAGAAGCTGTGAACAGCGTCAACATGACCGCTGGCCGCATTATTCATCTGATTGATAAGGACATTCGCATCCAAAAAAGCGCGGGGATCAATGAGCACAGTGCGAAATACATAGAGAACCTGGAAGCAACAAAAGAGCTAATGAGGCAGTACCCGGAGGATGAAAAATTCCGTATGCGTGTACACGGCTTTAGCGAAACAATGCTGCGCGTCCACTACATCTCCAGTAGCCCTAACTACAATGATGGTAAATCAGTTAGTTACCATGTACCGCTGTGTGGCGTGTTTATCTGCGATGAAACTCTCCGTGATGGAATCATCATCAACGGTGAATTCGAGAAAGCAAAATTTAGCCTTTATGACTCTATAGAACCGATCATCTGCGACCGCTGGCCGCAGGCAAAAATATATCGCCTGGCAGATATTGAAAATGTAAAAAAACAAATTGCCATCACTCGCGAAGAGAAAAAGGTTAAGTCAGCCGCATCAGTTACGCGCAGCCGTAAAACCAAGAAGGGGCAGCCAGTAAACGACAACCCCGAAAGCGCGCAATAAATTATGCCCGGCATCAACCGGGCATTCTTCCATTATTCAGCCGCCACCGGTTTTAACAAGCCAGCATCGAGCAGTTTACGCGTCAACCACTGCTGGCCTTTACCCGTTAATTGAGGCGTCAACCGTATCTGGTAGCCATCTTCATCATCCAGCACCACTTCTTTCACCGTGAAATACCCCGCGTTGATGTACTGCTGGAACGGCACATTTTTACGTCCACCGGACGCTATCAGGATGCCGTTCTCCCGTAACCAGGCAAACAGCGCGTTTTGCTTAAGTCCAACAACCTTTGCAAAATTCCCAATCAGGATCCCTTTAGCTACTGATACCCGGTCGGCAAAATCGACTTTAGGAGCGGCGGCCACCAGCTGCTGATTTAGCTGGTGGGCTTTCTGTTCCAGAAGCTGCTTTTGTTCAGCCAGTTCGGCAGCCAGGCGCAGAGCTTCTGGAAGCGTCTGGGGGATTGCAACCGGTTGCTGTTCTTTTTGTCGGAAGTAGCTGTCTTCCAGTTTTTCAAAGAATGCCCATGCCTGATCGGTTTCGATCATTTTAGCGTGGCGGGCTGCGCCGCGTTCCGTCCAGAGGATGAGTGAGCGGGCTTTAGGAGAGATAGGATTTTGTGAGTTACTTAAAGTCACTCGCAAATTGTTCAAATCATCGCCAATAACTTTATAGAAATGCTTGCCTTCACAAAAACGTTCAGCATTACGGGAAAAGTTCTTCTTGATGTTATCCGCATCTGTCCCATACCCCTTAGCAAGGATCTTAGTTGTCACTACACGCACTCCCAGCCATTCCAGAACGGGAATTTCATCAGACTGATTCTGAACAACCACCAGCTCCGATTCCTGAACTGAAGGTGCATGAGTTTTTTCTGATTTAACGTTAGTTGCTTTCATTCTGTGTGCCTCCTTGCGTGTTTCGGCTGCGACGGTTGCGTAATTCAGATGCCCCTGTTCGAGCAGGTATTCGCGGATATCAGACAACAGAATGCGGTGAACAGCGTTCTTGTCCTTTCTCCGGTAAAGTTGTTTGGTGATCATGAAGTAGTTGGCAATAACGCCCGGTATATCCCTGGTACTGATACAGGATGTGTGCTGTTCAATTGCCTCAATCATTTCTTCACGGGTGACTAATGACGTTCTCATAGTCCCTCCTGAGCAGAAGCGTTAACAGGGAGGCACCAGTAACTGAGAGAGTTGCGCGAATCAGTGGAAAAGCGGGCAGAGAAAATGCAGGGAGCGTCAGGAAGCTGAGAACGGGCCTCATCTTCTGTCGGTGCAATAACGAAGTGATAGTGACGTTTCTGGCAGGAATAGAAGCGCCAGATGAATTCAGGATGAGTTGGGGTAGGGACAGTAGCCATAATGGCAGCCTCCTTTGACTAAGTTAAGGAGCTACCGCGTGAGGTCTCAATCTCAATGGCGGTAGCACTGACTGGGTTGAGACTACCGGCGTCAAAGGGAACCGGCCTGCCTTTCGGCAGCCCAGCCAGCACTACCATTGATTTCGGAGCTAAACGCTACGTATGGCTGTGCGATGGCATGACACAAAAAAAGACGCTTTCGGCGTCTGTGTCGCCTTTGACATTATCCGGGGTCTCAATCCCGGCACCCGTTTTAATGAGGTGCCTGATAAGCATAAACCGAAAATGCCTCAAGGCGCAAGAGGTCAGGTTCAATGTAACATCGGTAGTTAAAAAACACAATTTATTAGAGCAAATATTCATTCATTAAGCCATGCCAGAGCTTCATCAACCTGCGCTTCGTCTTCGACGCTAAGCACTTCATCCTGGGGAACATAATCCGCCAGCATAGCGAAACAATATGTATCCCAATGGTCTGGTGAGTGCAGGTTGAGTTTTTTCTTCATATCCTCCTTACTCATCACCTTCCATTGACCTGCGGAGTTAATCCCTACAGGGATTTTCGACGCTTCCTCAATAGTTTCATTACCCTTATCCAGTCTCATACGACCAGATTTTACGGCCTCTGCGGCTTGAACGTTGGCATAAGCACGTTTATCAAAGTACAGGCTCTTATCTTCACGGCTATGCATCTTTTTACCCCAGCGTATGCGCTGTACGGTAATACCATAATACTCGTACATCAGATCCGCCGTTGCTTTACCCAGGCCATCGCCGTCTATCGCTATGGTGATATTTGGGAATCGCTCAGGATTACATTCTGCGAAAATTTTGGCGGCAAGCTGCGTTTCTGTAACGTCTGTGTATTCCAGCATTCGATAGTTGATTACACGGCGTTTATTTCGCTGGCCGGACACCATCATGATATTGATAACGGACTTATCCCGTCCCGTACCACCAGCAACGTCCACACATGCAAGCCAGCCCCATCCTTTTGCAATCTTGACTTTCCGCCGCGTTGCACGTTCAACCTCATCACGTCCAAGAAGGAAGCCATCCTGTGATTTAGGGAATAGGCCGCGTACCTTAATCATGTACATAGGGTTATCACGCCCGCCGTACTCCGCCAGCTTCATTTTGATAAATGCTGGCGTTACCAACGGTGATTCCTCACTGTTAAGCGTGATCGCCGTATAAACGCCATCAGGGTTACCAGGACGCTTGGCCAGTTTATGGTGTGTATCGTAGAAATAGCCGCTTGGGCGTGTAGGCTGTGACAGTAATAAGATGCGGTTATCCTGTCCGGTAAGAGCACCGGTGATGATACCGAAAGCTCTATCACTGACACCGGAGGCTTCATCGATAATATACAGAAGATGATCTGCGTGTTCACCGGCAAGAGCTTCTTCACTTCCCAGACGAAAGCCCTTCGGTACTACAGTCCATACACCTTTACCAGTAACCTCATAGAAAGCGGTTTCTGTCAGAACAAAATAATCAGCAAGCCATGGAAAACGGCTGGTGGCAGTAGCCCAGTTTATCTTGATGTACTTGAATATACCGGTCATTACCTGCTGAATTTTGTTCGCAACGATAATGGCGCGGGCACCGGGATACATGATTATGAACAACATGATCATGATAGAAGTCATGTCTGATTTCCCGGTACCGTGACCAGACGAAACAGATGTCTTGCTACCCTGTTCCTGCACAGACTCAATAATCAGATCCTGCTGCCAGGTAGGTGTTTTGCCGAACAAAACATCAGCGGCCGCAATCCAGTCATAACGATATAGCGCCACCAGCTCGCGCCAACGTGGATCCGTTACGCAACTTCTGGCCATTAATCATCATCCCCGTATAGCTTGCGGGTAACTTCTTCGTCTTCCTCCTCGTCTTCGTCCAGGTCTTGTTCCAGCCATGGGTCGTTTGATACACCTTCAGTATCAACATCTCCATAACCGCCTGTATCAACGATATCGGCGATTTCTTCCCTACGCTGCTCAATCCACAATGCGGCATCGGCGCGGCGGTTGGCGGCCCGTTCTCGCGCAACTTTGTCCAGATCTTCAAGAGAAGGGCCACCGACGGCTGTTTGCCTTTCCTCATCATCGGTATTTGTCTTAGGAGCACGCAGATCGGCTTTGATTTGCTCCAGCATCAGGGGCGGCACTTTCCCGCCATGCGCCTCGATGAATTCAGCTGCTTCCAGCACTGACCAATTATTTTCACGCTTTCGTTCGTATGCCAGCTTAACAATGCCAGCTTGCCCCATAGATAAAGCGTGCTTTTCCGCCTCCCGGCTTTCTTTTCGATAGTTATTCCGGATGCTGTAAATGGTGTTGATCAGGCTGCTTATCTGCGCGGAACAGCTGTTTAGCATGCTCGCGATACGGTATTCAGGCGGAGTACCTTCATCATCGTCTTTTTGCTGATCGCGCATTTCCTGCACCAGGCGAATACACGTATCCCTGGCGTTCTCCAGCATAAGGAGATGAGAAAGAGACTTTTCAAGAAGAGTGGTTTCCAGAACATCGGCCCCGGACCGACGCAACATAGCGCGCGCGGCCTTCCGCGCTTCAACGTTATCTATCAGGTAATCGCCAGCTTCGAATTCAAAGCGTTCACCATCATCATCCAGGGTGTCGCGTTCCAGGCGATCACGTAAGGTACGGTGGGCGCGGTTGATCACGTCATGATCATCCGAACGATCATTTATGCGCTTATTTTGGCGCTTCGCATTCTCGACTGCGGCACTGACAACGGCATTAACTCTCTGTTTTTCCGCTATTTCAGCCGCAATATGATCACCTGCATGTTGATCATTAGAGTGATCAATGATCATGCTTTTTAGTGGCTTCCTGACTGGCTTATTTGGCTTGCGGCTGTCCGCAGTCCTGGTGTCTTCTTTGAAGGCACGGAGATAACGACGTGCGGTATTAGGGTTAAGATTAAACTCGGCGGCATACTGTGCGATGGTGTAACCACCATCTCGCGCCAGGCGAGCAAAATTCTTCTTGTGATCGTCCCAGGTCACTTATGCTTCCTTTCGTAAAAACTCTTTTTGACGCGAGGGTAACGAAAGTCACATGTCAAAAGGCCCGGAACGGGCAAGCAATCAATCAGATACGTGCGGATGTGGCATTACCGTAATGACGGTGCTGACGGGCCACCTTATTGAAAAGTTGACGCGCCATTACCCAAGGCTGGTGCTCCCGGCGTTCCTTTTCGTCCTGCGTCATATAGAGTTCATTCTGGAGTTTTTCATCAAACCGGCGCGGAGCGCGGCTACGGCGAAAGAATTCAGGATTCAGAGAGTGGATCTGAAATCTACGTGGGCGTGTACTGTCATCAATCAAAACAGACGAATACTTAGACACAGCGATAGCCTTTAAGCGCAGATAAACATCGCGCTTATCGACATCCAGATGCGGGTATTCCTTTTCAAGAATTGCTGCGAGTTCTTTCGCTGATAGAAGAGATTTAGTGCGGATCATGTAATCCGCAATCTCGTACGATGTTATTCGTGAGTGATTTATTTCCATGAAGTGGCGTCCCTGCCAGTTAAGTAACATCCTGTCACCTACTGATTAGCCCATGTCAACTAATCAACGTGGAATATAATACCCTCGATTAAAGAAATAGCAATACATTAGAGCAATTTTATCTAACACTCGACGAATGACTTGTGATAACGCCCACTCCAAGCGCGTAATCAAAGAACAATCGTTGATGCATCGCCAACCTACCGTGCGTCTTCTCCCAATTATCGCGGTCACGCTCAATATCACGCTGGCATGACTGGCACAGAGGAATTGCGTAAATGTCATGCGCGCATAATCGACTATGACGAACGATATAAGGCGTAATGTGAGCGCCAGCTCCCGCAGCTCCACACCCACAGCATGGACGGGAAGCAACAAAGTCCATGTACTCAGGTAATTTTAGCGATTGCAGTTTTGGTATTTTGAAATGCGCCATGCCAGGGTCGGAGTCAACATCCACAGGGCATACTTTTGCACGCATCGGCGCGGCGCGTTCTTCCATCATCTGAACATATGCTGTAGCGCGATCGTCATACGGGCGAATATCCGCCTCTTTCAGAGGTCCGCTATCCTGCGGAGTAGCCTTCATCTTATTTATTGATATGCGGCAGACTTCTTCCGGCATCAGGTGCATCATGTTGCGCATGAAAGCCCACCAGCACAGCTCCTGAATACTTAAATCATGGCTATTTGAAAGGCCCATTTCCTGACGGGCGACATCCAGTATCCAGTTAACGCGATTATTGTGCAGCGTTTCTTTCAGCTCATTAAAACCACGCATCCGATAACGGTTATCGTGATGCCAGCACAACAACACCGCGCTATTGTCTCGTTCAGCGTGGACAATATGGTTGTCACACCAACTACGATCTGCGGCCTGGCATTGACCCTCTTTCCTACGCAACCACGCCACCAGCGCGTCAATTCCACCAATACGGCGAAACAGTTCATCGCTGTTAAAAAACGGCTGCAACGCCTCATTTGTTGCCATGGTTTGCTCGGTAACAACGAGGCCGTCTTCCATGTGCTCGATTAACTCACGCGGCACCGGCTCCATAATAAATTTACGGCCAGCCTCCACCAGCTTTCTGACCTCCTGATCCACTTTGAACGTGGCGAGGCCAAGCTCTTTCTGTACAAAGGGAGTAATTACGGCTTTCACATCACACCTTTCATCACTGATTGGGCTTTATCTGCTGCCCGGCATTCTCTGTTTAAGCGCAACCATTTCCTGACGGCATAACACAGCAATAGCGGTCCTGACTCCAATTTGCTTACCAACCAGGTATTGCTTTACCTTGCGGCGACTCACGCCATCAAGAAGCATCTTTAACGCTTCACGGGACAATTTGTTGTATTTGCGTGCCATTAATCTACTCCGCAGAACCATACAATCTACGTAACGTGTCGGCGACAGAAGATACAGATATCTCGCCAGTCGCAGCGCCTACAGTAAGGTCTGCCAGTTCAGGTGAATCAAATACCTGCACCCCGTTACGGCGTAGAAATAGCAGCGCACTGTTTAGCGCGGTACGCTTATTGGCATCATTGAATATATGCCCTCTCGCTGTAGCCACCAGGTAGGTGGCGGAGACTTCGAAAAGGTCGGTGATATCTTCGTAGGCAACTCTGGCCTGAACTCTCCCGATAATGGCCTCTGCCCTACCCGGATCTGACATTCCCGGCAGGCCGCCGTAGCGGCTTATATTCGCATCATGAAGCGCAATAAGTTCTTCCGGTGATATATGCCTCATTATCGGTTAACCAGTTCCTTGTTGGTGGAGTCCAGGGTGTCAAACAGGGATGCAAATTCAGCATCCAGCGCCGCTTTTTTGTAGGCTTCGAAAGTAGCCTTGCTGACAATTACTGCTGGCTCACGGCCTCTGCGGGTGATTTCAACCTCTTCCCCGGCTTCAACATTGTTGAGCACTTCAGAAAGGTTGCCGCGCGCGGTACGGAAGTTAATGGATTGCATAAACACCTCGTGTACTCGTTATGTGTACACAATTATAAACTTCACAGGCATAAAGCACCAGCACTTTGCGGCTTAACAAACCTCTAGGCAGGTCATTCGTAGCCTAATGTCCGAACTGCTAAAGCATCCAAGTTGCTGTAGAATCACCGCCAATTACATAAGCCTGAAATAAGTGGATGAAAATGACAAGTATTCAACAACGTGCAGAGCTTCATCGTCAAATCTGGCAAATTGCTAACGATGTCAGGGGTTCGGTCGATGGATGGGATTTTAAGCAATACGTTCTGGGCGCACTTTTCTACCGTTTTATCAGCGAAAATTTTTCCAGTTATATTGAAGCCGGTGATGACAGTATCTGTTATGCGAAACTGGATGACAGCGTAATTACTGATGACATTAAAGACGATGCCATCAAAACTAAAGGCTACTTCATCTACCCCAGTCAGCTTTTCTGCAACGTAGCTGCGAAAGCAAATACTAATGACAGGCTGAATGCAGATTTAAACAGCATCTTCGTTGCTATCGAAAGTTCTGCTTACGGTTATCCTTCAGAAGCTGACATCAAAGGTTTGTTTGCTGATTTCGATACCACCAGTAACCGCCTGGGTAACACCGTTAAAGATAAAAATGCCCGCCTGGCTGCGGTTCTGAAAGGGGTTGAAGGGTTAAAACTTGGTGACTTCAACGAACATCAGATTGACCTGTTCGGTGATGCCTATGAGTTCCTGATTTCTAACTATGCGGCAAATGCCGGTAAGTCAGGCGGTGAGTTCTTTACACCGCAGCACGTCTCCAAGCTGATTGCACAACTGGCTATGCACGGGCAGACCAACGTTAACAAAATCTACGACCCGGCAGCGGGTTCCGGCTCACTGTTGTTGCAGGCTAAAAAGCAGTTTGATAACCACATCATCGAAGAAGGCTTTTTCGGTCAGGAAATCAACCATACGACCTATAACCTGGCGCGTATGAACATGTTTTTGCACAATATCAACTACGACAAGTTTGATATCAAGCTGGGCAATACGCTGACTGAGCCGCACTTCAGAGATGAAAAACCGTTTGATGCCATCGTTTCTAACCCGCCGTATTCGGTGAAATGGATTGGCAGCGATGACCCGACGCTGATTAACGATGAACGTTTTGCCCCGGCTGGCGTCCTGGCCCCCAAATCCAAAGCTGACTTCGCCTTTGTACTACATGCGCTGAACTATCTTTCGGCCAAAGGTCGTGCTGCGATTGTCTGCTTCCCGGGTATTTTTTACCGTGGCGGCGCAGAGCAGAAAATCCGTCAGTATCTGGTCGATAATAACTATGTCGAAACCGTAATTTCACTGGCTCCGAACCTGTTCTTTGGCACCACCATTGCCGTAAACATTCTGGTTCTGTCCAAACATAAAACGGATACCAACGTTCAGTTTATTGATGCCAGCGAACTGTTCAAAAAAGAGACCAACAACAATATTCTGACCGATGCCCATATCGAACAGATTATGCAGGTATTTGCCAGCAAGGAAGATGTTGCTCATCTGGCAAAATCTGTCGCGTTTGAAGCCGTTGTCGCGAATGACTATAACCTGTCGGTGAGCAGCTATGTGGAAGCGAAAGATAACCGCGAAATTATCAATATTGCTGAACTGAATGCAGAGCTGAAAACCACGGTCAGCAAAATCGACCAGTTGCGTAAAGATATTGATGCAATTGTGGCTGAAATTGAAGGCTGCGAGGTGCAGAAATGAGCGAGTTGAGTTATCTGGAAAAATTGCTGGATGGGGTTAAAGTTGAGTGGTTGCCATTGGGGGAAATAACCAAATATGAACAGCCAACAAAGTATTTGGTAAAAGCAAAAGATTATCACGACACATATACCATACCGGTTCTTACTGCCGGAAAAACATTTATTCTTGGATACACAAATGAGACTCATGGTATTTATCAGGCATCAAAGACACCTGTAATAATTTTTGATGATTTCACCACCGC
>NZ_JAATUR010000061.1 GCF_011881725.1 Escherichia coli | reverse complement strand
TCGATTCCTGCAATGTATTGAATTTGCGATATTTTATAGGCCAAATAAGGCGTTCATGCCGCATCCGGCATGAACTAAGTACTCTTTTTCGCACAAACCAGTATGTGCAAATTATTATTTTTTCCAGAAATCATCGAAAACAGTAATTGGCGGACGGCGTTTATGTTCGGTTTTCAAATACCAATTTTCTATTGTTCTGGCGACCTGTTCAGGTACGTTTTTTCCTTCCAGATAGTCGTCGATATTTTCATAGGTCACGCCGAGCGCGACTTCATCCGGCAGCGATGGGCGGTCATCTTCCAGGTCGGCTGTTGGTGCCTTCTTATAGAGATGCTCAGGACAGCCTAACGCCGCCAGTAACTGCTTACCCTGACGTTTGTTCAGACGATACAATGGGTTAATATCTGTACCACCATCACCATATTTGGTGAAGAATCCCGTAATGGCTTCTGCCGCATGATCGGTGCCCACCACAACGCCGTTAGTCATACCCGCAATGCTGTATTGCGCTTTCATCCGCTCACGCGCTTTTTCATTGCCACGAACAAAATCGCTCAGTTCAATGCCTGCTTCCCGCAATGCCTGTTCGCTGGCGAGTACTGCGCCCTTGATATTAACGGTTAATACGCGATCCGGCTGAATAAAGGCAATGGCGTCCTGGCAATCTTGCTCGTCGGCCTGAACACCGTAGGGCAGGCGCACGGCGATAAATTGCAGTGATTCGTTACCGGTTTCCTGGCGCAGTTCATTAATTGCCATCTGACACAGCTTACCGGCAAGGGTAGAGTCCTGACCGCCGCTAATGCCGAGGACCAGCGCTTTAATGAACGGATACGTTTGCAGATAGCTTTTCAGAAAATCGACGCTGCGGCGAATTTCCTCTTCAGCATTAATCTGCGGTTTTGCGCCCAGCGCCTTTATTATTTGTTGTTGCAATGTCATTGAACCCCTCCAGACTGAAAAAATAAAACTTCCTTAAAGCTACCCCGTTGCTACTGAAACGACAAGCGACAGCGGGCTGAATGGCGGTTAAAACGTCATACAGGAATCCTCTGAAAGAGAAGCCGTTTCGTTCACAGGCTTGAAAAAGCGCCTGATGTATTCCAGGCTTATCTAACACGCTGATAAACAAGAGGACGGAATATGAACAAGAATATGGCAGGAATTCTGGGGACAGCGGCGGTATTAACCATGCTGGCAGGTTGTACGGCGTATGATCGTACCAAAGACCAGTTTGTACAGCCTGTGGTGAAAGACGTCAAAAAAGGCATGAGCCGGGCGCAGGTTGCACAAATTGCGGGTAAACCTTCGTCTGAAGTGAGCATGATTCACGCTCGTGGTACTTGCCAGACCTACATCCTGGGTCAACGTGATGGTAAAGCAGAAACCTATTTTGTCGCCTTAGATGATACCGGACATGTGATCAACTCCGGCTATCAGACCTGTGCCGAATACGACACCGATCCGCAGGCAACGAAGTAATTCCTTCATCTGAAAGCTTGAGTTACAACATAAACCGGCCATTGAGCCGGTTTTTTATTGTCGTAATCTTATTTGTTGTCGCGAATTATTTAACCAAAATGTGAAGGTGGTCATAACAGTAGGTCAAGGAGAGACAATTTGTAGAGTCAACGAAATACTATTGCTCAGGCCAATGCCGTATACTCCTTTCAGCCACCAAAAAAAGTCATGTTGGTTTCGCAAGTTACCCAGAGCATGGAAGCAGGTGAAGGCTTGTGGAGTGTCTGGCTGACAGATAATCGTTGATGAGGGCAGTTTTATGGAAAAGAAACACATTTATCTGTTTTGTTCTGCGGGCATGTCTACCTCTTTACTGGTATCAAAAATGCGTGCTCAGGCAGAAAAATATGAAGTTCCGGTCATTATTGAAGCATTTCCGGAAACACTGGCTGGTGAAAAGGGGCTGGATGCCGATGTCGTTTTATTAGGGCCGCAAATTGCTTATATGTTGCCCGAAATTCAGCGTTTGTTACCCAACAAACCGGTGGAAGTCATTGACTCGCTGTTGTATGGCAAGGTCGATGGTTTAGGCGTGCTTAAGGCTGCAGTTGCAGCAATTAAAAAAGCCGCAGCAAATTAATTTTAAAATTTTCCCGTCAAAGAGTTATTTCATAAATCCATACCGCAATATTTAAATTGCGGTTTTTAAGGGTATTTTTCTATGAGTAATGTTATTGCATCGCTTGAAAAGGTACTCCTCCCTTTTGCAGTTAAAATAGGAAAGCAGCCGCACGTTAATGCAATCAAAAACGGTTTTATTCGTTTAATGCCGTTAACCCTCGCAGGGGCCATGTTTGTATTAATTAATAACGTTTTTCTAAGCTTTGGGGAGGGGTCGTTTTTTTATTCCTTAGGTATTCGCCTTGATGCCTCAACCATTGAAACACTCAATGGCCTGAAAGGTATTGGCGGCAACGTATATAACGGAACATTAGGGATTATGTCTTTAATGGCGCCGTTCTTTATCGGCATGGCGCTGGCGGAAGAGCGTAAAGTCGATGCGCTGGCAGCGGGATTGTTATCCGTTGCGGCGTTTATGACAGTCACGCCATATAGCGTCGGCGAGGCTTATGCTGTTGGCGCTAATTGGTTAGGTGGCGCGAATATTATCTCCGGGATTATTATCGGCCTGGTAGTGGCAGAAATGTTTACCTTTGTTGTCCGCCGCAACTGGGTTATTAAATTACCCGATAGTGTACCTGCGTCGGTATCGCGTTCCTTCTCTGCATTAATTCCCGGCTTTATTATTCTTTCAGTGATGGGGATTATTGCCTGGGCGTTGAACACCTGGGGGACAAATTTCCATCAGATCATTATGGATACTATCTCGACGCCGCTGGCCTCGTTAGGTAGCGTGGTTGGCTGGGCCTATGTGATCTTTGTTCCGTTACTGTGGTTCTTCGGTATTCACGGCGCACTGGCGCTGACCGCTCTGGACAACGGCATCATGACGCCCTGGGCGCTGGAAAATATAGCGACCTATCAGCAATATGGTTCTGTCGAAGCGGCACTGGCAGCCGGTAAGACCTTCCATATCTGGGCTAAACCGATGCTGGACTCCTTTATTTTCCTGGGTGGCAGCGGCGCAACTTTAGGTCTGATTCTGGCAATCTTTATCGCGTCTCGCCGTGCTGATTACCGCCAGGTAGCAAAACTGGCGCTACCGTCAGGCATCTTCCAGATTAACGAACCGATTCTGTTCGGCCTGCCGATTATTATGAACCCGGTGATGTTTATCCCGTTTGTGCTGGTACAACCGATTCTGGCGGCAATCACTCTGGCGGCATATTACATGGGCATTATTCCACCAGTGACCAACATTGCGCCGTGGACCATGCCAACCGGTCTGGGGGCCTTCTTTAACACCAACGGTAGCGTCGCCGCATTGCTGGTCGCACTCTTCAACCTTGGCATTGCCACGCTGATTTATCTGCCATTTGTTGTGGTGGCTAACAAAGCACAAAACGTGATTGATAAAGAAGAGAGTGAAGAAGATATCGCGAACGCTTTGAAATTTTAATCGACACTGGCACGGACAAATTGTGCCGGTAAGAAGAGAGAGGAACGATGTATGATGGATCTTGATAATATTCCTGATACGCAAACCGAAGCCGAAGAACTGGAAGAAGTGGTAATGGGGCTTATCATCAACTCCGGGCAGGCGCGTAGTCTGGCGTATGCGGCGCTGAAACAGGCAAAGCAGGGCGATTTTGCCGCAGCGAAAGCGATGATGGATCAGTCACGAATGGCGTTGAATGAAGCGCATCTGGTACAGACGAAACTGATTGAAGGCGATGCGGGCGAGGGTAAGATGAAAGTGAGTCTGGTGCTGGTCCACGCTCAGGATCATTTAATGACTTCAATGCTCGCACGTGAACTGATTACCGAATTAATTGAGCTTCATGAAAAACTGAAGGCATAAGGAGTTGATGATGCAGCCAGTGATTAACGCGCCGGAAATTGCCACTGCCCGAGAACAACAACTGTTTAATGGCAAAAACTTCCATGTGTTTATCTACAACAAAACTGAGAGTATCAGTGGGCTGCATCAACACGACTATTATGAATTCACCCTGGTGTTAACTGGTCGTTATTACCAGGAGATAAACGGTAAACGCGTGTTGCTGGAGCGGGGCGATTTTGTCTTTATTCCGTTGGGATCGCACCATCAAAGTTTTTATGAGTTTGGCGCCACGCGCATATTAAATGTTGGGATCAGTAAACGTTTTTTTGAGCAGCATTATCTGCCGTTGTTGCCTTATTGCTTTGTCGCATCACAGGTATACCGAACCAATAACGCTTTTCTCACCTATGTGGAAACGGTCATCTCTTCACTGAATTTCCGTGAAACCGGGTTGGAGGAGTTTGTTGAAACAGTGACTTTTTATGTCATCAACCGTTTACGTCATTACCGCGAAGAGCAGGTCATTGATGATGTACCGCAGTGGCTCAAAAGCGCGGTTGAAAAGATGCATGATAAAGAGCAGTTTAGTGAAAATGCGCTGGAAAATATGGTGATGCTGTCGGCGAAATCACAGGAATATTTGACGCGAGCAACTCAGCGTTATTATGGCAAAACACCAATGCAGATTATTAATGAAATCCGCATTAACTTTGCCAAAAAACAACTGGAAATGACCAACTATTCTGTGACGGATATTGCGTTTGAAGCCGGGTATAGTAGTCCGAGTTTGTTCATTAAGACGTTTAAAAAATTCACATCCTTTACGCCTAATAGCTATCGTAAGAAATTAACTGAATTTAATCAGTAGCGTTTTCTCTAAATTTACATGCTTGCCCTGTATAGCCTGGGGGTACCTGGCTATTTCTGACTTAAAGGCACGCATTATAAAAAACAGTATTTCCTGACGAAGGGAGAAATCATGAGCCAGAAATTAAAAGTTGTCACTATTGGTGGTGGAAGTAGCTATACTCCGGAATTACTGGAAGGCTTTATTAAACGTTATCCCGAATTGCCAGTAAGTGAATTATGGCTGGTGGATGTTGAAGGTGGTAAAGCGAAGCTGGATATTATTTTTGATCTCTGCCAGCGGATGATTGATAACGCAGGCGTCCCGATGAAACTTTATAAAACGTTGGATCGCCGCGAAGCATTGAAAGATGCTGATTTCGTCACTACCCAACTGCGTGTAGGGCAATTGCCAGCCCGTGAGCTGGATGAACGCATTCCATTGAGTCATGGTTATCTTGGTCAGGAAACCAACGGTGCGGGCGGTCTGTTTAAAGGTCTTCGTACCATTCCGGTGATTTTTGACATTGTAAAAGATGTCGAAGAACTTTGTCCGAATGCGTGGGTGATTAACTTTACCAATCCGGCAGGAATGGTCACTGAAGCGGTCTGTCGGCATACCGGATTTAAACACTTTATCGGTGTGTGTAATATTCCGACAGGCATGAAGATGTTTATTCGTGATGTGCTGGCGCTGAATGAGAACGATGACTTGTCTATCGATCTGTTCGGCCTGAACCACATGGTGTTTATTAAAGATGTGCTGGTAAATGGTAAGTCTCGCTTTGCCGAATTACTTGATGGTGTGGCATCCGGGCAGTTAAAAGCGTCTGGCGTAAAAAATATTTTCGATCTACCGTTTAGCGAAGGTTTAATTCGTTCATTAAATCTGTTGCCGTGCTCGTATCTGCTTTATTACTTCAAACAAAAAGAGATGCTGGCGATTGAAATGGGCGAATTTTATAAAGGCGGCGCTCGTGCGCAGGTGGTACAGAAAGTCGAGAAACAACTCTTTGACCTGTATAAAAATCCGGATTTGAAAGTTAAGCCGAAAGAACTGGAACAGCGCGGTGGAGCTTATTACTCCGATGCAGCGTGCGAAGTGATCAACGCTATCTACAACGACAAACAAACGGAACATTACGTTAATATCCCACATCATGGGCATATTGATAATATTCCGGCAGACTGGGCGGTAGAAATGACCTGCACGCTGGGGCGCAATGGCGCGACGCCTCATCCACGCGTTACCCATTTCGATGATAAAGTGATGGGGCTAATTCACACCATCAAAGGTTTTGAGATTGCCGCCAGCAACGCAGCGCTTAGCGGTGAATTTAACGATGTGTTACTGGCGCTCAACCTTAGCCCGCTGGTGCATTCCGATCGTGACGCAGAGCTGCTGGCAAGAGAGATGATTCTGGCGCATGAGGCGTGGTTGCCAAACTTTGCTGACTGTATAGTAGATCTCAAAAAAGCACATTAACTGAGGCTGATTATGGAACGCTTACTGATTGTTAATGCCGATGACTTTGGCTTAAGTAAAGGCCAGAACTACGGCATTATCGAGGCCTGTCGTAACGGTATTGTTACCTCAACGACGGCGCTGGTTAATGGAGAGGCTATTGACCATGCAGTGCAGTTAAGTCGTGATGAGCCGAGTCTGGCAGTAGGGATGCACTTTGTCCTTACACTGGGCAAACCACTGACAGCTATGCCAGGATTAACGCGCGAAGGAGTGTTGGGGAAATGGATCTGGCAGCTGGCAGAAGAAGATGCTTTACCGCTGGAGGAAATTGCTCAGGAGCTCGCCAGTCAGTATCTGCGTTTCATTGAGCTATTTGGGCGCAAACCAACGCATCTTGATAGCCATCATCACGTGCATATGTTCCCGCAGATTTTCCCGATTGTGGCGAAGTTTGCGGCTGAAGAGGGGATCGCGTTGCGAATTGATCGCCTGCCAGTATTTAACGAGGGGGATTTACCGGCTAATCTGCGCAGTTCACAAGGCTTCAGTAGTGCATTCTATGGTGAAGAGATCAGTGAATCACTGTTCCTGCAAGTGTTGGATGATTCCAGTCAACGCGGTGAACGCTCACTGGAAGTCATGTGCCATCCGGCGTTTGTCGATAATACGATTCGTCAGAGTGCTTACTGTTTCCCGCGGTTAGCTGAACTGGATGTGTTAACGTCGGCGTCGTTGAAGTATGCGATTGCTGAGCGTGGTTATCGGTTGGGTAGTTATCTTGATGTGTAAGTAAGATGTTAAGGTCACTCCCCAGAGGGAGTGACCTTATCCATATTCACGCCGGAATTTTGTCAATCTTAGGCATACGTGACCATACGCGGTGCGCTGCCATTAGCGTTAACAGTTCATCCATAAAACTGCCGTCTGCGCTATCGGCTTCCACAATCCCTTCTTCACCCTGATCATCAACCTTAATTGTCGCTTTGAACTTGCGGGCGTCTCCCGCCAGCGCAATTGGTTTAAGATGTTTGTAGGCTTCCATCAGGTAATAGTTCGCATCGCCGTTGTGGGCGATATCGTCGATGTTACCGCAAGGTACAATCACTGCGTCTACTGTCAGTGAAGGCGCACCGGCAAAGGTGGCGGCAATGGGGAGCACCGTACCGTCATCCGCAGTCACTTCACCCATCCGTGAATAAAGCAGTTTTGCATGAACGCCTTTAGCTTTCAGCGTCTTGAGAATGGCCAGCAGGTCTGCCGATCTCACTTCATCATTAAGCAAAATCGCTACCACGCGCCCTTTCACATCACCGTCAGGAATGGCATACAGGCTTAATGTTGGATCCTTTTTCAGACCGTTAACGTCTGGAGGCGGAGTAATACTCAGCTGGTCGTCAGTCAGTTCAATACCGAGATTTTTGGCTACCGCCTGCGCCAGAGTGAGATCGATATGGGCCAGTTGATCAACGACGCGTTCACGAATATACGGGCGAGCAACTTTACTCAATTCAAAGCTGAAAGCGTCGATAATGTGTCGCTGTTCAAAAGGCGTCTGGCTTAGCCAGAACAGACGCGGATGGGAATAATATTCGCCAAACGATGGGCTGCGTTCGCGAACTTTGTTGCCTTCTACGCGTTCCTGATATGACTCAAATCCACCGCGTTTCGGCCCCGGCGGTGTTTCGCGCGGCCAGTTATCATTGATCGAGTTCGGTTCATAGTTTGCCGGATTTGTGTCGATACCCATGCGGTGCATGCCGTCACGCTGGAAATTATGGTAAGGGCAGGTTGGGCGGTTAATCGGAATTTCATGGAAATTCGGCCCTCCAAGACGACTGATTTGTGTATCGGTATAGGAGAACAAACGACCCTGTAACAGGGGATCGTTGGTGAAGTCCAGACCGGGGACAATATGCCCAGGATGGAAAGCTACCTGTTCGTTTTCGGCAAAGAAGTTATCAGGATTACGATTGAGCACCATTTTGCCGACACGCTGAACGGGCACCAGTTCTTCCGGGATAAGTTTAGTTGGATCAAGAAGGTCGAAGTCGAACTTGAATTCATCTTCTTCAGGAATCAACTGGAAGCCCAGTTCATATTCCGGGAAATCACCTGCTTCAATGGCTTCCCACAATTCGCGACGGTGGAAGTCTGGATCACGTCCGGTAAGTTTTTGTGCTTCATCCCAAACCAGCGAGGCTTTACCTGCCAGTGGTTTCCAGTGAAAACGCACAAACGTCGCTTTACCTTCGGCGTTAATCAGGCGGAAGGTGTGAATACCGAAGCCTTCCATCGTGCGGTAGCTGCGCGGGAGCCCGCGATCAGACATTGCCCATATTACGTTATGCAGCGTTTCCGGTTGCAGGGAAACATAATCCCAGAATGTGTCGTGGGCGCTACCTCCCTGTGGGATCGCCCAGTGTGGTTCTGGTTTTACCGCATGGACAAAATCAGGGAATTTATGTGCATCCTGAATAAAGAAGATCGGCGTGTTGTTGCCGACAAGGTCAAAAATACCTTCTTCGGTATAGAATTTGGTGGCAAAACCGCGAATATCACGCACGGTATCTGCCGAGCCTGCGCCACCCTGAACGGTGGAAAAACGGACAAATACCGGGGTGATTTTGTTCGGATCAGACAGGAAATCGGCTTTGGTAATATCACTTAAGTTTTTATACGGCTGAAAATAACCATGAGCTGCAGATCCTCGCGCATGAACAATACGTTCCGGGATACGCTCATGGTCAAAGTGAGTGATCTTCTCGCGCAGAATAAAATCTTCCAGCAGCGTTGGACCACGGCTACCGACACGCAGAGAGTTTTGATCGTCGGCGATGCGCACACCCTGATTGGTGGTTAGAGCATAATTTTCACTACCTTTACGTACATCTTCCAGGGAATTAAGTTTTTCGTTACGCGTATCCGGGGCTTTAAGGCTCCCTGGTGCGGTAGGTTGTGCGCCAGGCGGGGTTGGTTCAGTCGCTGGACGATGAGAGCCATCCTCAGGTGCCAGTGAGTCCATTCCTGGTTTCGCTTCGCTGGAATCGTGCAGGGGTGACTGGTGCTGATGTGGGTTCTTTTCGTTATGTTGCGACATTGAACTCGTCTCCTTATTTCATTGCTGAAAGGGCCGCTGTTTTGGTCAAAAAACCTTCTAACTATAGACCAGCAGGGAGATCTCGCTTTGGAAGTGTGGTCGGCTGCAGTATTTGAAGATGTACGCAAAGCAGGACGAATGCGGGTTAAATCGGCTAAACTACAGGTTTTCTGATTTTTAATATGCGTTTAGTGAAGCCAGTAATGAAGAAACCGCTACGTCAGCAAAACCGCCCGATTATTAGCTATGTCCCGCGCACGGAACCCGCGCCGCCGGAGCATGCGATTAAAATGGATTCGTTTCGTGATGTCTGGATACTACGTGGCAAATATGTGGCGTTTATCCTGGTGGGTGAATCATTCTTGCGCTCACCGACGTTTAGTGTGCCGGAGTCCGCCCAGCGTTGGGCAAATCAGATTCGACAAGAGAATGAGGTCGAAGAGTAAAAAAAACGCCTGTCGGGATGACAGGCGTTTTGCGTTATAAGCCATAATTAACGGTGAGCCAGTTCGGCGTCGTCTTCGCTATCCAGAATGGCCTTATCAGTTTGCTTCAACCACTGGCTGGTCAGCGTCCCTGCGGTCATGGAACCACTCACGTTCAATGCGGTACGGCCCATATCAATTAGCGGCTCAACAGAGATAAGCAGCGCCACCAGCGTTACCGGCAAGCCCATTGCAGGCAGCACAATCAGTGCGGCAAATGTTGCACCGCCACCAACGCCTGCAACACCTGCTGAACTCACAGTAACGATGCCAACGAGTGTCGCAATCCACATCGGATCCAGCGGGTTAATGCCCACCGTAGGCGCAACCATCACCGCCAGCATTGCCGGATACAAACCGGCACAGCCGTTCTGACCAATGGTCGCACCAAAGGAGGCGGCGAAACTGGCGATGGATTCAGGAACGCCCAGACGACGTGTTTGTGCTTCTACATTCAGTGGAATAGACGCAGCACTGGAGCGACTGGTAAAGGCGAACGTCAGTACTGGCCATACTTTACGGAAGTATTTCAGCGGGCTGACGCCATTAATACCCAACAGAATGCCATGCACTGCAAACATAATCAGCAGACCGAGGTAGGACGCGACGACGAAGCTACCCAGCTTAATAATGTCTTGCAGATTGGAACCAGCAACGACTTTGGTCATCAGCGCCAGAACACCGTATGGCGTCAGTTGCATGACCAGGCGAACCAGTTTCATCACCCAGCTTTGCAGGGTATCGATAGCGGTTAAGACACGTTCACCTTTCGGCGCATCATCTTTCAGCAGTTTCAGTGCTGCAACGCCCAGGAAAGCCGCAAAAATTACCACGCTGATAATTGACGTCGGATTGGCACCGGTCAGATCGGCAAACGGGTTTTTCGGAATAAATGACAAAACAAGTTGCGGAACGCTCAGGTCAGAGACTTTACCAACATAGTTGCTTTCAATAGCGTTCAGACGCGCAGTTTCGGCACCACCCTGAACCAGGCCCTCAGCGGTCAGACCAAACAGGTTGGTCACCAGTACACCGACCAGCGCCGCAATCAGCGTGGTAAACAGTAGTGTACCGATAGTCAGAAAACTGATTTTGCCTAGTTGAGACGCGTTATGCAGACGGGCAACCGCACTTAAAATAGAGGCAAATACCAGCGGCATAACGATCATTTGCAGTAACTGAACATAGCCGTTACCGACAATGTTAAACCACTGTACCGAATCTTTAAGTACCTGGCTGTCAGAACCATAAATGGTATGCAGGGCAAGGCCAAAAACCACACCCATCACCAGACCCACCAGCACTTTTTTCGCCAGACTCCACTCTTTGTGGCGAGTCTGGGCCAGTGCAAATAGCAGCACAACGAACACCACGATGTTCGCAATTAATGGAAAGTTCATCCCCGTTCTCCTGATCTTATTATTTCTATCACTGCGCAGCAGTCATAGTGTTGGCGCAAGATTAACAGAACTGTGAGCTGGCTCTTATATTCAAATGGAATTGCTTATTCCAGAAAGGTGGTTTTCGCCTTTTTAGTATTCAACCTGGTGTGTAATAAGTCGATGAAACTGGATCTGCAATGTACTGATCATTTGCGATGACCAACGAATCGCACTGTTTTCAGGCAGAGAATGGGGCATCCATACCGACCAGACAAATAATGCCATGCAGAGAAAACGTTCCAGCTGATTGCCCTTTTGTGGCACCAGAATTGGCAGACGGAAACGCCAGCGACACGGCCAGAGCAGGGGAACACCTGCCGGGGTGAGCATATCGGCAAGAATATGACTCAAATAACCCAGCACCATACCTTGCAGTGCATCAGCCGGAATAAACCAGCTTTCCGGTACTTTGAGGTAAAAGGTTGCCAGCAGGGCAAATACAGCCAGCAAACTGTGGGTAAATCCACGGTGTCCAAATGCGCGGGCAATGGGTTTTGATATCCACTTTAATCGCTGTCCAAGAAACGATTTTGGGTGGTCGATGTCCGGTAACAGACACGTTAAGATCGCGGAAGGGACAATATGCCACCAGTCGCCCTGTGCCAGCACAGGCGTCAGCTCGGCATTTTTGGCAAATACCGCACAAGCAATAGAAAAGAGAAGGTGACCTTCCGCCGTCATGATAAAACTCACTAAACTGTCGATACGTACAGTATAGGATTTTTGTACAGTGCGCGGAAGTGGTGACGGTGTAACTCTTCATCATAAAATGATGATAATTCCGTCAATTGAATAAGAATTCAGAAAAAAAGCGAGGGCAGTTATGACAACTGCCCGATTTTATTAGCCGAGGAGGTCGGTTGCGGTCAATTCGGTGAGAGATGAAAGTTTTACGTTCGCCAACACAAAACGTGGATCATTTTGTGCTTCGGGCGCAGGTACAACGATAGAACGCATACGTGCCGCTTTAGAGGCTATCATGCCGTTAACAGAGTCTTCCAGCGCCACGCAGGTGGTTGGGTCAACGCCCAGTTTTGCTGCGCAGTCGAGATAAACCTGCGGATGCGGTTTGCTATAAGGTAATTTTTCGGCGGAGGCGAGGGCATCGAAACTGTCACGGAGGTCAAACATGGTCAGCACTTTTTCAAGCATATGCAACGGTGACGCTGAAGCCAGACCAACCAATAAGCCCTGCGCTTTACATAAAGCAACGGCTTCACGTACGCCTGGCAGTAATGGACGTGTCTCTTCAACCAGCGAAATGGCACGGGCAATCACCCGATCAACCACTTCCTGATGACTCGGTCCATTCCACGGTTGCCGGGCATACCACAGGTCAACCACCATATCGATGCGTAAACCTAAGGTGTCCGGTAGCTCATTACGACGGGAAATGTCCACCCCCAGGCTTGCCATCACATCCAGTTCGGCCCGATCCCATAATGGTTCGGAGTCGATAAGTAATCCATCCATATCAAAAATTGCAGCAAGAATCTGTCGTGGGGTTGACATTACAACCTCTCCTTTAGAGCATTAAGTGTAAGGTATTAAGCAGTGCTTATGATTAAGCGCCTATCATATCGCCTTTAAAGAATGGGCGAAAACAGATATCTACAGGTAAACTAAGTGAATCGACGCGTCTTAATCAAGGAGAACTCATGACGTATCAACAAGCTGGACGCATTGCTATTTTGAAAAGGATTTTGGGTTGGGTGATTTTTATACCTGCATTGATCTCTACATTGATTTCTTTGCTGAAATTTATGAATACCCGGCAGGAAAATCAGGAAGGCATTAATGCGGTCATGCTCGACTTTACTCATGTCATGATTGATATGATGCAGGTGAATACGCCTTTTTTGAATCTGTTCTGGTATAACTCGCCGACGCCCAATTTTAACGGCGGTGTGAACGTTATGTTCTGGGTGATCTTCATCCTGATTTTTGTCGGGCTGGCGCTGCAAGACTCTGGAGCACGCATGAGCCGTCAGGCGCGCTTCTTGCGCGAAGGCGTTGAAGACCAACTCATTCTGGAGAAGGCTAAAGGGGAAGAGGGGGCAACGCGTGAACAGATCGAGTCGCGCATAGTAGTTCCACGCCATACTATCTTCACGCAGTTTTTTTCACTTTATATCCTGCCGGTAATTTGTATTGCTGCCGGATACATCTTCTTTTCTCTGCTCGGTTTCATTTAATACAAAGGCCGCGCGGTGCGGCCATTATCCTCGACTCCACTCACGCAGCTAACAATCTATCCAGTGACTGCTGAGCAATAACCAAATGCTGACCGCCAAATAACCTTGCACGATTTAACAGCGTGTAGAGTTGGTAAACCGGTTGACGTTCAAGGAAATCGGCAGGTAGCGGGGATACTGACTGATAGCCGTCATAGATTTGTGGCGGTTGTTCAGTATGCAGCGGTAACATCGCAAGATCGCACTCTCGATCACCCCAGTAGCAGGCGGGATCGAAGATGTACGGGCCATTCGGACCCAGCGCACAGTTACCAGACCATAAATCGCCGTGCAACAGAGAAGGTTGCGGTTGATGCGAGGCCAGGCGCTGCTGAATATGTTCGACGATGGCGTCGATATTGCCGAAAGCTATCCCTTTTTCTGCCGCCAGCTCCAGCTGCCAGCCAATCCGTTGTTCAGCAAAAAACGTTGACCAACGACGTTGCCAGGTGTTGGGCTGTGGAGTGGTGGAGAGCGCGTTATCGAAATCGAGGCCAAATTGCGGTTGGTCGCTCCATTGATGTAAATGCGCAATTTGCTGACCAAGAATAAATGCGTTATGCGCATCCAGCGGGCGAGGAGGAAGATAATCCATCACCAGAAAACTGTAGTCACGATCAGCGCCAACTGCCCAAACCTTAGGCACGGTGACGGTTTTACTACGCGACAGTAACTCCAGTTGGTCTGCTTCGGCGGTAAAACCGGGAAGCAATTCTCTTTCATCACATTTGACGAAAAAGTCACGTCCTGCATAGCGCAAATGCCATGCGGCATGGACTTCCCCGCCAGGCAGTTCATTACGCAGTTCGATTTCTCCTTCACCTAACTGCTCGCTCAAAAGACGACTGATTGCCTGCCACATGATGTCTCTCCCATGTTGTCTGCCAGATCATAAGGTTAGCGCAAGAATGCGGTGTAAAAACACGAGCTAACGCACACCACAGACTGATTTTTGCCCAAAAACCATTTATTTTCTGTCGCTATTCCACTCCTCCCAGGTCGTGATGGTGATTTCAGGATCTTTGCCGGTTGCACTTTGGGCAAGCCCCGAAACCAGTTCTTTAATTTCTTCTTCACTTTGGGTACTGATAAGTCCAAAAGTGTTAGTCCCCAGCTCATGGATATTTCCATCATCATCCGTCATGGTGAGCAAAAAACCGTCGCGAGTCAGGTAATTATTCAACTCGTTAATTTCAGTCAATGTATCCTCGTGCAACATGACGGTTATGACATAACGGACAAGATCGCCACTGGCCATAGTTCACCCCTTTGTTATGACATGACTTTTGAGCATAGTCGGTGAAACGCGTTGCCGACAGGTTTGTGGTGATTCCCCCAATGCTGGGGGAATGTCTTTGTTAGCGGGAAAGATAAGCGTAAATTTTTTGCGTATCGTCATGGGAGCACAGGCGTGTTCCCTGATTGAGTGTGGCTGCACTCCCCGCAGCTACGCCAAAACGAACCATCTCTTCAAGAGATGCATTTTCTGCCAATTTCAGTGTCATTGCGCCGACCATGCTGTCGCCAGCACCGACGGTACTCTGGCTTTTTAGCGGCGGTGGCACAACCTGAATGCAGTTTTTGCTATCTACCCCCAACGCGCCTTGTGGACCAAGGGAAACGACGACCCGTTTGGCCTTACCACTATTAACGATTTCCTGCGCGGCTTTACGCAC